>CAZWCA010000107.1:0-2972 GCA_964632255.1 uncultured Smithella sp. | reverse complement strand
ACGACAGTATCGACAATCACCATCGGCGCAAAGACCGTGTCGCGTACCGACAGAGCCTCTTTGACGGCAATCATGTTTGCGCTGCCGCCGGTCCAAGAGGCGGAAAGGGCGCCGAAGCCGGACCAGAAATCGTTGCCTACTAGTGGTTTGAAGAGGTTAAAGGAAATGACGGCGCCGGCCATAATGCCCGCTGCACCGATAAAAAACATTGCCAGCGCGGCCGGTCCCAGTCGCAAGATAGCCTTTATGTCCACCGGCAGCAAAAGCAGCACCAGGCTTGCTGGCAGCAGCCAGGTAGTGATCATTCCATACACGGGACTTTCCGTTGTAATTATCCCAAATGTTGCGGCAAGCATCGGCAGGAAATAAATCCAGAAAACAGCCGGCAGCAAATTGAAGAAATGCTCCGTCCGCTTATGACGGGACAGCTTCAGAATCAGTGTTTCAATGGCTACCAGAATGGCGACAATGAACAGGGGGTTGGAAATCATGGAAGCGCCGCCTCAAATTTGAAGCTATAAACCATTTCAATTTTACTCTGCCTGAAATATATCATTATCATTCTCGCATCATTTTTCTTATTGGCTATTGCCCATGGCTTTTGCATTCCGGCTTGCCTTTTCTCCCCACGACAGTATAAGCCGTAAGTGTTGCCATAAAACTATCCCTGGTATCCCTTTCGATTAGCTCCTCCAGCCAGCGCTTTCCCTGATCTGCGGAAATGATTTTAACATCAACCGCCTTCTGCACATTTTCACGCAGGTTATAAACCCTGTTTCCCGTCTCAAAATCCCGGATAACGGAAGTACCGGGATAGATTTTCACATCAGACAAACCGGCAGATACAAAATAACCGCTCAGGTGAAGCCCTATCCGGCTGTTGACGAAAGAACCGATCCACAAATCTTCTATAACTCGTGTGGTTTCAATATATTCGGATGCCACTGAAAACGTTTTCCAGTCGTTGTCGTAAGCCAGAAGCAGTCCGTCCGGTTCCAGAACGCGAACGAGTTCTGTCACCGCTTTTTGCGGCTGTGGAATGTGTTGAAGAACGCGGTCGATGCGGCAGCGTGAAAAAGAATTGTCAGGAAAGGGCAGAGCTTTTATGTCCCCCATTTGAAACTCGACCGGTAATTGTGCGGCAAGTTCATTTTGACGTGCCTTTTCAATCATTACGTTACTTACATCCAAACCGACAACAAGTCCGCCAGGCGTGACAAGTCTTGCCATTCGGAAAGCGTCGTCACCCAGACCACACCCGGCTTCCAGCACCTTCATGCCGGGCCTGAGCTGCAGAAGATCGTAACTTTTTGTTTTGCATTCTTTGTAATATTCAAGTGAATCGAGCAAATTCAGGCAATCAAAATATGCTTCCTTATTTCGCGTGCTGTCTACATCGGTAAAGCCTGTCGATAGGTATTCATTAGCCATGAGTTCACCATGATTTCGATAAAATGAAATTTTCTCTCGTAAAATATTTTTGTTCCGGATCGACAAATCAAGACGTGTCATAGCCTGCGAAATCAATGAAGTCAAACAGAGATTAGTCCGGTTGAAGAAGGCAACTTCATCTGAGCCAGGTCATGAATGCTTTCCGCGGGACTAGCCGCGATCTCCAACGGACGACTGGGGGTAATATGCAGAACGACACAGCCGAGCGGAAAAGAGCCCTTTCCGGACGGAAACTAGTTAGTTTATTGACATACAGGACCGCGGTTCCTATATTGTATTTACAAAAAGAAGTTCTCACTTTTTAATAAATTTCCCGTAAAGGACCAATGAATAATATAGTCAAATTTTTATCTGCTCAGGCGGATAACCAGGAAAAAAGTTTGTATGTAGGTGGAACAAATGATGAAGAATTGCTGGATGAGTATTCTAATACGATAATTAATGTTTCGGAAAAAGTAAGTCCGGCAGTGGTAGGCATTGAAATCGTCGATGAAAAAGCAGAATCAAAACAGCCTTTCGTTTATGGAGAGGATCAGAAAAAAAGCGGATCAGGATTTATATTCACTCCCGACGGATTTATTTTAACAAACAGTCATGTAGTTTCGGGAGCGAAAAAAATAAATGTCTTCCTGCAGGATGGGAGAAAATTGCCCGCATATATTGTAGGTGACGATCCTGAAACCGATCTTGCTGTAATAAGAATAAATTCTCATAATTTGCCTTTTGCAATAATGGGAGATTCCGCCAAGATCAGGGTAGGTCAGATCGCAATCGCGATAGGAAACCCTTATGGTTTTGATTGTACGGTAACATCAGGGGTGGTGAGTGCATTGGGAAGATCTTTGCGGTCTAAATCCGGAAGACTTATCGACAATGTGATTCAGACTGATGCCTCTTTAAATCCGGGAAATTCGGGTGGACCGCTTGTTAATTCCCGTGGAGAAGTTATTGGTGTAAATAGTGCAATGATCCTGATGGCACAGGGAATATGCTTTGCAATCGCCATAAATACGGCAAAATTCGTGGCAAGTAAATTAATCCAGTACGGCAAAATAAAAAGAAGTTATATCGGTATTGCCGGACAAACGATTATGTTAAACAGGAAAACAGTCTATAAACACGGATTAAAAACCAATACGGCAGTTCTTGTGGTTTCCGTTGAAAAAAACAGTCCTGCAAAAAAAGCCGGTGTAATGGAAGGCGATATAATTATCGGTTTCGATAATGATCCGGTTTCCAGCATTGATTGTATTCACAGGTTTTTAACAGAAGCAAAAGTCGGATTACACTCTGTCCTGCATGCTCTAAGAAACTCACAATTGATTATGATACCGATTATTCCTGAAGAATCAAAAAAAGTAACCGGATAAGTCTTAATATTGCCGGGGAATAGAATTATTCTTTACAGAACAATACCAAAGAGGCTGAGTAATAACTGGATTATAGTCTCACAATAATAATCTCATGACGGGATGCTGTATCTCCGGTTTGTGCACACTGAAACTGGGATTTTGGCGAGA
>CAZWCA010000106.1:1842-3478 GCA_964632255.1 uncultured Smithella sp. | reverse complement strand
TCTGAGTGAAGTTTCGCTACAACAGCAGCGGCAATAACACGTCCTGCCGTCACATCGCTTTGCCAGTGAACACTGCAGATCACCCGGCTTTGGCCGAAAGCGTAACCGCGTGACAGAATCACGTCAGCTCTTTCAGGAGCAATTTCGGCAAGAATCAATGCCCATGTCCATCCGAAGCACGTATGCCCCGATGGATATGAACCATCCTTGATCAATTCCGCCTCATCCTTCGGCGTGCAGCTCGCCTGCTTATTCACAACAAAAGGACGGACACGTTTATATTTATTTTTGGCCGCCAAAGTGGCCGCAATGGCGTCGGTAAAAGTACGCCGCATCAGCATATAAAGATTGGGCATTGCATCTTTAGTGATCGGGGCATTGAGTGCACAGGAAAAAGCTTTTGGAGCTTCCGGAAAAAGGAAGTCGGCGTCTTTGACGGCTTGAGTCCAGCGTGGTGTGTTGACCATGGAGCGTGTAGAATGGAAAGCCTCCTGGTCGGCGGCAAAGGCTGCTGATTCTTTAGCTGGAGGGGGCGGAAGCAAAGTAATGCTGTTGGGAACTTGGCTTTGCGGTAGATATCCCTGAAGAATTCCCGGATAGACTTCCGGAACTTCCGTTGGAATTACCGGATGTGCTAAACAGGTACAACCGGCCATCGTTAACACACAAAACATAATTAAAAATATTAAAAAGACTTTATCAGTGCGCATACTATTCATAAATTTAAATTCTCTATTTGTCTGAGAAGAAAATTTCACGTCATTTCCTTTCATTTTGTTATTTGGCCCGGACAACTTCTGAATTGCTTTGATAAAGCTTTCAGGAAAATTCTTCAAGATTTAATTCCTTCTATTTAAAATATAAAGCATAATAAAAATAGAAAGGAGAAAACAACCGAACCCATATTTCGTTGACAAAAACTAATAATCTTATATTATTTTTTGAATAAAAGCATAGGAGTGGGCATATAATTTTGTCCGGACCGGATGATAACGATTGACATTGACAACCTCTGAGGAAGCGCCGTGAAAAAAACAGAATTCGTCGATTACTATGAAATTCTTCAACTTAGTTCAAATGCCGACGCGGACACTATTGAACGTGTCTTCCGGCATCTCGCCAAAAAGTTCCATCCCGATAGCACAAAATCGGCTGATACTGAGCGCTTTCAATTAATTGTCGAAGCTTACCATGCTCTTGCCGACCCGGAAACTCGTGCCGGTTATGATGTCAAACATCAGGAGTACTGGAACCAAAAGTGGAAACTGGCATCTGAAGCCGGTGTCACAACTTCTTTCGGCGACGACCGCGAAACGCGTGAGAGTCTGCTTTCGCTTATGTATGTTCAGCGGCGGCGCAACATGACCAATCCGGGATTGGGCGAGTATGAAATGACCCGCCTCCTTTGCAAACCAATTGAGTTGTTGGAATTCCACGTGTGGTATCTAAAGGCCAAGGGATGGATAGAGCGTCTTGATTCAGGATTGCTGGCAATTAGCGCCCTGGGTGTAGATCAGGTTGAACAAGGACAAATCAGGCTCAGAAATGACAATCTACTCACAGATACCAGCGGTTCTCGAGAATCCGGAAGCGCAGAAGATGCACCGATCGAGCTCACAAGATCCACCATAATGAA
>CAZWCA010000106.1:0-1742 GCA_964632255.1 uncultured Smithella sp. | reverse complement strand
AAATCTTTCAGAGGAAATTCCTCAAGATATAATTCCGTTGCTTCTCTGAGATTCGCGACTGCCTCTTCGATGGTTTTGCCCTGGCTGACTGTGCCGACTTCCGGGTATTCTGCGATATACAAATCCTCTTCCTTATGAAGCACGGCAGTGAATGTTTTAACGACCATCGATTGCCTCGCCTCCTTGGTTATTAAGCAAATGCTATCACGATACAAGGCATAATTAAATAAAGAACAAATATCAATAACGACTTGATTCAGGTTCGGCAGGACTCCGGCCTGATCAAAAGCACCGGCGCGTAAGAATTATGCAGGATCTCCAGCGCCACACTGCCGAACATAAGTTTTTTCAGGCCCGTATAACCGTGGGTGGAGATAACCATTAAACTTATATCATTATTCCGGACATATTCAGAAATAACTTCGGCGGGCCGGCTGCCTATCAGCATTTCCGTTTTGACTTTAATACCTTCGGAACTTAGTCTTGATTCCACGTCCGCCAGGTACTTTATAGAGTCATTCCTGATTTTTTCCTTTGTGGCATTCATATCACCATATGTGGAAAAATCCTTTTCTTCGAACATTGGAAAATAAGGATTAAAGACATTTAAAACAATCACTTCTTCTACAGCACCTTCTTTTACCAGATTTTTGACATGAGATAACGCGCATTCTGCCAATTCCGAACCGTCAAGTGGAACCAGAACCTTCTTATACATGCAGCCCTCCCTCTAAAATTTATTATCCAAAATACTGTTTTTACTTCCTTTTAAGCATTATATTGAAGCCCAAATTAAAGTCAAGGTTAGATATAGAGATGAATATACTTGCTGATCTCATCCGGAATAAAAAACATAGTTAATTAAGACATAATCCTTGACTTTTTTCCTCAGATATTTAACCATTCGGTTTAACCAATCAGTTAAAAAAATTTAAGCAGGTTAATACTTTATCCTGATCTATGGATAGATAACATATCCAACGCAATTACACTCGGAAAAGACGGACAAAAGCTTGAAGCGGTTGATCAATAAAGAAATAAAAATGAAAAAACCCGGCAAGACTGTCGAGCGGATTATTGCGGCGGCTCGGGCACTGTTTTCCGAGAAAGGATACAGCGCAACTCATGTGGATGAAATAGCCCGGCGAGCCGGTGTCAACAAGGCCACGCTGTATTATCAGATCGGCGATAAGGATACACTCTATGCCAATGTCATTCATCAGGTCATCGGCGATATTGCCCAAAAGATTGCCCGGGCAGTGGCTGAAGAGGACAGTCCGGAAGAAAAATTAACAGCCTATGTCGCCAATATTGCCGATGCCGTGGAAAAGAATCCGGAAATACCGCCGATCATGATGCGCGAAATAGCATCGGGCGGCATGCATTTACCACAAGTGGTTACGGAAGACATTGCCTCAATTTTAGCGATTTTAATCGGCATTCTGGAAGAAGGAAAGAAAAAAGGCGTGTTTTCCGAGACAGTCCCTTTCTTGATTCATATGATGATTCTGGGTACAATTCTTTTTTATAAGGGCGCCATCCAGGTTAAAGACCGGCAGGCATGGATTCCGGCTGATATAAAGATACATGATCAAAGATTGAAAGGAAGGCTGGGCGAAGAAGTCAGCAAACTGGTTTTGAAAGCTATCCAGGTATGATTGAAAATGACCAAATTGGTGCTCTTCGTCCTTCACTGTATGGCAAATGAAAAAATGCTCACACCTTAGTTTTTGCCGCGCCTG
>CAZWCA010000105.1:1355-4462 GCA_964632255.1 uncultured Smithella sp. | reverse complement strand
AATGAAAGTTGATTTCTTCTGCTGGAATAAATGAACCACCTGCCGGAAAACGAGAGAGTTTCTCTTGCAAAAGAAGGCGGAAATAAATGAACGGGATTTTTTTAAAGTGCAGTTTTCGCGGGAGGAAATTGAGGAGCTATTGCAGGGACAACCGGCCTCGGTCATGTTTAGTTACCGTTCCCCGGCTTTTAAAGCGCTGGGACTGGATCAGACAAAACTCACCGACAACGATTTGGTCGAGCTCATGCTTAAAGAACCCCGTCTTATCCGCCGTCCAGTAGTGAAAATCGGCAAAAATGTTTACTTTGGCGCAGACGGCAAAGTACTGGCGGACATTCTCTAACCCAAAGCATGGAGCAGCAAGGCAGGAAATATTTTTCAGCTTCTTTGCTGCATGGTATCAGCATGATATCGACATCGTTGGGTGGCCCAGCTTCCCTTACTTTTCAAAGAGAAGTTGGAAAGATATCCACTTTACGAAAAGGGACTTCAAGGATAAAATCTCTAAGCCGATGAAGTATCATTTTGAGTTAAAAATTAATAAACTTTAAGGAGATAATGAAATGGCTAAGAAGAAATCATTGCAGCTTTCCAAAGTTTACAGTTTGCTGGAATCAGGCCCGGTTATAATGGTCACGACCGCCCAAAAGGAAAAATCAAATATTATGACAATGTCCTGGCACACAATGATTGATTTTGAACCGCCGTTGGTAGGAGTTGTCATGAGTGACCTGAATTATTCTTTCAATCTTTTGAAAAAATCCAAAGAATGCGTAATAAATATTCCTACCGTAGAGATAGCCGAAAAAGTTGTAGGTTGCGGCAATACCCACGGCGACAAGGTAAATAAGTTTGAAAAATTCGGTCTGACCCCCAAGCCGGGTTCTTTGGTTGGTGCGCCTCTTATTGAAGAATGCTATGCCAATTTAGAGTGCCGGGTGATTGATACGAAGATGGTTGCCAAATATGGTTTCTTTATCGTCGAGGTTGTAAAGGCATGGATTGATCCAAAGGTTAAAGATCCGGCCACGATCCATCATATCGGAAAAGAAAACTTCATGATTGCCGGGGAGAGAATTAAGATAAAGTCGAAAATGAAATGATCACAGCAAAACAAATTAAGACAGCTTTCATTCTGGGTGCGGGACTGGGAACAAGGCTCCGGCCGCTGACGGAAAACACCCCCAAGCCGTTACTGCCAATAGGCGGGCGACCCATCATTACTTACGCAATGGAGCATCTTAAAGCTATCGGTGTACAGAGATTTATTGTTAATACTCATCACTGCGCGGATAAATACACCGAAGTCTTTCCTGACGGTCACTGGCAGGGCATTCCGATCATCTTTCGTCACGAACCGGTTCTGCTTGATACGGCTGGCGGCATTAAGAATATTGAAGATCTTATCGCCGAAGATGACCGAATCATCGTTTATAACGGCGATATAATTACCAGTCTTCCTCTCATCCCTTTGCTGGACCGGCACTTCTCCGGCACAACGGAAGTTACGTTGGCTTTGCGCTCACAGGGGCCGCTCTTGAATGTCAACATTGACAAGGATGGCTTTATTTGCGACATGCGGCATATTTTGAAAAATCCTGGTATCCAAAGTTGCCTTTTTGCCGGAATTTACATTGTGGAAAAGCAATTCCTGAGCAGGCTTACGGCGGGGAAAATTGAATCCATCGTACCGCCTCTGGTAGAAGCGATTAAGGAGAATCCTCATGTGGTGGGCGGAGTAGTAATTGATGACGGCTACTGGTATGACCTGGGAACGATAAAGGAATATCACAGGCTGACAGAGCAAGGCTTTTAGAACAAGGGGTTGCAACCCCTTGTTCTATGCGAGGCGAGACATTCTTCGGCAAAATCCCCAGATGATCATGAGACAAGAGAATCCAGGAAAGAGAAGTGATTAGATTGCCACCCCCGATCAGGTCGAGGGCAGGCTGTGCCTGAAAAACGTCCCGCAATGACTCAACACCACCCGGTCAACCAGCATTCGCCGCTTTACAGGCCGGGCAATGACAAAGAATAGGAACTATGGACAAAGCAATACATGAATTCTTAACAACTAGTCTGGGCAGCATGTCATGGAAAATGCTTCCCATCAAAAAAGGCGGCTCCGACCGCAGTTTTTTTCGCGTTTTGCTGCCGGATAAGACAAGTTTTATTTTTATGCACTACGGTGTTGATGTCGAAGAAAACTCCTATTGGGTAGATATTAACAATTTTCTGAGCGGCATTGGAGTTTGTGTGCCGCAGATTATTGCACTGGACACCCGGCTTCACTTCATTCTGCTCGAAGATTTGGGCGATATCGATCTTTGGTCGCAAAGAAATCAGCCATGGGAAACGCGCCGGCAATATTATTTTCAGGTTTTGCGGCAAATTCACAAATTGCACACTTTTGATCTCCACCGGATACCGGCGGGCTTACCGCTGGCAGAAAACTATGGCGAAAGACTGTACCGCTGGGAACATGATTATTTTCGGGAAAACTTTGTTGAGGCGGTTTGCCGCTTGGAGTTGCCCCCAACTTTTATCAGGGACCTGGAGAAGGAACTGAATGAATTAACCGGAAGATTGCAAAAAATGGAACCGGCCCTGATTCATCGTGATTTTCAGTCACAGAATATTATGCTGAAAAATAACCGGCCGGCGTTGATTGACTTTCAGGGCATGCGTAAAGGATGTCTTTTTTATGATCTGGGCTCGCTGATTTATGACCCCTACGTAATCTTTACTGACGATGAACGCAATGAACTCATTTTATTTTATTTCGACATGATGAAACCTACCTGCAGCTATGAAGAATTTGTCAATAATTTTCGGGAAGCGTCAGTACAACGGCTCATGCAGGCACTGGGAGCTTACGGCTTTCTGGGATTAAAAAAGAAGAAAACGGATTTCTTAAAACATATTGATAACGGTATAAAAAATTTGCAGCAAGTCGTCTATCTCGCTAAGACCTTGCCAGTGCTCAAAGATTTAGCGGATCAATGCATTCAAAGGTTGGCCAAGGTTAATTTTGATCGGTAAATGGTGGAACCGCTCCGCTTGTTCCACCCTACAGGTAACACAAAATTAAAAGATAGGGTGGATGA
>CAZWCA010000105.1:0-1255 GCA_964632255.1 uncultured Smithella sp. | reverse complement strand
GATCAATGAAAAATTACCATCGTGTTTATCAATTTTTACGGTGTGATACTTACCGTATTTTTTTGAATGCAATAGGCTTCTCACTGTTTCCGAAATTGTGAGCCGTTATATTCTATTTCCAGTGTGTCGGCACCTTTCAAGCGCAAGAGCATGATACCTTTGTGAACCCAGGGTATTTTGTCCTCCGAAGAAAATGTTAAAGCCACGACCCTTCCTGCTCTTATTTCATAGGTACCAGTTATATCCGTATTATAGAATTTCGTCTGGAGCATCATGCCTTCCGCAGGTGGATCACTAGTCTGATTAGATTTCGCTATGTACCGAACCATTGAATTTCCGGTAAATTGCAATATAAACGTGTGTGTAGTCTGGAATGTATATTCCTGGTCACCTGACTTTATTTTTTTGGAATCAGTCTGGGCCAAAATGTATTCTCCCGATAAACTGGTTATGGGTTCTACTGCCGGTGCTGCCGCTGTTTGCTTTGCAGGAACGGCTGTGGGATTGGGTTTGGCATCCTTTTCAGAAGAGCAGGCGACGAAAAAAGATAGCAAAAGCAATAAAAACAAAGATTTCTTCATGGCGATTCCTCCTTCAAATGGAACATGGTTGCGACAATAATGATTAACCCGATGCTTCATAACAGTTTAAAACATGCTTTAGAATCGGGAGTATAAGGAAACATATTCTTGTGTCAATAAAATTTTACTCGATTGTCAAGGAGAAGGATGCAGGGTGGCGGAAATCATGTAAACCGAGAAGCAACCGCCTACATGTTTTCCGCATGTTCAACAATTCACATTGACAAAAATTATTAAATATGTCGCTTAGGCATTGCGCTCATCGTGTCGATATGCTAAACAAATCAAATACATTTTAGCTTTATGGAGCAGTTATGATTAAATACGAACCTCAAAAAATCGAAGAAAAATGGCAAAAAAAGTGGGAAGAAGAAAAAACTTTTAAAGTTATAGAAGATCCGCAGAAGAAAAAATATTATCTTTTAGAAATGTTCCCCTATCCTTCGGGAAAAATTCATATCGGCCACGTCCGTAATTATACAATCGGTGATGTCGTCGCCCGTTATAAGCGCATGCGAGGCTTTAACGTTTTGCATCCGATCGGCTGGGATGCCTTCGGGATGCCGGCGGAAAATGCGGCCATCGAACATAAAATCCATCCATCTAAATGGACCCATGAAAACATCGACCATATGAAAAAACAGCTCAAGCGCATGGGCTTCAGCTATGACTGG
>CAZWCA010000104.1:0-4738 GCA_964632255.1 uncultured Smithella sp. | reverse complement strand
TTTCATATAATAAAGGCAAAATGTTAATTAATATTGCTCCCGAGACCTTTACAAATCACTAATGGGATATATAATGAATTGTACTTTAAGAAAATGCCGTATATATTTTTAATAATAAAAAATTATAGGTGACGAAGATGAACTTCATTAAGATCAAGTTTAATAATAATTTTGAGGAGGAATTTCAAAAAACGGTTGATGAAGTCTTTCACTTAGTCAGCCCGGTATTCAGACAGCATGAATACGTCTGGATGCCGCATATCGATGTTTACGAATCACCGGACGAAATTATTATTTTGGCTGATCTGGCCGGAATAAACAAAGACGAACTCCATATTGAACTTGACCGAAAAAGAATTAAAATTGCCGGAGTACGCAAAATTATTTCTGTTTTTAAAAACACCCGTTATCGTCAGGCAGAAATTCCCCATGGCTATTTTGCCCGGAATATTATTTTGCCTGCATTTGTAGATGCCGAATCAGCCAATGCAACTTATGCCGACGGAATTCTTATGATTAGAATTAACAAGCAAAAAGAACATAAAATGCATCGCATTCAAATTACGTCACCGGAATAATGGAAACGGCTAATTTATTTATATAAAGTAACCGGAGGATTTAATGACTGACCAAAATACGACTGAAGAAAATATATCGATCGCCACACCGGAAGTTATTCCGATTCTTCCGCTGTATAATGTTCTGTTATTTCCTAAAATGGTAATTCCCCTGGAAGTAACAGGTCTGAACTCGATCCGTCTTATTGATGATGCCATGATTAAAGACCGGATTATCGGGATAATTATGGCCAAAAAAGAGCCAACGCCTGATTATCAATACTCACTCGAAGACCTTCATCCCGTAGGCACTTCCGCCACTATTGTCAGAATGGCTAAAGTATCGGAGAACAGGACACAGGTACTGCTGCAGGGAATTTCGCGTTTCGAGGTATCGGAACTGATTTCCGACAAGCCATATCAGCAGGCACATATTAATGTTCTGGAAGATACGGAAGTTAAAAATATTGAAACGGAAGCCCTTATGGCTAATGTGCTTGTTTTATTCGACCGTATTCTGAAACTTTCACCGTTTTTGCCGCCGGAATTTGGACCAATGGCCAAATCAATATCTGAGCCGGGTGTTCTGGCCGATATGATTACATCAATTATCAATGCACCGCCGGAAGAGAAACAGAAAATATTAAATATCGTCAACGCTACCGAGCGTCTCAGAGAACTGACCAGGCTTGTGAATCATCAAATGGAAGTCCTGGAACTGGGTAATAAAATCCAGTCTAAGGTCAAAAGTGACATCGATAAAAGCCAGCGTGAATACTATTTGCGGCAGCAATTAAGAGCTATTCAGCAGGAATTGGGAGAATCGGAAGAAGGCAATGTTGAAATAGAAGAATACCGCAAAAAAATTGAAGAGATAAAACTTCCGCCGGAAGCGGAAAAAGAAGCTCTGCGCGAGTTGGACCGCCTGGCCCGCATGCATCCGTCTTCTGCCGAATATATGGTCTCTTCCACCTATCTTGATTGGGTTACCGCCCTGCCATGGAATGAAAGAACCATTGATAATCTTGACATTAAAAAAGCGCGGCAGATTCTGGACGAGGATCATTACGGCCTGGCCAAACCCAAGAAACGCATCATCGAGTATTTGGCCGTACGCAAATTAAAGCCGGATTCCAAGGGGCCGATTTTGTGCTTCGTAGGGCCTCCGGGAACGGGCAAAACCTCGCTCGGGCATTCTATTGCACGGGCACTGGACCGCAAATTTGTACGAATTTCCCTGGGAGGCGTACGCGATGAAGCGGAAATACGCGGACATCGCCGAACTTACATCGGCGCATTGCCCGGCAGAATTATTCAAAGCCTGCGGCGTGCTGAATCAAACAACCCTGTTTTTATGCTGGACGAAATAGATAAAATCGGCAGCGACTACCGTGGCGATCCATCTTCTGCGCTTCTTGAAGTACTTGACCCGCAGCAGAATAATTCATTTACTGATCACTATCTGGATGTACCGTTTGATCTTTCCCATGTCATGTTTATTACAACGGCAAATATGCTGGATACCATACCACCGGCGCTGCTTGACCGTCTGGAAGTGATTGAGCTTCCCGGCTATACTCTGGAGGAAAAGGTAAAAATTGCCGAGCGTTATCTGATTCCCCGGCAATTAACCGAAAATGGTTTAACTGCCGAACAATTAAAAATAAAGTCTAAGGCGCTCACCAGCATAATTTCCGGTTATACCAGGGAAGCAGGCGTGCGCAATCTGGAACGCGAAATCGCCAATATCTGCCGGGGTGTGGCAGCCCAGATTGCTGAAGGTGAAATTAAAGCAAAAACCATTACCATTAATGATGTCCACAAATATCTGGGAGCGGTGCGCATTCTGACGGACATTGATTCGCGTATTGCCAAGCCCGGTGTGGCCATTGGATTGGCCTGGACCCCGGCCGGCGGCGATATGCTGTTTATCGAAGCGACGGCAATGAAAGGAAAAACCGGCCTGACGCTGACCGGTCAACTGGGAGATGTCATGAAAGAATCGGCAGCCGCGGCACTAAGCTTCATCCGCAGCAATGCCGAAGTTCTGGGTGTTCCCGAAGATTTTTACGAAAACCATGATATCCATATTCATGTACCGGCAGGGGCAATTCCTAAAGATGGTCCTTCCGCCGGCGTAACCATGCTTACGGCTTTGGTATCACTTTTTACCGGCCGCAAAGTCAGAAAAGATCTGGCGATGACCGGCGAAATCACACTGCGTGGAGCAGTTTTGCCCGTCGGAGGAATTAAAGAAAAAGTACTGGCCGCCTATCGCGCCGGTATTAAAACTATTATTCTCCCCGACTGGAACCGCAAGGACATGGAAGATATTCCGGGCAATATTCAGAAATCTATAAAATTTCACTTTGTCAGCGATATGCTGGATGTTCTGAAACTGGCTTTGGAAGAAAGCGAGCAGACTGAAGCAGCCAAACCTGAATCAGCCGAGCAAGCTTTGAGAACGTAATCAAAATTCGCTAAGTAAGTTTAAAATATACAAATACGAGGTGTAACAACTCCACCTCGTATTTTTTTGTTTTTTTCTCTCGTTGATCGTAAAATTCTGAGCTTGTCGAAGCCTGCCCTGAGCCTGTCGAAGGGCCAACAAAGGTAGCGCTTGATTTGCAAAGGAATTTAGTGTCCCAGAATTACTTCACCCGTATCCGTAACCAGTTTTTCCGGCAATTTAAGAAGCCTTCGGAAAATGTCCAAAGTTCCCTTTGCTATCGACTGTACCGGCATGGGGGTAACCTGCGGATCGCCCCACTTCCCGTCAACCTTGAAATGGACAGTGAATAGATTACCTTTTTTATCGGTAAGAAGCCATCCTGCGACAGGAATTTTCCCCACAATTTTGTCCAGCGTCTCCAGCGGGTGAACGCCGACAATATTATCCAGCTCCTTCTTCAGAATATTAACCTTACCCGCAGCCGTTATCTGCATGGCTTCGCTGTCGATAAAGAAATTTTCAGAAACCAATAGACCATCGGCAAGGTATAAATCACCAGTTATAGTTGAATAAGGCATGCCGCCTTTTGCCATCTCCGGAAATTTGAACTTAACCAATTGGAAAATATTGAGCACAGAGAATATCTTGGCAAGAACAGAAAACCTTTCCAGAACCCCCTTCCCGGCATTGATCTGAAATTTTCCTCTAGCTGTTTTTTCTAAGTCATCGACCGTGTTGCCTTCAGCAATTACATTTCCGGAAAGTGAAAGAGTGCCTGTAATAATTTGAGTTTTTCTCTTGAAATAATTCTGAATCTTGTCCAGAGATACTTTGTCTACAGAAAAATCCGCCATATAATAATTCTGTCCGTCAGGATGAAGATTTACCTTGCCTTTGCCGGTTATTTTTCCATCAAAAAAATCAGTTTCCAATTTATCAACATTCAAGGTTTCCCCCGTAAAGTTTAATCTGGAATTCAGATTACTAAAATCAACACCTTGGAATGTTCCCGCATCTACCTGTATAGTTGCGTCAAGTTTCATTTTCGTAGAAGATTTTTCTTCTTCCATCTTCCTTCCATGCGAAGAAGATTCCTTTTTTCCCGGTGAATATTTTAAAGTCATAAGATGAGAAATATCCTCGGAATCTATATATGGCGAATTCAAGAAGATCGCAATCTTCGGTTCGGCAAAATCCCGTACGTTTCCCGACAAATTTAAACGGGACTTTCCCAGTTGCATGTCGAGCTTTTCTAATTGAATAAAGTTGTCTTTGACGCTGATTTGCCCTTTTACGTTCTTGAAATTTACTGGTTTTTCCGGACTTTGCAATCCTACATCGGCGGTATGAAACAAAGGAGAAGCAAATTGGCAGTCTACTTGCGGATTGCTGAAACTATCTATTGTACATTTTCCATGGACAGCGCTTTCGCCAATACGAGCTTTTAATTGCGATGTTTCCATTCTTTTTCCACCGAAAGCAATTTTTCCCGTTAATTCTCTTACCGGTTTGATATCTTTCGGAAGTTTCATGGAAACATCGGTCAGCAAGACATTCCCATTCAAGCTGATTGATCCGGGATCCTTCGGATTTCCAGATCCTGTGGAATTAATCTGTAATTTTCCCATTGGATTATAAGGCTTCAAAAAGGGTAAAACTGAGACAATCTTCCGAACATCGAATTCGTTTGACCTGACTTTGAAAGACAGGGGATTTTCCCCGGCATAAC
>CAZWCA010000103.1:0-5168 GCA_964632255.1 uncultured Smithella sp. | reverse complement strand
TCCTTGAACAACTGTTACCCATGTCCCCGGTCTGTACATTTAGAAAAGAGGGGGGTTGTAGGGCTTAGTCAATGACATTGGGTTCAATCTTGTGGATTGAATCAGACATAATATCCGGAGCAATCAACATGATTGCTCCAGCTTGAGTCCAAGGATGACAAATTTATACTCCGTACGGAAAACTACTTGGCAATCCAAAGATTAAACTGCTGGCCGTCATTGAAGGAATTCTGATACGTACTCGAGCTATCAGGAGTAATGTACTCAATGTCCTTTACGGTTCTTGATATCAGTTCGGAATAATTTTCATAACCGTTTTTTACAAACATCTTACCGACAAAAGAACCATTGCCGGAATCATTAGTTTTGTAAAGATCAACCTTTGCGCCAAGCTGATTTAATTTATAGGCGGCCTGATCTACGTCATTCTTTCTCCGGGACATAAATTATACGCACCGAAACCCCGTTCAAATTTTCCGCTACGGGGGATTCTTGGGAACGCGGCGGCAAAGAGACAAGTGTCCGGCGGCGGGAATCGTATGATTGCAGCCTGCCGGAGTTGTATGCCTTCTTTTCTTCCCCCAGCTTTTTGCGTTGATCTTCCAGGGCCTGTCGCTCGGCTTCCAGTTTTTGGCGTTCCTCGTTAAGACGCTTTTGTTCTTCCAGTTGTTCACGCTGGACGGCCAGTTGAGCTTTTTCCTGCTCTAAACGCTGTTTTTCCTGTTCAATCTTTAACATTTCATTTTCGGCCGTAAGTGAAGGTTTGGCGCTTCCCGACATCGAAGGCGCCGTTGCGGAAATAAAAACAAAATCGCCTTCCCCGTCAATATTACCGTATTGCGGAACCTGCGAATTACGTGTCTGGTGTGATACCTTGGGTTTGACGTAGGAAGAAATGTCGCTGAATGTTATATAACCCTTCTCGTCCCTGTCCGCCGCACCATCAAGAGCTTCCAGAACATACTTGGTAAAAACACCGTGACCGCCTTTTTCATGAGCACGTTCTCCCCTCCCTCCGGCAACCAGCATCTGATGGGCTTTGCGTGATGTGATTTTACGCAGATAATCTTTTTCACTGGCCGGGATTGATCCGGATCTGGTCAATCCCAAACCTGCATAACAGGAGTCGATGAGGTAAAGAACGTGTTTGGCTTTCAGCCGCCGTGCAACAGTTCGTACCTGATCCATGGAAATAGCCGTGGAAAAAATATTGCTGGTGTCGGCATCAACAGGAACAATGTAGCCCATCTGGCTGTCATCGGCGAGTTGCTCGGTCTGGCCGTGTCCGGCGAAAAAGATGATCACACGGTCATTTTTACCGACCTTGCGGGGAAGTTCATCACCCAGGACTTTCAGAATATTATCTTTGCCGGCATTCTGATCAATAAGTGTTGTGGTTTCAAAGCCCAGTGATTTTAATTTTTTTTCCATGGATTTGGCATCGTTGACGGCATATTCCAAAGACGGCCATTTCTCATAATTGTTAATACCGATAATCACAGCATAACTTTTATTATAAAGAAAGCCCAATGAGGCTTCAGACTTACCTTTTACCTGCGTTTCCCTATCGTTTTTTTGAACTTTTTGAGCTGTAGTTTCCCTTTTTACAGCCTTCGCTTCCGGACAGTAAAACGTAGCGGAAGCGAAAACCAACATCAACATAATACTGACAAGAATAAATAGTTTGTACTTCATACACTTAACCTCTTTGCAAATACCTGCCTACAAAATGAGAGGACAGGTGATTTTTGCGCACTATATAGTCTTGTCTTGAAGCGAACACAAGGAGAAAGTGAGGACTCCGCGGGACCCAGCGTTTAATCAGTTTCCGTCCGGAAAGGGTTCTTTTCCGACTCAGAAACGATTAGTTAGGCATTTATAGTTTCCGAATGGAATCTAATCAGTTTTTATTTTCGGCAATGAATTTTTTGAAATCCGGATGTTCTTCCAGCAGTTTTCCGCCCGCATCAATCAGCTTATCCACCTGCTCCTTCGATAATTTAAATGATGTCGGCAAACTGTTGAAATAGTCCCGTGATTGAGCATCGGCAAGATTATCAAAGGTCAGATCAGCAATATACAGCTTCAAATTTCCTCCGGCCAGCGGCGGAATTTTATAACCGTCTTTGGCATGCCGGTCGAGTAATTGCTGGCAGCCGGTAATGCTTTGCTGCGCCTTGACCCGTTCATTCAATAACTCTGTAAACCCCTCGACCGATTCAAAAGTATAATTGTCCATGGAAACCGTGGCGGTTTTATAAGCTACAGTCATCAGTCCGGGAGGCGCCTCGTCTTTATCGAGTGTTTCCTTATTTTGCGCCTTGGCGTTGACGACAATAACCAGCAGGCGTTTGATTTTACCATTGTTGATTTTAGTCCGGATGTCTTCCCGGACATAGAGATCATATACGGCACGCAGGCCCAAATTATCCGCCAGTCCCCCATCCATCAGGTGCACATAAGGATGCTCTTTATCATCGGTATAGATGACGTTATTCTTTGCCGTATAGTAACGCCTTTTATTATTCCAGTAATCGTCGAGAGCAAGCTCATCGGACAGGGTAATTTTCTTTCCGGCAACATAAGGATAATTGACCAGACTGATCGGTGAAAGCAAAAAGGGAAACGCGGACGAAGCGGCAACAGCCCGGGCCACCGGGTAAGAACTGATATCGGAACCAAGATATAAAAACTGGCGGCCGGTAAATTCAAAACGGGCTCCCTGGTAGAGATTAGTGGCGTTCACGATCAGGAACGGTTTCCCGGCCTGCCTGGTCAACATTCCGTAAGTTGCCCTGTTGAAGATAGTTTCATCATAGAGTTCGGCAGCCAGATCAATGCGGCTGAAATAAGGAGAGGCAAGACGAAACCAATTGACCGGGTTTGCAACCTTCCAGAAAAGGTCTTCCTCAATATTGCGGTAAAGAAATTTGTCTTTAAAGTCGGAAAAAATTTTTTTCCCGAAAAGCGCATAATAAGCGCCGGTAAACGATCCGCCGGAGACAGTGGAAACCACATCGACTTCATCAAGCAGCGTCCTTGTTTTATCAATGCCGGTGTTCTGCAATTTGACCAGCACACCGTAAGCCAGCGCCGCCGCGCGCGTCCCGCCGCCCGAAAAGGTAAGTACGACAAATGTTTCATCACTGTTTTCCGGCAAATTAATCTTTCCGAAATCATAACTGTCCGTTGATTGAACCTTTGAAATCGGCTGGTTTACAGGATAATGAGCACAGCCGTTTATTGTTACTGCTGCAATAAATAAGGCAAGGGATATGTAAAATTTAAATTTTGACAAAGATCACCTCCCTTGGCTGAAGGGGAGAAGTTTCGGAAAGGACGATTTTCTTTTTTAGTGGAGTAAAATTTCGCGGGGGAGTTCTTATGGAAATAATGTGCGTGCCCGCTTCCACTTCAATATTTTCATTAGTGCGGCCCTGTAAAATGGCATCGATCAAGACTTCTCTGTCATCAGGAAAATTTACCAGCAGGTATTCCATTTTTTTTACCTCCTTGAGTCCAGGACAAGGGCTGAAAATTTCTATTTCATTTCCCGGAATTTTGCTTCAACGGCGATGATTTCCTCAATGTCGATAAGGGGGCGTCATAAAAATCTTTTCCTGCTATTTTTTCCAAATGAATTAAGTGATCACCTACATTTTTGACATAGCCCTGAAAGCTTTTTCCGGAGCTTAGATAAATAACCACGTCTTTACCAATATAGCTTTTCAGGTTTTCCCGGATCGAAGTGGAAACATTAAAACTTGCATCTTTTACATTCGATAACGACCTTGCCTGCGCAGTTGCCGGCAGGTCGACAAAGGTGATGGCTATGAAAACTACTACTGCAATTGAAGCAATCTTGAATTTTCTTTCCATAAATAGTCTCCTTTTGGCTTAGGATTTAATCAGGTGCTTCTTGAGTTTTTTGCTGCAGGAATATCGTCTGAATGATACAACTTCTTGAAAACAATGCAAGAAAAAACAGGTGTGCAGTAAAATAGGAATTGCTTTTCTGATTAAAAGGCGGGGTGACTTTAATTATATACTTAAAAGATTGACTAAATAATAAAAATTACATGGAAAATCATGCTTATGCCGGCTTTAAGTAACGGTAAATCTTTTTGTAAGATTGTACTACGATTTAATAAGTGCTGCATTGGCATAAAAGACAGATACTGACTATGCAGCAGCTATTTTATCAACCATTACTTTGTCAAAAGCTTGAACTGTAAGTTCATGGATATCAACTTTTTCTGATGCAGAAAGAATTTCAATTCCTATAACATTTCCTTTATCATCGTAGTCCATAATAATATCCGGGGCAATTTCATCGGTATTGTAAATTGGATCTTCTTTTAAACGTATATAAATCGCATCTGCAGCCTTGCTGTAATGCATTCTCATATCATTTTACATCCTTATATGTTACCTTCAGTAATAATTCGTAGCAACTTATCCGATATCAACTTCTGATATATCAGCCTGCTTCTGCCGCCTGGTACAATACTGTCAGGATTTTTCAGAGCATCTTCGATGACTTCTTTTGACAAATTTCGTTCTTTTAATTGAAGCAAAACGTGATCAGTCCATTGCCAGTTCATACGATCTAATTATCCTGATTTAAAAGGAAAAGTCAATGAAGCATTATAGAGTCCATTTACAGGATACCACTTCCTCATTCCTGAAGTTAAAAAATTGTTCTCAACTTAATTACACTAAGTTTGAAAAAAACAGTTAATTATATCTGATTATTAAAAGAATACCGCAGCAGGAAACAATATGATATATAAATGAAAAAATAAATGATTACCCGCAGGTGAAAAAATTCATGGAAACCCTTAAAGGTTCTACAAAAAGATATCTTCGTTCATTGGCGCATAATTTAAAACCTGTAGTCATGGTAGGAAGGAACGGCGTCACCGAAGAATTAATAGCTTCAGTTGATACTGCATTGAAAGATCATGAATTAATTAAAGTAAAATTTCTGGATTATAAGGAAGAGAAAAAAGAAATTTCCGAAGAAATTGCTTCAGTGACTAAAAGTACGGTTGTCGGTATTATCGGCAATGTCGTCACCTTCTATCGTCAGCATCCGCAAGCTGAAATGAGAAAAATAAAAATATCTTCTCAAGGCTGAGTGCTGAAGGGTTTAGTATATTATAGGA
>CAZWCA010000102.1:0-5793 GCA_964632255.1 uncultured Smithella sp. | reverse complement strand
GCTGATCCGGTTGAGTATTCACCCTTTTCCATGATTTTTCTTAATTCCTGAATCTGATCACCATAAATCGTATCATTGCCGATGCAGATTTTGAAACCGTTAAATTCCGGCGGATTATGGCTGCCTGTGATCATTACTCCGCCGTCTGTTTTCAGGTGACGAATGGAAAAATAAAGCATGGGCGTGGCGCAAAGCCCGATATCGATTGTGTCAATGCCGCACGAAGAAAGACCTTTGATTAAGAAATTGTGATAAGCATCCGAACTCAAACGGCAATCCCGGCCAATTGACATGGTTTTTACATTATGAAGACGGGCATATGTGCCGATGGCACGACCCAAGTCAAAAACAAACTCTGCATTTAAATCCTGATTAACGACACCTCTTACATCATATTCTCTAAAGACATTAGGATTCATTAAGTATCACTTTCCTTAAGAAGTTAAATTGTTGAGAGCTTTCAAGAAGTATAGGAAAAGATCAGTTGCGTGTCAATATTGATCATCGATGCACACTCGACTATCGTGATTCTTACCTGGTTTTATTTGCATTTCTCCAGAATTTTATTTTTAAGCTCAGGTTTATTGAGCATGTTGGTCGAATACATGCCCGATAGAAAGTCTTCATCTTCCAGTATTGCCCGATGAAGCGGAATTGTTGTCTTTAATCCTTTAATGCGTGATTCCGCAAGCGCACGCCTCATGCGGGTTATTGCTTCTTCACGGCCTTTTCCCCATGTTATGAATTTCATGAGCAATGAGTCATAGTAAAAGGGAACAGTGTAACCTTCATAAATACCCTCGTCAACGCGAACAGCCGGGCCATGAGGCAAGCGAAGTTCTTGAATTGTGCCCGGTGAAGGTAGAAACCTAACGGGGTCTTCAGCGTTGATCCGGCATTCTAATGCATGACTTTTCATGATAATGTCATCCTGATCAATATCGAGCTGATTGCCGGCGGCGATCTTGATCTGCTGCTTGACGATATCAATACCGGTTGACATTTCCGTAATACAATGCTCGCATTGCAAACGTGAATTAATTTCGTTGAAGTAAAATTCCCTAGGAGATCCCGGTATATAGAAGAATTCAACAGTAAGCGCTCCTACGTAGTTCAAAGTCATGGCCACGTCGATTGCTGCTGCCCCCATTTTCATTCGTAAAAAAGGTGTCAGAACAGGGCAGGGAGATTCTTCAATGAGTTTTTGAAACCGGCGCTGAATGGAGCAATCCCTTTCTCCGAGATGCACAACATTTCCGAACTGATCAGCAAGAACCTGAAATTCCACATGTTTGACTCCGGCCAGATATTTCTCAATGTAGAAACTGGAAAGACCAAATGCCTTCTGGCCCCGCGATTTTGCAGCTTCAACTGCCTTATCCAGTTCTTTTTGATCCCTGGCGACCATAATACCGATTCCGCCGCCTGCACCGGCTGGCTTGATAACAACGGGATAGCCGATTTCCGCGGCAATTTCATGCGCCTGAGAAATACCTCTTTGGCCGGTATCGTCAATGGCTTCGTCGGAACCGGGTGTTACAGGAATATTGATCATCTTCATCAATTGCCGGGCACGGTTTTTGGGTTTTGCTTTGGACATGCACTCACTGGAAGGGCCGATAATAGTTATGCCGCGGCTTTCCGCCATTTCAAAAAACTCGGAGTTTTCGGAAAGAAAGCCGTAACCGGGATGAATGGCTTCGGCTCCGCAACGTTCCGCCGTTTCCAGCACTTTTTCAAAATTGAGATAACTCTTCAATGCTTCGGGCGGTCCAATTTCGTAAGCCTCATCAGCGAGGTGCACATGCAGAGAATCGGCGTCTATCTCGGAATAAACAGTTGCCGTTTGAATGCCCATATCCTGGCAAGTGCGGATAATACGAACAGCTATTTCTCCCCGGTTGGCGATTAAAATTTTTTTGAATTTTTTGTTCATAGGTGCCTCCGTTTGTCAATTATTCAAGAGCTTTCCGAGGGCTGATTAGTGGCATAAATGTGTAAATAATTACACATATGCATAAACCTGGTCGCAGCTCTGAAATCTTTGGAAATTACATGTTGAAACAAGTATCAGGATTTTTTGAAATTATTATGTTTCTGCCGGCATATATAGGAAATAGCGTGATTCAATGTCGTTCCTGATTTAAAACGATTTTTAAATTCGCAAAATTTATGCCTTTTTTGATAATTATTTCCAGGAAATATAATTTTTTGACAAAACTTTTTTTATAGTTGCACAAGAAGAAGGGATCGGCAGGTTTTCATTAGAAATAATCCGTAAGAAATTCATTATAATATTAAATGTTGCACCCCATAAGATTTCCTGTTCCCCATCGCCGACTGCCAATGTAAGACAGGGAAATTGTTTGTTGGAAACAATACTGCTGAACGGCATTTCAACATCCAGAAGTGCATATTTAGAGCTGTCAAAAAAAGTGCTGACAGGAATTTCGATTATTTTTTCCACTTCCGCACTTAATTTGAATTTAAAAGGTTCAGGCACAAGGCATACTAACGGGAAAATTGTCCGGGAAGCAACCAGCAAAGAATAACAGGGCAGAGCGCCTAAAAATGAAACACGGAAAGGGTTGAGACCTATTTCCTCCCATGCTTCCCTCAGGGCGTTAGTTAAAAAAAGGTTAATTAAATTAATTTCTTCTCTGTCTTTCCCGGTTGTTGCCCGGGATATTTCTTTGTGCAGGGAAGGAAATAATCCCGCTCTCAAAAAAATACTGATAATCTTATCAAATACCGGATTCAGCATGCCTCCCGGACAACTGATATCACCGCCCTGGGATATCTTATCCGAACGTTTTATTAGTTGAAAAGCGTATTCGGAATGATCGGGACTGAATTGTTTATAATGCAATAACAAGACAACACCGGCGGCAAGCCTGGGTACTGCCTCGTCAGAAAAACATTTGGTTTCCCTGTATTTTTCTTTGTAATCAGTTGGTGTCGAAGCAAGTTTGTCAGCGACAAATGAGGGAAATATATCTTTTTGCCGGAAAATAGTAATATCCATAAAAAATTATTTATTAGATTGAGACCAGCAATCACTCCATGAAGAAGGAGAAGAGCCTTCCGATTTGCACGTAGCAGCGCAATTGCGATTTTCCGCCATGCAAAGCCTGCTGTCCGCTGTGTAATTATAACAGGTATCAATTTTGTCGTTGCAACAATGAATACATCTATTTATGCGTTTAGCACGTTCTTCCGATATATTTTTTGTATCTTTTGCTGACGACTCATTATCTTTTTTTTCATCAGCTTTTTTCGGCGGCTCTTCTGAAGATGATTCTGTTTCAAAGTATTTGCAATTTTTCATTCCGGTTTTAGGACTGTCAGTAATTACCGTGTTACCGTGACTATCTTTGCAGCGATATAACTCACTTGCATTGGCGAACATTGTTAGAAAGAAAAACAGGCACAATGTAAAAATTATTCGCTTCATTGTTAAGACCTTTAAAAAGGAAATTAAAATCCATGATATGCGGCAAATATGTAGCACATAATGAAGTAAAAATAAATAATTAGAAAAAATAGGTTTTTACATATTAAGTTTGAAGAACAAAAAACATTTATGAGTGAACCAGGAAAAAGAAAAGGACTCAGAGAACTCTCCAAGTCCTTGTAATGACTGGTGGCGGTGCCTGGATTTGAACCAGGGACACTACGGATATGAGCCGTATGCTCTGACCAACTGAGCTACACCGCCTCGTGAAAATGAAAAACGCAAAGACGCTATATATAACCGCTTTCGTTTTGTCAATAATTATTGATTGACTGTATCCAGTTTGTAAACGACGATTACACTTTTATCTCTTATTGAAGTTCCTACAGACAAAACTAAAGACAGAACGAGGTCCGGTTTACCATCATTATCTATATCTTTGAAAACATAATCAGACACGTAGCCATTAATTTTTTTAGTTCGCCAGTTCTCCGACATTCCTAAACCGTCCCATTCCAAATTATATATTTCGCTTGAGGTGAATAATTTCAAATTTTTTAATAATCGTCCGGTAGAAGACAAGTTTTTAACAATTATGAGTTGCTTTTTACCACTTTTATTCAGATCATAGGTAAGAATTCGCAGATTAACAAAGGCGGTCTTGACATTACTGTCTCTTTCAAAATTTTTCTTATCCGTTACATTTTCGATGTAATTGTTACTGCCGCCGAACTCTTCATCGCCTCTCCAGATAAGGTCATCGTTTTTAAAGCCGAATGTGAAGATGCGGCTCAGTGGTTTTTTAGTTTGCCTGAAAATACATATATGATCTAGGCTATCCAAAGCAATAACTTTATCGTCGCTTCCTCCGGTACCGAAATTATCTATAGCTAATCCGTAAATAGACAAGCCCCGAGGAATTTTCATTTCCTGATCTTCAATAAATTTACCGTTTCGCCAAACCATTTCATAAATCGGCGTATCAAATATCTGACCGAAGCCGTATGCCTGGCATAAAAGTAAAGGAATTCCTGAAGGTGTGTCGATCACCCTTAAAAACCATTTTAAATTGGAGGCAACGATTTCGTATTTCCCATCTTTATATTCTAAAACAAAGGAATCGAGATCCGTATCATTAACTGATGTTACATAAATTTGATTGGTGCCGCTTCTCTTGATATCCGCAATATCAACGGACAAATATTTGTCGTAAGGTTTTCCTGCGATTGTCTGCAGCAGTTTAAATTCAGTGCTGGTTTTTTGATAAATGTACACATTATGATCATCGATGGTGACTACTTCATTTTTACCGTCTCCATTAACATCGCCGATGTCCATTCCTTTAAATTCTGTTGAAAATTGCTGGCTCATCCAGAAACCTTTGCGTTTAAAGGGATCGTCGGGAGCATTAATAAAATCGGTATTAATTACAGAGGTGAGAGTTCCACGTTTACCGGATTTCATCCCGGAAATTATCATGGATTCACGAGAAACTCCCGGAACTAACGAGGACGAAGCGGAAGTAGCCGGCAGGGGTGCAACCTCGGCAGTCTTGGGAGGAACTGCAGTTCCCATAATATGCTGGACGATTCTTTGTGAAAAATCATTAATTTTGGGAATAACTTCATCCATGTTTGGAGATTGAGTGAAAAAGCCGACGTCTGATTTGGCGCTTGTAATGTCGACCAGTTTACCGTCAACGCTGATACTGCTGCCGATTTTGGTTATGCTGCCCCAAACAACATAATCTGTTTTTAATTTTTTTCCGATTTTATAAACATCATTTAATGAGATGGTTTTTATATTGGAGCTTTTCAATTCGTCGGAAACAACATCTTTACTGAGCACATTAATTTTATCGGAAATAGTAATCCGGGTGATAAGCATGTCCTGTATTCCTTGTCTGACATACTCAATATTTTCCGAACTGTTCAAGGTGAAAGGTAAGACAGTTACTACATACTTGTCTTTCGCAAATAACGAACCTGTCGATATTAAAATAATGATCAAGCAAATCATATATTTAAATATTATTTTCATATTTGTCTCCTTTTAATGCAGCAGCTTTTGAGATTACATCGAGCTTCTAACATTTAAGAAGTCATTATTCAAGGTCATTTAGGTTAAGAAAGTTTAATGCGGAATTAAGCTCAAGTAGAACCGGACGTTGATGCTTCTTCGGAAAAATTGACGGTAAGATGATAAACACCGTATTCCAATTTGGAATGGACAATAAAAGGCAGTTTTTCAAAAACCTTAATCATGGTTTTATTGTCATAAAGAACCTCGGCGGAAAAACCGGTAATTCCCTGTTCACGTGAATAACGAAACAACATTTC
>CAZWCA010000101.1:0-5833 GCA_964632255.1 uncultured Smithella sp. | reverse complement strand
TTTTTATTGACGAAGCGGGCTTCGGCCGGGAATATGTGATGTTGAAGCCAATCCATTAAAGGAAGGTCGTCGGCCATGCCGCGGAAGCAGACCATCGGCAGATGGGTGTGCGTGTTGACTAATCCCGGCATAATGATACAGCCTGCGGCATCGATTATTTCTTTTGCCTGATCGGAGGCGCTTTGATCGTTGGTGCTGCTTATTGCGGCAATTATTCCATCTTTAATGCATATTACCGGATTTTCAATAACTTCCATTGTTTCCGACATGGTCAGAAGAATCCCGCCGCTAATAATAACGTCCCAATTTTCTGTCTGCATAAAACCCCTGCTTTTTTTGAATACTTTGTCCGAATCGTGATCTAATCCTAAATTTTCATTGCTTTCATTCTGCTATGCGAGTAACTTTAATTGTTCTATTATCTCATTAATATCAGGAAGTTGGCTTATTGGATATATCTTTTGATATGCCAGACGCCCTTCTTTATCGATGATAAAATTGGTCCGCTCCGAGAAACCTTCTTCTTTAAATATGCCAAGAGCCTTGGCAATTCCTCCATGCGGCCAGAAATCGGCAAGCATTCTGGTTTTGGAAATCTTTAGTGATTTGGCCCAGGCATTTTTGCAGGGAACGCTATCCACGCTGATGCCGACGGCAATGGTGTTCAGTTTCTGGAAAGTCTTATAATTTTTTTCGAGATCCTTCATTTGCTCGGCGCAAACAGGTGTCCACGCAAGAGGGTGAAATGATAAGAGAATATTCTGTCCCTTGTATTCGGCCAGTTGAAAAGTCTTTTGGTTTTGATCTTTCAAACTGAAATTCCGAACCTTCCTGCCGATATCCAAAACTTTTTTTGCTGTCATGGGGTTGCTCCTTTCCTGATTTATCTACCGGCCGTTGAAAAAACCATCTGCAACGTTGTCCTGCAAACCTCGCTTCCTTATTCATAAATACGCTTTTACAATCCGGATTCTTGTTATGCCTCCTTTTGACCAACCTGTAAAATAGAGGTTTTCGTCCTTCTGCTGGAAGAAATTCCTCCTAAACATTGTTATGGTATTTCCCCGCCAGTATATTTTTTACAAATTTGGCGATGGCGGGTGAAGAAGTGAGTCCGGGTGATTCGATGCCGACAAGATTTATAAATCCCGGTAAATCTTCCCGGATAACAAAATCATGAAACTTATCATTAGGGCCTTGTAATTTCGGACGAATGCCCGATATATCCGGGCTGACGTTTTCTTCCCGTAAAAAAGGCAGGAATTTTACGGCGCTTTGATAAAAGAGAGAGGCTTTTGCGGTATCAACAGCATAGTTTTCGGTTCGGTTAATGTAGGCGGTATCCGGCCCGAGTTTCAAACGTCCACCCAGGTCAATCGTCAAATGAACGCCCAGTCCCACGTGATTTTTAACCGGAACAGGATAAACCAATCTCTGCACTGTTCCCTGTTTTATACCGGAAATGCCACAGTAATCTCCCTTGCAGTAATGAAGTTGATAGTTTCCGCCTGCCATATTGGCAATGGTGTCGGATTCCAGGCCGGCGGCATTAATTACGCAGGCTGTAGTAAAGTCAAAAATATGGCCTGCCGGGTTTTCGGTAAAAACCTGGTAATTTCCGGCATCCTTTTCGATTTCGACGACTTTTGTGTGATTAACGAAATGGGCTTTATTATTGCGCGCCTGAAGCAGGAAATAATTCATTAAATCGTGAACACTGATTGTGCCGGTTTCAGGTGAAAATAATGCCGCACGGGCCCGAATATTTGGTTCCAATTGGGCGATTTTTTCGGCACTAATTATTTCCGTCGAGTTAACTCCGTTTCTTACGGCGTTTTCATGTAAAAGTTCAATTTCGCCGATTTCATCCGGTTCCACAGCAACAATCAGCTTGCCGGTTTTCTTATAAGGAATGTTGTTTTCAGCGGCAATTTCGTAAAGCAAGTGTCGCCCGGCTACACAAAGCGCCGCTTTGAGCGAACTTTCCGGATAATACATGCCGCCATGAATTACTTCGCTGTTGCGGGAACTGATCCCGCTGCCGTGAGTCGGATTTTTTTCCAGAATAAAAATATTCAAACCAGGTCTGGCAATCTCGGCTGCAATGGCTAAACCGACTACTCCAGCGCCGATTATGGTAATATCTGCTTTTTCCATAATTTATTTATACATGATTTTGCAAATGAGCGCAAAAAATATTGAGTAGAAACGCGGGTCATGATAATTAAATGAGTAATAAAGGAAAAATACCTGAAATGAAGCTTGCAACCTACAATGTAAATTCTATTCGATCAAGGATGCATATTGTTTTACCCTGGCTGCACAAAAATGCGCCTGATTTTTTTTGCATGCAGGAAACAAAGGTAGCTGATGACAAGTTTCCGGCGGCCGAATTTGCAGATGCAGGCTATCAGGTTGTTTTCAAGGGAATCGGCAAAAATAGCGGTGTGGCAATAGCTTCAAAGCGCAAACCACAAAAAGTTATTTTTGGCCTGGATGATGAGCCGATTGATGGCGAACGCATGATTACGGCTGTCTTCGATGATCTTACAATAATAAATACTTATGTCCCACAGGGTCAGAAGAGAGAAAGCGTGCAATATGCGTATAAGCTTGCCTGGTTCGACCGTTTCAAAAAATATCTCAGGAAACATTTTAGACCGCAGAATCCTGTTATCTGGTGTGGAGATTTAAACGTAGCACCGGAAAATATTGACGTGCACAATCCTAAAAGAATTCTCGGGCATGTCTGCTTCAACCCGGAAGTCTGGAAGGCTTATGAAGATGTTAAATCCTGGGGCTTTGTTGATGTGTTCCGTCAGCATCATCCTGATGAGCCCGGCCAGTATACTTTTTTCGATTACCGGGTGCGTGATTCGGCAGAAAGGAAACTCGGATGGCGTGTGGATCATATTCTGGCTACTGAACCTTTAGCCTCAAGGTCAAAAATCTGTAATATCGATTTGCCGACCAGGTTTATGGAAAAGCCTTCCGATCACGTTGTTGTTTATGCTGATTTTCAGTAATGCTTAACAAAACCCGTATTTTGCGGCCGTTCAAAAAGGTCGGGATTCAAGGCGCGTGAGGATCGAGAAATAGAACGTACTTTCAGCGTACGTGAGTAGAGAAGCCAAGCGTAAAGCAATAGATTGACCTTTTCAAAAGCCGGTCAGACTTTACTTTCTTATAAGGTGGTTGAAAATCATGGATAAAGTGGATGAAATCAGGCGTATTAATCAGGAAATATCGGCAAAGTTCTCCAAAATTGAAATTCACGTTGCTTATGCCAAGACTATAACCCGGCTTTTCGAAGTATTATTTGACGGGATAGAAAAAGAATTTGCCGTGCCCTTTGTCTGGCTTACACTGATTGACGGAGAAAAAACCGTCCCGATTATTGCGGCCGTGCAATCCTCCCCTGTTTTAAAAAACAGACTCAATATAATTTCGCGGGAGCTGTTTGAAAATATTCTCCCTAACGGATTACAGCCGGTTTTAGCCAATAAAGAAATGCAGATGTATTATAAATTGCAGCCTCCTGCTAACAAATTTTTTATCAAATCCGTGGCTGTTATACCTTTTACCATCAATAATGAGATTGCAGGAAGCTGGAACAGTGGAGATGTTTTGAGTGACCGCTACCTTCCGGATATGGATACCACGCTATTGCAAAAGCTGGGGCAGAAAGTTTCAACTTGCCTGACCGAACTTCTAGCCGGGAAAAACAAGCATATTAATTAGTTTCCGTCCGGAAAGGGCTCTTTTCCGCTTCAGCGGTGTCGATCTGCGGTACTCTTGCGCAACGTAGAAATAAGGTGTGCATTTCGTAATCCATTAATCTCCTTGCCGGAGCGAATTTTGTCGTTTAAGCTCCAAAAGGAAGCTAAATAAAATCCAAGGAAAATATTTGCAGTAATAAGATTAGCCACAGAGTTCATTAAAGGAGGACCTAATCGGCAAATTAGCTGATTAAATGCCCGATTGGCGGTATTTTCATTGCTTGACAAAGAATAAAAGCTGGGATAAGCACATTTTCACTAGGTTACCCGCTGGGGTTGTATTCATTTTTAATCATAAGTCTCGTTATTTATGATGGAATATAGGGAAGACGGTGCAAGTCCGTCGTGGATCCGCCGCTGTAACCGGGGACAAAAGTCGCAATAGGCCACTGTTTATTAAAATGGGAAGGCGCGACAATTGGATGATCCGGAAGCCAGAAGACCTGCCTGGGACAATGATGCTGTTAACAGCTGTTGAAAAAGGCTCAAAGTTGTGCCGTAAACCTTACACTTGCCGTACCGAACCTTTTTGACCGGCCTGGAGTAGGGTTTTTCAAAGCCCTGCTGACTATCAAGGACATAGTAGCATCATTAATTGCGGATGAAAAAACGGCATCCCCGACCTTGTTTAGGTTTGGGGATTTTTTTTAGCAGGCTGTTGAAAAAGGCCCATCTGCTTCGTTACGCTGCAAACCTAATCGCTCAACGTATTCCTACATACGCTTCGCGATTTGGTTTTTGCGGTGCCTCGCATCTGAACCTTTTTGAACAGCCTGCACCATACCGATTGTAAAAAATTAATATCAATGGAAGCGGAAAGGTAAAATATGAATAAAGAAAAACGGGCACTTATGAGCCGATTCATGGAAAAACCGATGAACGGCGGAGATATCGAAAAACTTTCCTTTGAAATCATTGATCGCGAAGCCCCGGCGCATAAATTCTCTGCGGATGAATGGCAGGTCGTACGCCGCATGATTCATACAACAGGCGACTTTGCCATCATGGACGATGTCCGGTTTTCTTCGAATGCCATTTCCTCCGCCATCGAAGCTTTGAATAGCGGAAAGCCTGTTTACACGGATACAAACATGATTCGTTCCGGCATTTCCCTGGCGAAGCTCGCTTCTATCAACCCTGATTATAATTCTCAAAGTATTCACTGTCACATTGCCGATGCCGATATTGCCGCCGAGGCAAAGCAAAGCGGCCTTCCCAGATCGCTCCTCTCGGTGCGCAAAGCAGCCCCCATGCTGGACGGGGCAATTGTGCTCTTCGGAAACGCACCTGTAGGGCTTATGGAACTCAACCGCATGATTATTGAAGAGGGAATCAAACCTGCTCTGGTGGTTGCCGTACCGGTAGGCTTCGTTCATGTCGCGGAAAGTAAAGACGAACTTATGGGACTTAATATCCCTTTCATAGCACTCAAAGGCAGACGCGGCGGAAGCGCCATCGCAGTAAGTATTCTTCACGCTCTTATTTCTCTTGCCACCCAAAAGGCCGGTTCCGGTAAGAAGAAGGCGGCTGCCGAAAATCCCCGGAAAGCCGTTATCCTTATGGGACACGGAAGCCGGATGCCCGGCGCCGACAGCGGCATGGAACAGGTTGCCCGCAGTATCAGGGAAAAACATAAGGACTTCATGATCGAGACTTGCAGCATGTCCCTGCTCGGGCCTCGTTTTGGTGAAATTTTCGAACAATGCGTCGCCAAAGGAGCCAAAACAGTCATTGTTATTCCTTATTTCCTCCATTTCGGCGCTCACATGCAGGAAGACATTCCGGAAATTCTTATCGAAAAGGCAAGCATGTTTCCCGATGTAACGCTTATCATGGGAAAGCACCTGGGCTTTGATGAAAAGCTGACCGACCTGGTGGTAAAACGGATTGCCGAGTCGGAAAGCCTGGAAGATATCCGTACCGTTCATTCATCAAAAGATAAACAATGACCTTGTACCGGATTATGGCTGAGATTTAATGGAGAACAAAATGAAGAACTCAATTACAAAAAAAATCTTTGCTGCTTTGTTTTGTTGCATAATTCTGCTTTCTGC
>CAZWCA010000100.1:0-5974 GCA_964632255.1 uncultured Smithella sp. | reverse complement strand
AGCTCCTTGTCTAATTGGACGTCAGTTCAGTCCTGATAAATTTTATTGCACTTCCTGATCTTCTGCTTATTTGCTGCGAAAAAATGTCTGTAGCCTAAATTCTAATCGTCGATTAATCAATGTCATTAATTTAAGGGTCATTCCCGCATTTTTTTGGCGGGAATCCAGGAATCGCCGAACATGGATGCCCGACGAAAACAATCGGGCATGACATGAGATGACTAAGTCAAGTCAATGACATTGGTCTATTAATGGTGGAACAGCCGCAAACCGCAAAAGGCCATTACGATTCCGTACTTATTGCAGGTATCGATTACCTGCTGGTCGCGGATGGAACCGCCGGGCTCGACAATGGCGGTCACGCCGCTGCGGCGGGCGCGTTCGATATTGTCACCGAACGGGAAGAACGCATCACTACCGAGACAGACGCCTGTAACATGGCTTAGCCATGCCTTTTTTTCGGCCGCCGTCAAAGGCTCCGGGCGGCTTGTAAAGGTCTCAGCCCAGACATCATCGCCGATGACATCTTCCGGTGTATCGCCGATGTAAACATCGATGGCGTTGTCGCGGTTGGGTTTGGCAACATCGTCGCGGAAAGGCAAATCCAGCACCTTGGGCATGTGGCGCAACTGCCAGTTGTCGGCCTTTTGACCGGCCAGACGGGTACAATGAATACGGCTTTGCTGGCCCGCTCCCACACCGATAACCTGTCCATCCTGCACGTAACATACGCTGTTGGACTGCGTGTATTTCAAAGTGATCAGGCTCAATACCAGATCGCGTTTCTGCGCGTCAGTCAAGGCCTTATTTTCGGTCACTATGTTTTCCAGCATGCCGCTGTCGATCTTCAGATTGTTGCGGCCCTGCTCGAAAGTAATGCCGAATACCTGTTTGTGCTCCAGAGAAACAGGCACGTAGGTGGGGTCGATAACGACTACGTTGTAATTACCGTTTTTCTTGGTTTTTAAAATATCCAGCGCTTCCGGTTCATACCCCGGGGCGATGATGCCGTCGGTAACTTCATTCTTGATAATCTTTGCCGTGGGCACGTCGCAAATATCGGAAAGCGCAATCCAGTCGCCGAAACTGCTCATCCGGTCGGCTCCACGGGCGCGCGCGTAAGCGCAGGCAAGCGGTGAAAGCTCCATAGCCGGATTGATATGATACATTTTGCGCAAAACGTCATCCAGGCGATAACCCAGCGCGGCTCCGGCGGGGGAGACATGTTTAAAGGAAGCCGCGGCAACCATGCCGGTATTCTCTTTCAGTTCTTTCACTAATTGCCAACTGTTCAGGGCATCCAAAAAGTTGATGTAGCCGGGCTTGCCGTTTAATACTTCCACCGGCAGATTGCCGCCGTCCGCCATGAAGATCCGGGCCGGTTTCTGGTTAGGGTTGCAGCCGTATTTAAGCGCTATTTCATTCATTAACTATTCCTCCACCGTTTTGTATTTGTTGATGATGATGTCTTCGTAAGCCTGGGTCTTAAGGTCGATTGAGCGCACAAACAGACTCACTTTGTTGTCTTCATTCAGGGCCTCCCATAGTTTACCGGCGAATTCATTGGGGTCTTCCTCGTCGATGATGACATGCAGGGGCTCGCCGGCAAAACTGGGGATCGGATTGCCATTGCATTTATAGGTGCTGATAAAGTGGCCCTCACCGGCCAGGGGTTCCGCATAATCGAAAATAAAACGCTGCACGCTCTTTTCGTTGCCGTCACAACTTTTTAAAATACTGAGTTTATATCCGCCCCTGCTCATATCCACTACGCCGGAAATGCGGGGTGTCCAGTTGGGTTTGTCGTCCTCAAAGGTGCGGGTATTCAACGCGGCTTCAAACCCGAAGCCCGGAAAATCATTACGGGCCATAAAATCATGAATGGTATCGGTCTGATCGCCGTTGGTCACAATCGTCGTATTGCCGTAAGTTAAAACAGGGTTATAAATAATCAGATGCGGGTCAGTCATTTTGGAAGGATCAGCCGCCATAGTGCGGATACCGCCCTCGATAGGATCGAAAACTCTGTTGCGGCTGTTGACGCTGCGTCCCATGATAAAGTAACCAATCATGACTTTGCTGCCGGCAGGAGTCTTTCCGATACAAATGCCGCGTCCCGGATACTCATTCGCGGCCAGATATTCATATAAGTTCGTTTTCATTTTAACTTCTCCCTTTATTGTGGATAAAGCACAGGTTTTTGCGGTCGGGAGTATATGAAGAGACAACCGGTATGTCAACCGGATTTGATGGAATATTAATTTTCACGGCAAAAGCGGGATGGGAAAGAATGTAGGGCAGACGTCGGGTCTGCCCTACTAATAGTCTTTTATGCTTATACTTTGGGTAATTGCGGAAAGCGCTCGTCGATAATTGGATTCCATTGATCGATATAAAAACTCGTATCCGCCAGCAATTCGGAAACATCACCTTCAATCACAATGGAAAGAATTTTATCATCCTCAAGAATTTGATTAACAACATCCTGATCAGCATCGCTTTCAACTTCACCGAAGACGGAATGACGGCCGTCGAGCCAGGGTGTGGCCACGTGGGTAATGAAAAACTGGCTGCCGTTGGTGTTCGGACCGGAATTGGCCATGGAAAGGATGCCCGGTTTGTTGTGGCGGAGCTCCTTTACAAACTCATCCTGGAATCTGTATCCTGGTCCGCCGCGGCCGTCACCGTAAGGACAGCCGCCTTGAATCATAAAGTCGGAAATAACCCGGTGAAATGTTAAATTATTATAATAACCTCGCCGGGCCAGATTGACGAAATTGCCAACGGTTACCGGCGTCTGATCGGCAAAAAGCCGCAAGCGGATTGTTCCTTTATCTGTTTTGATAACAGCCGTAAGTTTATTCTTCATTAAAATCTCCCTTTTTGTAGTATGCTGAAACTGTAGATATTTCATACCGGTCTGTCAAGGCAAAAACCAATTTATAGATGGTTGCCATGCCTGCTCGATTCAGGATAGCTTTGATTCTTGACAATAGCGCATCCTTCGTTTAAATATTTTTTACTGCCAATATAAAGTATTTTGATTTAATGAAAATATTACATAAAAATATTTTATCAATTTTTGTCATTTGTTTTACCTCTGCCCTTTTTCTTGCAGCAATTCATCATCATGACAAAAAAATTTTCCGTATTAATACCTGTTACTTATGTAAGATAAGCAACTCATTATCTTTTGCTGTAAATAAAGCAAATAATTCAGGCGCGGACTTTAATTTCTCAACGGATCATGTCTCTCCATTATTTATATCTTTACCCGGTTGTGAAATAGCCATAGCTATACTTATAGCTCATTTTGCAATTGTTCTTCATTCCTTATCCAACAAAGCTCCTCCCTTTAAATCATAGTTGTTATTTTCATCATAAACGAAGAAGTTTCCTGCATGATTCGTTCGATGAAAGCAGGATGTAAATTCAGTTTTTTTCTAATGAAAATATTGAGAAAAGGAAATATGTTTAATCTTATGAAAAGAATAATTAATGTACCTATCATTTTGGTTTTTATTTTCACAACGCTTTTCTTTGCCGGTTGCGGTGATAACGAATTGGCAAAGGAAGTGACCAACGCAGCAAAAAAAGCTGTTGAAGGTGAGATTGCCAAGACCGGGGCGGAAGTAAGAAAGAAAATTGATCAGGTTGTCAGACTGGATAACGGCCAGGATAAGCAGGAAGATAAGCAAGGCTCTGACGGAAAAGAAAAAGAATTTGCGGAAAAAAAATCTGATAACAAGGACTGATCAGGTGATAGCCTTAACAGACTGACTTCTATTGCTTTAACAATGTCATTGGAAAGGCAAAGTTGTATCAATGGACTTTCAAAAGCAGAAGGAACAGGTGGCGCTGTTATCAGTGGTTTCCAACAGCGCCCTTGTTCTAGTTAAATTTATTGTTGGTTTTGTCATTGGCTCCGTATCAATCATTTCCGAAGCAATTCATTCCGGAGTTGACCTGCTGGCATCACTTATTGCCCTTATTTCCGTAAAAACGTCAGCCAAACCGGCCGATAAAGAACATTCCTTCGGTCACGGTAAAATTGAAAATATTTCCGGTACTGCGGAAGCTTTATTAATTTTTGCCGCTGCAGGCTGGATCATTTATGAAGCTTTGCAAAAAATAAGCAAACCTGAGCCTATTGATAATTTGGGGTGGGGCATCGGCGTTATGCTCACTTCCAGCATCGTCAATGCTTTTGTTTCAAAAAGGCTGTTTACTATCGGACGCAAAACAAATTCCATTGCTCTGCAGGCAGATGCCTGGCATTTACGTACTGATGTTTATACTTCAGCCGGTGTGATGATCGGCCTTGCCTTGATTTGGTGCGGCCAATTATTTTTTCCCGGCGTAAATTTTTATTTCCTTGACCCAGTCGCGGCAATAGCCGTCGCTTTGCTGATTATCAAGGTTGCTTATAATTTGACCATACAATCGGTCGGCGACCTTCTGGATGCAAAATTGCCGCCGGAAGAAGAAGAATTCATTGAGAAAGAAATTTTAAAATATGGGCAGAGCCTTCACGGGTATCATCGCTTACGAACACGCAAAGCCGGACATATCCGTTTTGTAGATTTTCATATAAAAGTGGATCCGCAAATGAGTGTGGTTGATTCTCACGCGATAACGGAAGAAATTTCCAAAAACATTGAACTAAAATATCCAAATACCAGCGTAACTATTCATGTGGAACCATGCGAAGGAAGTTGCGATGAGGATTGCCTGAACGGGTGTTTGCTTTCAGAAAAAGAGAGGAATAAAATCGCAGATCGACACCGCGAAAGCGGAAAATAGCCCTTTTCGGACGGAAGCCGGGATAATTTCAAACGATGCTTGCATTTACCATATCAATAAGCTATTAGGCCAACTTTTGGCAGGAAAAATGTGCGCTTAGGAATATATATATCGACCTGTTTTTAAATTTCAGTTCTTAATATGACGATGAGGAAATTATGAATAATAAAAAGGATGTAATTGTCAGCGTGGTAATGGGCAGCGACTCCGATTTGCCGGTCATGACTGAAGCTACAAAAATCCTGCAGGAGTTCGGCATTCCCCATGAGCTTTTTCTGACGTCAGCACACCGGACACCTGAGCGCACGGCCAAATTCGCCGAAGGTGCAGCCGGACGCGGTGTGAAGATTATTATTGTCGGCGCAGGCGCAGCAGCTCACCTGGCCGGAGTAATCGCTTCTCAAACACCATTGCCGGTAATTGGTGTACCAATTGATGCAACCTCCTTACGAGGTCTGGATGCGTTGTTCTCTACAGTGCAGATGCCCGGTGGTATACCGGTTGCCACTATGGCTATCGGCAAGGCCGGCGCAAAAAACGCCGCTTTATACGCCATACGTATTCTGGCGCTTGAAGACAAAAAAATCGGCACCAAACTTGCCGACTACATCAAAAAAATGGCGCAAGACGTGGAGAAGAAGCAGGAAAACCTGACTAACCTGTAATTTTTTTATGGTGGAAATCCTTAAAGTCGATAAAGACTTCCCGGAAGAAGCGGTTTACAGAAGGGCAGCGGAAATTCTGGTTGCCGGAGGTGTCGTCGCTTACCCGACGGAAACATTTTATGGTCTGGGAGCGGATGCAACCAATGAAAAAGCCATCAGAAAAATATACGATCTGAAAGGCAGAAATTTCAGCAGCCCGATTTCCGTTATTATAAGCGGGAAAGAAAGCCTTCAACCGCTTGTTGAAGAAGTACCGGAGACGGCAGTAAAGCTGATGCAGGCATTTTGGCCGGGTCCGCTAACTATTGTCTTTAAGGCTTCGGACAAAATCTTAACTATTCTTACCGGCGGGACCGGTAAAATAGGCATACGAATTTCCAGCCATCGAGGCGCAACGGCCATTGTACAAAAACTGGGTCGCCCTCTCACCGCCACCAGCGCCAATTTATCCGGCGCCCCGGAATGCTCCAATGCAATTGATGTTGCCCGGCAAATAGGTAATAAAA
>CAZWCA010000099.1:0-6095 GCA_964632255.1 uncultured Smithella sp. | reverse complement strand
GCTCATGAAAGGCGTAATCAACGATATTGATATCCGGCCGGGCCAGAGGAATGACTTCGAAAGATTTGCCGCCGATCTTGATCGGCTTGGATTCAAGCAGTGAAAGATAAAAACGATAAGCTCCTTCGATGCTATAGCCGATAATCCGGCCGTATCCGGTTATATTGAGGGGAACGACTTTATGGGCCATCCAGGTGGCCGCTGCCGCAGCTCCGGCCTTCGATCCTTCCATAATGTAACTGCCCAGCAGCATCGGATTATCATCGGTTTTTTCAAAGACATAGGCGGCAAAATAGGAAATAATATCGATAATGCGGCGGTCTTCGGAAACGATCGCTCCTGCTGCATAAGGGATATAGCCGAGTTTGTGCGGGTCAACGGTGATGGAATCGGCTTCCGGCATTGCCTTGAAGGCTTCGTATACGTCCAGGGTGAGCCAATCAGTATCATTGTGCAGGATACCCTGCCGTGCATGCTGTCTGCTCACAGCATTATAATCAAGGAACCGGTCATCTTCATCAAGGAAGAGAGAACGTGCATACCCGCCGTAGGCGGCGTCAATGTGCAGATAGAAGCAGACGCCTTTAGCTTCGTATCTGTCCCGTAGCCGGACTATTTCATGAATCTCATCCACCGCTCCTTCTTCGGTGGTTCCGACAACGGCGACAACGGCGAGAACAGGTATATGGGCCTCAGCCAGACGATCAATCTCGCGCTTGAGCGCTTTAATATCCATCCGGTAATTGTCCGTAACCGGGATGGGGATGAGATTTTCCTGGCCGATGCCCAGAATATCCACTGCCTTGGCCCATGAATAATGCTTGGATTGCGGAACAAGTACCTTGCCGAGATTATGCGCCGCCATTCCTTTTCCACGAACCGAATGCCCGCGCATGGCATCGAAAAGACCGGCTTCCTTAGCTTGATCCACCAGATCTAGAATTCTTCCTGTTGGCAGATTCATTAGCTGCCAGTCATTGAGACCGGCCACGATTTCCGGCATGACCTCACGCAGGGCCGGAGGAATTGACTTCAGGTTGCGGGCCAGCCATAAGCCTTCATAATTAGCCACAGTACCACCGGACGTGATATGCCCCCAAGCCTTTTGGGAATCATAGCCCATCAGCTTTGCCAGTTGACGGCCGACCTCGATTTCCAGCGCTGTAGTTGCCGGTGATCCCTCATAGGCGCAATTGTTGGGATTGTAAAGCAGGGTTAACATATATCCGAGGTTGGCAGCCATCAGCGTATCTGCATTCATGTGGCCCTGATAGCGGGGCGAAAACCACGGCATAGAATTGAGTTGGAGATTGCCCGCCAACTCGATCAATGCTTCCCGTGTTTTTTGCATGGTGGCAAGAAAGTCCGATTGTGCTTTTTCTTCCCCGGACACTATGGGTATATCGTCAGGATGAAAATATTGGCGCCATGCCGCGTGATCATCCATCAGATAATTCAGCATTTCCTTGAAAAAGGAATAGTTTTCAGCTTTCGGTCCCAGGAATAAGGCATTAACATTAATCTTTTCACTCATAAACTTGTCTCCAACGACGGAATTGAAAGGGGAGGACTTTGCTTTAACAAGTCGTGAAGATATGAAAAGAGACCTCGCCTGTCAAGGAGACTTTTTGGCTGGAGAGGAGAATACTGGAGTTAGGATAAGCGGCCTACATGATAGGTTTATGAATGAATTATGATCGTTATCTTTCACTTTTGTAAGACGGAGCACTTTGGGTGGCGATCTTGGGCTGGAGCAATCATGCTGGTTGCTCCGTAATATTAAAATGCTTCAATAATTGCCGGTTAATATCATGGTTCAATCGAGGAACGATTGAACCAGCCTGTAATCGGACAGCGTTTTTCAAATTTTAAGAGTTAAATTATTTCCTGCGGTTGCGAGTTGCGCTTATTTACTGCTCAACTGCTCCTTTAACTTGCTCTGGTTTTTGATGGCAGAGGAAACACGGTTTAAGGCTAAGCTGATGTTGTCATCGGGCTTGCCCAGTTTTTTGTCGGCCTGATTGTAAAGCGTAAAAGCTGCGTTGAGATCGCCGCGGCTTTCCGCGCAGACACCAAGGTTATAGAGCAGGGCATAGGAATCTCCGGCGAGATTTCGCGCTTCACCCCACAGTTCGCAGGCGGTGTCCAGTCTACCTTTATCCGCATAAGCAAGACCGTTTTTTAGTTTGTTTTTGGCTTCTGAAGAATCAATCCCGTCAGTCGAATCCATTAATGTGATTTCTCTGGTGACATAGTAAGGGGCGATATCACGGCGAAATTCTTTTTTTACGGATTCTTTTGCCCGCTCGATAAGTACAGCTTCACTCTGCACGGGGTTCGTGTCTTTACAAGCTGAAGATTCAGCATTACCTGAAAGATTACGGGAATAAAGAACTTTGCCTGTGGAGACTTCGACTAATTTGGGAGAAACGGCAAAACTGGCAACCCTTTTAATACATGAAACATTATAATTGCGCCAGGAAATACAAGCACCTTGATAGGTTGACCCGTCTTTATCGCGCTTTGTTTCGTAACGCGTGCAGGCCGTGCGCCTTTCAGAGTACGGGCTGTCGTTGTAGCTATCCTGCAAGACAACCCCCGTATAAATTCCCTGAGCTCCGATAAGTTTGCCTAACCTTACGGCTGTTTTTTGATCGACCAGACCGCTTTGGGACAACTTCATTTCTGAGATTGTTCTATCCAGAGACGCGCGATCGACAAGTGTAAAATAACGCTTATCGTCAATGCCGATACTTGCCAGCACCCCTTCGATTTCCGCAGCAATGGACTCACCATCCGGTCCGCTGAAGGGTAAAACCGCTACTGTTTTGGTAAGGGAAGCTTCATGATATTTTGCCGGTTGCAGCATGTTGACCTTGATTTTAGTGGCACAACCGGAAAGCAGGAAAATGGTAAGAAAAACGATAAAAAACTCCCGGCGGAAGTGAGTGGATTTTCCCGAAAGGTTAAGCTTCCATATCATATTCATCTTCTGATTTTCGCCCCCCTTGCTCAAAAAGTAATGAAAAATTTGAGATTAATTCTGGATTTGAATTGTCGTTTTCTTTTCCTTTCTTTTCAATTCAATCGCCTCGTACTTTTTTACACATTCCTTATTTTTTGTAATCAAAAGGCATTCAAGGTATTCGGTCATTTCAATAATACAGTTACGAATTGCTTTGCCTACCGGCGTTTTCTCCCGTTTGATCAAGCCGCCGGAAAACTTGTTGTAATTGCCTGGATGCCCGGATAATACATTGCCCGAAGAAGTTCCTTCAATGGAGCGGGTATCAATAATCGTGCCTGTTTCCCTATCGATAACTTTGAGATCAATCACTACATAAGCTTTATTTTGTTCATTTCCGGAAAAGCCGGGAAAATTAATTGCCCGGGCGCCGCCGTGGGTATTCTCCTCGAAAGCAGAGACAGTCGCCGCTATAAAATATCTTATGCCCTTGATTTTTCCGGGCTTTAACTTTGTTGTCCGGGCATCGGCCAATAAAGCTTCAGTAAATTTCTGCTCGAGTAATAAATATAGTTCATGCCTGTCCACTACATTAAAAGCTTTGGTAGCGGCAAGCTCGCTGATTAACATATCCTGGAGTTCGTAAGCTGTCCCGGATTGCCACCAGTAAGCCTGTGTATTATTATTGAAATGTAAAACTGCAATGCGTGGTTTTTCAGCGGCGAAAGAAATGCTCGCAATGCCCAGAATCAGGCAACTGAGAATAGCTAAGATTAAATTTTTAATTTTATTTCTCCTTACCGGTAAAATCTCAATGTACTATGGAAGAGTCAACCGGATCATTTTTGGTAGTCTAGAGTCAATGAATAGGGGGAAAAGTTTACGACTTTAAAATTCCCTTTTTGTTTAATGCTGTTGGCCAGATAAAGTGTATTTTCCGGATAGCTGACGATAAAATCACCCATTTGCTTTTCTGCTACTTCCGAAACCCACACAATGCTTTGCAGCAATCCTTTAACTTCGAGAACTGTGTCTACGTCGGTTATTCCGTTGACCCGGACGGCAACTTTTTTGGTATTGCCTTTAATATATGTTGCTATTTTGTCCAGAATTGCCGGTGCCAGGCTCTGAGCCATTTCTTTCATCGCCTCCGCCGCGGCATCTTCGACATTGTTCGCCAATCCTTTCGCCTGCTCCGTGCCGGCGGTCAATATTTCCACATTGCCGGTTTTATTGTTTTTGGCGACTATCCGGTATGTCAGACGTACCGTGACATTATTGAAAGGCATGGAGAGACCATAGCCGATGTCTTCTCCTTTTTTCGTGGAGATCGTATAATCCATTTTACCGATGATCACCAGATTGGACAAAAATTTGTACATCATGCTGCGGACGGTGAGGGTATTTCCGCTTTTCATGGCATTTTCTATTTCGCGGGCTTCGATTGCGCCGGTCGGGGCGACATCGACGACGGTATAGTTTTGTTCGGTTATTTTTCCGATAAGTGTTTCGGAAAGGATATTTGTTTCTTCAAATTTGTCGCCGCTACGTCCTGGTTTGCGCGCCGGGATGAATACGGCAATAGAATTGTTCAGCGCCAGTTGAGATACGGCTTCTTTTGCTCCGGAGGGCTCAACACATGCCCTGATCTTAATTTTGACATTGTCGCTGTTATTTATCTGGTCGGTAACAGTGAAACTTTTAACAACTCCCCCTGCTTTTGTTTTGATGACATCTTCAACGAGGGTGAAATTTTGCATAAAGCTTTGAGCTTTGATCTCCGTACCGACCACCTGTTCGATGGCCGACCACTTGGCGCGGGCAATTGCTTCCATTTTGGCTGACGGGATATCGTTATTAATAAGAACAGCTTCCGCCTCGCTATTTACACATTTTTCTGCGCTTATCGCCTCGCTCGCTCCAAAACCCAGTAAAATTGTAATACAAAGTAAAAAAAAGATTTTCTTTACGGCGTGGGCTTGCTGCATTATCCGATTCTGAGCCTCCCGAAATAAGTATTACACCAAAGAAATTTGGTTATGCTTATCATATAACGAAGCGAGATTCAAATATTCCGGTACCGGATTTTGTTGCCGCTTGCTTTGAATGCCTGATTTTTAATGTTGATGTGGCATCTGGGTTAATTTCCACTCGGAAAGGTTTTTTCCGCTCCAGTGGTGTCGAAAAAATCCTTTTCAGAAAATATATTCCGTAAGCGTGTTTGCTAAAATAAAAATTCTTTTAATAACAAGTACGTATAGCGCCATAATTGAACGCGGAGCGTTCACTCATACGTTTGCACGCAGTGCGTGGGAATGAGTAGAAAAAAGTGAAAATTATTGGTTTTGGCAGCCGCACTCCGGACCAACACGAGTTAAATTTAATGTGAACTTGCTGGAATTGATCTCCGGATGCAGGCAGATTACTTGCCGATGCAAAAACTTGAAAAAATCTTGTCCAGAATTTCATCGTTAATTTTCTTTCCGGTGATTTCGTCGAGATTATCCAAAGCCTCATGCAGATCAAAAGCGGTTAATTCCGGTGATGCATTGCGGGCGATATTTTCTTTTGCCCTCTCAATGTTTGCATAAGCTTTTTCCAGCGCAATCTTGTGTCTCAGATTGACTATCATAACTGTTCCGGGATTTCCTGCTTGATCCTGACAAGTACTGCCGATAATTGCATCTTTTAACTCTTCGATTCCTGTGCCGAATTTGGCTGATATTTTCAGCGTTTTGCTGCCGGGCGGAAGATGATCGAGTTCATTTGTTTTCCAGGCTGCGGGAAGATCCGTCTTGTTAATGACGATGAGGTGGTTTTTCGATAATATGCCCGCAAATACATCGGTATCTTCTTTGGTTAAAGGTTTACTGCCATCCAGAAGAATTATTGCCAGATCAGCGCAAGCCAAATTTTCCCAGACGAGATCGATTCCGGCTTTTTCAATAATATCTTCCGGTTTTCGAATGCCGGCAGTGTCCACGAGATTAACCGGTATGCCGTGAATGGTGATCCGGCTTTCAATGAAATCGCGGGTTGTACCGGGAATATCCGTAACAATGGCTCTGGTCTTTCCCGTCAGAGTATTGAGCAGGCTGGATTTGCCGACATTAGGTTTGCCGGCAATTAC
>CAZWCA010000098.1:0-6741 GCA_964632255.1 uncultured Smithella sp. | reverse complement strand
CCTTCTTTTTCCAGATCTTCCTTCGGGATAAATCTAAGCGCCGCCGAATTCATACAATAACGCAAGCCGGTTGGTTTTGGCCCGTCCGGAAAAACATGACCTAAATGAGAATCGGCCTTTGTACTTCTCACTTCCGTCCGTGTGGAAAACAAATGATGATCTTCTTTCTCAACAATATTTCCGGGTTCCAGGGGCTTGGTGAAACTGGGCCACCCCGTACCGGAATCAAATTTATCACGTGAGCTGAATAATGGTTCACCGGAAACGATATCCACATAAATTCCTTCTCTTTTATTATCATTATATTCGTTTTGGAAAGGCCGCTCGGTGTCGTTTTTCTGAGTTACTTCATATTGAGTTTTGGTAAGCTTTTCGCGCAAAGTCGCATCATCAGGCTTTTTATATGATTGTTTTTCAATGGGCTCCGTGCCCGTTTCATTTTTCCATAAAGCTTTTGTAGTCTCATCACGACCTGATCCGCTTCTGTAGTATTTATAACGCAGGGGATTTTTTTTGTAATAATTTTGATGATAATCTTCAGCGGTGTAGAATTTCTCGAATTTAATAATTTCAGTCGCAACCGGTTTTTTCAATTTTCCGGATTTCTCCAGAGCTTGTTTGGATTTTTCAGCAATTTCCCGCTGTTCCTCATTATGATAAAAAATTGCGGTTCTGTATTGGCGTCCGCGATCAACAAACTGCCCGCCTTGATCCGTGGGATCAATGTGCCTCCAGAAATAGTTCAAAATTTGTTCGTAAGTTAGCACTGCCGGATCATAGTAGACTTGAACGGCCTCGACATAGCCTCCACGGGCATAATTTTCGTATGTCGGATTTTCTCCCTTCCCGCCCGTGTAACCGGAAATTACCTTCGCAACCCCCGGCAGTTTTTCAAAATCAGACTCGACACACCAGAAACAACCGCCGGCCAATGTTGCTATTGCATTTCTTTCATTTTTCTCGCTCATCTTATTTACCTCCGATTGATTAGAACTGCTCTGTCCGCAGCCTAATAATATAAAAATTAAGATGGTCGAATACATTATTATTCTTTTCATAAGCAGCTCCGAAACGAATCAAAAAAAGGTTTTTGATTGCCAACGAAAATCAATAATTATAAATTAATTTATGTATAGCTTTTAATCAATCTTTAATACGAAGGAATTTTCCATTAAATATATCAAGGAATTTTCTCATGAATTTTTTTTCGGCAGAAAACAAATCGCAACATGTCTGGAAGTTGTTCTTATTGGCTGTCTTGCTTATCTCCGCAATAGCCGTTTTTCGGCTGATGGGGTGGGAAGATAGAATCATACAATTGCGTAACTGGATCAGCAGCCTTGGTCCCTGGGGACCTTTTGTTTTTATCTTATTGTATATTGTCGCAGTCATTTTGGCTCTGCCGGGCTCAGCCATAACCATTGCCGGAGCAACTCTTTTCGGATCGGTCCTTGGAATAGCATTAGTCAGTATTGCTTCGACCATTGGGGCAGGCCTGGCTTTTTTGATTGCCCGTTATGTTGCCCGTAATTTAATTCTGCAAAAAATCGGTAAAAATGAAAAATTTCAAAAACTGGACAGACTCACCGCCGAGCATGGAGCCATTATTGTCGCTATTGTCCGGCTTGTGCCTCTTTTTCCCTTTAATATAGTTAATTACGGGTTCGGCCTTACCGCCGTTCCTTTCTGGACATATCTTTTCTGGTCCTGGCTTGGCATGCTGCCGGCAACAGTTTTGTATGTCGTTGGCACGGATGCCGTTGTCAGTGGACTGCTGTCGGGAAAAATCCCGTGGCAGCTAATTCTTATACTCCTGCCGACGGCAATAATATTAGCTTTCTTGATACGTCAGCTTAAAAGGAGAATCAGCAAATAAAAAATAACCGTATTTATTTATAAAAACGCTTCAGAGTCGCGGGTTTTACTCCCATGAAAAAGAGCAAAACCAATAACCAGTTGCGTAACGTGCAAAAAATAATTCCTTCAGTATCCCATCGGCGGGACGAAGTTAAAACCCGCTCCGGAAGAATCTTAATTTTTCCTTTATTGCGCTTGATACGCCGCATAAGATCCACATCTTCCATAATCGGGATATTTCGAAATCCTCCCAATGCCTTGTAATAGTCGGCACGCAAAAAAATTGCCTGATCGCCGTAAGGAATTCGCGTCAACCGGGAACGCCACGAAGCCATTTTTTCAATCACCCGGACGGCTCGGCGATCGGAGTCGATTCGCAAATCAAAGGCTCCGCCGATGCAGGCACCGTCTTTGAGTATCGAGGTAATCCGCTCCAGAGCAGTTGAGGGAAGGCGGGTATCAGCGTGAAGAAAAATCAGAACATTACCTTTTGCCTGCACGGCACCGGAATTAAGTTGAACACCACGCCCCTTTCCCGAAGACAACTTCTTAATATCATCGTTTTTTATTTCCCGGATAGTGTCACGATCAGGATGTCCATCGACAACGATAATTTCAATATCAGCGGATTTTCTAATATTTGTGATATGTTCAATAGTTTGATTGATTATCGCCGCTTCCTGAAAAACGGGAATTATAAAAGAAAAAGTTAAAGGCATTTTATGATCATATTGCGGCAAGACTGAGCATTTAAATCACAGTCATGGTTCCATATAAAAGTTTGACATTTCTTTGTTTAGCCGCTCCTCGAAAAACACAATTCCTCAAGTGCACTAAAATATATCATTGTTTAGCGTAATCATCCAGAATATGTATAAGCAAGGTGGAATCTTTTAATAAGCCGTAAACTATTTGAAATAAGTCCCTTTTAATCCATAAGCCGTTAATTCTATTCTAAAGTTCGAAAAAATTGACCGATTTTTTTCCAAAATAGTCTGGCGGCATGCCAATTATAATGTATAATAACACCAATTCGATAAAGGGATTTTGCCATGATGAAAGTATGGATTGTTGGGGCTATTGGATCTCTATTGATCAGTTGCGCCGGCACAGCCCCGAAGCTCGGGGTAACAAATGGAAAGTTTGTTCCCTGTCCCGACACTCCAAATTGCGTTTCTTCACAGGCTCCCGACCAGACACACGCAATAGCCCCGCTTTCTTACCGGGGTTCGGCTGAGGAAGCTAAAAATCGTCTGCTGATTATCATTAACAGCTTGAAGCGTACAAAAGTTGTCAGTGATCAGGGTAACTATTTTCATGTTGAATTTACCTCGGCCGTCTTTCGCTTTGTAGATGATGTGGAATTTTTTATTGATGAAAATCAAAAGGTTATTCATATCAGGTCCGCAGCCCGCGTTGGGCAGTATGATTTCGGGGTCAATCGCAGAAGAATGGAAACAATTAGAAAAATGTTTAATAAATCATCAATAATCTAATAAGTACGGGGGCCTGCCCTGAGCCCGTAAAAGGCCAACAAAGGTAGCGCTTAATTTGGAAAGTGCATAAGAAATTTTATGGATGAGATAATAAAACAAGCAATCATTAAGCAGGTAGAGGCGGAACCTTTTACAAGAAAATTTAATTTGAAATTAGTAGATTTGCAGGAAGGGTATTCGAAAGTCTCCATGGTTTTCACTGAGGACATGGAAAATATCTTTGGTATGGCTCATGGCGGGGCATTGTTCGCCCTGATGGACGAGGCTTTTGAAATCGCCTCCAATTCACATGGCACCATGGCCGTCGCTTTGAACATGAACATTAATTATATATCCTCTCCGGCCAAATGCTCTTGCCTGACGGCGGAAGCTAAGGAAATAAGCAAAACAAAGAAAACGGCAACTTACGAAATCAGGGTGACGGATAGTCAAGATAATCTTATCGCATCCTGTCAAGCCCTTGTTTACCGCAAAGATAAGCCGCTGCCTTTCCTGGTACATGCTGATTAAGACGTTGTCCTTGACAAATTTCGGCTACTATGGTTAATCCATTGCCTTATTACTTAAAGGGGTTCTGACTCATGAAAAAGACTTTGACCAATAAAACGAATACCAAAAGAAAGAGAACTCACGGCTTTTTAATCCGCATGGCCACAAAAAACGGCCGTCAGGTATTAAAGCGCCGCCGGGCTAGAGGCAGAAAGCGTTTAACAGTATAGTTTCTGCCACTTGCAAGTGGTCATACAGTCGGCATGCATGAAAAAACTGTCTTACCGGAAGTCGGAAAGAGTTACCAATCGAAGCGATTATAGGACCATATATAATAAAGGGGTGTGGAGCAGTTCGCAACACTTTACAAGCGTAATATGCAGCAATAAACAGGGGAATAAGCGGCTGGGAATTACCGTAACTAAAAAAGCAGGCAATGCTGTAAAAAGAAACCGTATAAAACGCCTGATCAGAGAATTTTTTCGTCTAAATAAAGATTTGTTTCCCGCCGGACATGACATTGTCGTAATGGCTAAAAAAAATATGCCGCCCCTTACTTATCAGGAAGCATGCAGGGAATTGACGGAACTTGTTTCGAGAAAAAAATAATATACAAATATGCTGCGGAAAATATTAATAAAAATTATTATTTTCACTATCCGTTTTTATCAAATCTGCGTGTCGCCAATCCTTTTTGCTCCATGTTGCCGGTTTTATCCGTCATGTTCTCAATATGCCATTGATGCCGTCCGGCTTTACGGACCGGCAAAAGGCTCATTAATGGGCATAAAGAGAATTCTGCGTTGCAACCCAATCCACCCCGGCGGTTACGATCCAGTCAAGTAAAACAACATGGAGGTTTTTTAATGGACAAAAAGACAGCACTGGCCATCTTCCTGTCTTTGGCCGTTCTTATTGCATATCAACTTTTTTTTGCCAAACCACAGGTCCCGCCTAAACCTGCTGTCGCACCCAGCCAGCAAGCAACTCCAGTTGCAAAAGAGCCTGCGGCCAAACCTGCGCTTGCTCCGCAATTAGCGCCTGCAAAAGCGGTAACGAATAAAAGCACTGTTCCTCCTAAAGATATTGAGGTGGAAACTTCGAAATATATTGCAGTTTTTTCAACTCGCGGCGGCGCTCTGAAATCATTCCAACTTAAAGGATATCTTAAGGACTGCACAGATTGTCCCAATGATATTTACCCGCGTATTAAAAATTTATTAACGGGTGGAAAGGAACCATTACCGCCAAAAAGCAAAGGGCTGGTTGAACTTGTCGATGTTAAAGAAGGTATGCCTTACCCTCTCGCCATTACTTTTCCCGAATCCAGTATCAATATTGCTCCGGATGATATTTATGAAGCAAACACAAGCAAGTTAGACCTTATCAATACCAAAGAAAAGCAGCGTCTGGTCTTTTCCCAGACTTATGATGATAAAATTAAGGTGGAAAAGATTTTCACCTTTAATCCGGGCAGCTATACAATCAATCTGGATGTTAAGGTTTATAACCTGACCGATTCAGCTTTAAGCCAGATTCCAAAACTCAGCTGGCAGCAGTACGTTGATCCCAAAAAAGAGGAAGACAGCTACGGCCACGAAGGACCGGTGGCATCAGTCGCCAGGACCATAGAACGGCAGGAACTCAAAAAGCTGGATAAAGAACATACCTTCGGTCCCAATGTATTGTGGAGCGCCTATGAAAGTAAATATTTCATCTCGTCTTTTATCCCGGAAAATCCATCTTTAACCAGCACAATCATGAACCGTGACGCAAATAACATGGTCTCGGTCGCCATCAAGAGACAAAAGGAACTTATTCCCGGCAAGCAAAACGCGAGTTTCAATTATACGCTTTATCTCGGCCCTAAAGAACACAGTCTGCTCAAAGCACAAAATGTCGGCCTGGAAGATTCCATTGATTTCGGCAGCTGGCTCAAATGGCTGGCCATGCCGCTTCTAATAACTCTGAACTTTATCCATGATTATGTCGGCAACTACGGTATAGCCATTATTATTTTGACTTTATTGATTAAAATTATTTTCTGGCCGCTTGGTAATATGAGTTATAAATCAATGAAGGAAATGCAGAAACTTCAGCCTAAAATTGCAGCATTAAAGGAAAAATATAAGAATGATCAGCAAAAAATAGGCATGGAAACAATGGCTCTTTATAAGGCCCATAAAGTAAATCCCCTTGGCGGATGTCTGCCGATGCTGATTCAAATTCCCATATTTTTCGGCCTTTACAAAGCCCTGCTTTATTCCATTGAACTGCGCCATTCCCCATTCTTCTGGTGGATTCAGGATCTTTCAGCCAAAGATCCGTTTTACGTTACCCCGATTGTTATGGGTGTAACTCAATTTATCCAGCAAAAGATGACCCCGACAGGCGGCGATCCGATGCAGGCCAAACTCATGCTCTTTATGCCGGTTATTATGACTTTCTTTTTCCTCAATTTTCCTTCGGGATTGGTCATTTACTGGTTATTTAACAACATTTTGAGTATCGGCCAGCAATACTACATTAATGAAAAGCAATAGCGCGTTGATTATTAAGAGGTTTGAAATATGAGTACTAAGACTGAAACATTGGAAATTGAAGAAAAATCAATTGACGTAGCGATTGAAGTCGCCTGCCGGGAATTTGGTGTACCCCGGAATAAACTAAATATTGAAATTATTTCCGAAGGTAATCGCGGCTTCCTGGGAATGCTGGCCAAGAAAGCGAAGATCAGGGCATCCCTGCTTTCTTTAGATGTGTCTTTTGATCTAAATGTAAACGATAATGTACCCGCAAAAAAGATAATCGAAACTCCCGTAAAAGTAGAAGAACCAAAAATCGAAGTACCAAAAACCGAATCACAATTGAAAATAACAGCCAAAGCCAGCCCGGAAAA
>CAZWCA010000097.1:0-6832 GCA_964632255.1 uncultured Smithella sp. | reverse complement strand
TTTTTCCGAATTTTTCGCTGAGGATATTCAGGAAAATATTAAATTGGAAAAAGCCGTAAATTCCCGCAAACATATCGGCGGAACCGGGAAAAACGCCGTTATGGCAAGGATAAAACAAATTGAGAAAATTTCCGGTAAAAAATAATTTTTTAATTGCGGCAGTGCTGCTGATTATGATCTCGGGATGCGGTTATAAAGGAAATCCCGTCCCTTATCCTACGGCAGTAACGGATAGAAAGCCGGTTGTTAAGAATCTGAAAGCGGTAGCTGCTCAGGAAAAGATTGTTCTGAATTGGAATTTTCAGGATAAAAGCGGAATAATCCATTATATAATGATAGAAAGAAGTGATGTCGGTCTATCCGGAAATATATGTAAAGATTGCCCACAGGTATTCCGTGAAGTCGGCCGGGTAAATGTTAAAGATGGTAAATCGGCGGAAAAAGAGCAATCTTTAAGTTTTACTGATTCTAAAGCTGTAAAAGGATATATATATAATTACCGTCTATCGCTTTGTGAAGAGAATAAAAATTGTTCAGAATCATCGGCAACGGAAATAAATTTTAAGTGATCGAACATTAGGAGGATATTTTTGTATGTTTAAGGGAGCAATAGTTGCTATCGTTACACCTTTCAAAGATGGAAAAGTTGACGAAGATGCTTTGCGTGAGCTGATCGAATTTCAAATAACCAATGGGACGGACGGCATAGTGCCCTGCGGTACTACCGGTGAATCAGCTACGCTAAGTCATGAAGAGCATGACCGGGTTATTGAAATTACAATTGACGCCGTAAAGAAAAGAGTGCCGGTTATTGCCGGGACAGGTTCAAACAGCACGGCGGAAGCAATTCGCCTAACTAAGCATGCCTACGAAGCCGGTGCAGACGGAGCACTCATTGTCTGTCCTTATTATAACCGGCCGACTCAAGAAGGACTTTACCAGCATTTTAAAATGATTGCTGAAAATGTTCCGATTCCCATTCTGCCTTACAACATTCCGGGCCGTACCGGAGTCAATCTCCTGCCGGAGATGGTGGCAAAGCTGGCTAAAATTAAAAATATCGTCGGTATCAAGGAAGCTTCCGGTTCCATCAAGCAAATGAGCGACGTAATAGAATTATGCGGTGATGATTTTGCGGTTTTATCCGGTGATGACCTTTTTACATTGCCTCTTCTGGCTATGGGCGGCGCAGGAATCATTTCCGTTATTTCCAATGTTGCTCCGGCGGATATGGCCGGACTTGTTGATGCTTTTGCGGCGAAAGACTTCGAGAAGGCCAAAGCCCTGCATCACAAGATGAGTCCGTTAATTGAAACTCTTTTTATAGAAACAAATCCGACTCCGGTAAAAGCTGCACTGGCTTTGATGGGCAAGATACAATATGAATACCGTTTGCCGCTGTGTAAAATGTCCGATGCCAATCTGGAAAAACTAAGAAAGGTAATGATCAATTACGGTCTTATAAAGTAATATCAGTTGCATGTAGTTTTTCCTTGGATAAATAATGTGCTGAAAAATCGGGCGTTCTGATATGTGAAAAATTTTTAAATATTGAGGAGATTGTTTTATGACTAAAGTCGTTGTTACGGGTGCTGCTGGAAAAATGGGTAGCCGGATCATCAGCCTCATTTCGGCAATGACCGATGTTGAAATCGTGGGCGCAGTGGAAGTTGCCGGCCATCCCATTATTGGCCGCTATGTCGGACAAGAATCAGGCAAAACCGGAGCTCTGGTTTATGACAATTTGGCTGATTGCATTGATCTGGCGGATGTTGCTATTGACTTTACCAATCATGAAGCATCTCTTAATAATTTGAGAATAACCTGTGAAAGAAACCGGGCTATTGTCATCGGTTCTACGGGATTTACTTCCGATGAAATAAAAGAGGCCAAAAGATTAGCGGCAAATACTCGCTGTGTGCTTGCGCCGAATATGAGCGTAGGGGTGAATGTCATGTTTAAGATTTTAGAATACTGCGCAGGAGTTCTTGGTGATGATTATGATGTGGAAATTGTCGAAGCTCATCATCATCTGAAAAAAGATGCTCCCAGCGGTACCGCAATGAAAATGGCGCAGGTAATCGCCGACAGGTTGAATCGTAATCTGGATGAGGTTGGTGTTTATACAAGGAAGGGATTAATCGGAGAAAGAACAAAGAAGGAAATAGGTATTCAAACAGTTCGTGCCGGGGATATTGTCGGTGAGCATACGGTTATTTTCGGCGGAATCGGTGAGCGGCTGGAATTCATTCACCGGGCGCACAGCCGTGATAATTTTGCAAAAGGCGCAATCCGTGCTGCTCAATGGATCGTTAATCAGGAAAATGGCTTGTATGACATGCAGGATGTTTTGGGATTGCGTGATAAATAATAACCAGGCCATACTTTTGATTTTTAGTTTGCATCTTAATTTTTAGTACTTACTATGATCTTTGATTCCTTTGCGCATATGTTAAACTTGGTAATTAGGAATGGTCGGGCATAAAGCTTTGTCAGGGGTGTTATGTTATATCGGCATTGGCTCCAATTTAGGAAATGCTTTGCAAAATTGCAAAGATGCCATAAAAGCTATTTCCGAAACAGATGAAATTCAATTAACCGGAACGTCATCTTTTTACAGTTCCGAACCGGTGGGAATTGAAGACCAGAATTGGTTTGTAAATGCGGTTATTGAAATTAAAACGACGCTTCCCGCCTCCAATCTTCTGCATGTTCTGCAAAATATCGAAAATATTATGGGCAGAAAAAGGGAAATTAAAGGCGGTCCCAGGATTATCGATCTTGATCTTCTTTTCTATAATCAGGATATAATTAATGAAAAAGATTTGAAAGTTCCACATCCGGAAATCCATAAAAGGCGTTTTGTTCTGGAACCTTTAAGTGAAATTGCTTCCTATTTTATTCATCCAGCTTTCGGTATTTCGGTAAGAGGTTTAAAAGACCGGCTCGACGATAAGAAAATAGTAAAATTGCTGGAAAAATTTAAAAAGGCCGGTCAATCTTTATGTTAATCCGTTTAATTATAATTCTTCTTCTTATTTATCTGACATATAGTATAATTAAATCTTTAAGTCGCTCAAAGTCCGATAAAAAAATAAGTCCAAATAAATTTAAATCGACGCCTGTTCCCGGAGAAGATTTGGTGGAGGATCCTGTTTGTCATATTTATGTTCCGGTAAGTCAGGCATATACAAAAGAAATAGCTGGTAAAATCCATTATTTTTGCAGTAAAGAATGTTATGAAGCATATGTTAAAAAAAAGCAATGAAAGGCAGTAAAAGGTGAGATATGAAATTTTTTATTGATACAGCAAATATTGAAGAAATCAAGGAAGGCTTAAGCCTCGGAATGGTGGACGGAGTCACAACCAACCCATCGCTTATTGCTAAGGAAAAAAAGGGGTTTGATGCCGTTGTTAAAGAAATACTTAAAAGCGTTAAGGGGCCGGTTAGTCTGGAAGTCGTAAGTCTGGATGCCAAGGGAATGTTTGCTGAAGGTAAAAAACTGGTCCGGTTAGGTGAGAATGTAGTTATTAAAGTTCCTATTTGCACCGAAGGTTTGAAAGCAACAAGGATGTTTGCCGATGCCGGTATAGCTGTAAATCAAACCTTAATATTTTCCCCTCTTCAGGCTCTTATGGCGGCAAAAGCCGGCGCCCGCTATGTCAGTCCATTTGTCGGAAGATTGGATGACATCGCGCATAATGGCATGGAACTGGTAGATCAGATACTTACAATATATGATAACTATGGATTTGAAACGGAGGTTATTGTGGCCAGCGTCCGGCATCCGGGTCACGTTCTGGATGCAGCATTAATGGGAGCCCACATTGCCACAATCCCTTTTAAAGTAATATCTCAGCTGGCAGCCCATCCTTTAACCGATAAAGGAATAGCCCTTTTTTTGGATGACTGGAAAAAAGTACCGCAAAAATAAGAACAAAATTATCGATGAGAAAACCTGAAAAGGCCCGGAATTAATGGTTGCTAACCGCGAAATATTGAATTTACCGAATACGATTACATTAATACGAATCGCTGTCGTTCCTTTTCTTTTCATTCTTCTTGCATCGCCTGGTGAATTTTGGAGCCTTATTCTGGCAATCTTATTTGTTGCGGCATCCATTACTGATCTGGTCGATGGTTATATTGCCCGTAAATATGAACTTGTTACGACGATGGGCAAGTTTCTTGATCCTATTGCCGACAAACTCATAGTCAATACGGCAATGATTCTAATGATTCCTATCGGCCGTATTCCTGCATGGATTGTAGCAATAACAATTATGCGCGATTTGATCGTCGATGGAGTGAGAAGCATTTCTTCTTCGGAAGGCCTTTATATACAGGCGAGCCGTTTAGGGAAGCAAAAAACATTGGCGCAAATAGTCGCTGTTACGGCCCTTTTGATTCATTACCCGATTTTCGGCATTGATGCTCATCTTGTAGGAACAATAACTCTCTATATAGCTTTTCTTTTGACTATCTATTCAGGTTCTAATTATTTTATAAAATTTTATTTCCATGCGAGGAAATAATTTTATGTCTGATTGGAAAAAACAGGATTATTCAAAAATAGACAATCCGCAGATAAATGAGGCCTTATTCTATCCGCGTTATGATTTCGCTCCAATTTCAGCAAAACTGCTTATCAGACAAGTTATGATACCGGTAAGCGCCGGAGGAGCCATCAGTTCCATCTGGCCGGATATGGAAAAATCAAGAGCATCAATCTTATTCTTTCATGGCAACGGAGAAATAGCGTCAGAATACATCGATATAGCCGGCTTATTCAGGCAAATGAGCATTCGTTTTATTTGCGTCGATTATCGAGGTTATGGCCTTTCCTCGGATATGCCTACGATAAATTCAATGATGAATGACGCTCATGATATTTTCAAATATGTCTTATCTCAAATAAACACCAATAATGAATTACTGATTATTATGGGTAGATCTCTCGGTTGCGCTTCAGCGCTGGAAATCGGGTTTGCATATGGTGGTCAAATTGACGGCCTGATCATTGAAAGCGGATTTGCGGAGACTCTACCTTTGCTCAGAACGCTCGGTGCCGATCCGGATTACTTAGGGATTAAAGAAGAAGACGGCTTTGCCAATGAATATAAAATAGGAACCATTAATAAACCGTTGCTCATTATCCATGCCGAAGAAGATTATCTTATTCCAATTAATCAAGCTGAAAAATTATTTAAAGCAGCAAATGGGCCGCAAAAAGAATTCTTGAAAATATCAAATGCCGGCCATAATGATATTTTTTTTCAAGGAATGAGAGATTATTTAAGAGCCATTAGTGAATTAATTGATACTGCGGAAAAAAAGAGAAAGGCCGGTTGAAAATATTAAGAAACAAGTTCCATTTTTTTATTGACAAGAAGACTCCGTTTGTTATAGTAACTTTTTATCAATGAGCGGGCGTAACTCAGTGGTAGAGTGCTACCTTGCCAAGGTAGACGTCGACGGTTCAAATCCGTTCGCCCGCTCCATTTTTTTTGGCGGCATAGCCAAGTGGCTAAGGCAGCGGTCTGCAAAACCGTTATTCATGCGTTCAAATCGCATTGCCGCCTCCAGTAAATTTAAAGGGTTCGCATATTAGGCGAACCCTTTTTTATTTTGCTTGAAATATATCGATATTATTTAAATGCTTGCATTGCAAATGAGGTTTAATTGACAAGAAGCTTTTTTTCGAAGAAGAGTTTGTTATGAACTTTAAAGTTTTTTTTACTATGATCTTATCTTACGAATTGCCGGGAAGGGTACAAGCAAAGCTTTCTTTTTTATTTAACTAAAATAATTTTACAGTAATATTTCGCTTTCCATAATCCCATGCTGAAAAAACCCGCAAGCTTGCTTGCGGAGTGACTGGCATTAGTCTAAATAGTTTCCCGAATAATTTTCCATTCATTATCTATTTTCCTCAGTTCTAACTTCTTCGAACTTTTACTCTTAAGAATTGAGGAACTATAATACTGGGTAAATGTTGCTGTGGCATTTGTTGAATTTGACGATATGCGAAGATTTTCAACTCGTACGTTTATATTTTTACTATTTTTACGAACATCAATTTTATGAGCTATCCAGCCATTCAAATTCATATTTTTTGATTTAAAATTGGCAGAATAACAATTACGAAATTTTTTCATATCACCGGACTTCCAGCTTCCAGCCCACCTCATAACTAAAGCTGATATTTCTCCATTTGAATTTTTGTTAACATTGCTTTCTATTTTCGGCTCTTCTTTAACGACGGTTCTCCGGGCTATATTTTTAGCCATATTTGCATTTATCGCTGTTGGAGAGATATCATCAACGATATACCATCTATTATTCAATCTTTCCAATGCAAGCTTATAATATGTACCTTGAAAAGAATTATCATTAATCGCGAATACCTGATCAAACAAAATTAAAGCTGTATTCTCCTGCCTGAAAATGGAGACATCGTGAGGCTCCAAATTAAAATGGTTGTTCAATGTTTTTAAAGACCTGAACCTTTGGATAAGATTATTTCTTCTTTTGCCTTTAACTTCTGCTCCTGGAAGATATAAAGCATCAAAAGATTTCATGTCAGTTTCTATAGAATATCTATTCCATAGCGCTAGAATACGTTCCAGTTCCGTTTTTCCATACGGGATTTGATTTTGGGGAATCCAGTGTATTGATTCCTGAATTATGACAGGAGTTTTATTAAAATAAATTATATCTGTAAGACGGCGTAAATCGTTGTCGCGTAAAACTACACAACCACTGGATTGCAAAGGATTCAGGGGTTTGGTTGTTCCATGAATCCAAATATTATTGCCATTGCGGCCTGC
>CAZWCA010000096.1:0-7203 GCA_964632255.1 uncultured Smithella sp. | reverse complement strand
CGCTTGATATAACGTTCAGTTTTTCTGCTCAAATCGTTCAGGTGGTACTGGTCGATATTGCCCACCAGAACCAGATCTACAATTCCTGTATCCTTGCCTTCGGCATAATCATCGATGAGATAGGCTTTTTCCAGATCTCCCAATCGGGAGAGAATACTCTCGATGACCTGATCGAGGCCCATGACCTTGCTGACCATTGATTTCAGTTCCGGAAAAAGAGGATGATCGTGGTTTGCAGTATAATAGACGTTGCGTCCTTCTTTCTCCGAGGTAAGAAGCCGGGTTTTTGTAAGCTGGTTTAGCTCTTCACGGACAGCATTGGTGGAAATATTAAGATCTTTTGAAAGTTCGCGGAGATAAGCTTTTGTGCCGGGATTGAAAAAAAAGCGTACAAGCAGGTTGATTCTGGTCTTTGAGGATATAAGCCCGGCAAAAAGATCGTTCATTAATGCCCCATTATGAGTATTTTTTCTACTCATAACATAAGCAGAATCCTTGTCAATGATTTTTTTTATCCCTGTCTTCGTTTCTGTCGTAGCACATCTGAGCTATCTGCTCCGATACGAGTCCTACCATAAAGACCACAACGGCCATGATCATGAGCATAGACGATGTGGGGCCGTAGCGTCCTCCCCAAAATAGAATTCTAAAGAGGCCATAGCCCATTCCAGCAGAGAACATTGTAAAGCTGACAGGCAGAAAAACCCGCATTGGAGAAAAGAGAGTGGCTATCTTGATTATAATTAAAAAGAAACGCGAGCCGTCGGCGATCAATTTTATCTTGCTCTTGCCCACACGCCGGTTTGCCTTGATGGGCACGTAGGTCAAGCTGTATCCTGACCGTAGAACAGCCATGGTAATGGTGGTTGGATAAGAAAATGAATTCGGCAATAAAGAAACAAACTGGCGGGCGATATCCGCCTTTATTGCCCGGAAGCCCGATGTGAGATCCTGTATCTTTCTTTTGCAAATATAAGATGCGAAAAGATTGAAGAAACCATTAGCTATGTTGCGATGAAGATGTGATTCCGAATCGCCCGAACGCGCCCCTACAACCATGTCGTAATGATTGAGCTTCTCCAGCAGTTTAGGAATATCGTCCGGTTCATGCTGGCCGTCTCCATCCATCATAATCAACTGCTTGCCTTGAGCGTTCCGGATGCCGGTTTTTATAGCAGCACCGTTTCCGATGTTATAAGGGTGGGAGATAACCCGGGCGCCGGCGTTTTGCGCCGTAACGGCGGTTTCGTCATCAGAGCCGTCATTGACGACAAGAATTTCATGGCTTTTCCCGGTTGAATCCATAACATGGCGCACATTATCAATGACGGAACCGATTACCTTCTCTTCATTGTAAGCGGGAATAATTATACTGACATCTATCATAAAGAAACCGCTTTGTTTTTCGTTATAAGCCTTTAAAAATAAAATGATTTTTATACAGCAAGTCCGGGAATTTGCAAGCAATAAAAGGGATAATAATCAAGAAGAAGATAAAAAAAAATGGAAAGACGGCATCCATGGTTCTTTCCTGTATTATAAAACGCAATCTAAAGAAGTAAGTAATGCTCTCTTTACTGAATTATAGTCCGGGATATAAATGCCGATATTTTTCTCACTGAAGTCTTTCTCCTTCATGTAATCCGACAAAGATTTATTTCCTTTGAGACAGAACAATTTAGATAATTCATCTTTCAGCATTTTTTGATCCCGTTTTGCAGCATAAAGCTCTATTAAGGCGAGGTTGGCGGAAGGATCGTTGGGATAAGATTGCCTGTAAAGCTTCCAAAGAGAGATAGCTGACTGTAAATTTCCTTTCTGTTTGGATGTCTGCGCTAATACGGCCAGAGGAAATGGATTGGACAAATTATTTTTCAAAATTGTTTTTGCGCAAGTTTCCGCTTCCGAAAATCTTTTTTCACGTAACATTATCACGCAAAGCAATTCGCTTAACTCAGAATTAAGAGGTGATTTTTCCAATGCGGCTTTAATAATGTTAATTGCAAGACGAGATTCGTTTTTCAAATAATGTATTTTTGCAATATGAATAATATTAGAATTATAAAATGGCAAAATTTTGCTGGAGCTTTCAAAATAGGGAAGGGATTCATCATATTTACCTTCGGCAAATTTATAAAGGCCGAGGTTATGTTCCTGTATGGCACGCGCATAAGCTCCACCGAAATTATTTAAGGACATAGCCTTCTCGTATTCCAGTAATCCTTTTTCTTTTTGACCGTTTTTTATATACACATTGCCCAGATTTGAGTGCGTCCGGCTTAGGCTGGGATATTTTTTACTATTATCAAGCCAAAGAAGAAAAGCATCGGAAAAAATTGCATTGCGTTTATAAGTAATATCGCCCATGCCGGTAAGAATAATTGCCATGGCCAGAATAATTAAAAATTGCAGAATTTTTTTCGAAGCAAAATAATTAAGCAACTGAATCAAAAAAACTGCAAGAGGTACGAACAAAAGCATGGCCGGAAGATAGTTGCGATGCTCGTAAATTAATTCCAAATTGAATATTGAACCCTCGATGGCGTGGTTTAAAAAATAAAAAATAATACAGAAGGAAATAAGCGGTCGTTTTTTTGCAAAATAAAATGAAAGGCCTAATGCGGAAAAGATTAGTAAAATTGCAGGTAACGTTGTCCAGGGATGTAAAAGAGAATGTGAAATGTCTATATCATAGAGCAATGTCAAACGGGAATTGAGGGGATAAAACAGAAGAGAAATATAAAAAATGATCACACGCGATTCTGTCAAAAGACGTTCGCCCATGGTAAAATCGCGAAGATTATATCCGCCAAAAGCCCCCGAAAAACCGCCTGTATAAATCAAACCGAAAAATAAAATAATGATCAGCGGTAAGGCAGCAATTTTAATAAATTTCTTAATGTTATCTTTGCTCGCGCCCTGAATTAAAAATAAATCGAACAATAAAAGAGTTACCGGCAATGTTGCAGCATTTTCTTTGGAAAGAATTGCGGATAAACCCGACAAAGTACAACAGGCAAAAAGAACAACTGCATGAAGAGTTTTTTCAACTGTTCGTGCTTTTAAGTAAAAGTACATGGACATTATATAAAACATCCCGGCCATGGAAGCCATGCGCTGGACTATGTAAGTTACAGAGGTTACAAAAACAGGATTGATTGCCCAGAAAAATGTTGCCAGCAGCGCTACGGGATAAGCAATTGTCATGTATCGATCTTTGAGAAGAGGGAGTTTCAATGTGTTGTAGATGAAAAGAAACAGGAATACGGCCGCCAAATAATGAATTGCAAAATTAATTACATGGTAGCCGAAAACATTTGTTCCGTCGAGGTAGTGATTTAGAGCAAAGCTCAGGTAAGATAAAGGTCTTGAAGGGTTCTTCTGTTCTAAACCGTAGATGCAATGCTTTATATTATCCCATGAAAAATTCTCGATTTTTATGAAGGGATTGGCAACAATATTATAATAATCGTCAAAATGCCATTCACCGTAAAAGCTGTTGGAATAGGCGGCGAATAAAAATACCAACAGCGAAATAAAGGTGAAGGCATATTTTCTACCATCCGGAAATTTCCATTTTAAGGGCAGGGTAAATCCGTTTTTTTGAGAAATCATTTCCTATCTGCTTTCAATTTTATTATTTTTAATGGAGCTTTTTCTCGCATATCGATCAATAAGAAAAAAGAAGGAAGCAAGAAATATTTCGGAAAATGTAATTATAATCCTGGTGAGAATTGTGGCGAAAATTACCACCGGCTTGGGAATCAGGGCAGGAAGAATTAGAAAAATAATTCCTTCCCGGACACCGATTCCGGCCGGGGCGAAAATTGCGGCTACACCGAGAAGAGCCGCAGCGTAATAAACCCCGGTTACTACCAAAAAATAATTCCATCCAAGAGGGTGGAAGCAATTAAAGGCGAAAAAAAGCCCCAAACCATATGGGATAATACCTAGCATATTTAACCCCACGAGCAGGAGCAGGAAAGGATATGAAGGTAAATTGTCAAGCGGTTCACGTTTGATTATGCCCAAGGCGTAATTAGTGATTTTTTTTAGAAGCGGCGGATATAAGATTATGAGAAAGAAAGACGCCATGGTTAAGGCGATCCAGCGTATTGATGAGAAAGATATCCGCTCAGGAATGAAGGCGATCGACACCAGTACGAAAATACAGGATGCAGTTATGGTGGTTATGAATTCAACACCTGTCGCCACAACCATAGATCTTTTCGAAGCTCCTTTATAAACATCCATCCGGATCAGCAGCAGTCCTATTTTTCCGGGGACATATTTACCCAGTTGCGAAAGACTCCAGGCGTTTGCCGCCGAAAGAAATGAGGATTTAATGCCAAAAGAGCGGGCCAGGTAAAACCAGATCATCAACTGAAATAAATAGGCAATAACAGTAAAAAAAAAGCTTAGTCCGAGATATAGCCAATTCAAATGGTAATCGAAGCCCGTGAGGTCGCCGACCGCATTGTAGATATAATATAAAACGCCTGCTATAACAGCGGTAAAAAGAATCCGGCTATACCAGCGTTTTCCTGAGGATAGCTTTGATAATTGATCACTGGGCATGGTCAATCTTTGCAGCTTTTTTGTTATGGGAATTCACATCAATGCACAGCATTAACGTATGTCCCAGAGCCGGTATTATACGGGCCAGTTGGTCCAATCCCGGAGCCCACCATACTTCACCCCAAACTTTTCCCCATTTTTTTAGCTCCTGAACTGAGTAAAGCCGCACATGGCCTTCATTACTCCACCAGTCGCCGTATCCTAACATTCTTTTTAAAGGATCATAAAATGAATTACGGTTAGGTGTTAAAATATAAATTTTTCCGCCGGGTTTTGTTACTCGAATGGCTTCGGGAATGTAGTTTGTTTCCACATGCTCCAATACGGCACAGGACCAGACGCCGTCAAAAGTATTATCAGAGAAGGGAAGATATTGGGCGCTGGCCAAAACTCTTTTCCCGGAAATATTTCTTAAATTTTCATAGTCAACATCCAGACTGACGACGTTAGTGCCTAAATATTTGGTGTAACCTCCTTCTCCCGCTCCAATATCAAGTATGTTGCCGGTTAATTTTTTAGCACAGCGGATTCGATATTTCGTGACTTTAGCTTTCATATTGCTTTTTTCCTATCAAATAAAATGACCATAAGGTGGGTATTTTCAGCAAACCGTAAAAATAGGATAAACCTTTCCCATGCTGATGATTCTGTTTTTGCCGGATGATTGTTTGCTGGCGGCACAAAGAAGCTCCTGAATTACTTAGATCTTATGAAAATAAGCATGTAATGTATCGGCAATAAAATCTATTTGCTCATCCTTGATGCCGGTAAACATGGGAAGGGTCAATTCATGTGCTGCAATATGTTCAGTCAATTGCATGTCTTGAGCTTTATAAAGCTGCCGGTGAAATTGGAAACTATGGACAGGGGGATAATGAATACTGGTTTGAATACCCCGGGAGCGCAAATATCCCATTAAATCTTCCCGGTCAACTGCATTGTCAAGCAGAACAGGGAAAAAATGATAATTTCCTTCTTCTTCACATCCTGCAAACGGCAGTTCAATCTGATGTATTTTCTTTAATCCCGTTTTATAACGCAAGGCAGCCTTGCGGCGATAGCTGTTGCCGGCTTCCAGTTTTCTTAACTGGACTCTGCCCAAGGCGGCGTGGATTTCATCCAGACGGTAATTAAAACCAAGAGCCGTAATGTCGTAGCTGAAGGCATGGCCGCGATGACGATCAACCGTGCCGCTGGTCATTCCATGAGAACGGATGATTTTTATGTGAGCGGCATATTCATCATTGTTCGTGCAAATCATCCCACCTTCGCCGGTGGAAATATTTTTGTTGGAAAAAAAGGAAAAACACGCAATATCACCGATTGACCCCAGTTTATTTCCCCGGTAAGTGGAACCCGGAGCGTGAGCTGCATCCTCAATTACAGCTATTTTGTTTGCCCGTGCTATTGCCGAAATTTCATTCATCTGGCAGGCAAAACCGCCGTAATGCATGACGATAATGGCTCTGGTTTTCGGAGTTATTTTTTTTGTAATTTCTTGTGGTGATATTGTCCAGTCTGAATTGGAGGTAATGTCTGCAAACACCGGTGTTCCGCCGGTATAGATTACCGCATTGGCTGTGGCTGCAAAGGTAAGCGAGGGACAGATGACTTCAGAACCCGGTCCTACACCGACTGCGATATTTGCCAGATGCAGCGCAGTTGTGCCGCTGCTTACCGCCAGGGCATGTTTGACTCCGCAATAATCAGCAAATTCCCGCTCAAAGGCTGCGATTTCCTCTCCCATTGTCAGCCATTTACTGTGTAAAACACGTAGAACCGCTGCTTCTTCTTCCGGACCGTAATCAAGATCGAATAGAGGAATTACCGGATTAGAACCTTTCATAAAAAATCCTTAATTTTTTCGTAGTCTTCTATTGCCTGCTCATAATCGTCGGGCCTGCCGATATCCATCCAGTATCCATTGTAGGGATGACAGTATATTTTCTTTTTTTCCGCTAAAACCCTGTGCACCAAATCAGGAAAATCAAAGTGCCCCTGTTCCGGTATATAAGAGATTATTTGCCGGGATAAAATATATATTCCCATACTCACGTTAATTTCATAAGTAGGTTTTTCTAAAAAATTTGTCAAAATCTGATCCGCATCATATTCCAGCGTGCCGTAATTTATATCCTGCCTGCGCTTGTGGGTGGCGATGGTCAAATCGGCATTATTGTTTTTATGTACAAGAAAAAGTTTTCGGTAGTCGATATCGGTAAGAATATCTCCATTCATCATCAGGAATGTATCATCCAGGTCTTCAATTTGGCGGATGGGCGCAGCCGTACCCATTGGCTCTTTTTCAATGAAATAGTCGATCTCGATTTCCCATTTTTCACCATTACCAAAAAAGGCCATAAAGAGATCATGCTGATGCCCGATAGCCAGAGTTATTTTATCGAATCCATTTTTTTTCAATTGCTTGATAACGATCTCCAAAATAGGACAGTCGCCAATCGGCATAAGCGGTTTCGGCAAAACAGTGGTATAGGGTTTCAAGCGTGTGCCTTTGCCTCCCGCCAGAATAATTGCTTGCATGTTCGTTACCTATTTTATGTAGAGGTCAGGTTTGTAATAATTAATGTTTTGTTTAATCCAAGCAATCGTCTGAATAAGTCCCTG
>CAZWCA010000095.1:0-7552 GCA_964632255.1 uncultured Smithella sp. | reverse complement strand
CTGATAGTTATATAATGTGGACACCTCGCTAACATTTATATTAAAACAGCTACATTAATATATTAATCAGCGGTACTGTCAAGATTTTTGTGTAAGATTTTCATAGGTGAATTCTTTGAAGGAAGGTAGATTCATCTTTTTAAAACTCCCACCCCAAAATTACCTAAGGAAGGGAATTGAAATTTATTTGATTAATATTATTGATTTTTTTGAAAATGGGCGGGTTTTCTTTTGACAAAGAATTATTTGAATATTTCTTTTCTTTTACGGCAGTCCATTCGGCAGTGAATCGAGCGGCGAAAAGTAATAATCTAAAAAAGGCGGGGGCTTGAAAGCTCCCGCCTTTTTTTGTCCTTAAAGCTTGGTTTTGCTTTCCCGGCAATAATCAGATCCCGCAGGTATAAATTGTACTGCTTGACGGGTGTCTGGCCCATACCGGTTGCAATTCCCTTATTGAAGACTGGCCCCAGTAGACTAAAGTGTCCTCGTACAACTAAAGTATTGCTTAGGACAGCTCAGTTATTTCAACGACTGGTAACCTTTGTATTGTTCCTGAAATATTTCTTTACCATTTTTAAGGAAGTTTTTGAAATCCCAATCAGACTTATCGAGACGATCTATGAATTCAGGTTTTATAACATAGGTTCCTGCAACCAATGTCGCTCCATTACTCAGTTTAATCTGCACTAAATGACGTGTATACATCTCTCCCTCAAATCTGTCCAGGCGATCCCATGCGAAATCCGGTACATTCAGATAAACCAAACCTTCTACTTGGCCTTCTTTTTCCGGAGCGATAGCGGGATAATGCTCGCCCTGGACAGACCGCCGTCTGTAGCCATTTAATGTTCCCGGCACATATGTCAGATTGCATCCTGCGACCTCTCGCATGATGTCATCACACATCAATGTTCCATAAACAAAAAGATTTTTCATTTTTCTCTATTTTCTCCATTTTCTCCATCATCTATGTCATTTTTCAGGGTGCACCTTTAGTCGGTTGTTTGCGAGAACCCGTTCGCATAAGTATTCCTCAATCCACATCGGTCTTCTTCGTCGTGTCCACTTGGCGAAACGCAACTTTTCTCCGACATAAAATCGCCTGTAGGCCCTGACCGGATCGCCCGGCACCCTGTATTTCTCCGGCATTGCCTGTACAAATTCCGTCAATCCCGATGATTCAAACTTCATTGTCTTTACCTGATCCAGTACATGAACGGAGGCATGATCTTCGGATTTCCGGTATCTGTATTTATACTCACGATTTAGAGATTTTGCCAGCATGGTCAGCCATTTAATATTGTCAAAAGATTCGCCGGCCCAGAGAGCACAGGGATGTTTGCTGTGAGTGGATTTGTACGGTGTCGCGAATCCTTTACTGTTGAGAGCGGTACAGATAATTTGTATGCTCTCCAGAATCATCTTAACCACGTGTTGATCGCAGTGATAACGAGCACATTTTTCAACATTCATGTCCAGTACGAATATATTCATTGTTTTTTGTAAGCGACATTTTAAATGGGAAGTGTTCCTGTACTTACTACCGTATTTATTTTTCTGTTCTTTGTGTTTTCCCGCTCTCTTGGAGAAGTTTTTTCTGGGCAAACAGGAGCCGGATGGACTTTAGAATACTCTCAAAGCAGAGCGAAGCCCAATGCGGTATTTATCGTATCCTTGATAACCGCCAATGCGGCGTTTATTGCAGCCTCTACAAGCAGCAGAGACATACCCTCAAGTGCTAGCATTACGGCCCTTGCTGTGTTTTTTTGCATTTCCAATAAGACACTCGCTTCAGCATCGCTAATTTTGCCGCTAAGTTTTAAAGTTTCAATCTGCGCAAGGGTTCTGGCGAGCTTTTCGAACTCAGCCTCAGCGTAATCCTTAATTCCAGGCCACTTTTTGCCGAAAACACCCTTGGCTGCATCAATCATACTGGTAAAAACCTTTTGGACGTCTATATTTGCCATATCCTACTCCTTACCGGATTTAGTTTCGCCGCGCTTTTTAGCAAGTTCAAGCGCCATCACTGCACCAAGATGCTGGTTGAACAGACTTTGAATGGGTGCAACAACAAATCGATTGATCTCTATATCACCTCGACCGGTAAAATCGGCTGTAGCACCGTTTTCGACTTTACAGTCCATCGACAAATCTATTCCATTACGTTTCACCTTCGCCTTTTGTTCTTCCGATAGTGGCTTGGTTATGCATTTCTTGTGCAGAAGAACCAGATAGGCAAGATTCTCCTTTGCCAGCTCGATTTGTTCAATCGTAAGTTTATTATTGTATATGCCTCCAGCACGAACTCCAATAGCATTCAAATCAGTTAGTACTTCTTCATAAAACCTCTGCTGGCTCTTGTATTTCGAGTTTATGGCGCTGCCACTCTGTAATGAAATAAAGTATCCATCAAGTTTCTTCTGTAATTGTTGAGCTTCTTTGTCGATGCTCTCATCATAATTCGAAACAAGCTGAATAGAAGTGCACCCGCTAATAACAATTACCATTCCTACAAGCGCGGATAACAGTATGTTTCTTCCTTTTAACACTCTCATGTGAATACTCCTTTGCTGTTGGTTGAATGCATAACAGTGTAAATGGAAAATATTCCATCATATTTGAATAAAGATAAAAATAATTTTCACTGGCTGTATGATTTTCAGCTTCATCATGGGAGTTCCTTGCGGCCCCGGAGAAAGTAGGTCCTCATCATTCCCTTCCCTTTAACGTCGATCTCCCCGCGCTCTTCGAACACATAACTATCCATCAGCAGTCTGCGCGTTTCCTCGGTTACGTGGATCTCATCGGGGATGCCGTGGGACTCCATGCGTGATGCTGTGTTGACGCTGTCGCCCCACAAGTCATACAGGAAGCGCAGTTTGCCGATGACGCCGGCGATCACCGGGCCGGAATTGATGCCAATACGCAAGCGCAGATTGCGTCCGGTTTCCCTGTTGAATTCGGCCAGGGTGTCTTTCAGTTCAAAGGCAAAGGCGACGATGGCTTCGGCGTGGTCGTCGCGGCGAATGGGGATCCCGGCGGCGACCATATATGCGTCGCCGATGGTCTTGATCTTTTCCAGTCCATGCCTCTGCACCAGCATATCAATGCGGGAAAACAGACTGTCCAGCAGTTGCACCAGTTCGGCAGGGGTCATGCACTGCGACATAGGCGTGAATCCGGCGATATCGGCGAACAGAACGGATGCGCCGCTGAAACTTTCTGCTATAAGGTTATCTTTTTTCTTCAGGCGGTCGGCGATTATCGGCGGAAGGACATTGTTGAGCAGCAGATCGCTCCTGTCGAGCGCCTTCACCATGGCAAGTTCGGCTTTTTTTATCAGCTTGAATAGATAGGCCGCCGATATAACAGCGAAAGCGAACACCATAAAGACATTCTGCAGCCAGAAAAGCTTAAGAACCAGCGGATCACCCGGCCAGTTCCTGTTATCGGTCACCATGTATAAAAATACGAATTCGCCGAAAAGAAAAAGCACGAAACTTCCTTTCAGCAAATTGTTAAACGGCAGGAAAAAGGACATCCAGGCAAGGTTGAACAGTAAAAGGGAGGCACCCGAATCCCAACCCATGTAAAGAACACAGAGGGCCACATAGATGCATACTTCGGCGCCGGCGAGAAAAGCCGGTAAATACTGTTTGCCGAGGCGGGTAAGCCAGATAGCCAAGCACCAGGAAAATACGCTGATGATGTTGTACAGTGCGAGGATACTCAGGTCCATCCAAAGAAACAGCGGAATAAGGAAGATGTGATAGAGTGCAGTGACAGGTCCGACAACAGTAACCAGCACGATCCACCGCTGCTGTTCGCGGGGAAAGCGCGGGGAAGCGGCAAGGAGTTTGCCCAGGTCCTGGATAACATTGTTAAAGAACAGGCCCATTTCGACAACCCTCTTATTGATAAGACATTGTTTTTATTGGTAAGTATAGTGGCGCAATTTTTTCAAGTCAAGGTATATTTCATAAGCTGAATCGCCTCAAATAAAATGTTTCCGAAGTAGCGGATAAAAAAGTATGTTGACTCATGAGATTTACATTGCCGGCCAGCCTGGACAAGCATCATCAGAAAATGGTCGATAAATTGTCGAAGAAAAGCGGGGCGGACTTCGACCGCGCTTTTATGAAGCAAATGGTCAAGGATCATAAAGATGTGGTCAAAGCCTTTGAGAAAGAATCAAAAAAAGGAACCGATCCTGACTTGAAAGCATTTGCCGCCAAGACCCTGCCTACTCTACAAGACCATCTTCAGTCGGCAAACCAGATTAATGACCAGCTAAAAAGCAAGTAACAGCCGCATGGATATTGAAGATATAAAAAAAGAAAAAATAAATTATATTCTAAAACCGGAAGGAAAGGAGATGATTGATTATAAAATGAATAAGGGAATGCCAATCTCGAAAAGAATATTCGGGATGGTATTCCCGCTTCCCGAAAATCTACAGCCCATGCCGCTCCCGCACGCAGCCGACAATACCTTAATACTAAAGGGGCGGATGATTCTAATCATTGCTGCGGTTGCTACGGCCTAATCGACGACGGCAACGGCTCGCTCCGAACCACCTCTATACCTACCGAAGAAATAGTTTGATCTCGATTACGGTAATTACTGTTTATATTACCTTGACCGCAAAGATGTTTTCCTTTATAAGCGCAAGCGTTAAATCATCAATGAAAAACAGAGATTAAAAATGTGGAGGAAATCATGAGAATAATTTTATTGGGCGCTCCCGGAGCGGGGAAGGGTACGGTAGCCAAACTTTTGACCGAATTTGACGGCTCGGTGCAGATATCGACTGGTGATATTTTACGTGCGGCGGTTAAGGAAGGGACGGAACTGGGCAAGAAAGCAAAGGAGTATATGGACAAGGGAGACCTTGTTCCCGATTCATTAATTATGCAGATTATGGAAGCGCGGCTGCAGGAGTCGGATTGTCAGAAAGGATTCATTCTGGATGGTTTTCCACGCACGATTCCTCAGGCCGAGGAATTAAAAAAGCTTCTGGCTAAACTTAATATTAAACTGGATTTTGTTGCCAATCTGGATGTACCCCGTGAAGTTGTATTGGATCGGCTGACCACGAGAAGAACCTGTTCCAATCCTGCCTGCCAGGAAATTTATAATATTAAAAGCAATCCTCCGGCTGAAGGCAATAAATGCAAGAAGTGCGGCTCTCCTGTTATTCAGCGGGCTGACGAGACGGAAGAAGCTATTTCCTACCGCTTGGAGACATACAATGAAAAGACTGCGCCATTGATCGGCTTTTACGAAAAAGAGGGATTACTTAAAAATTTCCTGTCATTGAGCTCCAAAGATACCGTGGAAGCAATCAAAAAAGCACTCTAACGCCAAGCCGCATTCTTTGCCTTGACTTTGTTGGCTGCAACTAAGAAGGTCACATTTTTTTAATGATTGATTATGAAAAAGAACTCAACGCCGAGCAATACCGGGTTGTAATGGAAGAGGGCGGGCCGCTTCTTGTTCTGGCCGGAGCAGGAAGCGGCAAAACCCGTACTTTAACCTACCGTGTTGCCCGTTTGCTGGAAAGCGACATTCCACCAGAGCGTATCTTACTGGCAACTTTTACCAATAAAGCCGCCCGTTCCATGCTGAGCCGCGTGGAGACCATTCTCAATTCCTACACCGGAAAAATTCTCGGCGGTACTTTTCATCATATAGCCAACGTCATTTTAAGAAGTTACGCTTTCCGCCTCGGCTATAAAAGCAATTTTACGATTTTGGACAGCGAAGATTCCCGGCAGCTTATTGCCACCTGCATGGCGGAATTAAAAATAAATCCGAAACTGACCAAATTTCCGCGCAGCAATGTTATCGCCGAGATCATCGGTTTAACATTAAATACACAGGATACGCTGGAAGATGTTCTCCAGACGAGATATCCCTTTTTTCTGCACTTGTTTAATGAAATCAACCAGATTGCCTGTCTCTACATGCAAAAGAAAAAAGAGCTTTCCGTAATGGATTTTGACGATCTACTCTGTAATTGCCGCACTTTGCTTACGGATAATCCGGATATTTTAGAAAAATTAGCGGACCGCTTTGAGCATGTTCTTGTTGATGAGTACCAGGATACCAACATTATTCAAGCCGATATCGTCGATCTTCTGGCATCCGGGCATCGAAATCTGATGGTCGTGGGTGATGATTCGCAAAGCATCTATTCTTTTCGCGGCGCCAATTTCAGCAACATCATTAATTTCCCTAACCGTTATCCGGACTGTAAAATTTTCAAGCTGGAAACAAATTACCGCAGTACCCCGCAGATACTGCATCTGGCGAATTTAAGCATTACCAACAATGAAAACCAGTTTCCGAAAGAATTGAAAGCAGTTCGTGAAAGCGGAATGCGGCCGGTCATGGTTTCGGCGCAAAATGTGCTCAAGCAGGCCGATTTTGTTGCTCAAAGAATCTCTGAGCTTGCCCGCAGTGGTGTGCCGCTTGGTGAAATTGCCGTTCTTTATCGGGCTCATTATCATTCCATGGAATTGCAGATGGAATTTGTCAGGCGTGATATTCCCTTTGACATCCGTTCCGGAATCCGTTTTTTTGAGCAGGCACATATCAAAGATGTGACTTCCTATATGCGGGTCATCTTCAATCCTCAAGATGAACTGGCCTGGCGGCGCCTGTTGATAATGTATCCCAAAGTAGGTAAGGCGACAATTGATAAACTGTGGAAACATCTATCCAAACAAGAAAATCCACTCATGGCGGTTATGGACGATGAGTTTTTGAAATTAACGCCTAAACAGGCAAGGCCCGGTATTGAGGATTGCCGCCGGACCATTCAGGCATTGCTGGATTTACCGCCGGAAAAAAGGATTCCGGAAAAAATAATCGAAGTATTACTGAATGAAACCGGTTACCGGACTTATCTGCAGGATAACTATTCCGATGCGTCATCACGGGAAGACGATCTGATCCAACTCGGAAAATTTTCCGCTAAATTTTCAAGAATGGAAGATTTTTTAAATGAGCTGGCCCTCCTAACCAATATGAGCGGCGAAGAAGAACGCGAGGAACATCAGACGAATGATAAAGTTATTTTAAGTACGATCCATCAGGCCAAAGGTCTGGAATGGTCGTATGTTTTTTTAATCTGGTGCGCCGACGGCATGATCCCGCTGCAACGGGCCTTGAAAGAACAGGGCGGTGAAGAAGAAGAAAGAAGGCTTTTTTATGTGGCCGTAACCCGTGCAAAGGATCAGCTCTATCTCAGTTTTCCGGTCATTGATTATACACGCTCCGCCGGAGCGCTGACCCTGTCTCCTTCACGTTTTATTAGAGAAATAACACCGCTGTCGCCTCAGGATGAAATGCGTCCTTTTGAACACTGGACTCTCTATGATGGATACTAACTTCAAAGCTTGTAAACGGTCTGATGTGAATTTGTGAAAAACAAGCGTTTGCTGAATTAATAATTTTTCTTGATTTTATCTATGTATATGTTATTGAAGGGCCAAGCGGTGATTTAAAAGTAAATTGCTCCGCTCTATAAATGTGCTAAAGCACTGAA
>CAZWCA010000094.1:0-7621 GCA_964632255.1 uncultured Smithella sp. | reverse complement strand
ATATCCGCATCGAGGGACATACGGATAATGTAAAGATAACAAGCAGGCTGGCTAAATTTTATCCGACAAACTGGGAACTCTCAGCAGCCCGCGCCATTAATGTCACCAGATATTTGCAGCAACAGGGAATTGATCCCAAAATACTCTCAGCTACTGCTTTTGGCGAGTATAAACCCGTCGCGGATAACAGCACACCGGAAGGCAGGGCAAAAAACCGTCGGATTGCGATCATTCTCCTGCCGAAGGAATAGTTGTTGATGGGAAAAAATATAGTTGAAAAAATTCTTGCCGAGCATTTAATCGAAGGCCATTTAGTACCCGGTGAAGAAATCGGCATCCGCATCGATCAAACTTTGACTCAGGATGCCACGGGTACTATGGCCTATCTGCAATTGGAAGCAATAGGTGTTCCCGTAGTTAAGACAGATCTATCGGTAAGCTACATTGACCATAACACAATCCAGATCGGATTTGAAAATGCCGATGACCACCTGTATTTACAAAGTATCGCCCGAAAATTAGGGATCGTGCTTTCGCGCGCAGGGAACGGTATCTGCCATCAGGTGCATTTAGAAAGATTCGGCATACCCGGCAAAACATTGATCGGCTCGGACAGTCACACGCCTACTTGCGGAGCCCTAGGCATGCTTGCTATCGGAGCCGGAGGTCTTGATGTCGCCCAGGCCATGGCGGGTGAACCGTTTTATCTGGTTTGCCCGAAGGTGGTGAAAATTAATTTAACGGGCAGGCTGCCCGACTGGGTTTCGGCGAAAGATGTCATTCTTAAGGTATTGGAAATTTTTACAACCAAGGGAAATGTCGGCACCGTCTTTGAGTATGGCGGCGAAGGGATAAATTCGCTGACTGTACCGGAACGGGCCACCATAACCAATATGGGCGCGGAATGCGGTGTAACAACATCCATTTTCCCAAGCGATGAGATGACCAGGCTATTTTTACGGGCCGAGCAAAGAGAAGCAGATTTCGTTGAACTTAAGCCCGATCCTGATGCACAATACGAAAAAGTAGTTGATATTGATTTATCGAAGCTGGAACCGCTGACAGCCAAACCGCACAGCCCTGATAATATCGGCACGGTCAGGAGCATGAAAACTATCGCCGTGGACCAGGTCTGCCTTGGCAGTTGTACCAATTCTGCATACAAAGATTTGGTTAGAGTGGCAAAGATTTTAAAAGGAAAAGTTGCGCATCCCAATGTCAGTTTCATACTGGCTCCCGGTTCCCGGCAGGTTCTGGAAAATCTGGCATGTAACGGATATCTTGCCGATTTAATCGCCTCCGGTGCACGGTTGATGGAAAATGCCTGCGGATTTTGCATCGGCAATAGTCAGAGCCCTAAATCCGGTTCCGTTTCGCTACGCACCTCCAACCGCAATTTTCTTGGCCGTTCCGGCACAATGGATGCGGAAGTTTATCTCGTAAGTCCCGAAACCGCGGCAGCGGCGGTCATTACAGGGCAATTCACCGACCCGCGCGATCTGGACATGGCATATCCTGCAGTAGAAGTACCTGAAAAATTTTTCATTGATGACAGAATGATTATTCGGCCGTGCAGCTCGAATTCCAATGTTCAGGTTTATCGCGGCCCGAATATCGGCGCTCCGCCGGAAAACACGGCGCTGCCGGACATCATTCAGGCTCAGGTAACAATTAAAGTCGGTGATAAAATTACCACGGATCACATTATTCCTGCCGGGGCTCGCATGAAATACCGCTCCAACATTCCAAAATATTCCCAGTTCGTTTTTGAAAACGTCGATCCCGGTTTTGCGGAAAACGCCCAAAAAATAAAATCGGCGGGAAAACAAAATGTCATTGTCGCCGGTCTTTCTTACGGCCAGGGATCATCGCGTGAACATGCCGCTATCTGCCCCATGTATCTGGGTGTTCGTGCCGTTATTGCTAAATCTTTTGAACGTATTCATACTGCCAATTTGATTAATTTCGGTATCATGCCTCTGACTTTTATCGATGAAAATGATTATAATAAAATTGAAAAAGGCGACACTCTTGAAATACACGATGCCCGTGAATTAATTACTGCCGGCAGTGATTTACCGGTTCAAAATATAACCAAAGGATATTCTTTCCCTGTCCGCTGTAGACTTTCCGCAAGGCAAATACAAATGATCCTGGCCGGCGGCGCACTCAACGTCCGCAGCAGAAAAAGTCAGCCTGCGGAGTAAAAGCCGTCTTTGACTATTAAAGCCTTCCTTATCTAAAGAGAGGTGAAGGCAGGATTATTTTTTAGGAGTTAATAATTTATTATGTCCACTAAGATTCATATAAAAACCACGCTTGTTGAAATGGACGGCGATGAAATGACCCGCATCATGTGGAAGATGGTCAAAGAAAAACTTCTTTTCCCTTATCTCGACATGAATATTGATTATTACGATTTGCATATTAAACACCGTGACGATACCGATGACCAGGTAACAACGGCTGCAGCAAGAGCAATCATGAAATATGGCGTGGGCGTTAAATGCGCGACGATTACTCCCAATGAAGACCGGGTAAAGGAATACAACCTGAAAAAGGCATGGAAGAGTCCGAACGGCACAATCCGGGCGATGCTGGACGGTACGGTGTTTCGTAAACCGATTCTGGTTAAAAATATTAAGCCGGCTGTTTCCGCCTGGAAAAAACCGGTAACAATCGGGCGTCACGCCTATGGCGATGTATACAGCAATACGGAATTCGCTGTTCCCGAGGCGGGAAAGCTTGAACTGGTCTTTACTCCAAAAGACGACGGCAAACAAATCAGCATTCCTGTTTTTGATTTTCCCGGCCGGGGAATAGTGCAGGTCAATCACAATCTGGATCAGTCCATATTGAGCTTCGCCCGCGCCTGCTTTACCTATGCTCTCGCCGAAAAGGTGGATCTGTGGTTTTCCACCAAAGATACGATTTCCAAGATATATGACGCCGGTTTTCGTGATATTTTTGAACGCGAATTTGAAAAGAACTGGAAAGAAAAATTCACTGCTGCCGGAATAGAATATTTTTTCACATTAATTGATGATGCCGTCGCCCGTATCATGAAAAGCGAAGGCGGCATGCTCTGGGCGCTGAAAAATTATGATGGCGATGTTCTGTCGGATATGATTGCCTCGGCCAATGGCTCGCTGGCCATGATGACGTCCGTATTGGTCTCTCCCAACGGCTGGTTCGAATATGAGGCCGCACACGGCACTGTACAAAAACATTATTATAAACATTTAAACGGAGAAGAAACATCAAGTAACTCCATGGCGCTGATTTTTGCCTGGACGGGCGGCCTGCGCAAGCGCGGCGAACTGGATGGAACTCCCGAGGTGGTTGAATTTGCAACCAAACTCGAAGAAGCGGCGCTCGCGACGGTAGAGGAAGGTATAATGACCGGAGACCTGCTGGCATTGGCTGATAAGAAAGAGTCCAATCGGAAAGTCAATACCGAAGAATTCATTGATGCTATTGCCGCCAATTTAAGCAAGAAGTTATGAATCAATTACCCAATCTGCTGGATTTCACTCAGGAGGAAATAGAAGAATTTATTTTCTCCCTGGGTAAAGAAAAATACCGCGCCCGTCAAATAATGAAATGCCTTTACCAGTCGGGCCATTGTTCTTTCGATGAAATGACTACTCTTTCCAAGGAATTTCGTGGAAGACTTGCCGAAATTGCCCGCATCGCCCGGCCGGAAGTAGTGAAAATCCTGGAATCAAAAGACGGAACCAAAAAGGCTCTTTTGCGCCTTGGAGATGGTCTTTTTATTGAAAGCGTTCTCATCCCCGGCAAGAATAACTGGACAATCTGCATTTCCACGCAAGCCGGTTGCGCTATGGGTTGTAAATTCTGTCTTACCGCCCGTCAGGGTTTTAAAAGAAACTTACGGCCTTCGGAAATTACCGGGCAAATTTTGGCCCTGCGCGAAAAAACATCTCACGAGCTGGAAATTAAAAACATTGTGATGATGGGCATGGGTGAGCCTCTGGCCAATTATGAGAACGTAATAAAAGCGATAAAAAATCTCACCTGCGACTTCGGTCTCGGTTTTTCCACCCGTAAAGTCACGGTTTCCACCTGCGGCCTCGCGTCGCAAATTTTAAAACTTGGCTCCGATATCTGCATAAACCTGGCCGTATCGCTAAACGCTGCAGAAGATGAAACAAGAAGCTCTCTAATGCCCGTCAATAAAAAATATCCGCTGGAAGAATTACTTGCCGCCTGCAAGAAATACCCAATGCCCGGACGCCGCCTGCTCACTTTTGAATACATCCTGATTGACGGAACAAACTCATCGGTTCGCGACGCAGAAAAACTGGCTGCCTTATTAAAAGATCAACGCTGCAAATTGAATTTAATTGTATTTAACGAATTCCCCGGCACACCTTTTAAATCTCCGTCAAAAGAAGTCGTGGAAGCTTTCCAGCAGGTGTTAATCAAAAAGCATTATACGACCGTCATTCGCGCCAGCAAAGGCAGCGACATCCTCGCCGCCTGCGGACAGTTAAGCGGAACAATGAAATCGTGAGTCAAAAATAACCCTACAAAATGCCCATATTGGTAGAAAGGAAGGTAACGAGAATGTACGAGAACAACGCGGACAAGACAAAAGAAGCAATGCAGGCTATGATTAAAAAAGTCCCCACAAAATTGATAGTGACCGCCGGTGTTATTCTTATAGCCTTCATTTTCTTCAGGCCTTGGGTGCAGGTGGGAGCGGGACAAAGGGGTATCGTTCTTAATTTCGGCGCCGTACAAAAGCAAGTTCTGGAAGAGGGCCTGCATTTTCGCATACCGGTAATGCAGGAGATAATGTTGATGGATGTCAAAGTTCAGAAGGCTGAAACTGATGCGGCGGCAGCCTCGGCTGATCTTCAGGATGTCAGTTCACGTGTAGCGCTAAATTATCATATAGTTCCGGATAAATCGAACATCGTCTATCAGACAATAGGCATTCACTTCAAGGAACGTATTATTGACCCGGCCATTCTGGAGGTTGTCAAGGCTGTAACCGCCAAGTACAGCGCCGAAGAGCTTATCACCAAGAGACCTGCCGTAAGCGAGGCCATGAGAAAAACTTTAACGGAAAGACTGATGGCTCATAATATCGCCGTCGATGCTTTTTCCATTGTAACTTTTAGTTTTTCCAAGGTTTTCACTGAAGCTATCGAATCCAAACAGACAGCGGAGCAATTGGCTTTGAAAGCAAAAAGAGATCTCGAAAGAATTAAGATTGAGGCGGAGCAAAAGATAACCGCGGCCAAAGCGGAAGCAGAATCGCTTCGATTGCAGAGAGCAAACATTTCGCCGGATTTGATAGAACTGCGGAGGATTGAAGCCAACATGAAAGCCATCGAAAAATGGAACGGAATTCTTCCCCAGGTAACAGGCACAGGAGCCATGCCCCTGATCGGTCTGGGAGGCGATGCGCCCAAGCCTAAAAAAGCTAAACCATAGCTGTGTTTCTGGATTGCGCATTATTTGTTTGCGCAGATCAAAGATATAAAAAATCAGATTAACAACGAAGATTAACACAGCAAGAACATATTGCGTGGCGGCAGCAAGGTTTTCGGGATAAATTACCGGCGTGAGATAATGTTCGATAAAACCGCCGCGGTAAACCGCACCGCCGCCGAGCCTTCGCAGATAATTTTCAAGCGGCGTCAGGGGGGCAAATCCAGCCATAGAATTCAATGGTTGCTCCCCAGATAACGGAAGGCAGATGCACTATAAGCCAGCCGGGGCCGGGGAAGGACAAATACCCCGCCGATCACAACAAAAGCTAAACATAAAATACGCCGCAACAGCCACATCGGCAAAAAAATGTGCATAACGTTTCACCAAGCAATGGTCTGTTAAAATTATTTTATAACATTGCTGTCCCAACGTTTAATTTTGATGATGCCGTAACTTCATAAAATAAAATTGTTTATGGGCTAAAATGTCTTTTATCGATTTGAAAATATTTTCTTGGATGTGCCAGTCTCCAACACAATTGTTGAGAAGGAGACATTGCATGAATTCCGGGAAAACAATCTTTGCTCAGTTGATGGACTTTGTTCCAGCATACGAATTCCGAAAATGCGTCGATCGATACAACGATAATCGCAAAAATGCTGTCAAGACTCAGATCTGGATTGCCATCTCTGTTTATGTTCTCGTGACTATCGCAAAGAAAACCTTGAAACTCGATCAAAGTCTCTACACAATTCTACAAGTTTTGAGTGTGACTCTTTTCGAGAAAGTACCCATTTATCAAGCACCTTCAAATATCACTTACACAAATCAGGAGGACCACGTCTGCAACCAATTGAATCTATTCAATTAACCTTGGGACAGCAGTGAAATTTATTGTATTTTCAAAACTATTACAGGCAATCTCGTAGAAAAATTGATGAAAAAGACACGCAAATCCCGACTCATTTACTTATAATGAAAAAAGGACCATGGAACAAGTAATTCGGGTATAGGCCGGATTCACTAAGCATCCGGCCTATTTTAATAATACTATTTATTTACATCCACCAAAAGACGTCCCCGAATCTTTCCCGCCATAAGATCGGCTGCCGCAGCAGGCAGATCACCAAGCGCCAGCGCCTTCGGATTTATTGATTCCAGAGCTTTGTCCGGCAAATCAGCAGCCAGACGTTTCCAAGCTATCTTGCGTCTTTCAATGGGACACATAACAGAATCAACTCCGCGTAAACTTACTCCACGCAGAATAAAAGGCATGACTGTTGTATTTAGATCAGCTCCGCCGGCGAGTCCGCAATTGGCAACGCAACCCAAGTAATCCATTTCCGCCAGAACCCGGCATAGAACTTTACTGCCAACGGTATCTATGGCCCCAGTCCACTTTTGTGTTTCCAGCGGGCGAGGCATTTCACCCCATTCGGGACCGCCGATAATTTCTTTAACACCGAGAGATCGCAAGTAATCATGCGTACTTTCCTGCCCCGGAGCGGTAAGAGCTGTTACATTGTATCCGAGTTTTCCCAGAATGGCGCAAGCTACGCTTCCCACGCCACCGGCTGCTCCGGTAACCAGAACTGGACCTTTATTCGGAGTAATTCCGGCTTCTTCCAGAGTCATAACGCAGAGCATGGCGGTAAAACCGGCAGTTCCGATCATCATGGTCTTTTTTGTATCCATTCCTTCGGGCAGAGGAACGAGCCACTTCGATTTAACACAAGCTTTCTGTGTATATCCTCCCCAATAACGTTCGCCGACGCTCCAACCAGTCAGAACGACCTTGTCACCTGCATGATAAAGAGGTGATGAGGAGTCGAGAACCGTTCCGGCTAGGTCAATACCGGGAACCATCGGAAATTCACGGACTATCTTTCCAACGCCCGCCACGGCCATGCCGTCTTTATAATTAAGCGATGAATAATCTACTGCAACTAGAACATCATTTTTCGGTAAATCATCTACGGTTAGATCCTCAATAGCCTGTTTGACTTTGCCGTTTTCCTGCCTCAATACATATGCTTTGAAAGTATCCTTTGCTGTCATAGCGCCTCCTCTTTGAATGGTTTTATACTGATCAAATTAGGTAATAAAATCTAAATTAATGCTGATATTTATCACATCCACCATTACTTTTTGGGGC
>CAZWCA010000093.1:0-7699 GCA_964632255.1 uncultured Smithella sp. | reverse complement strand
GGGGGCGCAGGGGGAGGATGGTTTTGACACTGTGTAATTTAAATCGTAGGGTGCGTTTACCCAAACACGTCACACATCTGACTCTGCGTTTAGTCAGGTCACGTTCCGACTGCTCAGGGAATTAGTTGTAGCTGTAAGGTGTATGAAGCGCCGCGCATCATCTGATGAATTATTGGTGGAACCGCTACGCTCGTTCCACCCTACCGGCCTGACCGGTTTTCGAATTTAGGAGTGCACGGGCACGACCGCGCTTTAGTTCCGGCGATCCGGCACCGGATCAACATTCGATACAATATACAACTCAAAGCGGCGTCTTGCCGCCGCAGTCCAAGGATAAGTTTAATTGGAATTATGAATGATAATTTAAAAAAATACTTTTCTTCAATTGATCTTCATTTCGGTAATTTTATCGCTTCATTCAATGAAGATGGAAAAGAAGATATATTTCTGGCTGCGGCCTTACTGAGCCGCAATCTGCGCGATGGCCATGTCTGTCTGGATTTAAAAACTCTTGCCGGAACTGTTGTATACAAAAGCGAAAATGAAGAAGGAATAATCCAATGTCCGCAACTGGATTTATGGCTGAATTCGCTTGGCAAATCTCCCTGTGTAGGAAATCCCGGCGATTTCAAGCCATTGATTCTGGATGAAAAGAATCGCCTTTATTTACAGCGCTACCAGCAATATGAAAAAGATATAGCCGGATTTATTCTCGCCCGCACAGCAATTAGCAATGAATTAAAATTCGACGGATTGCATCTTCATAAAAAATTAATCGAGTACTTTAATAAAAATAGAAAAGAAGACGTCAATTGGCAAAAAGTCGCGTCGGCAGCCGCTTTATTGAAGAATTTTCTCATCATCAGCGGCAGGCCGGGCACGGGCAAGACTACGACTATCACTAAAATAATGGCTTTTCTTCTGGAGATAAAAGGCGCAAATATGCGCATCGCTCTCGCCGCGCCAACCGGCAAGGCCGCTGACCGTCTTCAGGAGTCGGTTAAAAAGACAAAGGCAAAAATTAACTGTCCTGATTCAATTAAAGAGATAATCCCGGAGACGGCCTCAACAATCCATCGTCTGCTGGGCTCGATATCCGGTTCACCTTACTTTCGATTTAATGAAAAAAACAAGCTTCCCTTTGATCTGGTCATTGTCGATGAGGCTTCGATGATCGATCTACCGCTCATGTCCAAGCTGATGTCTGCAATATCCAACAATGCTTCATTAATCCTGCTGGGCGATCATAACCAGTTGGCTTCCGTTGATGCCGGAGTCGTTCTGGGAGATATCTGCAGCAATTACCCGGCAAGTATTTATTCGGCAGATTTTTCTGAAAGAATTAAAGATATGTCCGGCGAAAGCATAATAGCCGGCAATATGCCGCCAGGCGTGCAGGACTGCATTACCCAACTGCAGCAAAATTATCGCTTTGCGGAACAGAGCGGAATTGGTGTCTTGAGCAGGGCTGTGGAAGATGGTGACGCAGATAAGGCGTTGAATTTATTGCAGTCGGAAAAATATCCGGATATTTCCTGGATGAGCATCGAGAATGAAAAATCTTTGCGGCGGTTGCGAACGATCATTATTGAAAAATACAAAGATTATTTGAACGCCGTAACTGTGGGCTTTAGCGGAGATGAAAATGTTTTTGATTTATTTGAGCGCTTTCGTATTTTGTGTGCTCTGAGAGTGGGCAGTTGGGGCACGGAAAGAATCAACGTCTATATTGAAAAAGTTCTGAGCGAAGAAGGAATGATCAATCCCCGCAGCGCTTATTATGAGGGAAGGCCGGTCATGATTGTGCAAAACGATTATAACCTGAATTTGTTCAACGGTGATGTGGGAATAATTCTTAAAGACCGGGATGAAAATGATCATTTGAAAGTATTTTTCCGCGATAATAAAGGAAGCATAAGAAAAATTTTCCCGGCCCGGCTTCCCCGGCATGAGACGGTCTGGGCCATGACTGTCCATAAAAGCCAGGGCTCGGAATTTGAAGAGGTGCTGCTGGTTTTGTCCGATAAAGATATACCAATCCTTACCAGGGAACTTGTCTACACCGGGATCACGCGGGCAATCTCAAAAGTGAATATTTGGACAGGCAAAGAAATATTAAGTAAAGCAGTTTCCCGCCGTATCTCCCGTCAATCAGGACTGGCCGATGCGTTAAGATAATTAAGATTAATGGATCGCCTTGAAATCAAGGGTGGAATCGCTTTGCTTGTTCTATCCTACGTTTTAAATTAACATTTCCAACGGTGGAAAGTGTTTGTTTTTATCTATTATAAGACAGTTTCTTTGCCGGAATGACAACATAGAATTGAATTGACTTCACACACCGTTTTGATGCTATAAAAGCGGCATCAATGAACTCAGGAAAGATAAATCCGGCACCGAGGTTACACCCATGAGGATGATCTATGTTACCGATATCCATGGCGCTTTCGAACGAGTCAAAGCGCTGCTGACCGAGACCGTGGCTGATGTATACATCATTGGCGGCGATCTTATCGATATTCCCTTTTACAATATGAATACCGCCATCAATTATCACGAACTGCAATCCTATTTTCACGGACTGCGTGTGCGGATGAACAAGGAAGGGATGCTGATAGAGGACTTTGTGGATAAGCTGCTGGAGATGCCGGATGTTTCCGCTGAAGTGGAGGAGAAAGGCTCCCGATATCAACAATACACGATCCGTGCCCGCCGGGTCCTCCAGCAAAAATACAAGGTTCTGGAAAACATTATAACCGTGAAGCAGAAAACCCCGGTGCTCTGCCTGCCCGGCAACTATGACATGGATCTCAAATATACATCCCTCCATGAGCGCGACCTGCATCTGCACCGGCATCAGGTTCAGGACCTCGTTATTGCCGGTTACGGCGGAGCCGAGATCTGGACGCCCGGTATTCCGGAACGCTACGTCGTTCCTTACCGCGGCGGCATTGGCGTTGAAGACAAAAACAATGAAATGCTCAATTTCTTTGAGAAGGTTGCACCCGATATAATCGTTACCCATCAACCGGCCCACGGAATCCATGACCGCCTTACCCAGTTCGGCACGTCCGGATCGCCGGCCCTGCGTAACTACTGCAATCAGCATCCTGTCCTGGCCTGTCTCACCGGCCACATCCATCGCGACTGGGGATTCCAGTACGCGGAAGGAACGGTCTACTTGAATCCTTCCAACTTCGGTGAAGTAACTCTTCTCACCGGCGATGTGGCGGAAGGCGGTTTCTTTTATTTCCTGGAGATCGAGAATCATCAAATCCGGAAAGTCATCTTAAAAAAGCTCGTCGATGACCGGGTGTATGATGTGGCTGATTATCTTTTCGAAAAAGGACGCTGGGAGGAAAAGATCATCGATCGTGACCGGTTCGACGCCATGAAGGCCGGTGTGAATTTCGATATGAAAAGCCAGAAGTATTCGCACATTCCCGAGATCCAGCTCTATAATGAAATCAAACAGTTCTACCGGCTGTTCCAGACGGAGGAGACGGAAAACCGGCTGGATAAGTTGGAAAAAGTCACACGTTTTATCGAGGAGAAAATCCAGGGCGATGTCGCCATCGACGTACTGGGGTCGACGAATATGGGCCTTTGTCAGACCGGTTCGGATATTGACTTCGTTCTCTATGTCCGGTGTGATCCCGGAAGCACGTCCGATCTGAACACCTGTGAGCAGTATATTTATACCCAGACGCTCCTGGAAGAGATTCTTCGTCCCGATTATGAATTTCAGATCATGGAGTGTATCGATCTGGGAGTTGTCGAAAAAGCCATCCGCGAAAGGGATTACGAAAACGAGATGGCCCAGCGTTTTGTCGCCTACCGTGCCCTCTGCCGCCCCATCAATTACCGGGTGATCGCCCCCGTAGAGGATCTCCTGAATCAGGATATGGAATTCCGCTCTGAACTGGAAGGCAGCATCCGCACCTATTTCCGGATTTTTATCAATACTTCAACACACAGCCGCTCCTTTGCCAAGTACGAGAGCCGGATTAAAAGCATCGGCATAAAAATTCCCGATTCCATCCAGGAGAAAATCAAGGCCTATCTGCAATGGACCGATACAACAGACGGAGCGACGCCGACTTGATTCGTATAACCGAACTCACCCGCACAGGAAAAAGAGTCCTGCCGGAGATTGCTCCACTAGATGATATAATATAAATTTGGAATATTGCCGAAGTAACGAATATAACAACAGTATCCATTGACAATAGGTCTGCTCTGCTCCGGCTAGGCTTTTCGTTCAATAATAGTGGTAATAAAAATTAAAACTTATTAAAATGGCAATACAAATCACATTTCCTGACGATTAACAGCGATAAGTTATATTTATTGTGGAAGCGCAGGCTGAGGTGAGTATTGACATCCACTTTGTAATTGGTGATTTTCCTCGATTGTTGTTGTTTTCAGGCAGTCCGGATTAAACGCCATGTCTCATATCTTCTTACAGGAGGAGAAGTATGGAGTTCAAGGGAAGCAGGACTGAAGAAATTTTGCGGAAATCATTAAATGCGGAATTAAGGCAAAGCTTTGAGTATCGATACCTGGCAGAGATGGCGAGGCAAAATGGCCTGCAACAGGTAGCGGAACTATTTGAAGCAACTTCAGCCAATGAACTGGAACACGCCCGTCACGAATATGAGTTTCTCAGAGAAACGGGGCAGGATTTATTGGAAAATATCCGCCAGTCAGCAAACGGGGAACACATTCAGGCAAACAAATTTTACCCCCATGCGGCGGAAACCGCACAGCAGGAGGGGTTCACCGAAATAGCGAATTTTTTTCGGCGGATCGCCAAGATTGAAGTGAAGCATGAACAGAATTTTCTGGAACTTTTAACCGGAATGGAAAAAGGATCTGCATTCGAAGGCAGAACTGTGGGACATTCCGCCGTAGAGATGGCCCAGTTGATGCTGCCGGAACAGGCAAACCCGGCCGGGTTTGTTCATGGCGGTGAGTTGATGAAGTTGATGGACAATGCAGCGGGTGTGGTTGCAGCTCGTCACGCCCATTCCAATGTCGTCACCGGCCGGGTAGATGATATTATTTTCAAAACGCCGATTTGTGTCGGCAGCCTGGTTATTGTGAAAGCCAAACTGATTTTTGCCAGTCGCTCTTCCATGAACATCAGGGTTGATGTGGAAATGGAACAAATTAGACTGGGTAAGAATGTTGCCGGCAACGAAAACAGAGTATTGGCGTTAACTGCCAATTTCGTAATGGTGGCGCTTGGTCCTGATGGAAAAGTTGTTCCTGTTCCTCAACTTATCTTACTCACAGAGGAAGAGGAAAGGCTCTTCGCTATAGCCAAGGAGAAATATGAAGCAAGGAAGAAGTAATCTTTCCGGAAAAGAAACAATTTAAAAGGAGGAATTTATATGGCTATTAAAGAATGTGCGAACTGCGGATACAAATCGGAAACACCATTTGAAAATGATATTTGTCCTGTTTGCAGCCAGACATTCTGGAAATGCGGGTCATGCGGATATATCCTGAAAGGACCGACACTCCCGGAACAATGTCCGTCATGCTTCAAGAAATGCGAATTTAAAAATGTTACCTGTTATACACCGGAATGCGGCGGACCCGGTAATATTGACAAAAAATTGTGAAATAATGAAAGATGTTCAGGCAATTAATGGAACGATCAGATAAATACCTGATCTTGGACGTATTGAAGGGAATGATCACTGAACTCATGATTCTGGTTAATACACCGGGAAACTGGCAATACGTAACACATCTCTGCGTAATACCGAATGGCACGGCTGCACGGGGGTGATCTAAAAAACACTATGGATCGGATTGATAAAAATAAAAATGAATAAAAACCATAGTAAATGGCAAACCGAAGAAGTCGCAAAGACCTATGTAGAAGGAGTTCGCGGAGCTATACCAAGTGCAGATTTACAGTTGGAAGTAATCAGTAAAATTGTAAATGAGTGGTGTTCTATTCCATCTAGAATTGTAGACCTGGGTTGCGGCGATGGTATTCTCGGCCGCTTCCTGCTTGACAAATATTCCGCAGCTCACGTTATCTTTGCCGATTTTTCTGAACCTATGCTGGAGAAGATGAGGAACAGGGTCGGGAGTGATAAAAGGGCAACGGTTATTAACGTAGATTTTTCGACGTCTGACTGGGTAAAGAAAATTGAGAAGGAAAAGCCTTTTAACATTATTATATCGGGGTTTGCCATTCACCATCAACCGGATAAAAGAAAAAGGAACTTATATGCCGAGATATATGAGCTTCTAGCTGATGGTGGCCTCTTCCTGAACCTCGACCAGGTCAGTTCGGCGACAACTTCAATAGGTAAACTTTTTGACAGCTTCTTTCTCGACTATATGCAGCGTTTTATTTCAAATGCCGGGCCGGGTATTACGATGAATGAAATTGAGAATATGTACTATCAGGACAAGAAGGAAAATATTCCGGCACCTGTTGAAAAACAGTGCCAATGGCTTCGTGACATCGGTTTTCAAGATGTTGATTGTTTCTTCAAGACCTTTGAGCTGGCTTTGTTCGGAGGACGGAAATAATCAAATCAATAGATAGCTTTACAAAAGACCCTTGTTGCCATTGAAACTGTGTCTCATTTACAGGATTGTCATTCCAAACGGATGCAATGAATCTTAATGTCCTGAATTAATTGGATATAAAGATTTTTCGCGGAGTTTATCCTGAATGAAACTGAAGGATTTCGATATGACAAAAAATTATGATACAGTCTTATTCTAAAATAGTGAAGCAATCTTACAAGGGCATGAATATAATAGAGATTGCCGTGCCCGCTTTGCTTCTTGCAAAGACACATTTAAATACTTTTTGCAAAGTAAAGGATCGGATTTTGTAAGGGTATTGTTGATCTTTTCCGATAGCGTATCTGTCCCTTATCTGAGAGCATGTCCAGGCAAACTGAGAAATATTAAACAAAGTAATTTCCCACAATATTTCCCGTCAATCAGGCCCTTAATGATGTATTGAGACGTTTGCAAAACTCCCTATTATCAAATTTGGCCATAATAAATACAATGACTTACAAAGATCAATTCCTGAAAAATGTCAATTATGCAAAGGTTTCGTGTTGGAAACGAGGCAATAGAACGTTATAAATGAAATTTAAGAAATATTTTGAAAAAATCAAAAATATATATAATTTAACAATAAGAAATTATTAATATTTATGCAATAATGGATAAATATTCTATCTATTTTCTATACATTAAATCTCTATTGTAAATTTACATTAATTAGACTAACTCATTTTTATTTAAAATGTATCCAATGCATTCTCATGTAGTTAAAATATTAAGATGAAAGATTAGATGTAGATTATTAACATGGATCGATCATTTAAATATCTTAGCCAATGTCTGCCATCAAATTCCGAATAGAACATTATTAATTGATAGGCATTTATTACCTTCATGCTCAAGGTATACAGACATATATTCTGGATTTGCATTAGGATTTATATACCATCTTATCAAACTAAGAAATGTAAATAAGCTTCCCTCAATAGGTTTAATTATTTTTTATCGTTTACAATTGTCCTATTAGCTGTAGATGGTGTCGGGAAAAAGCTGCAATTATGGAATCTATCAATGATATGAGACTTTTAATCGGTCTGTTTTGTGGAAATTCAATCAGTGTTGTTATTTTACCGCAGTTCAATTTCTT
>CAZWCA010000092.1:4724-7937 GCA_964632255.1 uncultured Smithella sp. | reverse complement strand
ATTTTTGTGCATTAATTTTAGCGGCGGGTAAAGGCACGCGTATGAAATCGGATTTAGCCAAAGTTCTGCATTCCCTGGAAGGCGAGCCGCTGCTGCATTATTCTATTGATGCCGCCAAAACCGCCGGAGCGGAAAAAATTGTTGTAATCGTCGGCCATCAGGCCGATTTGGTTAAAAAAGAATTTGCCGGTTCCAGTGCTGTTTTTGTCGAACAAAACCCGCAACTTGGAACAGGTCATGCAGTGTTGCAGGCGAAAAATGTGCTGAAAGATTATTCCGGACTGACCGCTATTCTTTGCGGTGATGTGCCGCTGCTTAAACCCGATACTATTGCGGAACTAGTTGAAAATCACAAAACATCCGGTGCATCGGTTACCGTCCTGACGACATTTCCCGCTGATCCTCACGGTTACGGACGAATTATAAAAGACGGCGAAAAAAATATTTTGAAAATTGTCGAGGAACGGGATGCTTCGGACGAAGAAAAAAGAATCGGTGAAATAAATACCGGAATCTATTGTGTAGATACGCCTTTTCTCTTTGCCGCCTTGGGGAAAATAACCAATAATAACAGACAGCATGAATACTATCTGACGGATATTGTCGAAATCGCCCGCCGCGAAGGTTTTACTGTCCGATCCCATATAGCTCATGACTATATCGAAGTAATGGGAATAAATACTCCTGAAGAATTGGCGAGAGCAGGCCGGTATCTGCAAAATGAACGGAAGAAGCCGGTTTGATAAGTGTTTAACATAATTCATTCATTATCAGGTAAAGCGATCCTTGCCCCCCTGGCCGGTATTTCCAATTTGCCCTTCCGGCTGATTGCGCGGTCGTTTGGCTGTTCACTGGCCTACACGGAAATGATCAGCGCCAACGGCCTTATCAGAAATACTGAAAAAACTTACGAATATTTGAAAACCTGCGCCGGGGATAAGCCGCTGGGAATGCAGATTTTCGGCGCCGATCCGCAACAATTGGTTCGGGCGGCCTTAATCGCCTGTGACCATGGCGCCGATTTGATTGATATTAATATGGGTTGCCCGGTGAAAAAAGTCGTGAAGACCGGAGCGGGAGCCGTACTGATGAAAAATCCCGATCTGGTCGCCCGTATTGTTGCCGCTGTGAAAAAAGCCGTTCCCGTTCCCGTCACCGTAAAGATACGATCCGGGTGGAATCGAAGTTCAATTAATGCCGTTGAAATTGCGCGAATTGCCGAAGATTCGGGAGCCGATGCCGTCACGGTTCATGGCCGCACCGCCGATCAGGGCTACAGCGGCACCGCCGACTGGCGGGTGATTGCCGCGGTCAAGCAGGCCCTGCATATTCCGGTAATCGGTAACGGCGATATCCGGCAGCCGCAGGATGCAGCGGAAATGATTGAACAAACGTCCTGTGATGCAATAATGGTAGGCAGGGGAGCATTAGGCAGTCCATGGATATTTAAGGGAATTAACCAATTGCTGGCGGGGGAGGGCGGCGAATTTATTCCCGATTTGAGTCAAAGATACGAAATAATTAATAAACATTGGTCAATGGAAAAAGACTTTTGCGGCCTTCAGGCGGCAACCAGAAATTTTCGCAAGCATCTGCTTTGGTATACAAAAGGACTGGAGGGAGCCAGCCGTTTTCGCAATCTTGTTTCAGCACTTCCCGACCAGGAAAGTATGCATACTCAACTTAGTGAATATTTTAGTCATTTGACGTCAGAGGCTTTTTAAATATTACCTTGACTTTAAAAGGATAAATTGGCATAAACAAATTCAAATTACATAAACTTTTTAGATTTTATTTTTTATTAATCCAAAGAATAGGAATTAAAATGGAATTAGATAAATTTAAAGATCTCGAAGATAAAATAAAAGGGTTGGTTAGTGAACATATATTTCTGAAAAAACATATCCAGACATTAGAGGAAGCACTAAAAAATAAAGAATCGGAGATAGATGATTTAAATAGTAAACTTAAGGCATTAGACGGAGAAAGGGAAAACGTACGTGCGAGGGTAGATTCATTGCTTGATTTACTTGCGGATATAGAAGTGGCAGAATAAGCTTCCAAGGCATAAGTATTGAAAAAAAGTTATAAAATTAACATCATGGGTCAAGAGCTTTCGGTTCTAAGTGATGCTGATGAAGAACATGTATTAAGCGTTATTCGGTTAGTGACGGAGAAGGTGGAGGAGGTATCGGGGGCTGGAAACAATCTCAAGTCCTTGGATGTAGCCATCCTTACAGCTTTAAATGTTGCAGAAGAATTAGTGAAATTAAGAGGAGTTAATAAGGAACTCTGCGATCAATTAGAAAGCAGATCCGAAAAATTGATTCAACTGATTGATGACGCAAGTTAGTTTCAGTCTATACCCCTGCGATGTGCGTGATTAACATTTGTGTTTGAGCCAACATTTTGACCTTGGGGCTTTTCCTTGTTTGCGGTGTGCAGGTCTGTTTCCCTTCCTTAGAGGATGGGACACGGAAAGCCTAAAGCAGGCAATATCAGGCGCCCACTTTGTAATGAGGTTCAAAATAACATTTAACACGGCATATGCGGGGGTTTTGTATTCCCGAATCGTTTAATCATTTAATAACCTTGATCCTGCCTTAGAAAAAAAGCCAAGTTGCATTCATTTTGCTGCCCTTGTCGGCATACTTGCAGGTTTCCCGGAGCGAAAATTCTAATCAGCTTGGGAAACTTCTTTATTGCCGCCTGGCATCCCTTTGAATTCAACTAATTAATCAAAAAGACAATGAATCCTTCGGTAAAAAGTGAATTTTGCTTTGTCCGAGAGGTTTAAATATAGCACTGCCGATGAAAATTTACTTAAGGAATCCAAAGTCTGTAAGAAGCCGGAGCAGACAAATGTTCAAGCGGTGATTTTCTTCAACAGGGCACGGGGAGGTAGTTAATGTCAAATGGAAGTTTGTTGGTCCTGGTTATATTAGGTGCAATTTTAGCAGGTGCTTTTGGCGGTTACATCTTAAGGCAGATATCTTCCGCTAAAAAATTAAGATCTTCAGAGAGTTTGTCGGCTCGGATCATTGAAGAAGCAAAAAAAGAATCGGAGACAATCAAAAAGGAGGCAATTCTTCAGGCCAAGGAAAACCTCCTCAAGATGAAAGGCGATTTCGATCGCGAAACCAGGGAAAGAAAGAATGAACTGGACGGATTGGAAAAGAAAATTCGCTCCAAGGAAGAAACCCTGGATAAACG
>CAZWCA010000092.1:0-4624 GCA_964632255.1 uncultured Smithella sp. | reverse complement strand
CAGCATTCCATTGATGTTGCCTACCTTACCGGCTTGATGGCGTCTGAATTGAAGATGAATGTTAAAGAAGCCAAACGCGCCGGCTTGCTGCATGATATCGGTAAAGCAATTGATCATAAAATAGAAGGGCCGCATGCGGCGATCGGTGCGGACTTTGCCAAACGTTTCGGAGAAAATCCGCGAATTATCCAGGCGATAGCCACGCATCACGATGACGGCCGGAATAATACTTTGCTGGGAGTTTTGGTGCAGGCGGCCGATACGCTATCGGCGGCGAGACCCGGTGCGCGCCGTGAAATGCTGGAAACATATGTCCGGAGGCTCGAAGAACTGGAAAGAATCGCCCATTCCTTTACCGGCGTTGATAAATGTTACGCCATTCAGGCCGGCCGTGAGATACGGATTCTCGTGGAAAATGAAAAAATTTCGGATAACGATACAGTTATGTTATGCAATGATATTATTAAGAAAATAGAAAGTGAACTGAGTTATCCGGGGCAGATTAAAGTAACCGTAATTCGGGAAACCCGTGTTTCCAATTTTGCCAAGTAATGCAGAATAGAAATTGAGTAAAGTACAATGAAAATTCTTTTTATCGGGGACATTGTCGGGAAACCCGGCAGGAGGGCGGTAAAAGAGCTTTTGCCCAAGTTGATCGGCGATTGTCAGATTGACCTGGTCATTGCCAATTGTGAAAATGCTGCCGCCGGGTTTGGTGTGACCAGGGACGTTGTTGAAGAGCTTTATGCCAGCAATATTGACGTTATGACTTCCGGAAACCATATCTGGGACAAAAAAGAGGTAATGGAGTTTATCGGGGATTATGAAACTCTTTTGCGTCCGGCCAACTACCCGCCGACGGTTCCGGGATCCGGCGCCCTGATCATGCCCACAGCGTCGGGTGAATATGTCGGCGTCCTCAATCTTTTGGGCCGGGTTTTTATGCAGCCGATGGACTGTCCGTTTGCGACGGCGAAAAATGAAATTGCCGAACTGCATAAAAAAGCAAAGGTTATTATTGTCGATATCCATGCCGAGGCGACTTCCGAAAAAAAGGCGTTGGGCTGGTACCTCGACGGCGAAGTGAGCGCCGTTTTAGGAACCCATACGCACGTGCAAACGGCTGATGATGAAATTTTACCTAAAGGGACCGCATACATGAGTGATGTCGGCATGACCGGACCTTTTGATTCCGTGATTGGTGTTAAAAAGGATGTTGTAGTTAAGAAATTTCTGACAAGCATTCCGAACAGATTTGAAACGGCTAAAGGTGATGTCCGTCTGCAGGCGGCTCTATTGGATATTGATTCAGCAACCGGGAAGGCAAATTCAATTGAGCGGATCAGTATCAAGTTAAAAGAATAAATGGAGGCTGGGGGATGAGCGCGTATGATACTTTAAAGGAAAGAGGCTTTGTCGAGCAGGTGACTGATGAAGCTTTGATTCGCAAGCTTTTCGATGCCGGTCCCGTGACCTGTTACATCGGCTTTGATCCTACGGCGACCAGCCTGCACATCGGCAGCCTGATTCCTATAATGTCGCTTGCTCACATGCAAAGAGACGGCAACAGACCCATTGCTTTAGTAGGCGGCGGTACCGGTCTGATCGGCGATCCCAGCGGCAAAACCGAAATGCGCCAGATTCTTACCCGGGAACAGATCGACTACAATGCTTCCTGCCTGGGAAAGCAGCTTTCCCAATATCTCGATTTTTCCGATGGTAAAGCATTGATGCTCAATAATGCCGACTGGCTGACAACAATTAATTATATAGAATTTTTGCGGGATATCGGCCGGCATTTCAGCGTAAACCGGATGCTGGCGGCGGAAAGTTACAAAATAAGGATGGAGAAGGGCCTCAATTTCATCGAATTCAATTATATGCTTCTGCAGGCGTATGATTTTCTTTATTTGTTCCAGAACCACGGCTGTGCGTTGCAAATGGGCGGCAACGATCAATGGGGCAATATGCTGGCGGGAACGGAACTGATCAGGAAAGTAACAGGCAAAGATTCTCATGCCATTACTTTTCCCTTAATTACCACTTCCCTTGGTCAAAAAATGGGAAAAACGGAAAAAGGAACAGTCTGGCTCGACGGAAAGCTGACCTCGCCATACGAATATTATCAGTACTGGGTAAACAGCGACGACGCCGATCTGGAAAGATTCTTGAAACTCTTCACCTTTCTCCCTCTCGAAGAGATCAGCATTGTGAAGAATTTGACGGATTCCCGGTTGAACATGGCCAAGGCGGTACTGGCTTTTGAAGCAACGAAGGTTACACATGGAGCCGCCGAGGCTGAAGCGGCCTGGCGGGCATCTATGGAGGCTTTTCATTCCCGGCCCGTGGATGCGGATATGTTCCCGTCCAGCGCCATTCCGCGCACGGCTCCCGCAACGGACACTTCCGCTATTCCGCGCTATGGAGTTTCCCGCACGGACCTGGAAGCAGGAATTCCAATACTGGTATGCTGCGCCAAGTCCGGATTAACGCAATCGTCGTCCGAAGCTAGGCGTCTCATCGAGCAGGGTGGAATCTACATAAGTGACCGCCAGGTAAAATCGATAGATGAGAAGATCACAGTAGCTGATTTTTCCCAAGGCAAAGAACTGCGCCTGCGCAAAGGAAAGAAGAAATACCTGATTGTTGAAGTTAAAGACTGATTCCCGATTTCTTCAAAGTGAAGGAAGAATATTGTCAGGGTACTAAAAGCGAGCTGAATCTGTGCTCGATTTCGGAAGACCCCTTTTTCTTATATAAATATCTTTCAAAAAAGCGGTTATATGCGGTCCAGTCGGAATCGTTATTGGAGTTCGCGGTTAAAGACTTAAATGCATTAAGTTTGGCATCGAGATCGTCAATATAGTGTACGGCAAGCGCCTCTATCGTTTTGGGCCGCTTAGGCGATCCATACTCAAATTCTCCGTGGTGACTCAGAATAATATGACGCAGTTCCAGAGCCAATTGCACAGGAAATTCAGGAATATCCGCTATCTTTTTATCAACCATTTCCACACCCATCACGATATGACCGATTAACCTGCCTTCGTCACTGTATTCAATAAGATTATCATAAGAAAATTCGTAGATTTTGCCGATGTCATGCAAAATTCCGCCGGCAATGAGCAAATCCCGGTCGAGATATGGATAATGTTCGGCAACTTTAACGAGCAATTTCACAACGGAGAGTGAATGTTCCAAAAGCCCGCCCAGGTAAATATGATGGAAACCTTTAGCCGCCGGAGCTCTTTTAAAAAGATCGGCCGTTTTTTCATCTTTCAAAAAAGCACCAATTAATTCTTTTAGTGCTTTATTTTGGATTGTGTCCACATAAGTGAGAAGTTCGTCAAACATGCCGTTAACATCGCCCGGGCAACCCGGCAGGTAATCAGTTGGCTCAACTTCATCCCATTTACATTTTTTAATTCCAATGATGGAGATTTGGAGGGAATTTCTATAAGTGTTCGCTCTACCTTCGATGGCAATGATATCGCCTTTTTTAAACAACTGATCAAAATTTACGGCATTATCCCAGACCTTCGCGTCGAGTTCGCCGGTTTTATCTTTGAGTTTAACGGTGAGATAGGGAGCTCCCTTGAGGGAAAAGGCCATATTTTTTTCTGCAACTAAAAAAGAAGAAGAAATTTTTTCTCCCTGTTTGATATCTTTAAGATAAATATTTTTAGTTTTCAAATGATTACCCGCCTTTCACGAAAACACAAAGATCACATTACTTTCGAAACCTTTATAGCAGCTTTATTCAAAAGTTCAATTGCCTTTTGAGAAAAATTGTGGCGGGATTTTCTAAAAATTGGCTGTAAATTTTTTTTGCTTCTAAAAAGGTGATGGTGAATTGGCGGGAAATAATTTTTTAGCGGTCAGGCATATGAACCAAATACAAAATTAAATAGTCTTTTATCGCTAAAAATTAATATCTTAAAGTCACGAATGACCAAGGTACTGCAGAAACCATTGACCGGCTAAACGAGCAGCTGATTCCAAAGTTCCCGGCTCTTCAAATAAATGGGTAGCGCCGGGGACGATGACAAGCTTTTTCACGGATGATAACCGGCTCATGGCTATTTCATTGAGCTCGATCACCTGCTCATCGTAGCCGCCGACAATAAGTAGTGTCGGAGCCTGGACATGATGAAGCGCCGATCCTGCCAAATCAGGCCTTCCGCCGCGGGAGACGATAGCTTTTACAACTCCGGAATTTTTCGTTTCCGCGACAAGAGCTGCAGCGGCGCCGGTACTTGCTCCGAAATAGCCGATAGCTAAATTCTGCGTTTCCTTTTGAGATGCAAGCCAGGCAGTTGCATCAGAAAGTCTTGAAGCAAGCAGATCAATATCGAAACGCAGCCTCATCGTATAATTATCTTCCTGTTCCTCGCCTCGCGTCAGCAGATCGAATAATAATGTACCCAGCCCCTGCTTTTGCAGATATTTGGCGACAAATCTGTTGCGGGGACTCAATCGGCTGCTGCCGCTGCCATGGGCAAAAAGGACGATGCCGCGAGCGGAATCGGGTAAAGCAAGATCTCCCTCGAGCGTGATTTGTCCAATTTTCATGAGAACCGGTTTTTCCCTGAAATTGTTTACAGTTTTTCTGCTCATAATCTGC
>CAZWCA010000091.1:0-8526 GCA_964632255.1 uncultured Smithella sp. | reverse complement strand
AGGGGGACATCAAGCGAGGAATGCAATCCGGTATCATTCGCTGTAATCCTTAATCAACTTCGAACCATAAATAAAAAAGAGAATCGAGTAAGCCACAAGAACGCCGAGAGCTATCCAAGCCCCGGTATCCAGGATATCCTTCCTGATCAGAATATTGGCATGGGTCAGCGGCAAAATTTGGATGATTGGTTTGAACAAAGCGGGTATTTTTTCTATCGGGAAAAATGTCCCGCTGAAAAAGGCCATGGGCATAATCAGAAAGTTGGAATAAGTGGCCGTATCTTCGTGTGACTTGGCCCGCATGCCGATTACCACTCCGAGACTGGCAAAGAGGAAACTGTTCAGAAACAGGGTCAGGATAAATATCGGGCCGATTGTAAAACTTGGTGAGGCAATAAGACCGACAATAACAATCAGGGAGGAAGCGAAAAGCCCCCTGAACATGGCGGCCAGAACCTCACCGGTCATGATCGCGGAAGGAGGAATGGGTGCCTGCACGAAAATCTGAAAAGTCTTAAAATATATCCGGTCGAGGGCCAGAGCACCGGTCACCCATGTGTAGGAATTGCTCATGGAACTCATGGCGGCCAGTCCCGGTATAAGAAATGTCAGATAATCCCCTTCGCCGATTCTGACGCTGCGTCCCAAACCGAAGCCGAAAGCGATGAGATAAATAATCGGTACGATCATTGTTGAGAAGAGATAACCGAGCTTAAAAAGCTTGCGGCGGAAATGAAGCATTTCCTTTAAAAATACGGGATACCAAGCCATGTTGATCATTCGATCCGTTCCCCCGTGAGTTGAATAAAGACATCTTCCAGATTGGTTTTTCTTATCGTGACATTACCTGATCCGGAATAACCTGCTGCGGCTTTATTGGCGTCATTGCGGCTGGAGCAGATTTGCTGCTGCAACTTCCCTTCCGCATCTACGAATTCCACAACGTATTCACCGATGCTGCATTTCAGATTTCCCGGTGTATCCAGGGCAATCAGTTTTCCATGATTCATTATACCTACCCGGCGGCATAAGGCTTCAGCTTCTTCGATATAGTGGGTAGTCAGAACAACCGTCCTGCCTTCAATGCCCGTCTTGCGGATCATGTCCCACATCTGCCGCCTTATTTGCGGGTCAAGGCCGATGGACGGCTCGTCGAGAAAAAGCACGGTTGGCTGTGACAGCAGAGCCCGCGCCAGAAGAAGACGACGCTGCATTCCCCCGGAAAATCCCGCCACAACAGTGTCGCGTCTGTCCCAAAGATTGACCATTGTCAGACAGTCTCTGATTTTTTCTTTCCGATCGGGAACGTTGTGCAGCATTGCGTAAATTTCCAGATTCTCCCCGGCTGTCAGCTCCCGGTCCAGATTGTTTTCCTGCGGCACCACGCTGATCCGTTTTTTGATTTCATGGCGATCCTTGACGACATCAAAGCCGTTTATCGTGCAATGGCCTGCATCGGGTTTCGTCAAGGTGGTCAAAACCTTGATCGTTGTTGTTTTTCCGGCGCCGTTGGGCCCTAACAGGCCGAATACTTCCCCCTGGCCTATTGTCAAGTTAAGGTTATCCACGGCGCAAATGTGATCATATTTTTTAGTCAGTCCCGTAATTTCGATCAAAATGCTACCTCCGGGCAGATGAAGTTAGTTCCTTTGTGGCAAATGATGGATACATCGAGGCCATACATATCACGAATATTTTTCCTTGTCAGGACTTCGGCCGGAAGCCCCTGCGCCACAACGCCGCCCCGGGTCATCATCACAACATAATCCGAAAACTGCATCGCCAGATTCGGATCGTGAAGAGTCATGAGTACGGTTAATGACTTTTTCCGTGCAATTTCCCGCACTTTACTTAGGATCATAATCTGGTTGCGGAAATCGAGATGAGATGTCGGCTCGTCCAGGATTAAAATAGGGGCTTCCTGGGCAAGAGCGCGAGCAAGAAGAACAAGCTGGCGCTCCCCGCCGCTGATTTTAGTATAGGGACGGTTCCGCAGACCGTCAATGCCGATTTGCTCCATGGCGTCATTTGCCGCCTGAATATCCTGCTTTGAAGGTGCGGCAAAGAGATGAATTTGGGAAGCCCGTCCCATAAGCACAATATCGGCAACTGTATAGGGGAAAGGGGGCTCGTGCTCCTGAGGAACAACGGCAATCAATTCCGCCCGCCGGGATGCCGACATCTCTGTAATATCCAGTCCGCCGTGGCGGATCATTCCCCGCCAGGGTCGCCACAAGCCGGAAATGCATTTAAAGAGGGTGGTCTTGCCGGAACCGTTCGGTCCGAGAATGGCGGCCATTCGGCCTTCGGATATGCCGAAGCTGACTCCCTTTAAAATATCCGCCTGTCTTTTGCAGCGGGAAGTCCCGGAAGAATGCCGGAAATGAATGTCTTCAACGGCAAGCATGTTTATGTTCATCTCCCCCAACTTTCGCCTCCGCCTCTTTTCATCAGGTAGATAAAAAACGGCGCACCGATTACGGCTGTTATAATACCCACCGGAATATCGACACTGGTCAGACTCCGTGCGACAGTATCGGCAAAGATCATAAAGGCCGCGCCGCCTGCCATGCTGAGAGGTACAAGCGAACGGTGATCGGGACCGGTCATCATCCGGATAAGATGCGGCACCATCAGTCCCACCCAGCCGATGATTCCGCTCACCGATACGGCGATGCTCACCATAAGAGTGGAAGCGGCGACAAAGATAATCCGTTCCCGCACCACATGAATACCCAAAGTTTTTGCTTCTTCATCCCCCATACTCATCACGTTCAACCGCCAGCGCATGAGCAGAATCGGAATACAACCCGCCAAAACTCCTGATGCGGCAATTATAACCAGACGCCAGTCGGCCAATGTGAAACTGCCCATCAGCCAGAAAACAATGCTTTGCAATTTATGCGGATCCACAAGAAATTTTACGATGGAAACAAGAGCCGTAAAAAAAGCTGAAATTATTATTCCCGAAAGTATCAAAGGCAGGCGCAAAACATCTCCCTGCATCCGCGCAATGGTGAAGGTCAGAACGACGGAGAGAACACCAAAAATAAAAGCCGCAAGCTGCACGGGAAAATAAGGCAGAAAGCCCACGGACAGGGCGCAACCAAAGGCTGCCCCTGCGGAAACTCCGAGAATAAAGGGATCTACCAGCGGATTGCGGAAAATTCCCTGCAGGGTGACGCCCGAACCGCCGAGAGCAATTCCCACCAACCCGGCCAAAACAATCCGGGGAAGGCGAATATCAAAGAGAATCGCCTTTTCCGAGCTGTCTATGTTCGCCGGATTAAAAAAGAACTCAGCAAGATAGTTCATTATTCTGAGTGGATCGATTCCGTAGGCTCCGATAAAGAGCGCCGCGCCTCCCATCACCAAAGGCGAAGCCAGGATAAGCGCGGGAATCATTTTTTTCATTTTATCTTCGGTCTGCAATCCTGTTCACACTCCCGTAAGAAATGCCGTAAACCGCCCGGTAAAATTCATCGGCGGTTTTGGTAAAGTTTACATCCCGGAATCTATCCGGGTAGGTTTTCATGGCCATCCAAAGGGCTACAATGGCCAGACGCGGCGACCAGACGCCCCACTTCGGCGCCTTATAAACACGGCTCTGTCGAATCGCCGCCATATGCCGCCACTGAGGGCTTTCAAGAAGATCAGCGCAACCGTATTTTGCGTTTCCCCAGATAAAAATAACGTCCGGATTCCATGCCATGATCCGCTCCATGGAAACATCGAGACTGCGCTCCATAAGGGATGAGGCCGGATTGACGCCGCCTGTGAGAGTGATCAAATCATTGCTGATACCCTGTGCGCCCCAAACGGTTGTTTGCTTACTTCCCAGCCAGATTACCTTTTTACGCTTATTCGGCGGTATCCGGCGGCAACGCTCGTCGATAAAAGCAAATATCTTTTTCATCCGGGCGATACAGAGTTCCACCTTTTTCTCTTTCCCGAAAAGCCTTCCCTGCAGCCGCATTGTCTCGTAGAGTTCATCCAAGTTTTCAGGATAAAGAGTGATGACTTTCAGACCCTTTGCTTCCATAAACCGGATCGACTCCGGTTTGAACGACCAGGTCAGGATCAGATCGGGCCGTGACTTAAGCAGTGTCTCAATATTGAAATCAAAAGCACTGCCCGCGGAAGGAATGGTTTTGGCGATATCCGGCTTAAGGGCAAGCATCAGATCGTTTTCATAGGCGTACCTGCTGATTCCCGCTATTTTGTCCCAAACATCGAGTGCGGCGGTTAATTCGTAGGTTTCGAAAAGAATTACGCGCCGTACGGGCAGGCTGACATTGATTTTGCGTCCCAGTTTGTCCTTGAAGGCAATTGTTCCGGCGTGAATTACCGCCGCCTGTGAAATTATAAGGATGACGGCAGCTACTGCCGTCACCCGGACTTTCCAATTATTCATTAAAATCTAAATTCCAACTGAGTATACCAGGATCTGCCTGGTGATTTATAATAAGTATAATAATCCTCGTCAAAAATGTTATTGACCGCTGCCGACAAGGTCATGAACCTGGTTAAAGCATAGGAAATCTTGGCGTCTGCTGTAAAAAACGGATCATAAGAAGTATAAACGCTGTTGATGACATCGGAATTGTCGTCGGTTGAATAGCGTTTGCCGACGTAACGTCCGATCAGGGATCCCGAAACGGCACCATACTTGCCTTCAATTCCGAGGTTAAGCATATGCTGCGGCACATCAGTCATTCGTTTGCCTTCCGTCTGCGGTTTAATTGAATTTTCCGTGATTGTTGCATCGGTATAAGTGTAGTCACTAAAAAGCCGCACATATTTCCCGACAAGTTGTTCAATTTCGACTTCAACACCACTGCTTTTTGCTTTGCCGACATTTACTCGGTCACGGATGGCGCCGCTTCCCGAGGTATAGATCAAATCCGACATATAGTTTTCAAAATAGGTGACTTTAACCTTTGCCCCTGACCAAAGTTTCTGGTCGATGCTTGCATCCCAGGATAATGTTGTTTCCGGTTTTAAATTGGGGTTGGCATTAGTTGTATAAGTGCTGCCGACATAGTTGGAGTATAGTTCATACAGTGACGGCGGACGGAAAGACCTTCCCCCGGATAATCGCGCAGTGGTCTGCTCAAAAATCTTATAAACTAATGCCGCTTTGGGACTGAAAGAATCTGCTGATCCCGAATCGACGGAACCGCTGCTGTTGTAACCGTCATATGTTTTCCAGAAGTCGAGACGTCCACCCAGGTAAGCAATCAGCTTGCCGGATAATTGAATTTCATCCTGGAGAAAAAGAGCATAAGTATCGGATTTGCCTCCATTAGGAGATGACGTGCTCGTTTTGCCGTCCTCATATTTCCAGTTGGGTAAATTGTATGTAATTCCATCGGCACTGTCATGACGGTAGAAAGCGCCCCAGGTAATGAGCTGATTGGAGAATATCGGCGCCGTAAATTGCAGGTCGGCATAATATTCTTTAGCCGGAGAATCCGTATAAGTTCCGGGCCCACCGGTCATTCTCGTGGCGGCTGTGGTACCGGGCGTCACATAGAATGATTTTTCCACATCGACCAGTCCTCCCTGAAGTTTGCCTTTTACCGTACCCAATTCGGTTTCAAAGACCATATCATAGATAGATCTGGTCCGCCCCCCGCCGCCGGCAAGGTAAGACGCCTCGCGAACAGTACCGCCGTTGGTATATGTAAATACTGTCGCGCCGGAAGCATTCTTCACCAGTGAATGAGGAGGATCATAACCATAGCGGATATTGTCACGCAGGTAGCTCAAGCCAAGTTTTGTGTTTGTACTAAAACTGTATTGAGCTTTCAGATCCAAACCGTCATTCCACGCATAACCATCACCCTTGTCGCCGATATTATAAGCTATGTTGCCGGTGTTGCCGGTGGTGGTTTCATACCCGGTATATCCGGCAGGCGGTTTTGTCGTCTGGATATTCAACTGGTAAGGATAACCGGAAGTTCCTTTGCGGCTGTAGCCGGCAAATACCGACAGTTTATCGAAGCGGTCTCCATAGGAAATGTATTCACTGTAAAGATTCTCAAAAGCCTCTCCACTGTGCCAGGCATTGCCGTAACCACTTTTCACGACAAACTCTCTTTTTTCCGGCATTTTGGTAATTACATTCACCACTCCTCCCATAGCATAACCGCCATAAAGACTGGAAAATGGTCCCTTCACCACTTCAATACGGTCGACATTGTCAACCGCAATACCGTCAAAATAACCGGCCCCGACCCGGGGTTCATTCAGGGGAATTCCGTCTTTCATGACCAATGTTCTGTTTTGTCCGGCAATGCCGCGAATATTGATTACCGGCTGCAGAGTTGAAAATTCCAGCTCTCTTCTGCTGTACAGTCCGGAAACTGTCTTCAAGGCGCCATCCAGAGATTGAACATTGCGCTGTTTAATCTCTTCTTTAGTTATAACCACAACATCGGCAGGCGCATCCGTCACTTCTTTTTCCGTTCTTGTCGCTGTTACGACAATCTCTTTCATTTTTATTGCATCCGTCTCGTCAGTTTTTGCCGGACTTGTTGTTTCCGCTTTTAGCTCATCCTTCTCTTTAGCGTTAATCGATGTTTTTTCTTCCGCAAATACCGTTCCCGAAAAGAAAAGCAAAATAACCGGGATCAGTAACAAATACTTTTGGAACATGTCTTGCCTCCTGTCTGTTTACATTCCACCTCCTTTCTGATATAAATTTTAAAAGGAAGGGTGATGTGTTTTTGTCGTTACCCTTTCGGGGCAGGGGAATTCCCGCCAAGGTTAATACCCTGCCTCTTTATTTTCTGCTTCCGAACTTTTTTCTCATCACCCCTTTCTCAGCGTCTGGATAATTACTTTTTTAAAGCCCCGGTTATTCAGAAGATCGAGGACATCCACGAAAACCTGGAGTTGAATAGCCGTAATTAATAATGTTATCGAGCTGTTCCATATATTATCGACTCCATTTTTTCTTTCATTGCAGGTGAAAGCGTACCGGAAGCAGCGCTTTAGCCATCACTTTTTCACCATTGCGGCTGGCCGGTGTAAAAGTCGAATTCTTCACCGCTGCAATTGCCGCCTCAGTAAACCCGAATCCGGCATGCTCAATTACTTCTACACCCTGCAGTCTTCCATTTTTATCGATCAGCAGTCTAAGAATTACTTTGCCTTCTTTGCCTAATCTTCTGGCCATGATCGGATAAACCGGCATCTCCCGATGAATGAATGCCGGAGCACCGGCCTCTCCAAACTGGGTTTCCGCGATTTTTCCGCCTGTTTCTTGCATCGGCATAACAGATTCCCCGGCTTCGGCTGTATTCTGCACTGCGGCATTCGTGCCACCGGCGACTTCTCCATTGCGGCCGGCTGCATTCATTTTTTCAGTGGGTACTGCAGTTTTTATTACTTCCTGCCTGTGGTTGACTCTGTGCTCCGGGACGCCTTGTTTCTTCACCGGCGCAGGTTTCAAAAAAGTTTTTTGATGGGTTTTATTTTGAGGCTGATTATCTTTGGCTGTTGACGGCTTTTCCGATCTATCGGGGGTATCGGAAGAGGAACCTGACTGTCCCTCCAGACTGATTTGAATCGTCTGTAAATGCGGAATCAGTTTACCATCCGGCATATTATACAACAAAAGGATGACGGCACAATGAATTGCCGCTGATATTAATATTCCTGTGTACTCAGTTTTACGGAAAGGAGATAGAGATGAAATTCTACCGGCAATGTATGCTCGCATCATTAATTTTCCAAACGAACGTTTTCTATGTAATAACCGCGTTATGTCCTTGCAGATTTATGCATAAGTTGATAATAATATTGAATTTTTATAATCATCCTTCGTGTTATTATGATTAATTTCGTAATATAATGTTACTCATATATAAAACATGGCACGCATTGGTCAATATATTTTTTGGATATATTTTTTTCTACCATACAGCTCACAATTCAATTTTTAAGTTGACATGAAAAAAACATGGTGTTATCTATTGCCAAATCGTAACACGATTTGCTTGACGTATCTGAAGCATCGTAATTATTCTCTGCTGGATGATCTTAAAAGCTGAAAAAGTGATTTGCGCAGTTGATATTAGAGTTGAAGGGTCACGACATGAAAATAAAATATAAAATATGGTTTGAGGAGCATGGCGTAACAGTATTTGAACCAAGTCTTGATGAATGTTTTAAAAAACTGGAGGAAGGAAGCAGTTTGAATTCGGCGGTCAAGGAACTGAACCTTTCCTATCGTCTGATTTGGGGAAAAATTAAGAACGCAGAAGAGAAGCTGGGCATTAAATTGGTGGAAATCAACCCCGGAGAAAAGAATATGCGCCTGACCGAAAATGCCAAAACATCCTTGAAAATATTTGATGAACTGGAAAAAGAGATTACCCCGCTTCTTCAAAAGGCGGGGAGAAAAATGGTGGCTTTGCGAAAAAATGCCTTGGCGGAAGCAAAAAGTTGACCGTTAACAGTAAATGGAGAATCCGCTCCGAACCAGCACCTCATTCCGGAGGAAGAAAGCACCCAATT
>CAZWCA010000090.1:0-8641 GCA_964632255.1 uncultured Smithella sp. | reverse complement strand
TTTAACGAGCCATTTTTTCGACATAAAAAAGACAAATTAATTGCGACACAGTCTCCCCTCCAAAGGGGGACAAGAACAAATGAACGCAATTTATTTTTTATTACGATACAGCTTCTAAACAAGGGGTGGGGGAGATTGAGTAAGTTGGCAAAAGTGGTCGGAAGATGAACATGACAAAAACGAATTCAATTAAATGGCGATACTTCAAACAGGCTTTATTTTTTGGTGCCGTGCGCCTGTCTGCTCTTATTATCGCCGTAGCCTTGGGTGGCCTTCTTTTTTATATTATTATCAATGGCATTGGTGCAATCAACTGGCAGTTTATTACCAAACCCCCTACCGATTCTATGACGAAGGGCGGTATAATGCCGGCTATTTTGGGCACTTTCTATTTAACAGTGGGTGCCGTTATTATTGGTTTGCCGCTGGGTGTTATTTCTGCAATTTATCTCACGGAATATGCCCGGCAGGGACGAATAATCAGAATTATCAGGATTGGCATAAACTGTCTGGCGGGTGTTCCTTCCGTTGTTTTCGGACTTTTCGGCCTGGGTTTTTTTGTAGTTTACCTGAAATTCGGTTCCAGTATTCTGGCCGGTTCTTTAACCCTGGGCTTTTTAATTTTGCCGACGATAATCGGAGCATCGGAAGAAGCTTTAAAATCCGTTCCCCAGACCTTCCGGGAAGCATCACTTGCGCTGGGTGTGTCCAAATGGCAGACCACATTGCGCATTGTTCTGCCCACGGCATTGCCGGGAATTTTAACCGGTTCCATTCTGGGTATAGGACGCGCCGCCGGTGAAACAGCTCCCATTATGTTTACAGCCGCTGCTTATTTTACGGCAAAATTACCTGGTTCCATTTTTGATGAAGTTATGGCTCTGCCCTATCATATTTATGTACTGGCCACCGCGGGGACAAATATCGAGCAAACGCGGCCTCTGCAATATGGAACGGTGCTTGTCCTGGTAGCTCTTGTTTTGGGTATCGACCTCATAGCGATAGTCATCCGCAGTTACATGAGAAAGAGAAAAAGGTGGTAAGTATGCAAGATGATTTTATAATTAATTTGCGGAACGTAAATTTTTATTACAGCAAAACAAAAGCGCTGACCGACATTACAATGAATTTCCGCAAGAACATGGTTACGGCGCTCATCGGTCCATCCGGTTGCGGCAAGTCAACACTTTTACGGCTATTGAACAGGATGAACGATCTCATTGACGGTACCAGAGTAGAAGGAGAAATTATTTTTGAAGGTCAGAATATTTATTCCGAGGAAATTGATCCGGTCGAAATTCGCAAAAAAATAGGCATGGTGTTTCAAAAGCCGAATCCTTTTCCCAAAACCATTTATAACAACATCACGTATGGTCCGAATCTAATGTGGCGAACCGGCAAGACCGATCTTGATAATCTTGTTGAGCAAAGTTTGAAACAGGCGGTACTCTGGGATGAAGTAAAGGATGTCCTGCATAAATCGGCCATGACTCTTTCCGGCGGGCAGCAGCAACGGCTCTGCATTGCACGCGCTTTAGCTATGAGACCTGATGTCTTACTGATGGATGAGCCGACTTCGGCGCTTGACCCGATTTCCACCGCCAAAATTGAGGAATTGATTGAAGAACTGAAAAAGGACTATACGATAATTATCGTTACACACAATATGCAGCAGGCGGCGCGTATCTCGGATGAAACGGCTTTTTTTTATTTAGGAAAATTAATTGAATACAATAAAACGGAGAAGATATTCACCAGACCTGATGTGAAGCAAACTGAGGATTATATTACGGGGAGATTCGGCTGATATAAGACGACTTTGGAAAAAGGCTCATCTGCGGCGTTGTGCTGCAAACCTCATCGCTCGACGTATTTCAATATACGACTCGTTCTTCGGTTTTTGCACGCCTGGCATCTAAACCTTTCTGCAAAGTCGTCGTCAGATGAAAAGTACGCCTGTCCCTCTCTGGAGGGGGCGCCGGAGGTTAGGATTCGCGCCTTGCCTGCAAACCTTTTTACAAGGTCGTTTTAAAATTATAATAAAAAAATTATGAACCATCATACTTGAGGTGAGTCGCAATTATGGATGAAAGAAAACATACCAGTTTACATTACGAAAAAGAGCTGCAGGAGATAAAAGACGGCCTTATTTATCTGGGAGCCTTAACGGAAAAGGCGATTCAGGCGGCAATGAAATCGTTACAGCAACGGGACTCGGAAATTGCCCGTAATGTAATTACCGCCGATAATGAAATTGATAAACTGGATGCAGAACTGGAGGAAAAATGTATCCGCATTTTAGCTTTGCGCCAGCCTACTGCCAGAGACTTAAGATTTATTACTACGGCAATTAAGATCAATGGACATCTGGAAAGAATCGGAGATATGGCAGTCAACATCGCCGAAAAAGCAATTCTGTTAAACGAGGAACCGCAGTTGAAACCGTACATTGATTTACCGCGGATGACCGACCTTGTCGGGGAAATGATCAAAAGTTCTCTGGATGCATTAATCAAGGAAGATCTGGCAATGGCGGAATCAGTCCGCGAGCAGGAAGATATTGTTGACAAACTCAATGAACAGATATTCCGTGAACTGCTCACTTTTATGATGCAGGATGCGAAAACCATTCACCGGGCAATTCTTATAATGCAGATATCAAAAAATTTGGAGCGAATCGCCGATCACGCAAAGGGAATCGCCGATATGGTTATTTATCTGGTCACCGGCGAAAATGTCCGGCATCAATTTTATGACGGATCGAAGGATAATGCATGAAGCGCCGCTTTTTTTATAAAATCTTTGCTACCTATCTGATTATCATTGCCCTTTCCTTTTTGATTCTTAATCTGTTTGCCCGCGATGAAATCAAGAAAGTTATGACGGCGCAAATCGAGAGTCAATTAACGGCTTACGCCCAATTAGTGGACTTAAATCCTGCTGAGCAGACATCTCATCAGCTCAAACAAATTGCCAGGATTTCCGGCGCCCGCGTTACCCTCGTTGATGCGGAAGGAAAAGTTTTTGCTGATTCGGAAAAGGAAGCCGCGGGATTGGAAAATCATTTGCATCGTCCGGAAATTCAGGAAGCCAGGCTTAAGGGAAAAGGTGATTCAGTCCGGTACAGTTCAACGATGGGTGTGGACATGCTCTACGTTGCATTACCTATCAAGACCGATTCAGTCCTAACCGGCTATGTTCGTTTGGCACGCCCTCTTTACGATGTTCGTAATACCATTGAAAAAGTATATAATTCATTTTTTCTGGCGATGGTGATAATCGCTTTTTTATCACTGATCATTGCTGTTCTGTTTTCCTATCGTCTGGCGGCGCCGATTAAAGCAATGGAAAGATTCACCGAAAGGCTGCGCGAGGGAATTCCGGAAGGTGCGGCAATATTCCTTAATACTACAGATGAAACCAGGAAACTGGCGGACAATATCAACTATCTGGTAGAAGAACTGAACTCCAAAATCAGGTTGGCCAATGAAGAGAGCAGCAAGCTGGTAGCGGCTTTTGCCAGCATGACTGAAGGCGTAATGATTCTTGATACGGCAGAAAGGATAGAAGTTGTCAATCAGGCCATGAGTAATATGCTGGCTATGCAGTATGGAGACATTACCGGGAAGACCCTGATGGAAGCCTTTCGCAATGCTGATTTGCAGAGGGCTTTTTTGAAATTTAAAGAAACCAGGAAATCGGTCTTCCAGGAAATTACATTGGGCAATCTGCAGCCGGTTATACTGAGCGTAAGCATTACCGGTGTCAAAGGCAATATCGATAATGAAAAAACGATGGTTGTTTTTCATGATGTTACGCGCCTGAAAAAACTGGAGCGGGTAAGAGTTGATTTCGTGGCTAATGTCACCCATGAAATACGAACACCGCTTACCGCAATACTCGGTTATCTGGAAACCCTCAGAGACGGCGCAATCTCCAACCCGGAAGAAGCGCAAAAGTTCATCGATATAATATTAAAACATGCGGAAAGATTGAACCGGCTGGTGGAAGATTTATTAACGATATCGAAAATCGAACTGGGCGAAGTTAAATTTCATCTGGAAAATATATCGCTGGGATGTGCCGTAAACAACGTTTTGCCGTTAATTGCACCGAAGGCGAAAATAAAAAATATTATTCTTGATAATTTGATACCAGAGAAAATTTCTCAGATAAGGGCTGACAAAGACCGGCTCAGTCAAATCTTTATCAACATTCTCGACAACGCTGTAAAATTCACTCCGGAAAAAGGTAAAGTCAGTATAGCTGCAGAAGAGACAAAGGAATACATCGTCGTAACTGTCAGCGACACAGGCATCGGCATCCCCAGAGAAGAGATAGAGCGGCTTGGCGAACGCTTTTACCGCGTGGATAGAAACAGGTCGCGGGAACTGGGCGGCACCGGCTTAGGTTTATCGATAGTCAAACATCTAATGATCGCTCACGGCGGAAAGATGGAAATTGCTAGTCAATTGGGGCAGGGAACAAAAGTTTCCTTATTTTTTCCTTTGGCGAAAGCGACATGATTCCAATTCCAAATCAAGCACTACCTTTGCTGTCCCTTCGGCGGACTCAGGGTAAACTCATAATTAAGTCAATTAAGCATGGTGAGCTTGCCGAACCATGTCTTGTTGCCTCTGTCCACCACCGGTGCGGGTGTAGGGGTGGTTGCCGCCGTAGTATTATTTCTGTTTTGAAAATAGAATGAGATCTTGACCTAATCTCTCTATTCCTTGCCAACGCAAGCATTTTCAATAGTAATAATTAATAGTTATTACTTCGGTAAGAAAATTTAGAAAGTGTCATCACCCGACTTCAAGCGAGCCGAGCTTTTGCCTTTATTACAACAAAATACTCAATGACGAAAGTTTGTTTGATAATGATTTTACAGGATATTTTCTCTTTTCATTCTTGAATGGATGGTGTAAAGAGATATCAGAAAAATCGGAAAAAGCCCGGTGGGTATATTAATTTGTTGGGTGCCAGAAAGTGAGGGCAAATGACTTCCGAGGACGAAAAGCAGCTAATCCTTCTCTCGGCAGTTCTTCGGCTTGGAGGTAAAGGGTCGAAGAAGCAAGTTCTTGATGAAGTAGTACGAGCCAATCTCATGAAGTTGGCGCCTTCAGATTTAGAAGTCATGCGATCTCGCAATGAGATCACATGGCGAAACGATCTTGCATATATCAGAAAGCACTTGGTTACCCACGGTCATTTCTCAGACGGCGAATGGAATAGTTGGAGCGTGACTGAGAAAGGTAAGAAGCATTTCAACTATCTGGCCGCTCAGGCCTTGAAGGAACAGCACTTTCGACACATTAACCCGGAAACAATCTATGGCATAATCGGACAATCAACTCAACACGAGCTATCGGATCAGAATGCCTTGACTGGAGAAACAGATTTCGTGGAAGGTCAACAGAAATGGCAATGGTCAACCCGTTACGAGCGCGACGTCAACCTCCGTAATGCTGCTATTAAGAAGCACGGAACTGTTTGCATGTGCTGTGGATTTTCCTTCAAAAGCAAGTACGGTCTTGTTGCGGATGGTTTTATCGAGGTCCATCACACCAAGCCGATCAGCTTGCTCGGCGGTCTCACGTCGGTAGACCCAACAACAGATCTTGTGGTCCTTTGCTCCAATTGTCACAGCATTGTGCACCGCAGAAGACCAATACCTTTCTCGCTGAAAGAACTGCGGGACGCCATTAGAGAGGCTGAGACGTGAAAAGGACGTCCAACCAAGCGCTCAAGCCGACGCCGGACCACATGGCAGCATCACAGAAGTCGTCGCATTCCAAAGTTCGGCGGCACTACGCTGGCGCGGCTTAGCTCCGCGTTAGACTATATCGAATTAGAACCAGCTAAGGCTTGAACAATGCCAGAATTAAAAAAACGTGATCTTAGCACGTCAAAAGAACAGGCTCCCGTCACGTGGGTCATTCATCAAATTGGTTCATTTCTAGTTGGCGAACTTTTTAATGGTGGCTACTACCGTGATTGTCTGCATATGGTAGAAGCAATGGCAACACAGCATCGACGAGTGCTTACAGCTATGAACGCTCTTCGTAAATCTAATTCAGGAGATCTGGAAAATAAAATTAAGTATCTTGAAGATGTCAGCCGTTGGGCTGGGAAAGTTCGTTCGGAGGATTATCACACAGTTAATACACACGTGTTTATCACACTATGGGCTGCACAAGAAGCCGGGATTGAAAACGTGATTTCGGAGATATTGCGAACAAGCAATCAAGCGGCAATAATTGCATCAGAGAAATTCCAAAACGGAAAGTATCCACTGAATGACTGGCCCTGGTCGGAATCAACGTGTTTAGAGATTGCACAAAAGCTGGATACGAAAGCAAAAAAAGCTACGGATGAAGGTGGTGTAGACATCGCCGGAAGAATTACTACTTTATTTTCGTGGTTCGGTCTGAATATTCAAATCGACAACCAATCCGCTAGAAAATACAATGAAGCCTCAAGAGTGAGGAATGTGATATTACATCGTTACGGACAGTTGACTAGCCGAGACGCTGAGGAATTTCCTGATCTAGCTCAGTGGGTCGGTGAGGTTTTACCAATCACTGTAGAACGTATTCATAGCTACTACGGGGCGGTGACAGCAATGCATTTAGCAATAGCAAAGGCTGTCTTTTCTAGTGAATATAAATGATTCGTCGGTGTACTATTGCGCGTACAGCTTGGAAAAATTACGTGGTCTAACCTGGCGCTCAAGCCGATCGCAGCGCCACGGGCGCTGCTCCGGTTCAGCTTTTCGTTAGCGCAGACAATAGATAATCACATAAACATTAAAGTGGATAAAATATGGGTAAAGTAAAAATTTATGCAGATGAGAATGTTGAAAAATTCATTGTAGAGTATCTTCGAGATGAAAGGTTTTCTATTGACTCTGCGTTGGAACTTGGTTTTGCATCACGTGACGATGAATTTCACTTACAGGAAGCCAAGAAAAGAAAGAGGCGAACTAGGGCGAACTAGGGGACGTACGTCAATAATTCAAAATTCTATTGATATTTTGATTCCTGAGGGCGAACTAGGGGACGTACGTCAATAATTCAAAATTCTATTGATATTTTGATTCCTGAGAAGTAACCCTGATTTTTGCAAAAATGGTAATTTATCTAAATATTTTATGAAGTATTAACATAGTATTAGATGCAGCCAATTTTTTGCAATTTGCTTAAAAGTGAGTTACTTCTCAGGAATCATATTTTGAAGTACGTCCTAATGACTCCTTAATTATCATAAAATATAAAGCTCTTGACAACTGCATACAAATAACTGTAATTTGTATGCAGGAGGATAATATGCCATTATTACAAGTCCGGGAATGCCCCGAAGATATTTATAAAAAAATAGCTATTGCGGCAAAGAGACAAAATAGGACTATTGCCCAGCAAGTTATTGTATTGCTTGAAAAATGTTTAGGACAGGAAGAGCCTAATATCGAAAGAAGAAAGAGATTATTAAGTAAGATAGAAAGCAGGCCTGTACCTGAAAAAGTAAAAGCTTTAGATGCTGTAGCTCTAATTCGTGAGGATCGAGACAGATGATCACAGTCCTTGATGTCAGTGGTGCAATAGAAATATTGTTACAGAAAGAAAAAAAAGCAAAATATGAAAAAATGTACAAACAAGCATCTTGGGTAATTGCACCGGATTTGTTCATCTCAGAAATTTCTAATGTACTCTGGAAATATTATAGAGCTAATTTCTTCTCACATGAAGACTGTATACAGTATGCAGAAGATGGAATTAGTATGGTGGATGATTTTATTGACGCACAAGAATTATGGAAAGAAGCCCTTGGAGAAGGAATAAAAAATAATCATCCGATTTGTGATATGTATTATTTAGTTTTAGCAAGAAGGAATGATGCTACATTAATTACTAATGATAGCCGCCTGGTAGATTTCTGTAAACAATTTAAAATATCCTATTATTATTAAAATTATTCCAGGCCATCGAATAATCGCTTCAAGTGGACTCGCAACTGGTCTAATCCAATATAGTATAAGTTTATCATGGAAGCCTCCTTTGGTAATTTGATTTCGGACGGTTCTACCGATCCGACCGCTTTTAGCTATCAATACCACAGGCGGCTTCCTTCTTGCTTGGATCTTATACATTCTAACAGTATATTTATTTTCTCGGAATTAGATAACCTGCCCCCGTAAATTCGGCGGAATGAACTGTCACCCCAATCTCTTTTTCGTTTGCCAGCAAGATGTTTCTTACAGCAAGTATCCTTGAATTATTACTTCGGCAATAAAATATGAAAAGCATCATTGCCCGATTTTGATCGGGCAATCCTGTGATAGTGTGAAGTTTGAGTAAATTTGCGCATAATTGCCCAGTGCTTCACAGACCCCACCCGCCGAAGCCCAATAACTTTCAGAGTATTCATTGTTTAACAAGCTCTAAGAAAATATCATTGAGTATTTTTATCAACCTTTACCTGACTTGAAATTCAGGGTGACACATTTGTCTTACATAGTAAAATTTAAAAATTGGTACGGGGACTCATTGCCGTCGGGTTGCGGCAAGTAAGCGCTTCTGAAGTTATTAAGCAGGATGAATCACCTGATCGAGAACAGGCGAATCGGGCCGGCAACATAGTA
>CAZWCA010000089.1:4870-8774 GCA_964632255.1 uncultured Smithella sp. | reverse complement strand
TATTTTTCTTTCAGCGGCTGGCGGTTACCCCGACTCGGTCACAATATTTAAAAATCGGGCACTGGCTGCAAAGCGGTGAAACAGGTTTGCATGTTTTGCGGCCAAAGGCGACCATAATAGTATTATAAATAATCCAGTACCGGCGGGGAAGTTTCTCGCGCAAAGCATACTCAGTTTGTTCCGGAGTCTTTGTCCTGACATAACCCAGACGGTTGGATATTCGATGAACGTGGATATCGACGCAAATTGCATCCTTCCCATAGGCAAGAGCGATACCCAGATTTGCCGTCTTGCGTCCGATGCCTTTAATACTCAGTAAATCATCGAGATTATCAGGAACTTTTGCTGAAAATCTGTTAATCAACTCCCGGCAGACATGATGAATTGTACGCGCCTTGACCTGATAGAAACCAACCGGATAAATAGTTTCGGCAATTTTTACGACTGGAATCTGCAGCATTTCCTGCGGAGTTGCAGCAAGTCGAAAAAGTCTTTCGGTGGCCTCGGCCGTCACTTCATCTTTGGTCCGCAAACTCAACAGAGTGGAAATTAAAATAACGAAAGGGTCGCGTTGACTTTCCGCCAAATGAGAAACCGCAGGCATTGTGCCCACTGTCAGCTCTTTTTGCAGAATTTTTATTACATCATTAATTTGCGAGTCTCGCATAAAACTTTGCAAACTAGCTATACTATGTCGCATTCAAAAGGATAACGAGGCGGCTAGGAGGCGTATTATATATACGTTGCGGAAGCCGACGACGCTGCCAACAAAGTTAGCCAAAGAATGCAGTTATGATGTTTAGTTGTAGCCCTCTTCATATGCCAACATATCCAGATGCAGCGTGGCGATATCTTCAACGTCGAGATTTATTTCTTCTTCCGCCTTGGGAAGTTCAACTGTTTTAATATAGCGGCGGCACTTATTGCATACATCTACGTGATACCGCTCTTCCCCCTCTACTGCAAAATAAGCCAATGAATGCTGTTCTTCGTTGCCGCAGAAAGGGCATTTAATCCGCCGGAAGTTCCATTTAAAACCGCATTGGTGGCAAAATAGATAACGCTTGCCGTCTTCCGCTCTTCTAATTTCGCCGATTTTTGGTTCCTTGCCGCAGATAGGGCAATAACCTTCCGTCCAACCATATTGGGAAATGATTTTGCCATACTTATCCGCAATGAATTCCAACTCCGGTCTCAAGCTCTCCTCAACAAACAAATCGATTAGATCCAGATTCTCCTCAGCGCCTTCAAAATTTTCTATTTCGGCAATAAATATATTCTCGACATGGCTGAAAGATGCTTTAATCATTGTTTCCCAATCAAATTGCTCGCTTGTAATTATTTCCATCATATTTTTTGAATTTGCGGGCATTTTTCTTTTAGCAATGGCAATAAGGGAATTAAAATATTCCCGCGGACGTGCCAAATCGAAATTTCCACCGGCAAAATCTATTAGAGGAAGCCCCCCTTCCATTTTCCGGGCAATAATTTTTTCATCGACGGAAAAAATAGAATTTTTCATATTATTACGGTATTCTTCCCGCACAATCAGAATTTCCCCTAAAATATCCAGAATCTCATTGTAATGTGGGTTTGCCGTTTTATAATCTTCAATCGTTTGTAAAGATTTATGTAATTTTGTAGCCATGCTTGCACTCCTCCTTGTTGAGAGTTCCTGCACTTTTCAGATTATCCAAGGCCGCCGGTAGATTAATTGATTAATTTTCGCCCTTTGATAACGGGCTTTCCAGTATTTCTCTCAAAGTTGCTATATAGATTTATATCTTGCCTGTAAAGGCCTATTATTACCATTTAACCTGGCTTTGGCAAGGGTTGCCGTAATCCCGTCTTGTTGACGAGGTTCATTTTGTAACCTATACTTGATTGACTTAGTCACGTTTCAAAAGGGTACATCATCCTCCTGCCGGTTTCCGGAATTGTCCGGATCGGGGTAAGGTACGTCTGATTTGGCCTGGCCTTTGGAATCAAGCATTTTCATGTCATTGGCCACAATTTCCGTGGTTTGGCGTTTTATGCCGTCTTTGTCCTCCCAGGAACGAGTTTGAATTTTTCCCTCAATATAAACCAATTTCCCCTTGACCAGGTAACTGCCGCATATTTCGGCCAGTTTCCGGTAAGTAACAATCCGGTGCCATTCGGTTTTCTGAACCCTTTCCCCGTTTTTATCTTTATAGACTTCGTCAGTCGCCAAAGTGAAGTTTGTCACCATTGTTCCATCCGGGGTATAGCGCACTTCCGGATCCCTACCCAGTCTACCAACCAAGATTGCCTTATTTATCATGTTACGTTACCCCCTTCAGAATTAAATGGCCGTCATAATACATAACATGGTTACTTGTGGCAATTAATTTTGTGACTTCTTTCCAAATCCGGTATTCAGGCCATGCGACAATCATGCTTGACTATTCAGTAAAATAAATATATCCAGATAAACTTTTATAAAAAGCGGAGAAATTATGGAAGATAATGAACTTTTGAAGATTCGACTGGAAAAAATTGCGGCATTGAAAGAGGCCGGAATTAATTTATATCCTAATAACGTTAAACCACAAGATACAACAAGCGACATTATCGCTGAGTTCGGCGACACTGACAGTGATGCTCTGGCAAAATTATCCCGGAAATTTTCGGTTGCCGGCAGGCTGATGGCCATGCGTAATTTCGGCAAAGCCGCCTTCATTAAAATACAAGACCGTAAAGGCCGGATACAAAGCTACGTCGCCAAGAACATTCTAAGCGAAGATGCTTATTTTGTTTTTAAAAAACTGGATGTAGGCGACATTATTTATGTTTGCGGCAAGCTCTTTCGTACGAAAACAAATGAATTAACCATCGAGGCCGAAGAATTGCGTCTTTTATCCAAGGCTATTCGTCCCCTTCCGGAAAAATGGCATGGGCTGACGGATATTGAAACCCGCTACAGGCAGAGGCATTTGGATTTAATTTCCAACCCGGCGGTTAAAGAAACTTTTTATCGCCGCAGCTTGATTATCCGTCTTATCCGCCAGTTTATGGATTGCCACGATTTTCTGGAAGTGGAAACCCCGATGATGCAACCACGCGCCGGCGGTGCCGTAGCTCGTCCCTTTAAAACATATCATAATGCTCTCGGCATGGATTTTTATCTGCGCATTGCGCCGGAACTCTATTTAAAACGTCTAGTCACCGGCGGCATGGAAAGGGTATATGAAATTAACAGAAATTTCCGCAATGAAGGAATCTCCACTTTCCATAATCCCGAATTTACAATGATGGAATTCTACTGGGCCTACGCCACATATGAAGATTTAATGTCTTTTACGGAAAAGTTATTTGCTGAGATAGCCACAGCTATCTTCGGCGGATTAAAGTTTACATATCAGGGAACTGAAATTGATCTTACCCCGCCGTGGAAACGATTAACGGTGATGGATGCGCTGACACAGATTGCAGGTTTGGAACAGGCGGCACTGCAAGATAAAAAGCAGGCGCTGGATTTTGCAAGGAATATAGGCTGTGATGTTAAAGAAACTGATCCATTAGGCAAAATTTTAATGGCAATTTTTGATGAAAAAGTGGAAAAAAAACTTATTCAGCCGACTTTTGTCACTCATTATCCGGTCGCCGTCTCACCTCTGTCCCGTCGATCCGAAAGCCAGCCTGATCTTACTGACCGTTTTGAGCTATACATTTCCGGCCGTGAAATTGCCAACGCGTTCTCAGAATTGAATGATCCTGCCGATCAGCGAGGCAGATTTGAACAGCAGTTACAGGAAAGAGAAGCAGGGGATGACGAAGCCCATGAAATGGACGAAGACTATATCCACGTCCTGGAATATGCCATGCCGCCCACTGCCGGCGAAGGGATCGGTATTGACCGGCTGATAATGCTCTTTACCGACTC
>CAZWCA010000089.1:0-4770 GCA_964632255.1 uncultured Smithella sp. | reverse complement strand
GGAAGCAAGTTTTTGTTTCCATTATTACTTTTATCTCTATCTTCGGCATTTTTCTCGGAGTTGCCGCCTTAATTATCGTTCTGGCCGTTATGAATGGATTTGAGGCGGATTTGCGCACAAAAATCCTGGGTATCAAATCGCACATTGAAGTAACTACCGACATTGTCGGGCCAATGAAAGAATATGAAAAAGTTCGCGAGCAAATTGCGGGCATCCAGGGTGTTGTAGCTTCTACTCCTTTCATTTACAGTCAGGCAATGATTCGTAATAACAACGGCGTTACCGGAGTAGTAATAAGAGGACTGGATACAGCCAGTGCTTTTAAGGTCATCAATTTAGGAAAAATTCGCGAAGGCAGCATCGAGTATTTAAATAAACTGCCGGCCGATTTGAGAAACAGTTTTGCAAAAGATGAGGCTGGAGCCGATGGAATCATCATCGGTAAGGAAATGGCCAAAAATCTGGGAATTGTTCTCTATGATCCGATTACAATCATTTCTCCTACCGGAGTTTCCACACCAATGGGAGTAATGCCCCGCATGAAGAAATTTATTGTTGTGGGTATTTTTGAATCCGGTTTTTATGAATACGATTCTACACTTGCCTATTTATCATTAAAAAGTTGCCAGGATTTTCTGCAAATGGGCGACGCTGTTACAGGAATCGATATCAAAGTCGAGGATATCTATAAGGCGGACAAAATTGCGAAAGTGATTCAAAGCAGACTTGGATTTCCCTTCTGGGCGCATAACTGGATGCAAATGAACAAGAATCTCTTCTCGGCCCTGAAACTGGAAAAAAGGGTTATGTTCATAATATTGAGCTTAATCGTTCTTGTGGCGGCTTTTAATATCATCAGCGCCTTAATTATGATTGTTATGGAAAAAAATAAAGATATCGCCATTCTGAAATCAATGGGGGCGACCTCAAGCGGGATAATGAAAATTTTTATCTATCAGGGGCTTATTGTGGGGATTATCGGCACGGTTACGGGTTCGGCCGCGGGTCTGGCCGTCGCGCTGAACCTGCAAAGGGTTTCTTCTTTTGTGGAAAAGATTTTTCATTTCAAGTTCTTACCGGGAGATGTTTATTATCTTAGCGAACTTCCTTCACAAGTCAACTACGGTGATGTGCTTGTAATTGTCATCGGCACGATGCTTGTTTGCTTAATATCAACAATTTATCCTTCCTGGAAAGCTTCCCGGCTTGATCCCGCAGAAGCCCTGAGATATGAATAAATTTTTGGGAATACGGATCAATGATTATACTGGAAAACCTTTCTAAAACCTTTACTAAAGACGGCAATAAAATAGAAGTATTACGCGGCCTGGATTATGAGATTAATAAAGGTGAATCGCTGGCTGTCCTTGGTGTTTCCGGCGCCGGAAAAAGCACTTTGATTCATATCTTAGGCACATTGGATCATCCTTCCGGAGGCCGTCTTTTAATCAATGGAGTCAATGTTTTTGAGTGGGATGAGAAAAAAATAGCAACATTTCGTAATTCGACCATCGGATTTATTTTCCAATTTAATAATTTGCTGCCGGAATTTGATGCTTTGGAAAACACGATGATGCCCGCTTTAATCGGCGGCATGAATAAAAGTAAGGCGCGGGACAAGGCTCACCAATTGCTGACGGAAGTTGGACTTGCCCATAGAATCCTTCATAAACCGGGAGAACTGTCCGGCGGCGAACAACAGCGGGTAGCCATTGCCCGGGCACTCGTGATGGACCCCGAAATATTGCTGGCTGACGAACCTACGGGAAACCTTGACACGGAAACAGGAAAAAAGATAGAAGACATTCTCGTTGATTTAAATAAGACAAAAAAAATTACGCTGGTCGTTGTGACGCATAATCAATTGCTGGCTGAAAAAATGTCACGACGAATCGGCCTGCGTGACGGGAAAATATATGATTATAAGTAAATGTATATATAGATCAGGTCTGGTTTTTCTTTTTCTAACACTTATTCTGGTTGCCCGGGTCTCCGCTCAGGAAATAAAAAAAATCGCCGTCATGCCCTTTGATGTTTACAGCAAGGCAGACAGTGCAACTTTAAGAAAAAATCTCTTCTTCAAATTGACAGAGGAGATGAAAAAAGAAAAACTGGTCCAGCTTCTGCCGACAAATGAGCTTCTTGCCGAATCGGAGAAAATAACTGAAAAGTTCGCTATGGCCAGGGGAAAGTCTCTTGGTGCTGATTTTGTTATTATGGGAAGTATGACTCAATTCGGTGAGACAGTCAGCGTTGATGCCAAAATAATTAATATTCCTGCCTCAAGTTTTTTGTCCGTGGCTTCTATTCAAGAAAAAAAGTCGGCTGATCCTGGACAGGTTGTCACCCGGTTAAAAATGGAAATTCTAACCAGGACCGGCCTGATTCAAAAAATAGCAAAAATTGAAATTAAGGGAAATCGCAAGATCGAATCTTCGGTAATAACCCGGCAAATTAAGAGCCAGCCGGGCAAACCCTTTGAAGAAGCCAACATTACCGCCGATATTAAAACAATTTTTAAAATGGGATTTTTCCAGGATGTAGCAGCGGACGTAACGGACAGTCCTGAAGGAAAGGTAATAACTTTTTCGGTAGTGGAGAAAGGACTGATAACCGACATCCAGATCATCGGCAATAAACACGTTGATAAAGACGACATTACGTCTGTTTTGACAATAAAGAGCAGACAGACACTAAATCAGGAAAAAATAAAAGAAGACTTGGAAAAGATTAAAGCTCTCTACGATAGCAAGGGATATTATAATGCCGAGATATCGGACAGAGTGGAAAAAGAAGGGAAAGATTTTCGAATAATCATCGATATCAAAGAGAATGACCGGCTCTATGTCCGTTCCATAACATTCGAAGGCAATGAAGCATATACTGCTAAAGAACTGAAAAACATGATGACTACCAATGAATATGGGTTTCTTCATTTTTTCACTGATTCCGGCATACTTAAAAGAGATCAGTTAAAACAGGACATAAGCAAATTAAATTCATATTACTTTAATACCGGATTTATTAATGCGCAAGTCGGCGAGCCGGAAATAACCCATGATAAAAAAGGTATTTATATTAAAATTCCAATAACGGAAGGAAAGCGCTTTAAAGTTGGAAAGATCGAGATATCGGGAGATTTTCTGGAAAAACCGAGAGTTGAGCTTTTGAAATCTTTAATTAGTAAAAAAGGCAACAATTATGATCGTGAAGCCATCGTCAAAGATATAGATTCTTTAACTCAGGCCTGCAATGACGAAGGATATGCCAATGCCGACGTCACTCCCAAAGTCAACACCAGAGAAAAAGAGCAACTGGTCGATGTAGATTTCTTTATAAAAAAAGGAGAGATTGTTTATTTCAACCGCATCACCATCACCGGCAATACAAACACCCGGGATAAAGTTATCCGCCGTCAACTTGAAGTCGCTGAAAAGGACATGTATTCCAGCAGCAAACTGAAAGCAAGCTACGCAAATTTGAATCGTTTGCGCTATTTTGAAGAGGTTGATTTCAAAACGGAAAAAGGACCTGATAAGAACCTTATGGATGTTAACATCCGTGTAAAAGAGAAAAATACGGGCATGTTTATGATCGGTGCGGGTTATAGTGCTGTTGATCAAGCAATCTTTATGGCGTCGGTCACTGAACAGAACTTCCTGGGCAGGGGCCAGATTCTAAATTTGAAAGCCACTTTAGGCTCCACAACCAATATGTATGAATTATCTTTTATCGAACCTTTTCTTTTTGATACACCGCTCTGGTTTAAATTCGATGTTTGGAAGTATAAAAAAACATATGATTCCTACACATGGGACTCCCGTGGAACAGGAGTTACTTTTGACTATCCTCTCTTTGAAAAAGTAAGAGGCTCCATAGGCTATAGAATTACCCAGGATGAAATTCAGGATGTCGATAATTCCCTTGCTCCCTGGTACATTCAGGGGTGGATTGCGCCGGATAATTCGACAGTTGTAAATCCGCCGGGACGGACAATTTCCAGCTCAGTCACCCTGGGTTTAGGACGTGATACTACTAATGACACGATGTTCCCCAGCAAAGGAACAAAAGCCAATGCCTTTGTTCAACAGACAGGCGGTTATTTTGGCGGAGATTATAACTTTACCAAATCAGGACTCAGTGCAGCGACATACTTTCCTCTCCCCTTGGATCTCGTCTTTTCGGCAAGAGGAAGAATGGGCTTAATCAACAGCCGAGATACGGACAAGGCGTTTCCCTATGATGTACCGATATTTGAAAGATATGTATTAGGCGGGTTAAGCACTATTCGCGGTTTACAGTATCTGGGCATCAGAAACTCAGGCACCGCAGATGTTCTTGGCGGTACCAGCATGTTTGTTTTAAACTTTGAACTTATATTTCCATTTATAAAAAGTGCCGGTATGAAAGGCGTTATTTTTTATGATACGGGTAATACCTGGGATGGCGGATTCCATCTCGATGATTTAAGGCAGACGATTGGAGCTGGAATTCGCTGGTATTCACCTATCGGCCCGCTGAGACTGGAATATGGATATGTACTCGACCGGAAAGAAAACGAGTCCGCCGGCCGCTTCGAGTTCTCCATAGGAATGATGATGTAATTCTATTTCCAAATCATAGATGATACCGCGGCGGCCAGGAGGAGGCGACGAGGCGCATTACTAATACGCCCACGGAAGCCGGCGACCCCGGCCTGCACCGGGGCAGGCTGTGCCAATAAAGGTAGTGCTTGATTTGGAATTGGAATAATAATACGACAAGGTCCAT
>CAZWCA010000088.1:7631-8863 GCA_964632255.1 uncultured Smithella sp. | reverse complement strand
TTTCATCAGCCCCTGATCTACATCCTCCTTGCATCCGGATTTATTACATTCCTGCTCAGGGAATGGGTCGATGCGGGGGTTATCTTCGGCGTGGTGCTGGTGAATGCCGTTATCGGCTTTTTTCAGGAATCAAAGGCCGTGAAGGCGATGGAGGCCCTTGCTAAAACCATGGTTACCGAAGCCACCGTCATCCGCCAGGGGGAAAAGGTGCGCATTTCTTCGGAAGAAGTGGTGCCCGGCGACATCGTGCTGCTTCAGTCAGGGGATAAAGTTCCGGCAGACCTGCGTCTGGTATCAGCCCGGGATATCCATGTGGACGAATCGGCACTTACCGGAGAATCGATGCCTGTTCAGAAGGCTGAGGACATTTTGCCTCACGATACGGTACTGGCGGACCGCAGCAATATGGCTTATGGTTCCACCCTGGTTACTTACGGTCAGGCTTCAGGTGTTGTGGTGGCAATTGGAGACAATACCGAAGTTGGCCGCATATCACAGCTTATTTCCGAAGCCAAAGAGATGGAGACTCCTCTCCTGCGGAAAATAAAAGAATTCAGCAGGGTGCTGCTCTATGTGATTCTTGGCCTTGCTGCGGTTACCTTTATCGTAGGTATAATACGCGGGCAGAATGCAGTCGATATGTTTATGGCTGCCGTAGCGTTGGCCGTGGGTGCCATCCCCGAAGGACTGCCCGCAGCAATGACCATCACGCTGGCCATCGGCGTCGCGCGCATGGCGCGAAGAAAGGCCATCATTCGCAAGCTCCCGGCTGTTGAAACCCTGGGAAGCACAACCGTGATCTGTTCGGACAAAACGGGAACTCTTACCGAAAATCAAATGACTGTACAAGAGATCGTATCTGCCGGCAAATCTTATACGGTGAGCGGTACGGGGTATGCTCCCGAAGGAAAAATTACGGCGCAGCAGGGACAGCCGGAACCGGCCTTACCATCAGCCGTCATTGAAACTCTTCGATGCGGCCTGCTTTGCAACGACAGCCTGCTTAAGGAACAGGAGAGCCATTTTACGGTGCAGGGAGACCCGACCGAAGGGGCGCTCATTACCTCGGCCGCCAAAGCCGGCCTTTCCATGGAACAGGAAAATTCCCGATTCAAGCGCCTGGACACCATTCCCTTCGAATCTCAACATCAGTACATGGCCACGCTTCATGTTGACCCGCAGGGTGCAGGTGTTGCGTATATGAAGGGCTCGGTGGAGGCAGTGCTGAAGCG
>CAZWCA010000088.1:0-7531 GCA_964632255.1 uncultured Smithella sp. | reverse complement strand
TCCGGCTGAAATCCATGCGGCCGTGGAGGCAATGGCCTCCAGGGGACTCAGGGTCCTTGCTTTTGCCCGCAAGGCCGAGCCCGAAGGGAAAACAAAAATCGAGCATAAGGATGTTGAGGAAGGCCTTACTTTCCTCGGATTGCAGGGCATGATTGATCCTCCACGCAACGAAGCAATTGAAGCGATACGTAACTGCCACAGCGCAGGCATCCGCGTAAAGATGATTACCGGCGACCATGCCCTCACCGCAGCGGCGATAGCGGGCAGAATCGGCCTTGCCAATGCAGAAAGGACCATTACCGGCCATGAGCTTGCAGCCAAAAATGACCGTGAGATTATCGATATTGTGGACGAGGTTTCTGTTTATGCACGGATGGCTCCCGAGCAGAAAATTCGTTTGGTGGAAGCTCTCCAGGCCAAAGGCAATATCGTGGCCATGACCGGCGACGGGGTAAACGATGCACCGGCATTGAAGCGCGCCGACATCGGCGTGGCGATGGGTATAACGGGCACTGACGTGGCCAAGGAAGCCTCGGACATGGTGCTTACCGATGACAATTTCGCCTCTATCGAGGCCGCAGTGGAGGAAGGCAGAGGCACCTTTGACAACCTCACCAAGTTTATCGTCTGGACGCTTCCCACCAACATCGGCGAAGGCCTGGTTATCCTGGCGGCTATATTTGCAGGGGCGACTTTGCCTATCCTGCCTGTGCAGATCCTTTGGGTTAACATGACTACGGCTATTTTACTGGGCCTCATGCTGGTATTTGAACCCAAGGAGCCGGACATCATGAAGAGACCTCCCAGAGACCCCAAAGAACCCATTCTCACCCGTACACTCATATGGCGGATTGTTTTCGTGGGTTTCCTGCTGCTCGTGGGGGCGTTTGGTCTCTTCGAATACGAGCATTCCAACGGCGCCGATATCAGGGAGGCCAGGACGGTGGCTGTAAACATGCTGGTTATGGGTGAGCTTTTTTATCTCTTTAACTGCCGCTCTTTGACAAAATCGGTATTCGAGGTCGGTTTTTTCTCCAATCTCTGGGTGTTTGCCGGGGCCGGTTTCATGTTTTTTCTGCAGCTGGTCTTTACTTATATTCCTTTTATGAATAAGGCATTCCACAGCAGTCCCATCAACCTGGATGCCTGGGGGCGAATCATGGCTGCAAGCGTTCTAATTATGCTGGTCGTGGGAATGGAGAAGTGGATAGTACGCAGGAAGGCATAGAGGCTTCATGTCTTCCACTGGAGACTGTGTCGTAATAGCAAAGTCAGCTAACAATAGTCATTCCCGCGAAGGCGGTAATTCGAAGTTATTGAAAACACTGAATTTCGCATCGCGCGTTGCTTGAACGAAATGACAAAAGATCAATTGCGACACAGTATTCTGACGGAGGTATCGCGAAGCGCGAAGGTGGATCAGGGTGCAGCTAAAGAAGCGTGTTCCCACGCGGAGCATGGGAACCGGATACATCCCCTGCGCCCCCTCCAAACGGGGACAAGTAAGCGGAACTTCGTGTTTTTACTTAAGGGCTTCTTTAATGCTTTCGAGAAATTTGGGAATGTCGGTTACGGGCTTTATAATATATTTCAGTACTCCCAGCGTCTTGGCTGTAATAATTTCATCTTTTCTCGATGTTGAGGTCAAAACAATAAATTTTGCATCCGGGGCTGATTCCCTGATTTCCATAATGGAATCCAGTCCTCCCATGACGGGCATTACCATATCCATTATCGTCAGATTGGGGCGAAAAGATTTGTGCATTTGCACGGCGTCGGCGCCGTCTTTAGCTTCTTCAACCTCATAGCCTTCATTTTCGAATGTCTTTCTTAGAAGTTTTCTTATCAATGCCGAATCATCAACTATCAGAATACGGGGGACACGGGCATGCAATTTAGCTGTCTTATTAATCGATACTCTTAAAACAATATGTCCTACCGTAAGAGCTAAAATGATCATGTAAGTTTCAGAAGGCGCTGATTTATATGATTCAACCTCTAATTCGCTAAGTGGAACCGGGGGACCAAAACTAACGGGCAGCCCTAACTGGTCCCATTCGGAGATGGTACGGCCGACAAATGTATTTACGAATTCATTGATAATATCCGTGGCCTGGTCATCAAGTTGTGTAACGGGTTGAAATCCCATGTTTTCAGCAATGGCAGACGCCACCAGTAACGCCATTGTCTTACTATTGAATCCCAACATCACATATCCTTTGAACATGTCATCCAAATGTTCGTATTCCACAAGGTGGGCAACGGCCATGTCTGCCAGGAGTCTTTCTTCTTTTTTTATGTTGGTTGAAGCCACCGTCGTTTTTGCCATATCCTGGAAGATATTGGCGCAACATTTAGCCATAATTTCAAGATACTTGGCGTACATTAAGAAGTGCCTTTCCTTTCGATAAGAGACCGCTCTGTTTATCAACCATTACCAGCTATAAAAAATGGCCATAACTTTACTCCGGAGACCCCGGTTGTCAAGATAATTTTAAGATTGTAAATTTCCTTAAACAGGGTGACGGTTTGTTTGACTTAATTTCACGGCAATATCAGTTAATTGCTGATTTTTCTTTGCTAAATTCATTGTAAAAAATTTTGGTGAATTCATTCCCAAAAATATTTTTTAGAAGCAGATTATCATGCGCCAAATATTCGCTTCCTATCTGCTGAAATTTGTTAATAAAATAGCGATCTTAAGAGACCACGGATTGCTGAGATTGATTAAAAGTAAATTCCGCGTATTTAAAGATAATTTTTAGTTTATTCCTTTATTGCAATCAGGCAGGAAGTTGGATAAACCTTTTTGATTATTACCTTGAGAGGGGCGCTACATGAAAGTTAATGAGAAATTCATAAAGTGGAAATTATTCATTTGCCTGATCCTGCTTTTCATACCGCTTTCAGCGCAGGCACAGACTGAAGCCGTTTACACTATCGACAAATTCAAGTTTGAAAACGGCGGTGAGATCACCAATATGAAAGTGGGCTATGTTACCTGGGGCAAGCTCAATAAGGCAAGGGACAATGCCATCCTGCTGCTGCCGGGAAGCAGCAGCGGCAGGTATTTTGCCAAGCCATATATTGGGCCCGGCATGGCCTACGATACGAACAAATATTTCATCATCTGTGTCGATCCGATAGGCGGCGGAAACTCGTCATCGCCCAAGGACGGAATGGGAACGTCTTTCCCGAAATATACAATTCGCGATATGGTGCGCGCGCAGCATTCGCTCATAACCAAAGGGCTGGGTTTGACTCATTTGCTGGCGGCAGGCGGTCCGTCGATGGGATCTTTCCAGGGTCTCGAATGGGGGATCAATTATCCGGATTTTGTAAACGGTTTGATCCTGATTGTGCCGGCAGCGCGTATGGATCGCCATTTTGCCCCTGTCATGGATGCGTTTGAAGCGATAATCAAACTCGATCCCAAATACCGGAACGGAAAATACACGGAGATTCCCGCGGATGGAATTCGCGGGGCAGCCCTGATATTTTTTCCCTGGCTATTGAGCGACGAATATTTGACTACCCTGAACGATGCTGATTACAGGAAGGCAAAAACCGATCTTGCTGAGGCATGGGCAAAAAAATGGGATGCCAACAGCCTGCTATGGCGCTTTAATGCCAGCAGCACGTACGATGCATCAAAACCTTTTGGCGGCGATATGAAAACCGCACTGGGCCGGGTGAAAGCCAGGGTGCTCCTGCTGTACAACTCGGCTGACCGAACGGTTCCCAGCTATCTGACGCAGGAATTGTATCATGGCTTGAAGAATGCGGATTATTTTGAGATTCCATCGATCCGCGGCCATATGTCAGGCGTCATGCCGCCGGGCACGGCGGAATTTGAATTTCTCAGCAGCAAGGTGAAGGAGTTCCTTGCTATGCTCAAAAATAGATAGAAAAGGGAAAATTACACGCGGGTCATATCAATCAGAAAAACACCATAATCATAACCAGCGCGCCCAGAATAAATCTGTACCAGACAAAAGGCAGGAAAGTCTTTGTCTGTACATAACGCAGCAGGAACCCGATGCTGGCGATGCCTGAAATAGCAGCAACAAACATGCCGATAAGGAATTCACTTGTGATCATCGATGGATGGGCAATAACGTGGGGCAGCTTGATGGCGGCTGCGCCGAAAATGATCGGGGCCGAAAGCAAAAACGAAAAACGCGCGGCTCCCTCCCGTGTCATGCCAAGCAGCAAACCCGTCGTCATGGTGATTCCGGAGCGGGATACTCCGGGGATTATCGCCAGCGCCTGAGACAAGCCGATGAGAAAGCTGGTTTTTAGAGTTATGTGGCTAACATCTGTTTTCTGGGCACTTTTTCGATCCGCCCAGTACAAAATAACTCCCAGAATTATCAGCATAAACGCAATTAAAAGGGGACTGCGAAAAACTGTTTCGGCCTGTTTTTCCAGCGCATAGCCGATTGCCGCGCCGGGAATGGTGGCCAAAATCAGATACCAGAACAGTCTGCCGTCCGTACTTTTTGTATCGGTAAATCCCTTGGTCAGCAATCTCAGCCAATCCCGCCAGAAATAAAGCGCCACTGCAATAAGAGTGCCGAGATGCAGGGCAATGTCAAATGTAAGTCCCGGATCTTCCCATCGAAAAAGCCAGGGAACCAGCACCAGATGCGCCGAACTGGATATGGGCAGAAATTCGCCAAGACCTTGAACTAAACCCATTATTACCGCTTGTAATATAGTCAATTTTAACCTCACTGGTTTTTATAATGAATGTTTTCAGTGAGTATACAGATATCTTAGTATTGAATGATAGTCTATATTTATTATGCGATCTATGTTCTTCTTATTGACGACAAGGGGCCTATAGTACTTTGCTTTGCCTGATTATCCGGCATTCGATTTTGCTCGCGTAAGTGAGCAAAAAAAGGTTTGATCAAAAAAGATCAAACCTTTTTTCAATGACGCTTTCAAGCTTTCTAAAATTGACATCTGCCATCTTGCATGGCAACTCTATTATTCAAGAGTGTTTTTGACTGCGTGTTTTTGTCAGCCAGTGATATCGTGTAAAGGAACAATTTCTTTTTTAACCCAGAGCGGCGACATTTCCGCTGCCTCGTCATAGGGAATTCTGCCGTGCAGAATCATGGCCTTAAAGTCGTCAAACATATAGATTCCCAAAAACAGGTGAACTAGCAAAAACAGCGTCAGAATCCAGGCGAAAAAAGTATGTAACAAGCCCAGCATGGCCACAGTTTGTCTAGGGATGAGATGCGGGAATGCCCATAATATCCACCCACTGAAAATTAATACAGTTCCGCCGATTAAAACACAAATTCCGAAAAGTTTTTGCCCCGAATTATATTTGCCCATCGGCGGCAGGGCGATTTTCTTTTTCAAAAGAATTTTTTGCGGATAGCCGCCTAAAACTAAAAACCATTTGAAATCATCGGTGGATAAACGAAAGACCCTTTTTATGAAAAGTACGACACGATCATAGCCGATGAGCAAGAATCCGACGGCATCGATGGTCAGGATAACTCCGGCGGCGATATGAATCTGCATAGCAATATTCAGCGAAGCTTCGCTTAAAGATTTAAAATATAAGAGCAGACCGGTAACAGCCAGGGGTAAAAAACTAAGAATCAGTAAATAATGAAACATTCTTACACTCAAGGGATGCTTTAAAATCATTTTTTCAGAATGCATGAGTCAATCTCCTTCTTAAGAAAGAATTTTTGTTCGATCTATGTATTTTGTGTGCAATAACTCTTCGGAAAGATGCCCCAGTGGTTCACCGCCGAATTCCTTATAATATCTGATAACAGATTTATTGGCGTGACTAACGCGGACAGCGGCTTTTTCATCATCTTGATACAAGCCCTTAGTACGAGCATGAATATAATCGTTGTTGGCGGAAGTCAGTGTTTTTATCCAGACGGCGGGCAGGGCCAGGAAAGCGACTATAACGCCGCTTATGGTAATAAACTCCCGGCGTGTGACATGCAGAGGATTTTCAATGTATTGATAATTTCTATTTTCCATATTTTGCTCCTATAGTGGTTTATTTCCATGCAAACCAGGGCTGAATAGCACCCAACCAGGAAGATCCGGTTCCGCAAATCGGTTGCCCCCCGCCGTTAATACATCCACCCGGACAGTTCATTACTTCAATAAAATGATAAGGTGATCTGCCGGAAAGCACCTCATCGATGACAGGTTTGATGTTTTCGGAAATGTTATGAACAACGGCCAGATTAATGGTGACTTCTTTATTGTATTTACTGTCTTTGATTGTAACGGATGCGCTCTTAACGCCTTTCAGACCACGTACCGTCTTAAATTCAAGTGGTTGGAGTTCTTGGCCGGTGATCACGGCATGAGCCGTGCGTACGGCGGCTTCCATGACACCGCCGGAATTTCCGAAGATTGTTCCGGCGCCCGTATAATCAGCCAAAAGCGATCCGCCTTCTGCTTCTTTTTCCTTTGCCAGATCAATGTTCAGCTTTTTTAACAGTCGGGAAAGGTCACGAGTTGTTAGAACAGTGTCAACATCAGGATATGGTTTGCCTGCAACGCCTTGATTTTTTTTATTGAACTCGTAGGCGCTGATAAATTCCGGGCGAGAGGCCTCCAACTTTTTGGCTGTACACGGCATTATACCGACAGTGTAAATTTTCTCAGCGGGTTTTTTCCAGACTTTTGTTCCGTAGGTCTTGGCAACCGCACCGGCCATTTGTTGCGGTGACTTGGCTGAAGACAGATTGGGGATTAATGTTGGATATTTTGTTTCGACCAGTCGTACCCAGGCGGGACAGCAGGAAGTGAATTGCGGCAAAGGGCCTGTTTCTCCGCCATGCTCGTTTTTTTCACCGAAAACTGCATGACGCGCCCTGGAAATAAATTCTGTTCCTTCCTCCATAATCGTCAGATCAGCGGCGAAGTTATTGTCCAGAATTTCAAAACCGGCTTTCTTCATTGAACCATAAAGTTTTCCCGTCACCAGAGAACCGGCAGGAAGACCGAAATCCTCGCCAATGGCGACGCGCACCGCAGGAGCAATAATTCCAACCACAGTTACGTTTGTGTCTCTGAGTTTAGCAATTACTTCGTCAACTGTATCCGATGTTTCATAAGGCGCGCCGAATGGACAATTGATCAGACATTGCCCGCAACTCAAACAGATATCCGCATTAATGCTGTGTGTTGCGCCGAACATACCCGTTATGGCACCGGTAGGGCAATAACGCTTGCAGGCGTCGCATCCTTTGCAAGCCGATGCATTGATGGCGATAACGCCGGGTATTTCCCCTTTCTGATACGTTTTTGCAGCTACATTCATTTTCCATATCCTTTCATTTTATTAATTATGCTCGTTGACACAATGAGCCATTCCAATATGAATTATGTTATAAATGACATATGTTTAATTAAAAAAATAAGTAATTATGTTAACTTGAGCATAATTACTTCCAAAATGAATTCTAGGGAATTTCAGAGCCGTAGTTATTTCAATGCTATTGACTTAAACGTTATAGCCCCCCTCTTTTTT
>CAZWCA010000087.1:0-9441 GCA_964632255.1 uncultured Smithella sp. | reverse complement strand
CTCCAAGAATGTCCAAAAAGCAAGCAACCGGGCAGGCCGAACGGTTTTTCTCTTTCTTCATCTTCCGAGAATGGTTGAGATAGTCAATAAAGACAACACCATCCAGGGCATTCATGAGATAGTCGAGGCAAGAACTATCCGAGATGGAGTCAAACATCATTGGGTCAATTGTAATACGGGGTAAACCGCATTCTTCTCGAATTCATAATCTCTGATCAAGCCCTCGCTGAAGATCATGCGTTGAATCCTTACCATGCAAAGTTTTAATTTATTTTTTTAATGACTTTAACAGGATATTAAATAACCCTTGTTGGAAATTACATTTGTAAATAGATGTATTTTTTTGTTTTTTTGTTAAGAATTTTTTATTCGCTGTAATCGGTAGTTTTCTTTGAGGCAATTAGTAGTCTATACACAATATTGACGCGAGAACATCTCCATAATACATTTTATTACATTATTTCATCTTTCCATTAACATATTGGGCTTTGATTGTATTACGGAATTCTATTTTTTAGAAGAATAATAAAAGGAGTCTATTATGTATAGCCTATTGAAACGGAGCTATTATTGTATAAAACCCTTAGTCCCGGAGAGCTTGATAATCTCTTTACGCAGAAAGTATTTGAATTACTTACGAGATCGGTGCGGTGACGTCTGGCCTATCAACAAGGAGGCGGGTTTTACACCTCCCGGATGGCGGGGGTGGCCTGAAGGGAAGAAATTCGCCGTGGTGCTGACACATGACGTCGAGCGAGATGCCGGAGTGAAAAAGTGTCGTCAATTACTCAATCTGGAAATGGAGTTTGGGTTTCGCTCCTGCTTTAATTTTGTGGCAAACGATTATAAGCAGGACGATGCCTTGATGCAATTTCTTGTTGATAATGGTTTTGAAATTGGTCTGCACGGATTGAACCATCGGGGAAATTTGTTTGCATCCAGAAAGTCCTTCGTAAATCAACGGCCGATCATAAACAAGCAATTAAAAGACTGGAACGCTGTTGGTTTTCGAACACCCTCCATGTACCATAATCTGGAATGGATACACGAATTAGAACTTGAGTATGATTGTTCTACTTTTGATACGGATCCTTTTGAACCTCAACCGGACGGGATAGGGACAATATTCCCCTGTTGGATTCATAATGGACACCCTGATAAAGGTTACGTTGAACTTCCCTACACGCTGCCGCAAGACTTTGCCTTGTTCATTCTCATGCAGGAAAAAGATGATCGGGTATGGCGGAAAAAACTCGATTGGATCGTGCAATGCGGAGGGATGGCCCTTGTTAATGTACATCCGGATTACATGTGCTTTAACGGGAATAAACCGGCGATTAAGGAATTTCCGGCAAGCTATTACCGTGACTTTTTAACCTATATTAAAGAAAACTATAAAGATCAATATTATCATGTTTTGCCGAAAGATATGGCCAGATTCTGGGCAAAAACTATGGTCCGAAGAGCAAAACCGTTATCCCGGGCACCTATAGCGGCAATGAATATCATTTGAAATAGAGTTGTTCTCAAGAATTACTGACTGCTCATTTCCAGGAAGTAGGTCGTGATTCGTGACCGTCTTTACTCAACCTGTAAAGAAAACTTCATCCATTTACAGCTCATTTGACTTTACCGACTGGTGCACCAACGAAGTTGGGTGGATGAAACATATTTACCGGCTGGAAATCTCAGAATGTAGGGCGGATGAAGCGTAGCGCATCCACCTTATAAATTATTGACTTGTGGAACCGCTATGCTTGTTCCACCTACTCGCTAACAAAAGTTTCAGGATTTTTTTACTTTCATCATTCGCGGATTTATGCCGAATTTTGCTACACGCAGGCCCATCATTCTTTCCGTCAATCCCAGCATTCGGGCTGCCCCGGCCATATTACCATTACTATGTCGCAAAGCATTAATGATCATCTCTCTTTCCACGGTATTCAACGTTTCCTGCAGAGTTTCCTGTGATTCAGAGACGATGTTGTTGCCCGCTTTAAGATTCGGCGGTAAATGATGGGTTCTGATTACGCCATCCGTACAAAGAATAATAGCCCGTTCGATACAGTTTTCCAGTTCCCGGACATTTCCCGGCCAATGATAGCGCATGAGCATATCCGTTGCCGGGCCGGAGATACTCTCAATTTTCTTGCCCAATTCTCCGGCATATTTTTCGATGAAGTGGTTGGCAAGGAGAATAATGTCCGTCTTACGCTCCCGCAGAGGTGAAACAACGATGGGGAAGATATTCAGTCGATAATAGAGATCTTCGCGGAATTTACCTTCGCGCATGAGAGCTTCCAGATCCCTGTTTGTCGCAGCAATTATCCGGATATTGACTTTAATGCTCGTAGAGCCGCCGATGCGTTCAAAAACCCGTTCCTGAAGAACACGCAGCAGTTTTGTCTGGGTGGCAGGCGGCAGATCGCCGATTTCATCGAGAAAGATGGTGCCGTTATCGGCAAGTTCAAACCGGCCCCTCCGAAAGCTGGTTGCCCCCGTGAAAGCGCCCTTCTCATGACCGAAGAGTTCACTTTCAATGAGTGATTCCGGAAGTGCCGCACAATTGACAATAATATAAGGTCCGTTCGCATAACTGGAATTGTAATGAATGGCGTGGGCAACGCGCTCCTTGCCGACACCGCTTTCCCCCAGGATCAAAACCGTGGCGTTGGTCCGGCATACCTTTTCAATCATCCCGTAGATGTTCTGCATGACTTTGGACGTGCCGATAATTGTTTTGGGCCCATACTTGATTTTCAATTCATCTTGCAGCCGCCGGTTTTCTTCCTTGATCTCGTCCAGCTCTTCCTGGGCCAGTTGCCGCAAGCGTACAGCCTGCGATACTGTGGAGGCTATGATCGTAAGCAGCCGGACATCTTTTTCAAATGATGTGCCCGAGTTGATAAGACGATCAACGGAAATTGTTCCAATGACTTCGTTGCCAATTTTTATTGGTACACAGATAAATGCAATGTCCCTCTTATCCAATTTTTCTCGGGAACCGGTTCTGTCCAGAAAGACGGGACTTTCGGAAATACGCGGCACGATGACTGTTTCGCCGGAATCAATCACACGGCCGGTAATCCCTTCGCCCATCAGGTATTTACCCCTGACTTCTTCCTCAGGCAAAAGTCCGTAAGATTCTTCAATGGCGATTTCTCCGCTCGCACGGTTTAATATGGTCAGAGCTCCGCGTGGCATTTCCATGTTTTCCGCCATAATTTGAAGGACAAACTTCAGGGCGGCCTTCAGATCAAGGCTTTCACCCAGCTTTTTGCTGATTTCAAAAAGTAGCGTAAGTTCTTTTATTTCCCGCGATACCCTGTCATGTTCATTATCGGGCTCCATAATTGCAAGCTCCATAAAATTTTATAGTTTTAAACGAAGTCAAAATTTATGCCATTAATTGGTATTCGCTATAAATACTTAAAATTTAAGAAATAATAACAATGGAAGACCATGAAACGGTTCCCGATTGAAACGTATTTCGTTTTAAACATTTGTTGATATTACAGAATTGTAGATTTTACTGCGGATGAATCTGCCGTTCGGCGTTTTAATTAGCCGGACTTGAGAATGTCAGACTATTTGATATTACACTTAAATCCTCGTCCGGTTTTGAAATTTGTTGACGGCAAAATTCTTCAGGAGGATATCCGGCACTTAGGCGTAATGAATGCCGGAAGACTGACCCAAGATGGTTATTCCTTATGCCGAGATAAAGCTACGTCCTCAAAATTCGCGATCACGGAATATTCCCTGTTTTTTCCTTTTTTATTTTCTTTTTTTCTAAAATTTGTCAAATTTTCCGGATTTTTTTATTTTTTAGATTTTTTTCCCGATTTTTTTCTTTTTTTAAAAATTTTTCCTTATTTTTTATTTTTTGAGGAATTTTTTCAAATTTTTATTTTTTTCAGGAAATTTTCTCCAAATTTTTCTTTTTCTAAAAAATTTCATCCAATTTTAATTTTTTTAAATTGGAATCTTATTTTTTATTGACAAAAAATTCTGTTTTTACTATACAAAATAAGTTCCCTACTAAAATCTAAAGGATAAAAAATGGAAAGTTACTTTTTTGGTTCTGTCAAGTTATTGCCTGTAGTTTATGGGGTTACGGCCGGTATTTCCTTTATGGTGGCCGGGATCATTAAAGGCCTTTTTGCCGCGATTAGAACTCGGGGCCGGGCTGAAAATGAAAATGAGGGCTGATCAGTCCTACCAGCATTCTTTTATTAATTTTTCCGTCAATAACAACAATTTCCGTCACGCGCCGGTCGTTTGGCGTTTGCTAACGGCTCAAATACTTTTTTTCGGAACATCGGTTGAAAAACCCGGTGCAAGTATAAAGATTTTTGGATATTGATCTCTTTATAATTTCTTTTTTGCTTATTCGCCGTTGTTATTATTTTGAAACGGATTTACCATTTCCAGTTATTTATGCAGCGATTCGTTGGCAAAATTGAATTCCCGGTCTGATTGCCCGGATTACCGGTTCTTTTACAACGGCTTTTTTCTAGCGCCTATGCAGATTTTTATTTGTAGGCACAGGAAACTTGCACAATAATTGAAATAATTGAAATGATCCCATTTCCGTCGTAGTCATAGCCTTCCTTACAGACCTTCGGTTTATGTAGTTTCATTCCCATCAGAAAAAAACAAATAAAAAAGGCATAATCGGTTACGACGCATCATGGCTGAATAGATGCGTATCGGAGAGGTCTGCTTGAATATTATTAAGGGATATTACTATGGTATCCGACAGACGAATTTGCGGAAAAGGAAAGATAATTCTCATAAGGAAAACAATTTTTATGGCTTGCCTCTCGAAACCCAACTTATCGATAATGCTCCCCCATTCCGGGATCAATTTCACTGAACAAAAGCTGATTTTTTTGCCTTTACATCTTAGCGTAAAAGCAAATTTTTCATAAACTATTTATAAGGATAAAGAAATGGAAAATTACTTTTTTGGATCAATCAAGTTACTGCCTGTAGTTTATGGAGTTACGGCCGGAATTTCCTTTATGGTAGCCGGGATCATTAAGGGACTTTTTGCCGCCGTCAGTTTTCGGGCAGGCCGGAGCCGGACCGAACCGGAAAGGGAGGGCTGATCATGCAAGATATTGATGTCCTTTATCTTTTTCAGGGAATTGCTACAATGGTAGCTTCCGAACCGACCATCGCCATTGCCCGCATAGCTTTGATGGGCTTGGGCATTCTTTTTGTTTTTCTGGGCGTCAAGGGAACTCTTGAACCACTTATTATGATTCCTATGGGCGTCGGCATGGCCTCAGTTAATGCCGGTGTCCTGTTTCTTTCGGCGACAACGATGGGAACCATCTTTATAGATCCGATGGCCTCTGATCCCGCAAAACTCATGGATATTTTGCAGATTGATTTTCTGCAGCCTATTTATACCTTTACTTTCAGCAACGGTCTTATTGCCTGCCTTGTCTTTATGGGAATCGGGGTCATTACCGACATTGGCTATATGCTTATATCACCATTCAAAAGCATGGCCATTGCCATTTGCGCTGAATTGGGAACAGTCCTGACCTTCCCGATTGCCGTCGCCCTGGGTCTTAATTATAAGGAAGCAGCATCAATTGCCATGGTCGGCGGTGCTGACGGCCCAATGGTTCTTTATACATCCCTGATGCTTGCCAAGGATCTTTTCGTTCCGATTACCATCGTCGCCTATCTTTACCTGAGCCTGACCTATGCAGGTTATCCTTACCTGGTTCGCCTCCTTATTCCGAAGTCATTGCGCGGAATCAAGATGGATCTGAGTAAAATTCCTAATGTTTCTAAAACAGAAAAGATCGCCTTTGCTATTATAACAAACACCATTCTTTGCCTGCTCTTCCCCGTAGCGGCACCCCTCTTTATGTCTTTTTTTGTAGGAGTAATCATTAAAGAGGCGGAAGTAACCCGCGTTGTCGAATTTATGGAATCTACCATTCTTTACGGCTCAACTTTCTTTCTCGGCCTCGTGCTGGGCGTTCTTTGTGAAGCAAGCACCATTCTCAACCCCAAAGTATTTCTCTTGTTGATTCTGGGAATAACGTCCCTCGTAATCTCCGGAATCGGAGGCATTATTGGCGGGTATATCATGTATTTTTTAAGCGGCAAAAAAGACAACCCCGCCATAGGTATCGCCGGAGTTTCCTGTGTACCGACTACGGCCAAGGTTGCCCAGAAGGAAGTGTTCGCGGTCAATAAGAGAGCAATGATACTTCCTTATGCCATGGGCGCTAATATCAGCGGCGTCATTACCACGGCCATTCTTGCCGCAATTTATGTAACATTGCTTAAATGAACCGCATTATTGAGAAAAAATTCTATTGGATCGGCGGCTGCATAGCCGCCTTTTCCGGTGTCGCCCTGGTAAAACTTATAGCTCCTGCTCTCAGCGGATTATGGCAACAGGTGCTTCAGTTGACCGGATATATGCTCGTATTAGCCGGATTGTTGATCATTGGTAGTGCAACCCGCCGGACAAAGGAAGAAGCATTCATCGATGCCCCGGAAAAATCAGATAACAAACACAAACCGACTCTTTTCAGGAGATTGCCGTGAAGTGGTCCCTCTCATTCAATACCTTAATTTCTTTAACCTTTTTCTTTTTGATCTCATTCATACCTAACGTCGCTCTGGCTTCTGCACCTGAAGGCGTTATTCTTGGTCAGATTTTGCCGATCTGGAGCGTTTTGCCCTTCATCGGCATTCTTTTATCCATCGCCCTGTTTCCTCTTGCCGCTCCACATTTTTGGCATGATCATTTCGGCAAGGTCGCGGCTTTTTGGGCTCTTGCTTTTGCGCTGCCTTTTTTGTGGTTTCACGGAGCCGTCGCCCGTCATGAGATCCTCCATATCATTTTGATCGATTATATACCTTTTATTATCCTTCTCTGGGGACTGTTCACGATTTCCGGCGGCATCGTCATCAAAGGTTCTTTGAAAGGAACGCCCATAGTAAATACGGTTTTGCTCCTGATCGGCACCTTTTTGGCTTCCTGGGTTGGAACAACGGGAGCATCAATGGTGATGATCCGGCCTGTGCTGCGAGCCAATCACGGCCGGGTTCGAAAAGCACATGTCATCTGTTTTTTTATTTTTCTTGTTTCCAATATCGGCGGAGCTCTGACACCACTGGGAGATCCTCCGCTTTTTCTAGGTTTCCTCCATAACGTTCCTTTTTTCTGGGTGACGAAGAGCCTTCTTCCGCATATTTTAGTTTCGTCGGCTATTGTATTGATGATTTTTTATGCCCTGGATACCTACTTTTATCACCGCGAAGAATCACTTCACACTTTAACTGAAGAGGAAAAAGTTCCCCTGCGCATTGAAGGACTCCATAATTTGATTCTTCTTGCAGGAGTGGTCGGCATCATCCTGGTAAGCGGCTACTGGCATCCTGGAGAGATAAGTGTGTTGGGAGTTGACGTGGCTTACCAGAACCTTCTCCGGGACGGAGTCATTTTAATATTGGGCCTGATTTCCCTTAAAACAACGGCCAATACGCTGCGTGAAGAAAATGATTTCAGTTGGGGACCGATTTTGGAAGTAGCCAAGCTCTTTGCCGGTATATTTATCGCCATTATTCCTGCACTGGCGATCCTCAAAGCAGGAAGTACCGGAGCGCTTGCCGGTCTCGTCAATTCGGTTCAATCTCCGGCATCTTTTTTCTGGGCTTCGGGTTCCCTTTCCTCTTTTCTGGATAATGCTCCCACCTATTTAACATTCTTCAACATGGCCTTAGGCAAAGTTGGTTTAACAGAGGCACAGGTTCCGGGAGCGTTGGCGTCCGGCGCCATTACGGCCAACCCGATTTTTATCAGCTATCTCCAAGCCATCTCCGCCGGCTCCGTCTTCATGGGGGCCAACAGCTATATTGGCAATGCTCCCAATTTTATGGTAAAATCCATCGCCGAAGAGGCGGGAGTCAATATGCCTAGTTTTTTCGGGTACATGTTTAAATATTCAATTCCGGTTTTGATCCCGGTCTTTATTATCGTCACTTTCATTTTCTTTTAATGGAAATGGAAGATCTTTCCGAATACAGGAGGAAGACAAAGATGGCCATAACCTATACGGAAATCATGATCAAAGGAGAACCGGCTTTAATAAAAGGATTTGTCATTGGCTATCTGGAAGGCCGGGGAGACAGGAGAGATACCTTTGTTGAAGAAGACCGGATAGAAGAAGATAGTCCCTTGGATATGATCAAGCATTTCTTTTCACATCCCCACCTGGTTCCGGTCATCGCTGAGACCGGGATGGTCGGATCCCTTTGCCGGGCTTTGGAAAATCATAAAGAAGAGATTCCTTCGGAACTGGTGTCGATGCGTGATGTAACGGGCGCCTTTTTTGAATTCAAATATAAAACCTTTTCGGAGGAAGTGGGAAAATCGCTCTTAGATTTTTTCTCCAATCTTCCTCCCGGTGTTCAGATGAAAGCAGGTTATAAGCCTGAGGAAAAAATCACCCCGGTAGGAAAGGGAGTTGAGACCTATGCTCCCCTTCACCATTATGAATTGAAAGGTTCAGGTATTGTCCAGGGAGGGGTGAAGGAAATCTATCGTTTTTATTGCCAGGCCGGTCTTTTTGAAGTCGTCGAGCTTGGAAAATTGACACTGGAATATGGAAAGAACGTGGCCTGAAGTATCAGACAGTCCGAGCTACACAGTCCGAGCCGCGGCTCCATGTCTTTAGTTGGTGGAGGTGTCGCAAAGTGATGGAGGTGGATCGGGCGTAGATATAGAGGGAACTTTTTCTACTCGTTCCCAAGCGAAGCATGAAAACGAGAAACCGTAAAAGCATCCTCCCACTGCCCCCCTTCAGAGGAGACAAGAAAGGCGGAAGCTTTGGGCAAACGTGCTCTGCAAAACCTATTTTCGTGAAGGAGATATTTTCCTTCCGGCAATGAAGATCAAGGTATTGCGCTGAAGGCGTACATAATGTAAATAAGTTGCCCACAATACCGCAGCTCGACACAGCTCACGCGGAAAAGAGCCCTTTACGGACGGAAATTAAAATGTGTTTCACAAGAAAATAAATATATAAAGGAGAACACCCATGGCAATCGAAGTTGTAGCCCCCATGCCCGGAACGATCACAGAAATCATTGTTAAGGTAGGAGATGTTGTGAAAGAAGACGATGAACTCATTGTCATCGAAGCAATGAAAATGGAAAACCCAATAGTGGCGGATGCCGGCGGCACTGTAAAGGAAATTAAGGTTAAGGTGAAGGAAAAGGTTCAGGCAAACCAAGTTCTTGTAGTTATCGAGTAAAATTGTGGTAACCTGCCTGCAAGCTTGCACTTGCGGTCAATAATTAATGGCCTGGAAAAGTTATGATGTCAAAAAGATTAGTTATTCCAAGAGTCCGCAATTTTAAGTTATTTTAACTGAAAAAGTATTAAGTATTAAGTATTAA
>CAZWCA010000086.1:5188-9757 GCA_964632255.1 uncultured Smithella sp. | reverse complement strand
GAAGTTCTTTCTTGATCGTCCTGTCTTTGCCTGGGTCATTGCTATGATTATTATGGTAATAGGCGGCCTGGCTATTTACAATTTGCCTATTACTCAATATCCTCCCATTGCGCCACCCTCCATCAGAGTCGGCTGCCTTTATCCCGGAGCCTCGGCCGAAACAGTGGAAGACAGTATAACGCAGATTATTGAGCAGCAAATGACCGGACTCGACAGAATGTTGTATATGTCCAGCAGCAGCGACTCATCCGGAATTTCCCAGATTGAATTGACCTTTGCTCCCGGAACCGATCCGGATCTTGCCTGGGCCAAGGTGCAAAATAAACTCCAACTGGCCATGGCCCGGTTGCCTGAAACAGTTCAGCAACGGGGCGTTTCAGTCCGCAAATCCACCAGAAATTATTTGATGATTGTAGGACTTGTTTCAGATGACGGAAACATGACCGACATCGATTTGAAGGATTATGCTTTTACCACCGTGCAACCTGTGCTGGCGCGGGTGCCGGGAGTAGGCGAGGTGGAAGGATTCGGCGGCGAATACGCTATGCGGATCTGGCTTGATCCCCGCAAGATGACGGATTACGGATTGACGGTCGACGATGTAATGAAAGCCCTTCAGGATTACAATGTAGAAATTTCCGGTGGTCAATTTGGCGGAGCACCGGCAGTGCCTGGCCAGCGCCTGAATGCCAGTATTATTGTTCATAGTCTGCTCCGGACTCCGGAGGAATTCTCTGAAGTTCCCGTTCGTATCAATAAAGACGGTTCGATTGTACAGATCAAACAAATAGCGAGGACGGAACTGGGAACCGATCTTGCCGATACCTTTGCTTATTATAACGGTAAACCATTTGCTGGACTGGCCATCCGGCAGGAACCCGGAGCCAACGCATTAGAGACGGCTGATGCGATTCGAGCGAAATTGACAGAGTTGAGCCGGTATTTTCCCCATGGTATGAAGGCTGTTTATCCCTACGATACCACGCCCTTTACCAAAGTGGCTATTGAAGAAGTGGTCAAGACTCTTTTTGAAGCTATTCTTCTGGTCTTTCTGGTTATGTATCTTTTCATGGGCAATATGCGGGCAACTCTCATCCCCACAATTGCCGTACCTGTTGTTCTTTTAGGCACCTTCGCCGTACTTGGACTTTTCGGATTTTCGATCAACATGCTGACCATGTTCGCCATGGTGCTGGCAATAGGTCTTTTAGTTGATGATGCTATTGTAGTTGTTGAAAACGTCGAAAGAATCATGAGTGAGGAAGGGATTTCACCTAAAGAGGCTACCGCCAAATCCATGGAACAAATTACTCCTGCACTGATCGGCATCGGGTTAGTATTATCCGCGGTCTTTGCTCCCATGGCTTTCTTTGGCGGCTCGACCGGAGTTATTTATCGTCAGTTTTCTGTGACCGTTATTTCCTCCATGCTTCTTTCCCTCCTGGTTGCCTTGATTCTAACACCGGTTCTTTGCGCGTCACTGCTTAAACCAGTGCCCAAGGGACATGAACCGGCGGAAGGCGGAGTTTCTTTCCTCCGTCCTTTTTTTCGCTGGTTTGATCGTGCCTTTTTCCGATTCCGCGATATGTACGTAAGAATTGTCGGACACTCGCTAAATAGAAAAGTTCGCTATGTGGCTCTTTACGTTGTGATTGTGGCTGTAATGGGTTTGATGCTCTGGTATTTACCGAAGAGTTATTTGCCTGATGAAGACCAGGGAACAATGATAGTCATGGCTACACTTCCATCTGGTTCAACTCTTGAGCAGACGAAGGAAGTAATGGATGTAGTTAAAAATCATTTTCTTGTTGGAGAAAAGGACGCAGTGGAAGCGGTGATGACAATGAGCGGCCAGAATCAGGCCGGTCGGGGACAAAACATCGGCCTGGCTTATGTAAAGCTCAAGGATTGGAAACTGCGTGACCGGGATCAACTGAGAGCTCCCGCTGTGGCCGATAGGGCCATGCGTGCATTTTCCAAAATCCGTAATGCCCGCGTATTTGCCTTTCCACCGCCACCGGTTATTGAATTGGGTAATGCCAAGGGGTTTGACTTCCAGTTACAGGATCGCGGAGGCTTGGAACATGAAGGTCTGATGAAGGCCCGTAACCAGCTTCTGGCTATGGCGGCCAAGGATCCGCGCGTGATCAAGGTACGGCCTAACGGATTGGAAGATACATCACAATATAAGATCGATATTGATTGGAAAAAAGCCGGTGCCTTAGGGGTTCCCATCAGCTCCATCCACAAAACTATTTCGGCATCCTTTGGCAGCGCTTATGTTAACGATTTTATTAAAGGCGGACGAGTCAAACACGTGAACATTCAGGCTGATGCCCCTTATCGCATGCTGCCGGGTGATCTGGAAAAACTCTATGTTCGTAATAATAACGGCAAAATGGTTCCTTATACTTCTTTTGCCACCGGGTATTGGAGTTCCGGTTCTCCCAAGTTGGAACGATTCAATGCTTTTCCATCAATAGAGATATGGGGAGAACCTGCGCCAGGGAAGAGCTCCGGTGAGGCAATGCAGGCCATGGAAGAGTTTGCTTCTAAGCTGCCCAAGGAAATAGGCTTTGACTGGACGGGACTTTCCTTTCAGGAGCGGCAAGCGGGCAAGCAGGCGCTTCCTCTTTATATCTTCTCCATTCTTATCATCTTTCTATGTGTTGCGGCTCTGTATGAAAGCTGGACTGTTCCTATTGCCATTCTTATGACCTTGCCGCTGGGTGCAGTAGGTGGGGCAATAGCGACAAGTATACGGGGAATGCCCAACGATATTTATTTTCAAATCGGTCTATTGACTATTCTGGGACTTACTACGAAAAACGCTATTTTGATCGTCCAGTTTGCTAAGGCCAGGATGGAAAGCGGCATGGGGCTGATTGACGCTGCACTGGAAGGAACCAGATTGAGGCTGCGGCCTATCGTTATGACCTCGCTGGCCTTCGGAGTCGGTATTCTGCCTCTGGTACTGGCGAGCGGCGCCGGTGCGGGCGCGCAAAAGGCAATCGGAACCGGTGCTCTGGGAGGGGTGGTAACCGCCACCTTCCTTGTTACTTTATTTGCACCGCTTTTTTATGTATTGATTGAAAAAACGTTCGGCAAGCGCCGGAAAAGTAAAGCAACCGATAAGGTTGAAGCGAATCCATCAGAAGGAGATAAGCATGAATAAAAAATTACTTCTTCTTACGGGCTTAATTCTCCTCTATCTCGGCGGCTGTACGCTCATTCCGAAATATGAGCGTCCTTCCGCTCCTGTTCCCGGCCAGTGGCCGACCGGTGCCGCTTACAGCCAAATAACAGCCAATGAAGCTGCTGCAAAAATTCCCTGGCGGGAATTCATTACCGATCAGCGCCTGCAAAAGGTTATCGAAACATCCTTGAATAATAACCGGGACATGCGTGTGGCGGCTTTAAATGTAGATAGAGCACGGGCTATTTACGGCATCCGCCGTGTCGAACTTCTACCGACAGTTGATGCAGTTGGAAATATGAGCAAAGGACGCACACCCGCCGATCTTACAACAACCGGCGTTGAATCTACTTATGAACAATACAGTGTAAACTTAGGCATTATTGCCTGGGAAATAGACTTTTTCGGCCGGATTCGCAGTTTAAAGGAGCAGGCTTTTGAACAATACCTTGCCACCGATCAGGCCCGCCTCAGTACACAAATCCTGCTTATTTCATCAGTAGCCGGAGCATACTTTACATTGGCTGCCGACAGAGAAGCGCTCAAACTTAGTATTTCCACACTTGAGGCTCAGGAAACCACTTACAGGCTGGTCAAAAAACGTCATGATGTGGGGCTCGCCTCCGAATTGGATCTTTACCGTGTACAAAGCCAGGTTGATACAGCCAGGGCCGATGTCGCCCGCTATACACAATTTACGGCACAGGATGAGAACGCTTTGAATCTCCTTGTCGGATCTCCCGTACTAAAAGATTTGGAGCCCTTGGAACTGGCAAATATAAGCCCGCCCAAAGAAATTTCTCCCGGTCTATCTTCCGAAATACTGTTAAACAGACCGGATATTCTGGCAGCGGAACATGGGCTGAAAGCGGCCAATGCCAATATCGGCGCCGCCCGGGCAGCCTTTTTTCCGCGCATTTCCCTTACAACATCTATCGGAACGGCGAGTGCTTCTCTTTCAGGCTTATTTAAAGACGGTTCCAGTACATGGAATTTTGCCCCGCAAATTATCATGCCTATTTTTGATGCCCGTACCTGGTATGCATATGATGTGACAAAAGTAGACAAGGAAATATCCATTGCCCAGTACGAGAGGGCCATTCAGTCTGCTTTTAGAGAAGTGGCCGATTCTCTTGCCGTACAGGGCACAGTAGACCGGCAAATAGCAGCACAGCAGTCATTAGTCAACGCTGTTAATCAAACATACCGTCTTTCCACAGCCCGTTATATGAAAGGGATTGACAGTTACCTGGGGGTTCTCGATGCCCAGCGGTCGCTTTACAGCGCCCAGCAGGGATTGATCGGACTGCGCCTTACCAGGCTCAACAACATGATTACGCTCTATAAAGCATTGGGCGGCGGAGCCTCCTAGC
>CAZWCA010000086.1:0-5088 GCA_964632255.1 uncultured Smithella sp. | reverse complement strand
AGGCTCAACAACATGATTACGCTCTATAAAGCATTGGGCGGCGGAGCCTCCTAGCCGGCTGTTGAAAAAGGCCCATCTGCTTCGTTACGCTGCAAACCAATCGCTCAACGTATTTCTATATACGCTTCGCGATCCGGTTTTTGCGATGCCTCGCATTTGAACCTTTTTGAACAGCCTGCAAAACAGGAGTTTTTCAACACCTTGCCAGCAGGTTGTTGAAAAAAGCCTTAGTCAGCTTTTATATTGAATTTTTGACCGGATTAGGTCATATAGTCAACTCATGAGCGGACAAAAAATTACAAGAAGACAAAAAGACATTTCCCGGCTTTTAAGAGAGAAGAAAAAGGTTCGGCCGCCCAAGGACAAAAAGGTAAAAAATCAGCCGGTAAAAAACCAGGATCGCTGATTAAAATAATCTGTAGGGGGAATGGAAGAGATGAAATATAAAAGTTGTTATTTCGCATTATTAGCTTTGCTGTTTTTTATTGCCGGATGTTCTACTACCCAGGAATTGAAAACCTCGATTAGTTCCAAAGTGAGCTCTCTGACGGAAAGCGTGGACCCGGCCTTAGTTAATCAGGTGCCGGCAAGTAAAAAAGATGGTTTTGCCAAAGCGGAATTTGATTTGAACGTCGCCAATCAAAAAGTGGAGCTTGCCGAATTTAAAAGCGATCTTGCTGCAAACCAGAAAAAATATGTCAATTTGGAAGAAGAATTAGCCGAAAATTTTCAAAAAGAAGCAGCCGTTGATTATGATCTGGTAAAAATGGAAGGAATCATTAGTTCCAATTTGGGTAAAAAAGAAGATAACCTTAAAGTTAAATCCAAATTACAAACAAAGAAAATGGAACTTCAGGCAAATAGAGCAAAGATCAATTCAAATCTGGAAGCGACAAAAAGAAAGAGCGACTTGCTCGCATCACAAATAGCCAAAATGGATGAAATAATTAAAGCTATGAAATTTGATGGTGGTAAGACGACGGTTTCGAAAATAAATGACGGAAAGTAGTTCATTTATAATCGTAAACATAAAAAATTAAAAGGAGTGCAAGTGAATCATGGGGAAATCTATTAAAGGCTCTCAGACGGAAAAGAATTTGTTGGCGGCTTTTGCCGGTGAATCACAGGCCAGAAATCGTTATACATTTTTTGCAAGTGCCGCCAAGAAAGAAGGTTTTGAGCAGATATCGCGCATCTTTTTGGAAACAGCGGAAAATGAGAAAGAACATGCCAAAGTATTTTTTAAGTATCTGGAAGGTGGAGATCTCGAAATAACCGCCGCTTATCCCGCAGGTGTTATCGGCGATACTAAAGCCAATCTGGAAGCTGCAGCCGCCGGCGAACAAATGGAATGGACCACTTTATATACTGAATTTGCCAGGATTGCCAAAGAAGAAGGATATCCTGAGGTATGCCGTTCTTTTGAACAGATTGCCAAGGTCGAAAAATTTCATGAAGGCCGCTACAGAAAATTAGCTCAGAATATTGCTGAAAATGAAGTATTCCAAAAGAAAGATTCGGTTAAGTGGCATTGCATTAACTGTGGATACGTGCATGAGGGAGCGGAGGCGCCGAAAGAATGCCCTGCCTGCAAACATCCTCAAGCATACTACGAACTATTGGCGGAAAACTATTAACGGACGCAAATACTCTGAATTGTTATAAAACTGTCAGTGCCCCGGTTGAACAGGTGCTGACAGTTTTTTTATTTAATACCATTTCGCGTTTGCAGGTAAATTTTATTGGCTCTTCTGCAGGTTCGAGCAGGCCCTTCGACAGGCTCAGGGCAGGCATATAATTGAATCGGTAATGGTGAGCTTGTCAAACCACACCTGGTCGCCTCTTCTCTGTCTCCCATTTCTTTAAAAGCAAAAAGTTATAAAATATTCTAAAAACCATTGCTTGGGGGGACCTTATGTATCTTTTTTTTGCCGAGGCAGTTGTTGTTGTGCATTTCCTTTTTATAGTTTTTGTTGTGATCGGCGGATTATTTGTTCTTCGCTGGCCGCGGCTGGCTATAGTGCATCTGCCTTCCGTCATTTGGGGAGCAGCCATTGAAATCTTTGGCTGGATTTGCCCTCTGACACCGCTTGAGAATTATCTGCGAAAGCTGGGTGGAGGCATTCCTTATCACGGCGGTTTTATTGAACATTATCTCGTGCCGTTAATTTATCTGGAAAACCTTGGTGTTTCAACGCAGTATATCCTTGCTGCTTTTGTCATCATTATCAATCTTATGTTTTATGTCCTCCTGATCAAAAGAAGAAAAAAATTGAAAAACACCAAGTTGCCGCAGTAATATCAAAGCATCAAACTGAGCCCGCAATTCTATAATCTTACCTTTCTTGATGCGTGTTATCATAACATCTTCAAACATAACTTTCTTCCCTGTTGGGGGAAAGCCCTGGAAATTGCCTTTGTGAGTGCCGTATACATTGATTATACTCGCCACTTTGTCATTTTCGGCTATCTGATCCTTAATTACATGATGCAAGTCGGGAAAAGCGCTGTAAAGCATCGTGACAAATTGCCGGAATCCTTCACGGTTTGTGGAATCGGGAATTCCCGGAAGGTGAACTGGGCAATCAGACAGGACAAATTCTTCAATTGCAGATATGTCCTTGTCCAGTTTCTCGAAAAAAATGCGTATCGTGGCTTTGTTTTGATCCGCTGTCATGAAGTTTTTCCTCTAATCTAATAATCTCTCTGCCGCACCTCTGTTACTGCTTTAATATTGTTCCCCTTACGCTCAGCACAATTTCTTTCATCGGAATCTGTTTGTTTGCCTCTTCCATTCCTTTTTTGACGATAACGGGCAATCCCGAACAGCAGGGCACCTCCATAACAACCGTGGTTATACTGTTTATACCCGCAGTTTTGAAAATATCGGCGAATTTGTTTACATATTCATGAGCATCGTCAAACTTCGGGCAGCCCAGCATCACCACCTTTCCTTTTATCAAATCACGGTGCAGAGTGGGAAAGGCAACGGCCGTGCAATCGGCGAGAATCAACAGGTCAGCGCCTTTCAAGAAAGGAGCACCGGCCGGTATAAGCTTTATCTTAACCGGCCAGTGGGTGAGAGATGATTCTTCATTAACTTGCACAATATTCTTAAGCTTATTTACTGCTTCTCCGGGTGGCTTACCAAAAATCTGAATATGTGTCGATGGACAACCGCATGGCAGAGCGGGCTTTTCTTTTTCCGCAAGGTGTTCTTTGACTGCTTTTTCATCAAAAGGAACAGTTTCTTTCTCGACAAGGCGAAGTGCCCCAGTGGGGCACTCTCCGATGCAGGCTCCCAGACCATCGCAAAATGTGTCCGAGATAACCTTGGCCTTGTTGTCGATTATTCGCAGGGCGCCCTCGGCGCAACCAGTCACGCAATTTCCGCAACCGTTACACAGCTTCTCATTAATTTCGATAATTTTACGTATTATTTTCATAATTCTATCTCACTGTGATTTAACCACCTCGTGTCGTGCCCGAATGTTTTTGTCGGGCATCCATGTTTGGTGATTCCTGGATTCCCGCCAAAAGAATGCGGGAATGACCCTTAAGTCCATGGCATTGAATCCTATCTTCTAAAAAATTACTGTCCGTTGAGCATCGACTCGACATCAGTTTTTACGTCTGTAATGGGTTTGATATTGAAATTTTCCACGAGAACCTTGAGAACGTTCGGCGATGCAAATGCCGGCAGTGTCGGCCCCAGGCGGATTCCTTTTACGCCCAGGAAAAGCAATGCCAGAAGTACGGCAACAGCCTTCTGCTCATACCAGGCAATGTCAAAGGAAACAGGCAATTCGTTGATATCTTTCAATCCAAAAACTTCCTTGAGTTTCAGTGCGATAATAGCCAGTGAATAACAATCGTTGCACTGTCCGGCATCCAGAACCCGGGGAATTCCGCCGATATCACCCAAAACCAGTTTGTTATAACGGTACTTGGCGCAACCCGCCGTCAGGATAACCGTGTCTTGGGGAAGTGCCTGGGCAACATCGGTATAGTAACTGCGCGTTTTGTGCCGCCCGTCGCAACCGGCCATCACAATGAAGCGTTTGATCGCTCCGGACTTGACGGCTTCCACAACCTTGTCGGCCAGGGCGAACACCTGATTATGGCCGAATCCCGTTGTAATTTCACCTGTTTCAATCTCCTTTGGCGGCATGCATTTTTTCGCCAGTGCAATTATTTCGGAAAAATCTTTTGCACCGCCGTTTGGTCTTTGGGGAATGTGTTTAAGTCCGGGATAGCCAACAACGCCTGTTGTAAATATCCTGTCTTTATAGGAATCCTTTACCGGAATAATACAATTGGTTGTCATCAGAATGGGGCCGTTGAATGATTCGAATTCCTCGGCCTGTTTCCACCAGGCGTTTCCGTAATTTCCCGCGAAGTGAGAATATTTCTTGAAGGCGGGGTAGCTGTTCGCCGGAAGCATCTCGCCATGTGTGTATATATCCACGCCGGTACCTTCAGTTTGTTTCAGTAGTTCTTCCATGTCTCTGAGATCATGGCCGGAAATAAGGATACCGGGATTATTCCGGACTCCGATATTGACTTTGGTTATTTCCGGATGGCCATATGTAGATGTGTTCGCCTTGTCCAAAAGAGCCAGGGCGTTGACTGCGCATTCTCCGGCGCGCATAACCATCGCCACCATTTCATCAACACCCAAATCCCTGGTTGTCGAGAGCAGCGCTTCCATTATGAAACTATAAATTTTTTCATCCTCAAAGCCCAGTACGGCGGCGTGCTCGGCGTAGGCGGAAATGCCTTTGATTCCATAGATTAAAAGCATCCGCAGCGACCGGACATCGACATTTTCTATGGAAAGAATACCAATCTCGGCGGCCTTTTTATTAAATTCAGCAACATCATCAGAAAACCAGATAGCGGAATCATGCAGATTTTCCGGCATATCCGCTCCGTATTTATTCTTTAATTCATCCCGTAATTTCAGCGCTTCGCGGATGAGCGCAATTATCCTGTTACTGTCAAAGTTTACGTTTGTGATCGTGGCAAAAAGTGCTTCCACGACAAACCGCCCGTATTTGCTGTCCAGCGCTCCTGCCTGCCCGGCTT
>CAZWCA010000085.1:0-9823 GCA_964632255.1 uncultured Smithella sp. | reverse complement strand
AGAAAGGGAGCTTTGGGCAAATGTGCTTTGTAGAATCTATTTTCGGAGGAGTAATGATGAAAACAAACATGTCAGCAGTCCTATTGGCATCCAGCCGCTCTCTAAGGATGGAAAAGTCGAAGCAGCTTCTTGGATTCGACAATCGCCCTGCCTTTGCCAGATGCTTGGAGAAATCGAAGACCAGGGAATCAAAAATTTCATCCTGGTGGTCGATTCAAAGGGCCATCAAGTTGTAAGAATATTAAAAAATCCGTATCCATTGCGTTCATGATTTGCTTGGAAGCGGGATTGAGTTTGATTACTCGTTTCCACACTCTGCGTGGGAATGCACTCTATACCGTTCTGCGGATTGTGGACTATGATACTGGACAACAATCGCGCCGGCAAATTGCATGACCCAGTGGGCCAAAGGTAAGAAGAGACGGGATGTTTAAAGCTGTTTTGTCCACCTCCGTTACTTCATGACACTTCCGGCGAAGGGCACAATACCTGGGAATCCATCATTATCAGCGAATTTTCCGGGATTTACGCTGAAAGGCGCAAGCCGGGTCAGGTCTCTATCTATCAATCGAGACGACGCATTAGGATACCTCGACGGCGGCAATCAAGTCTTCGATAATTTTTTTACCGTCGCCGAAAAGCATCATCGTGTTGTCCGCGGCAAAAAGCGGATTGGGTATTCCTGCAAAGCCCGGACTCAAACTGCGTTTGATCACAATAACGGCGTGAGCATGATCGACGTTAAGAATGGGCATTCCGGCAATAGGACTTGCCGGATCTGTCCGGGCCAGTGGATTTACAACATCGTTTGCTCCAATAACCAGAACAACATCTGTTGTGTCAAATGTTGGATTGATTTCGTCTAACGTTTTTAATTTTTCATAAGGAATATTTGCTTCCGCAAGAAGCACGTTCATATGGCCGGGCATTCTTCCGGCAACGGGATGAATACCGAATTCAACTTCAATTCCTTTCTCTTCCAAAACAGCAACCAGAGAGCTGACGGCATGCTGTGCCTGCGATACGGCCATGCCGTAACCCGGCACAATAACGACATGTCGTGCAGCATCAAGGATCATCGCCGCTTCTTCGGGACTTGTAGACTTGACCCGCCCGGTATAGATATCCGCCGCTTTACCTACTTGAACAGAAGCTCCTGCTCTTCCCATGATGCAGCTGCCGAAAGACCGGTTCATGGCTTTGCACATGATGTTTGTCAATATCATTCCCGAGGCTCCCACCAGCGCTCCGGAAATAATTAGTACGTTGTTGGACAGGACAAAACCCGTCGCTGCCGAGGCCAATCCATGATACGAATTAAGCAAAGCAATAATTACGGGCATATCCGCTCCGCCTATCGGCAGGATCAGCGTGAGCCCGAGAATGGATGATATAAGAACCAATACCCAGTACGCCCATAAAGAGTGCTCGGTGACAACCAGGAAAGCGAAGCAAAGTATAAGAATGCCGAGAGCCGCATTCAATAAATCCTGGCCGGAAAAACGAATTGCTTTTTCTGTGGTAATGCCCTGCAGTTTACTAAAGGCGAGTATACTGCCCCAGAAAGTTATCGACCCTATGCATCCGGATGCGGCAGTGGCCACAGATAATTGAATTGTCGGATTACGCTCAAGAAAAATCATTTCAGCAAATGCCGCGCCGGAAACGAGCACCGCTGCGCCGCCTCCGATACCGATGAGCAGGGCGACAGTCTGGGGCATGGCGGTCATTCTGGCTTTGACGGAAATAATTGCTCCAATTGTCGCACCAACCAAAATTCCTGCAATAATTATGTCGAAGCGAACCACTTGTTTGTCAAAAAGAGTTACCACGAGAGCAAGGAACATGCCCAGGGCGCCGAGGAGATTTCCTCTTACAGCAGTGCGCGGATGAGCCAGATTCTTTAGTCCGAAGATAAAAAGCGAAGATGCGATCAAGTAGATAATATTAACAAAAGATTTATCCACTTTATTCTTTCCTCTTGAACATTTTCAACATCCGGTTGGTAATCAAAAAACCGCCGACAACGTTGATAGTGGCAAAGACAACGGCTATAAAACCAAGAGCGGAAATTAACATGGTTTCACTGGAACCTGCGGCAATAATGGCGCCGATCAGAACAATGCCGGAAATGGCGTTAGCGCCGGACATTAAAGGCGTATGTAAAATAGGGGGTACTTTAGTGATAACTTCAAAGCCCGCAAAAGCGGCCAAAGTAAAAATGGTCAAAGCGGTGATAAAAGCTTCCATCAAGTATTACCTCCAATTTCTCGTTGATCGGCGTTTTTCTGATTCAGTAATTTTTGAATAAAAGGATGAACAACTTGTCCGCCGCGAGTGATCATGGTTTCACGGATAATCTCATCATCAAGATTAAATTTACCGGGCAATGCTTTACCCTGATCAGTCAGGTTTAAAAGAAAATTGGTTATATTGTTGGCGAACATCTGGCTGGCATGATAGGGAACGGTTGTTGGCAGATTTGCCGGCGCAATAATCGTAACATCGTGTCTAATTATAGTTTTACACGATTGCGTGAGTTCACAATTACCGCCCTGTTCGCTTGTTAGATCGACAATAACTGAGCCCGGAGACATACGTTTAACCATATCTTCGGTGATAAGAATCGGCGCTCTGCCGCCAAAGACAACCGCACTTGCCACGACGACATTACTTTCCTGGATGACTTTTGACATCAACTCGCGCTGTCTTTTATAAAATGCTTCATCCATTGTCCTGGCATAACCGCCCCTGGTTTCGGCATTTTGAACTTCCATGGGGAATTCCACGAACTTTGCTCCCAGACTTTCTACCTGTTCGCAAGCTGCGGGACGAACGTCCCAAGCCTGGACAATTGCACCCAGTCTTTTTGCGGTGGCTATCGCCTGCAGCCCCGCAACGCCTGCGCCGATAACGAAGACGCGGGCTGGAAGAAGGGTGCCTGCTGCGGTCATCAATAAAGGAAAGATGCGCGGAAGCTTTGCGGCAGCAAGCAGTATGGCTTTGTAGCCGGCAATGGCGGACATGGAAGTTAATACGTCCATACTTTGTGCTCGCGCTATCCGGGGAATTAGTTCAAGAGAGAAAGCATCAACTTTCCGTTTGGCTAATGTTTCGGCTACCGCAGGCTGAGCAAGCGGGTTTAAAAGGCTGATCAAAATCTGACCCTCGTGCAGCAGATTCAAATCCTCTTCATTAATTTTCCCTTCCTCAGTCAGTGCATGCACCATGATTATAAAATCGCTTTTTTCAAATAAAATATTGCGGCCGGAGACAACAGCGGCTCCGTGGGAGTCGTAATCTGCATCGGAAAATCCCGCCAGACTTCCTGCTCCTTCTTCAACCGTAACAGCAAAGCCCGCGGACAGGAGTTTGGGAATAACCGCAGGAATAAGGGCTACACGCTTTTCGTCCGTAAACAATTCTTTAGGAATACCGATATTCAAGGATTTTTCTCCTGTAGAAAAGTACGTTGAATTTTCGATATTTTATCAACGAGAACCAAATAAAGCATTGACAGGCTTACGAAAAAGGCCCACTCATCATTCAGTTGCAAAACTTACGCTCGTCGTATTCTATATACGCTTCATGATTCGGTTTTGCGTGCCTCGCGAATCTTTTTGACCAGCCTGCAAAACAGGTTTTTTAAACACCAGTTAGAAGCAACTCTGCAGCGTCTGCAACAAAAGCTAAATACTGGCGTCAAAAAAGATGTAAAGCCGAGAAAAAAATGATAAGTCGCAACGGCTCCTTATTCAAAAAGCCGCGACGGCTTAAATATTTTAGGAACTTTCGATGTTTCATCTAACTTTTACCTTACAAGAAGGAAAGGATTTGGAGTTTAGGAATTTTCATTTAATTAATAATTCTACTTGTTCTCCTAATTTACTCCTAATTACTTCTTCTTTATTATCGGTCATACTCTTTCTAAGACTATCATCAACTCGTTTTACATAATCAAACCCGGGTTCTCTCATGACATTTGCAAGCTTATAAGTGAGGTATTTAATAAACTTAGTACCCCAGTATACAACTGTCATTAATAATGCTAAGAATAACAATAATAATATGATATTCATTAGAACTACTGTTAATGAAGTACCTAATTGTGCTCCGAATGTTTCTACTGTCATAAATATAATAACCTCCTATTATAGTTTTGATATAATCAACCTCTACACAAGGAAAGGTCTTGAAACAATTGGTCTGCTGGACTTAGCTCTATTGATAACTTGTCAGGCCATTGCCTTTGCTGCCCGGTGAATAGCTCTCTTTATTCTTTGATAGGTTCCGCAGCGGCAGATATTGCCGGACATGGCATCATTTATATCAGCATCCGTTGGATTTTTATTTTCATTGAGCAGAGCGACTGCCGCCATAATTTGTCCCGAGTGACAATAGCCGCACTGCGGCACGTCATCTTCAATCCATGCTTTTTGAACAGGATGAGTTCCGTCCGATGAAAGGCCTTCAATGGTTGTGATATTCTTTCCGGCAACTGCGGACAATCTGGTAACGCATGATTGGGTCAGTTTACCATCAACGAGCACTGTACAAGCCCCGCATAGCGCTATGCCGCAGCCGAACTTCGTTCCCGTCAAGCCGAGGTTATCCCGGAGAACCCATAGCAAAGGAGTGTCGGGTAAGACATTGATTTGATAATCCTTACCATTAACTTTTAAATTCATCAGAGTTGTAGCTTCATTCACTTTTTCCGGCATATTTTGTTTCCATTCTTTTCCTGATAATTTAAGTAGGAGCAATTTTTTAACCGAATTATCAAGTATATTTCTCATGCATAAGATATATCCTGTTACAATTGAAATAATTCATTTTTTATTAGATAAAATCCTTTTCCAGTCAAAGCTACGGCAGACTCTTGTAAAGCGGTATAAAGCAGCTAAAATTTTCAAAGTATTTTATAATGATTATGAAGAGAAGAAATGGTAAAAAAGTGGTAGCAAAAAAATAGGAGAATAGTAGACGATGATGACGAGCTTTTCAACGCAAGTATTATATGTAACAAAGTAGCATATAACTTCTCATATCCCCGCTTGCCTATACAGTAAAAACAATTTTACCTTTCGTATGGCAATTGACATGTCTATCCAGGCTTCCTTAACCTGAGCCAGAACAAAAGTCCGGTCGACATAGGTTTTAATTTTTCCTTTTTCCAGAAGTTCGGCCAATTTTAAAAGTCTTCTCGCCGTTGGCCTCATTTTCTATCTTCGGCATCTTCAGCCCCCAAATTTTTTACAAAATGGTTTCCGTCCGGAAAGGTCTCATTTTCGCTTTAAGCGGCGTCGATCTGCGGTCGCTAGTGGACGTAGCACAATGTACGCCATCACGAGTACCTTGATCTCAATGCCGAACGAAAACTACCTCATTTCCGGTACGGAAACGCTTAGTTTTTTATCATTCCGGATGCAACTATTTACCGTTAATTGAATCCAGTAAAATCATGGAAATTGTTATTTATTTAACTGGATAAAAACATCATTCCCGTTGGCCTTACGGCAGGCTGAAGAAGGGCGATGTGAGGCGGTAATAAGAGATGGATAGCCGACACAGGTAATGCCTGGTTCGTTTCCTTTTTCTTCGAAGTTGGAGATTATGACAAAAATTATAATTACCGATAGAAGTAATAAAGCCAACCATGAAATATACAATACGGGAAATTTCTTCACAGTTTAATTTTGCCCCTTTTTATATTGCCCGGTTTTAGAGCCAATAAAGAATGCAGCTTTTCTTTCTGTGAACCGAAATGATTTTGAAATTGATAAAATTCAAATTGTTTAATTTTATTTTATAATGATTGTGAATAGAGAAAATGATAGAAAAGTGGCGGTAAAGAGGAATCTTACTACTGCTTCACGAAACTGTTTTTAAATTAATTTTCTATAATTTCCGGCGAACCTGTTAAGATGTTATATTAACCATAAAAGTCCGCCACAACTGAAAATGAGTTGATAATTGATTAATATTCAAATATTAACTTCGTACATGCGTTTGGTAAAATGTTTTATTGCGGCAATGACGAAACAGAGGAAATATTATGAACGACGAAAAACGCAATTTTGATAAAGAAGCTGCCTCCTGGGATGAAAATCCTGCACGGGTCAAGTTGGCAAATAATATTGCCCTTACAATATCGAAACAAATCACCTTGACACCCGAAATGGATATTATGGATTTCGGCTGTGGCACCGGACTGTTGACTTTTCAATTACAGCCGTTCGTCCGCTCCGTTACGGGCGTTGACAGTTCGCAGGGAATGCTGGATGTATTTAATTCGAAAATTGCAAAACTGAAGCTGAAGAATGTTACCGCTCTATTTGCCGATCTGGACAGGGGCGATAAACTTACGGGGAAATATCATCTAGTTTTAAGCAGCATGACTCTTCACCATATAAAGGAGATAGAACCTCTATTCACTCAATTCTATAAGGTCACGGCACCTGGCGGCTATCTTTGTATTGCCGATCTGGACTTGGATGGCGGTCAGTTTCATGAAGAAAATACAGGTGTATTTCATTTCGGATTTGATCGGGCTTATCTGCGCAATGTTTTTATTAAAGCGGGGTATGACGATGTTCGGAATGTTACTGCTGCGAAAATCGAGAAACCGGGCATAAATGGAGAAATGAAACGGTTCTCCATTTTTCTCATTATCGGCCGGAAAAGATCAAGTTAAACTGGTGCTACTTGACAAGATCTAAAAATTATTGCCGCTGCTTGCCTGGAAGCTCGATGCTTTGAAATCGGCAAAAAAATATATTGAGATGGATCATTCAGGGGAGAACGAAGATGGATGAAAATACAGTTACAGAAATCATAAAGAATGCCAGGTCGGATTGCCGGCAGATGGTGCAACCGGCTTATCATGGCATATCAACCTTCTTTAAGGTGCCTTTCATTGAGGAGATCAAGGACATAGATATTGCTCTGGTTGGAGTGCCCTTTGATTCCGGAGTAACCAACCGGCCGGGCACAAGAAGTGGCCCAAGGGAAATCAGGAATCAATCCGGCCTGGTTGGGCCTTATAATCATCAAAGCAGAATGAGCCCCTTTCTAGCAAGACGAGTGGCGGATGTGGGAGACGTGCCATTCGGTACAACCTATAATCTTGAGGAGTCGCACAAGGACATCGAGTCTTTTTTTCGAAGGATAGCCCGGAACAAAGCCATACCTGTGACGGCAGGCGGTGATCATTCCATTACCTTTCCAATCATGAAGGCAATAAATACCGGCAGGCCCGTTGGGCTGGTACACTTCGATTCTCACTGTGATTCAGGTCCCGCTTTTCATGGAAGCGACATCCAGCACGGTTGTCCAATGAGAAAGGTTGTCGAGGCGGGGCTTGTCGATCCAAAGCGCACAGTGCAAATCGGCATTCGCGGCACGGCGGAACTTCTATGGGAATTTTCTTACGAAAGCGGCATGACGGTTATTCACATCGAAGATTTTTATGAAATGGGCTGGCGGAAAGTTGTATCCGAAATCCGCCGCATAGTGGGAGATGGACCGGTTTATATCTCTTTCGATATTGATTGCCTTGATCCGGCCTTTGCACCGGGCACGGGCACGCCAGTTGTAGGCGGCATGACTTCCTTTGAAGCGCAGCAGGTGCTCAGGGGTTTACGGGGACTGAATGTCATCGGCGGCGATGTCGTGGAAGTTTCGCCGCCTTATGATGCTGCAGGTATAACCGCCCTGGCGGGTGCAACCATGATGTTCGAAATACTCTGCCTGGCCGCCGAATCTTCTGCGTTGCCTTGAGCTGTCCGCATTTAATATCTTAGGCCGGAAGTTAATAATCATCGTCAGTAAGGAGATCAGTCAAACAGTGGAATTATATTGTTGTGATTTGATCCTATACTTGACTTGGCTGACTTGCCAAATGGAAATCCCGATGTGATTGCTTTCACCCATAAGCCCTTAACCTGATGATGCCACGTTTTTAATTATTGAAGTCACTTGGAAGTGTCTCCTATGTATTCTTTTATTAGCCGCTGCCCATGATCGATTAGGGCTTCGACTCATTTACTTAAATACAAACTTATCGTAAAATATGAAAAAATGGAGCGGGAAGCGACATCGGGCACACAACGTTGTATCGTAAACATCTCTTCGTGTGCCAGGGCCAAAGATTCAAAGGAGATGCCACAGCCGCCAAGCACGGCGTAGTTGGCCTTTCCAAGGTTATGATTCTTACGCATCAAATTTATGCATCAGCAAAGTTTGTCCCCTCGGAAATCCCGATGGTGGACCGCTTCAGCGCCAAGAAAGCAGAAAAAATGAACAAAAAGAAATCTGAACAGTATGTCTGCCTGGTATGTGGTTATAATATAATTGGCTCTTATCCCGATGAATGCCCCTTCTGCGGTGCGGCCCGAAACAATTTTATAACCTCTGAGGAGTGCTCAGCCCGGTTTAAAATAAAATCCACTCCTGTAAATGAAAAAGTGTTCAGGCTGAATTCCCAACCGGCGCTCGGATTAGAACACGCTGCATACAGAATCGAAACTGATAAAGGAGCCTGCTGGATAGATTGTCCTTCATCATTTGATAGTTCACTCGAGTTTGCTGATACTATCATGTTCACCCATCATCATTTTCTTGGAGCATCGAACCTTTATAGGGACCTGTTTGGAGCCGATGTACGGATACATAATAAAGATTCTTGGCACAAAATATCGCGCCCTTTCACTTTCGATACAACTTTTAATAATAATTTTGTCCATCAGGGAATTGAAGCCTTTCACATTAACGGTCACACGACCGGTTTTACATTTTATATTTTCGAAGATATTCTGTTCATCTGCGACTATGTCTTCTTGGATGGGAAAACAATAAAATACAACCCTTTTGGGCCTGTTGACCGCACGATAGCCGGAGGGCATAAGATCAGGGAAATAATTTCAGGACGGAAATTATCTAAAGTGTGTGGTTATAATTACGTTACAGATTTTAAGGACTGGATAGATCTATTTAATAAAGGACCTATTTTCAGCGGCTTTTAAAATTCAGCAATTGGCTTTCCATTCACTTCCATTTCAAATCTTTCATAGATTTTTATTTCAAGATCAAGAGTACAAGAAGTAATTGCACTTGGCCAGGTTACCAGAATTTTTTCTATTATTACTGCTTTTACTCCGCATTCATTTGAAATTTCCCGATGTACCGCTTCATGCATTGTATCTGACATCGAGCATCGAACTTAAAAACATGATCCTAGGATACAAAATATTGGAACAATACTAAATTTTTCAACGGCGAAAAATCTGGATGGTTCCGTGAATTATTTTTAAAGAATGCCTTTTGCTGAAGAATCAAGCGGTTTTGGGTAAATTAATACCCTGATTCAAATCTGTGAGATTGACCAGCAAAGAAATTCTTCAGTTGTTTCGGAATAATTATTCTTAATTCAAAAATGAATAAGCGTGATCCGAGACGCTTTTCCGGAATCAGCCGGGAATAAGCAGCTTGAGGCCTGTTGCAGCATCGGGAAGGCGACGGGCCTGCGTGCCGGTAAGCTCAAAAAGTATTACTTCCAGAACGTGCCATACCTTTACACCCAGGCGAATGCAGCCCGTTACCGTTGATGAATTCCTCCCGCAAGCCATATGCAGGTGAAGGATCGGCACTCCGGTGTCATCGGGAAAAATGGTGCCGGTACCAGTGACTTCATAAACATCATCAAGAGTGTAATCAGTGGGGACAATCGGGGAAACGCGGCCGTTTTCCGGTCCGACAACGAGCCTGCTGCCTTTGTCCACACCGCCTAAAACGATGAGGGAGGCAGCCCTGATGGAATGCTCCA
>CAZWCA010000084.1:0-9918 GCA_964632255.1 uncultured Smithella sp. | reverse complement strand
GCCAGAACATCGGCGGTAAATCCGAGAAGACCTTGTCTTTTGGCCAGATAGGTCAAGTAAGAAAGCAATTCGCTCCCGATGCCTTTTCTCTGATAATCATCCCTTACGGCAAAGGCAACTTCGGCGGTATGTCTGTTTTCGTCGATAAAGTATCTCCCAATGCCTGTAATTATCTGTTTTTCTTCATCGCCGATTACGGCCAGAATCGCCATTTCTTTCGTATAATCGATAACAACAAACTTCTGAAGACGTTCATGCGGCATATCTTTGCGGGCCGAGATAAACCTACGGTACATGCTGTTGTCGGAAAGGGAATAAATAAAATCCTTGTAAAGCGGTTCATCATTGATTCTGATGGGCCTGAAAAATATTTTAAAGCCGGTTTTTGTGGTCCTGTAAGTTTCCAGTTCTTCGGGATACCTTCCTTTTTCCCCTGGAATGAAGGCCTGATCTTTATAAATCAATCCGGCTTTTTTCGCTTCCTCGACAAGCCAGGGGCGAAATTTGGGGTGAGCAATTGCAATCAGATCCATGGCCCGTTCACGAATGCTTTTACCATGAATGTAGGCAATGCCGTATTCGGTGACGACATAGTGGATATCACCGCGGATCAGCGTTGTTCCGGCACCCTCTTTGAGTGCGGGTGAAATTCTGGAGATGCTGTCATCTTCCGCTGTTGATGACAGGGCAAGAATGGCCTTGCCGTTTCGGGACAGGAAAGCCCCGCGCATAAAATCAGCCTGGCCGCCGATCCCGCTATAGAAAACTTTGCCGATGGATTCCGCCGTAGCCTGGCCGGTAAGGTCGATTTCCAGGGCGCTGTTAATGGCCACCATATTTTCATGCTGGGCAATTACAATGGGATTATTAGTGTAATCAATCCTTCTAAATTCTATATCCGGATTGTCATGAATGAATTCATATGTCTCTTTGTGACCCATACAGAAAGAAGCAATTGTCTTTCCCCTGTTTATTGTCTTTTGAGTGTTGTCAATAACTCCCTTTTTCATAAGTTTTGCGATACCGTCGCTGAAAAGCTCCGTATGCACGCCAAGGTGCTTTTTATCGGAAAGGCTTTCCAGAATGGAATTGGCCACTACACCATATCCGACCTGAATAGTATTGCCGTCCTCAATGAGACGGGCAATATTCTTTCCTATCCGGCGGGTTATTTCTTCATTGGGTTGCGGAGTATATTCCAGAAGAGGCTCGTTATGAGGCAGGATAAAATCAACGTCATTCATGGAAATGAATGAATCTCCATGAACGCGAGGCATCTGATCGTTTACCTGAGCGACAACGAGATCGGCGCTTTCCACAACGGCTTTGACGATATCCACGCTCACTCCCAGGCTTAAATGACCCTGATTGTCAGGCAAAGAAGTTTGAATGAGCGCCACATCAATATGGACGAGACCGCGGTGAAACAAAGAAGGCAATTGCGATAAAAGGATGGGAGTATAATCAGCCTGTCCCAGGTTGATTGCTTCTCTTGTCGGATTGCCGATAAAAAAGGAGTTGTGCCGGAAATTATGCTTAAATTTTTTCTCGGTATAGGGGGCTACGCCGAGTGTTCTTACATGAATTATTTCCGTGTCAAAAAAAGCATGAGGGTAGGACTCGACAAAGCGGATCAATCCCGCAACAAGATATTGCGGCTCAGCGCAGGCAGACCCGATAAAGATCGTATCTCCCCGATGAATGTGTTTAAAAATTTCGTTTTCAGATACGAATTTTTCAGGGTACTTCTTTTTCCAGTGTTCCAGTGAAGATGTCTCAATATTCATTTACTTTACGGTCACCTTTCTTGATAATATTTGATGCAAGCCAATCGGGAAAAAATAGAACACCGTTTGATTGAGGTTTTCCAATCTTCCCGTTATATAGTTTATTGGTATAGCTATAAAAGCTCGCGGGTTTGCCGGCTAAAAATTATTCCGGAATATAGCCTTATTCAAAACATTTTATCTCAAGAATAAGTTATGGCTTTTGCTTGTAACTGGTTTCCGTCTATTACATTCCTAACCGCATCTAATGAATGATTTCACGAAGATCTTTGAAAATTGTTTTTACTATGTAATTTTATACAAAATCGAGCAAAAAGCAAAGCGTAAAAATTATATGGGGTAATAGAAAAAAATCAGGAAAAAATACAAAATCGGACTAATGGAAGGATTAATGATTATGGAAAAAAGACTGAAACGGGGTTATTGATTTGACTTAGTTTTATTGCATTTGCTGCATTTGCTAATTTTTTTGATATTAACAAGCTCAATACTCTCGCTTATTCTGGTATCTTATGCCGCCAAATAGTGACGAATATCAACCAGAGTACCCGACTTAACCATCTGTTTGGCAGTTTTCGATAATTCCGAAGTGATTTGTTCGGACACGTAGTCTTCTCCACAGTTCGGGCATACCTGAGCTGGGACGCCTTTTACAACATAAGTAAATTCGCCACGCTCCAAGGTGACTGTAGTTGTTCCAGACACTGTTTCTGCGTGTTTACAGATTACGCATTGCATATGATTCGTATTATGGAAGCTTTTTCCCTCCTGATAATTCAATAATTGTGTTCACAAGTTCCTTCAGTTCCGGACACTTAGCGATAGATACGGATAAATCGTTTTCCTTAAGAATTCTCCCGGCATCGCGCGGCTTGACGTAGCTGTCTCTGCATCGGCCTGCCTCGAAGACCGACTTGATCCGATGGGCCGGGGGATTATCGTGATTTACAGTTTCCGGATTACCTGAAGGAACTGTCTGATTGTGACCAGCCAATCGCTGAATGGAAGACCAGTAAGGCAGCAACCAAGCTTCAAAATCATATTGTGCTGCATGTGGGTGAAATCTCGGATCAGCGCCGACCCACTCCCGCATCTTGGTCTTGGCATCGGCAGCATCGACAAATTCCCGGATGCCGGTATAAACATCGGTCAAGGCAATCACATGGTCCGCCGCATTAACTCCCATCAATAGATTTCCGACGACACGCTTCAACTTGTCGCCTGTAGGTATGTGACCGTCATAGGGGTAAATATCCAATTTCGGCATTTTTCCGCTCAAGTGATTTTGGAGGAATTTCCGGAGATAGGGCAGGAATGCCTTTTCAGTTTTTCCCTCCACAATGAGCGTGATTTTCATGATCTGCCTCCCATTCGGCCCATCCGCCACACTTCATCCAGGCTGTATTCGGACAGCCACCTTTCAATGTCCAATGAATCGGCCCATGCTGCGGTTGTACATCCTGTCTGGTCGATATCCATGACGACAACTTCTTCCGGCTTCAAAAAGCGAATGAAACGGTCGGAATGAGTCGCGACGATCAGTTGCGTCCGCTTGGATGCTTCGCGCATCAGATCACTAAGCAGGCTAAGCAGTTCTGGATGCAAGCTTACTTCCGGTTCATCAATCATTGTTATCGTTGATAAGTCGGGGCTTTGCAACAATGAAATGAGCCAAAGAAATCGTAGCATTCCTTCGGATAGTTCATTCATGTAAATCGGTTTATTGAAGTTTCTGTCTTTCCATGTCATTGCCAACATACCTGCGGCCACGGGAGGGAAACTCAGATCTTCGAAGTCAGGAAAAGCCGCATGCAGAGAGTCCACTACAGCCTCATAACGGTTCCTATCGCTTTCCCTAAGATAATAAAGATATGGCACCAAGTCTTCTCCGTCCGCACCGGGAAGAGTGGCTGGTTTCATCGGCTGAGGGAGTTTCACGGGAGCGCGGGGGCCGACATCAAGAACATGATATTGGGTAGTTGTTGCCAAAATGCGCCGCATTTCTTCGGGCTGCTGAAACATTTTTGGCACCTGAAACAACGAAGTTTCCATAGGATTATGCTCCCAATTTGGCCGGACAAGACGTCCTTTATCGATTTCATAATAACGAATGTCATTATCTGATGAGTCAATATGTTTGAACGGTCCCGGCAGATTACGCATCTGAGAAAGAATTTCTCTTAAAATGGAATAGCCGGTAGTTCTTGGTGCAAGACGTAAATCATATTCGAGCGGTTGATGACCGGGCACTGTCATATCCACAAGAAAAGAGATGTCTTCGGATTTACCCCGCGTCAACAAATTTACAATTCCGCCAAATTGAGACAAAGTGCTGTTCAATTTTCCCGAAGCGGAAGCGGAGAGGAAAGCAAATGCATCCAGCATCGAAGTCTTCCCGACGCCGTTGGCACCGATCAACACCATAAAAGGTCTGACCCGCAGGTCCACTTCTCTCAATCTTCGAAATCCGGAGATCTTGATTCTGTTGATTTTGTACATCGTTATCCACCTATCCTTGTTACGTAAAAGTTAAAATGCTACTTGCTTCGCTTCTTTTTCGAAATTTTGTACGATACTACTTTATTTCAATGAAAATAAAAAGAGAAAAACAGCGTAAAATCATTAGAATCGGAGCTCGCGGCAGCATATATGATTTGAAAATAGAATTAATTATGGAAAGCTGTCATTTGGTCTGACGTTCCTGTTTTGCGTCAGGTTGGGCTCGCTTTCATCCGCCCGGCCGCAGGCCTGAAATACCCACCATGAGTGGATTTGGAAAGATCCCTAGTCCTAAAAGAAGAATGGTGAGTATTGTCAGGGCCAGAATTGCTGTCGGCGTGGGGAAGGGTGCGGGAGCTGCGGCTTCAACCGTCTCCGCCACCGGGGAATATAGTGCAATCAAAACCCGTAGGTAATAAAAAAGCCCCAGGATGCTGGTAAGGGCAAGTATTATAACCTGAGCATAAAGGAAATTACTAACCCCGGCTGCAAGGATAGTGAATTTGCCGATGAAGCCGACGGTCAATGGAATTCCAGCCAAAGATAGCAGCATGGCGGTGAAAGCTCCCGCCAGCCACGGCCGGTGAAAGAACAGGCCCCGGTAGTCTTCAATCCGGTCGGCATCCCGGTGCTCGCTGGAAAGAACGGTCACTACGCCGAAAGCGCCCAAGCTGGTTATGAAATAGGCGGCAAGGTAAAAGAGAACAGTTGTTATCCGCAGTGCACCAAAGGCCTGGAAGGCCACCAGAAGGTATCCCATATGGGCAATCGATGAGTAGGCCAGAAGCCGCTTTACGTTATCCTGAAATAGTGCCAGAAGATTTCCAATAAGCATGGAGGCAATGGCAATGGCGGCAAAGAAAACGCTAAGTGAATTTCCTTCGGATATATCTATCGGGAGAAAAAAACGCAGCAGAACAGCAAAAATTGCTCCCTTGGAAACGGTGGCGATGAAACCCGTTACCGGCGCAGGTGCTCCCTCGTAAACATCGGCGACCCACATGTGGAAAGGAACTACCGCCAGCTTGAAGCAGATTCCAACACTGATCAGGATAACACCGGCAAGAAGGATCGGACGCAAGCCTTCTTCGGCTGTCTTTACGGACATGCGGGTAAACGTTAAAACACCCGAGTCGGCATAGATAAGAGCCATTCCAAAGATGAGGAAAGCAGAGGAAAAAGCGGCCAGGATGAGATATTTAACTCCGGCTTCCAGTCCTGAATCATTGGCCCGCTCATAGGCAATAAGCGCATAAAGAGATACGCTCAGGATTTCCAGGCCCAGGAAAAACGCGGCCAGATGTACGGAACTGACCAGGATCGCGGCTCCCAGAAGAGAAGTAAGAATCAGGATATAGAATTCCTCCGAATTACCGTGACGGATATTCAGATAGCCGAACGCTGTAAGAAGTGTTGCGAGACCGGCAAGGAGAATCATGTTGATGAAAAACAACGCATAACTGTCGATGCGCAGCAGGGGCGCACCTGACTCCGGAAGAATGGTACCGGCTGCCGGCAGCAATATAATAGTGAGAGCAATTCCTCCCAGGGCCAGGATGAAGGCGATTTCAGAATTCCTGCGTATGGCGGCAGTAATCATGATGACGACTGGTACCGCAGTTAAAATCATAAACGGTAAAAGTGCTCTCAGCTCAAGGGGAATCATGGGCACCTCCGGGAAAGTTGCCGGAATCATTCTTCACTATTTCATAAAGGTTTTTTCTCTCGATGTTGGCGAGACCGCCCTGGACGGTATTCAGGAACGGGCGGGGAAAGAGGCCGAGCCAAAGAATCAGAGCGGCCATGACGGCCATGGCAATCATTTCACGTGATCCCAGATCGGGAATATTCCATGCTTCCCGTCCGGTTCCAAAAAATATTTTTTGCACCATTCGCAAAGCATAGAGGGTGGAGATAATAAATCCCAGCGCCGCAATAGCGGCCAGCGGCAGACTAACCTGATAAGTTCCCAGTATAACCAGAAATTCGCCGATGAAATTACCCATTCCCGGAAGTGCAAGGGAGGCTAACGCAAAAAACAGCCAGAACCCGCCCAGGCGGGGAGCCGTATTCCATAGGCCGCCCAGACGCTGCATATTACGTGTATGTATCCGCTCCTGCAGGGTGCTGGCCAGCATGAAAAGGGCACCGGTGCTGATTCCGTGACTGAGCATCTGGATGACGGCACCGAGGCTTGCCGTTTCATTGCGGGAGAATATTCCCAAAAGGACAAAGCCCATATGGCTTACGCTGGTGTAGGCGATAAGGCGTTTAAAGTCGGTCTGGGCAAAGGCCAGAACCGCCCCGTAAATGATTCCGGCAACGCCCAGAATCATGCAAAGCGGGGCAATTTCTGACGCTGAGCCGGGTAAAAGCGGCAGGACGAAACGTAAAAGACCGTACCCGCCCGTTTTCAGCAAAAGGCCCGCCAGAATGATGCTGCCTGCGGTGGGAGCCTCCGTATGGGCATCGGGAAGCCAGGCATGAAAGGGGATGGCCGGGAGTTTGACTAGAAATGCCGCCAGAAAGCCGGATAGAATCAATAATGAAGTCCCGGAAGGTATCGATGTACCGAAGAGCGCGAAGTAATCGAAAGTGTAGATTCCTGATTGCCTGCCGTGAATAAAGTAGAGCTCCAAAATTGAAACCAGCATCAACAAACCGGAAAGTTGGGTGAAAATAAAGAACTTTACGGCGGCAGTGGTTTTCTTTTCGTGTCCCCACAGCGAAATGAGGAAAAACATGGGTACCAGCATGAGTTCCCAAAAAAAGTAGAATAGAAAAAGATCGAAGGCGGTAAAGACGCCGATAATCCCCGTTAATGTTGCAAGAAGCATGAAATGAAAAAATCCGACCTGATGGTTGATTTCCGTCCAGGAGGCAATTACGGCCGCTATTCCCAGGATGGATGTGAGAAAAATAAAAAACAGGCTGATTCCATCCAGGGCCAAGTGAAAGCCGGTTCCCAGGGCTGGAAGCCAGGGCATGTTCATATCAATAATCCATGATCCTCGGTCGGGAGTTTGAGTAAACCAGAGATAGCCGGTCAAAACCAGCTCCAGCCCAAGCGTTGCCAGGGATATCCAGCGAGGGAGCAAGGTATTTCCCTTTTCAGTATGGGCATCCCGCGGTCCGGCGATCCAGGCCAGAATTCCTCCCATAAATGGAATGATAATTAATAATGCTAGCAGCATATTTTTACCTTAGTCATTATAATTCAAAATTACTTAAGCTCTTGATCCACCTCCGTCACTACGTGACACCTCCGCCGGCGGAGGACATGAAGGAATCAGTTTCATAAAATCAATATAAGCCCGATGCCGATTACGGCACCCAGTACTATTCCCAGTGCATACCGTCGGAGCAGTCCCGACTGTGTGCGTGCGGCAAGTTTTGAAAAATAGGCGGATAATCCGGCAATTCCCCGGTAAAAGATTTCGATAAAATCATTGCGGTTCAGGTGTGAAATAACTACAAAGGGCCGCACCAGAAGAAAATTATAAAGCGCGTCAAATCCCCATCCGGCAAACCAGAATCGATGAAGGAGTGCTCCAAAAGGATTGGCAACCAGGGCATTGGCTATTTGCGGCCGGCGCATGAAAAACCACCAGACTGTAAATAGACCGGCAAGCGGTGCAAGCATGGCTCCGAAAAGGAGCAAAACTTCAATGGTAGAATTGACCGGCAACGCTTTCAGCACCGGCAGAGATCGCGCAAGGAAGTCTGCAAAAAGATTTACGGGGAAGATGACTGCAGGCATCTGAATGAAACCGCTTATCAGAGAGAAGATTGCCAAAATGATCAAGGGCAGTTGTACCACAGTCCCGGGTTTTTCCAGCACGCATGATTTCATCTTGCCAAAGAAAACAAGAAAAACCATCCGGAAGGAGTAAAGTCCGGTAAGAAATGCACCGACGATTCCTGCCGCCCAGAGCCGGACGCCTCCGTATTCGGAGGTAAAGGTGGCGGATAGGATCAGGTCCTTACTGTAAAATCCCGCCGTAACAAGCGGCAGCGCGGCAAGAGAGGCAGCACCGATCAAAAAGGTCCAGAATGTCACGGGAAGTTCACGGCGAAGCCCACCCATTTTAAAAATATCATGTTGATCTCCCAAAGCCTTGATGACGACACCGGAGGCAAGAAATAAAAGGGCCTTGAAAAAGGCATGAATCATGAAATGGAAGATCGCCGCCGTCCAGGCTCCCACCCCGAGAGCTAAAAACATGTAGCCGATCTGGCTTATGGTGGAGTAGGCGAGGATTCGTTTAATATCCCATTGAACCAGAGCACTTGCCGCCGCAAGAAGAAGCGTCACGACGCCGATTATAGCCAGCAGTTCCTGAACAGGAGGGGCTATAATAAATAAGACATGCATTCGGGCGACAAGATAAACCCCCGCTGCCACCATTGTCGCCGCGTGAATAAGGGCGCTTACCGGTACGGGACCGGCCATAGCATCGGGGAGCCAGGTCTGGAGGGGAATCTGAGCTGATTTGCCGATAGCTCCTCCCAGAAGAAGGAGCGCCGCCCAAAAGGCGATACTTGATCCAGGGCCCAGCTCCGCGGGTGCAGCCGCTAAAATATCCTGCATGTTCAATGTACCCATATGGACGGTAAGGAGAACAAGACCTATCACCATGGCCGTGTCTCCAATACGGGTGACGATGAAAGCTTTATTGGCGGCCCAGTTGTTCACGTCATCCTTGTACCAGAAACCGATTAAAAGATAACTGCAAAGTCCTACTCCTTCCCACCCCAGGTAAAGTACAAGCAGGTTGTCCGCCAAAACCAGGGTCAGCATGGAGCCCAGGAAGAGATTCATGTAAGCGAAAAAACGGCTGACGCCCGGTTCCGCGGCCATATATTCCGATGAATACAGGAGGATGAAAAAGCCGATAATCGTGACAACCGTGACCATCACCACCGCCAGAGAGTCCAAATAAAAAGCAATAACGAATGGTGCGAAATTGCTTATGCGTAGCCACTCCCAAAAAGGTTGAATAACGGCTCCTGCTGACGAGGGGGTGAAGATGAACTGCAGCCCCGTCCCAATGGCGATGGCCGCCGCAAGGCCGGCGGCACTTGTGCCGGCAATAGCAACACCCCGCGGGGACAGGTGAGAACCGACCGCAATCAGGAAAAGAAATCCTGCAAAGGGCAATGCCGGTATGAGCCAGATAAATTCAAACATATCAGCCTCTTAATTTGCTTAAGTAATCTGCATTCAGGGTCTTATGCCGGGAATAAATCCGCAGGATCAGGGCCAGTCCGATCGACACCTCGGCGGCGGCAACGGCCAGGATCAGGATGAACATGATCTGGCCATCGGCATGATTCCAGCGGGAAGCAGCCGTGATGAAGGCCAGTCCGGCAGCATTGAGCATCACTTCCAGAGAGAGTAGGACAAAAATCAGGCCGCGCCGGATCAGTACTCCAATTGTGCCCAGCACGAAAAGTATGGCCGCCACGATAAGACCATATTCCGCGGGGATTCCGCCTGATGTAATTGCATTCATGTCTTATCTCCTTTTAAATATTCTGTAAGATATGCCCTGCTTCCTAAAAATCCTCCCTTGCCCTCCTCCGAAAATAGATTCTACAAAGCACATTTGCCCAAAGCTCCCTTTCTTGT
>CAZWCA010000083.1:4413-10057 GCA_964632255.1 uncultured Smithella sp. | reverse complement strand
GCCAATAAAGGTAGTGCTTGATTTGGAATTGGAATAATAATACGACAAGGTCCATACCTTGATCCATGCTATACAAACTCAGGAAGGAGAATTTAAATGAAAAAAAATATTTGTCTGATAATAGGATTTGTTTTGATGCTTTGTATCTTTACAAGTTCCAGCATTTTTGCCGCCGAAAAAATTGGTTTCATTAATTTGCGGGCGATAATGCAAAATTCCAATAATGGTAAAAAGGCGGCGGAAGATTTTAAAAAACTCGTTGATAAAAAAACCGAAACCATTAAGGCGGCGGAAAGTGAACTCAAGAAAATGAAGGAAGCTCTGGATAAACAATCAGCCGTACTAACCGAAACCGTTAAGAAAGAAAAAGAAAACGTCTATCAAAAGAAAATGCGCGATTACCAGATACTGGTTGATGACTCTAATAAGGAACTAAAAGCAAAAGATGAAGAGATCGCCGGCAAACTCATTCCCGAGATAATGAAAGTAGTGCGAATCATCGGCGAACGCGAGAAATATACTTTAATACTTGAAATTTCCAGTATGCCCGTTCCTTACTTTGCCAAGGAAAATGACATCAGCAAAAAGGTAATTGATGAATACAATAAACCAAAGAAATAACCGAAAATAAACAGGAGTCATTGGTGCAGATAACGCTTAAGGAAATCGCGCAGTTTCTGGGCGGAAAAATTGCCGGCAAAGATGACGTTGTCATCACAAATATTCGTCCGATTGAAGAAGCTGGTGAGGGAGATATAACCTTCCTTGCCAATATGAAGTATTCGAAGCAATTGAAAACCACTGCAGCTTCGGCAATCCTGGCTGCGCCTTCAATGCAAATCGCCGGGAAAAATTTAGTCCTTGTTGATGATCCTTATGTTGCATTCGGTAAACTTCTGGCTCTTTTTTATCCGTTGAAACACAGTTTTAACGGTATCAGCAAAGAAGCCTGTATCGAGGAAGGGGCTGACGTATCTCCTGATGCCACGGTATTTCCCCGCGCCTATATCAGTGCGGGCGCAAAAATTGAAAAGGGAGCCGTAATTTATCCCGGAGTTTTTATCGGCGGCAATGCTTCCATTGGTGAAGACTCCATTCTTTACGCCAATGTCTCCGTTTACTCGGGTTCCCGGATCGGAAAGCGGGTCATTTTACACTCAGGTGTGGTTGTAGGCGGTGACGGTTTCGGCTTTGCCGGCCCGGGTAAAGACAATTTAAAAATTCCCCAGGTTGGCTGTGTTCAGATAGATGACGATGTGGAAATCGGCGCCAATTGTACAATCGACCGGGCCACACTGGGAAAAACCTGGATTCAGCGGAACGTGAAAATCGATAATCTCGTGCAAATTGCCCATAATGTAGTTATCGGTGAAAATTCGGTAATCACGTCACAGGTAGGCATTTCGGGAAGTACCAAACTGGGAAAAAGCGTGATTATCGGCGGTCAAGTCGGCATAGTCGGACATATCAGCATCGGCGATAATGTTATGATCGCTGCTAAATCCGGTATTCATAAAGATATTGAGTCGGGACAAATTGTGGGGGGGATTCCGCAATTACCGTATCGTCATTGGCTGAAAGTCGAGGCCTGCCGGGCAAAACTTCCTGATATGAAAAAAGATTTGGAAGAATTGAAAAGAAAAATAGAGATATTACAAGAACAAATAAATAAGTAATTGTAAAGGTTAAAAAATGAAAATTCATCCCACTGCAGTTGTTGCTCCTGATGCCGAACTCGGAGAAAATGTCGAAGTCGGTGCTTACTCGATAATTGGCTCAGATACAAAAATCGGCAAAAATACGATCGTTGGTCCACACGTTGTAATTGATAATTTCACCCAAATCGGTGAAGGCTGTCATATATTCCAGTTTGCATCCATCGGCGCGCCTCCCCAGGATTTAAAATTCGGCGGTGAAAAGACGCGTGTGATTATCGGCAGTTTCAATACCATCAGAGAATTTGCGACTATTCACCGGGCAACTACGCATGATATCGGAGTCACCATTCTCGGTGATAACAATCTTATCATGGCTTACTGTCATGTAGCTCACAACTGTAAGCTGGGCAGTAATATCGTTATGTCCAACGGCGCCACGCTGGGTGGTCACACGCATATCGAAGACTATGCAATTATCGGCGGAATGACCGGCATTCATCAATTTTCCCGGATTGGAGCTCACTGCATTGTCGGCGGAGCTTCAGGAGTTAATAAAGACATTCCTCCCTACACCACGGCCGCCGGCAATCATGCCAAACTTTTTGGATTGAATTTGATCGGCCTGAAGAGACGGGGTTTTTCCGAAGAAGTAATTAAAGCGCTGAAAAATGCCTACCGTATTATTTTCCGCTCCCAGCTTCTCCTGAACACTGCAATAGAAAAAGTGGAAGCAGAGGTAGAAGATTTTCCCGAAGTGCGCCATCTTATTAAATTTATCAAAGAATCGGAAAGAGGAGTCTGTCGCTGAAACACGCTTATGAATACGGATAAGAAAAAAATAAAAATCGGCGTTGTGGGTATTGGCCATCTGGGTAATTACCATCTGCAAAAATATGCAAAACTGGAAAATTGTGAAATCACGGCGGTTGCCGATACACGTTTCGAACAGGCACGGAAAGCGGCGGAAATTTATAAATGCAGCGCTTTCGCCGATCACCGGGAGATGTTGGACCAGGTTGACGCGGTCAGCATTGCCGTGCCCACGGGAGAACACTATCGTGTCGCCAAGGATTTTCTGGCCGCGGGCGTTGATGTCCTTATTGAAAAGCCCATTTGCTCAACCCTGGAAGAGGCCGATGAATTACTGAAACTCGCCCGTGATAAAAAATTGATTTTGCAGGTTGGCTTTGTCGAGAGATTTAATCCGGCAATCATGGCCCTGGAAAAAGTAATTGAAAAACCGGTGTTCATAGAATCTCATCGTTTGCATCCTTTTTTTGAACGCGGCACCGATGTGGACGTTGTTTTGGACCTGATGATTCACGATCTGGATATAATTCTGAAATTCGTCAATTCTCCGCTGGACTCCGTAGAAGCGGTTGGTGTTCCCGTTCTCTCCAACAAAATCGATATTTCCAATGTACGGCTTTCTTTTGCCTCAGGCTGCGTGGCCAACATCACCGCAAGCCGGATCAGCGTCAAGACCATGCAAAAAATTCGTTTTTTCGGTGCTGAAGGATATCATTCCGTGGATTGCCGGACGCGTGAAATTGTATCTTTAGGCAAAAGAAAAAATGAAGCGGGAAAGATAGAAATTTTTCCAAACGATGTCGAAGTTGGAGATCATGATCCACTGGAGGAAGAAATTCGATCATATGTCAATGCCGTCGTTTGCCGCACCCGGCCCCTTATTTCCGGCGAAGATGCCCGCAAATCTCTGGATCTGGCCATTAATATAATCGGGAAAATGAAAACTGCTGAGGTAATTTAAGATGATTCCAATGGTGGATTTGAAAAGACAGTACCAAACCTTAAAAATAGAAATTGATAGGGCGGTGAGTGATGTACTTGCTCAAACGCAGTTCATTCTTGGTCCGAACGTCGGCAAGCTTGAAGAAGAAATTGCCGCATATCATGCATTACCGTATGCGGTGGGCGTTGCCAACGGCACGGATGCTTTATTACTAGCCCTCAAAGCCTGCGGCATTAAAGCGGGAGACGAAGTAATTACAACCCCTTTCACCTTTATTGCTACAGCGGAAGTAGTCGCGCAGTTAGGCGCTACTCCTGTATTTGTGGATATTTGCCCGGAAACCTTTAATATCAATCCCCGCCTGATTGCGGAAAAGATAACAACTAAAACTAAGGCTATTATCCCGGTCCATTTATTCGGCCATCCCGCCGATATGGATCCGATCATACAGATCGCCCGGGAACATAATCTTAAGGTTATAGAAGATTGCGCACAGGCTTTCGGCGCCCGGTATAATAATCAGAAGGTGGGCACGATCGGCGATGTCGGCTGCTTTAGTTTTTTCCCCAGTAAAAATTTGGGCTGTTACGGCGACGGCGGCATTGTTATCACAAAGGATGAAGGAATTGCCAGGCAGGTAAGAATGCTGCGCAACCACGGAAGTTCCGTCCGTTACTATCATTCGGAAATCGGCTGGAACAGCCGGCTTGACGAAATTCAAGCCGCCATTTTGCGGGTCAAGCTAAATTATATAGAACAATATAACAATGCCCGCCGCAAAAATGCCGCCGCTTATTGTGCAATGATTGACCCGCAAAAAATCATTCTGCCGGCAACCGTCAAAGGCAGTGAGCATGTTTTTCATCAATTTACCATTCGGGCCCAAAACCGCGACGCAATCGCCGATGCCTTAAAAGAAAAAGGCATAGCATCCGCAGTCTATTATCCGGTACCGCTGCATCAGCAGGAAGTATTTATAAGGCTCTATAATAATTCAATTATTCTGCCAATAACAGAAACATGCGCGGGGGAAGTTCTGTCTTTGCCGATGTTTCCGGAATTGACTGAAGATGAGATCCGCCTCATTGCTGATGTGATTAACCATACCTCTTAAGAAACGATCCATGACAAAAGCCAGAACAGTGATGATCATTGCCGGCGAAGCATCAGGCGATATGCATGGCGCAGGCCTTGTCCGGGAAATGTTGAAGATTGACCCGGCTCTTAAATTCTATGGGATCGGCGGAAACAAACTTCAGGATGCCGGCGTGAAATTAATGGTCAATGCTTCGGAGATGGCCGTAGTGGGATTAACCGAGGTTTTTTTCAAGTTGAGTAAAATTATAAAAGTAATGGACTTAATGAAAAAATCACTTGATGAGGTAAGGCCCGATCTGGTCATTCTTATTGATTATGCCGGTTTCAATCTCCGTATTGCGCGCGCCGCCCACAACCGTGGAATCAAAGTTTTTTATTATATCGGCCCGCAGGTTTGGGCATCGCGACCAGGCCGGATCAAATCGATCAAAAAATTTGTTGATAAAATGGCTGTTATCCTGCCTTTCGAAGTTGACACATACAGGGAAAAAGGCTTTGCCGTCGACTATGTAGGCCATCCATTGCTGGACTTGGTTCATGCCAATTATTCAAAAGCAGAATCACGAAAGAAATTCAACCTGTCCGAAAATAAAATAACCATTGGGCTTCTCCCCGGCAGCCGCATTGCGGAAGTGGAAAAATTATTATCGGAAATGCTGAAAGCCGCGGCTATCTTATCGCAAAGAATTCCTGATGTTCAATTTGTTCTTCCCCTTGCTGATTCTTTGCAGGAAGACGCTGTAGTGAAAATTATTTCCCAAACCGGCATAAAAGTAAATGTCATCAGCGGCAGTACCTATGAAGTCATTTCATGTGCTGATTTGGCCATTGTTGCCTCCGGTACGGCAACTCTGGAAACGGCGCTTCTCGGAATTCCCATGGTCATTGTTTACAGGATTTCACCGCTTACCTACTTTATCGGAAAAATGGTCGTCACCGTTAAAAATATCGGCATTGTGAACATTATTGCGGGAAAGACAATTGTACCGGAATTGATTCAACACGAGGCCACAGGAATTCGTATCGCCGAAGAAGCACTATCCATTTTAACCGATGGTCAACGAAAACGGGAAATGATTAAGCAATTAGCGGGAATTCGGGCCAGACTCGGGAAACCAGGGGCGGCAATGAGGGC
>CAZWCA010000083.1:0-4313 GCA_964632255.1 uncultured Smithella sp. | reverse complement strand
TTTGCCGCGGAAAATGAACGGCTTTTCAAATTGAATATGAAGGCGGTCTCCGTCAATGCCGTTTCTCATCCGCTGATGGAATTTCTGGGCGGACTGGGTATTGCCGCGGTGATCTTTTACGGAGGTTATAATGTTCTCCAGGGCAATTCAACGCCGGGTACGTTTTTCTCATTTCTTGCAGCGCTGTTAATGCTTTATGAGCCGGTAAAAAGACTGGTCAATGTCAACAACACTGTCCAGCAGGGTATTGCCGGTGCGGAGCGGGTGTTCAGCATTATCGACCGGATGCCCGATGTTACCGATAAGCCCGGTGCGCCCGACCTTCCGGTAATTTCCCGCAGCATCAATGTGGAAAATGTTACCTTCTGCTATGAGAAAACGCCCGTTTTGAAAAATATTTCGCTTTCCATCAAAGCCGGTGAAGTTGTCGCCTTTGTGGGAATGAGCGGGGGAGGAAAGACTTCACTTGTCAATCTTATTCCGCGGTTTTACGATGTGTCTGCCGGCTGCATTCTAATTGACGGCACTGATATCCGCGATGTCACCCTGCACTCTTTGCGCCGCCAGATTGCCATTGTCACGCAGCAGACGATCCTCTTTAACGATACCGTGAGAAATAACATCGCTTACGGCGATATTGAAAGAACGGAGGAAGACATTATCAACGCCGCCCGGGCCGCCAATGCCCACAACTTCATCATGCAACTGCCGAAGCAGTACGATACCAATATCGGCGAACTGGGCACTAAACTCTCCGGCGGAGAAAAACAGAGAATTTCCATTGCCCGTGCTTTGTTGAAAAATGCACCGATTTTGATTTTGGATGAGGCGACATCATCACTCGACACCGAGGCGGAAATCGAAGTACAGGAAGCTCTGGATAATCTTATGAAAGGAAGAACAACCCTGGTTATTGCGCACAGGCTTTCCACAATCCGCAATGCCGATAGAATAATTGCTTTAGTGAACGGAGAAATTGTTGAAGAAGGAAGCCATGAACAATTGATTGCCAAACAGGGTGAATATTTCCGGCTTTATAATTTACAATTTAGAGATGAAGGAAATAATGCAAAAAACGGACATTTGGCAAAGGATCTGGGATGAAAACGGAGCGAGCCGCCGTTTTACTCCGGCCGGAACAATACTACATGCTGTTTCTTTCATCTACCGCCTGATCATCAGTTTGCGTAACCGGCTGTATGATCACAAGATCTTTCAGGAAATCAAACTTCCCTGCCCGGTAATCAGCGTGGGCAATATCACTGTAGGCGGAACGGGAAAAACGCCCTGTGTTATTTGGCTCGCCCGAATGCTGCAGGAGCAGGGATTCAAGCCGGCAGTTTTAAGCCGCGGATATGGCGGAAAAAGTTCTGAGCCGGTAAATATCATTTCCAATGGCAAAGATATCATTGCCTCCAGTGTGGAAGCAGGAGATGAACCATTTCTGATTGCCCGTTCGCTAAGAAATATACCGGTGATCACCGGCCCAAAAAGAATTTTAACCGGTAGGGCAGCCATTGATAGGTTCGGAGCAAATGTTCTCATATGTGATGATGCTTTTCAGCACCGGCAGATTCACCGGCACATAAATCTGGTGCTGCTCGACAGCGAAAAACCATTCGGAAATGGTTATTTATTGCCGCGGGGCGAATTGCGGGAACCAATTTCGGGACTAGGCAGAGCGGATGCCTTTATTCTAACGCGAGCGAGCGAAGTTCAAGTAACAAATCTGATTATCAATAAAATACCCGGCTTACAAAATATTCCTGTATTCAGGAGCTCTCACAGACCTGTCGATATTGTCTCGGGAGATTACAACCGGCAATTGCCGCTTGCCGAATTGAAAGGTAAAAAGGTCTGTGCCTTTGCCGGTATTGCCAGGCCGGAATCATTCAAAAAAGCGATTGAAGCAGCCGAAGGGCAAATTGTTTCATTTGTGAGTTTTCCCGATCATCATCGCTACGATAAAGAAGAGCTGGAAAGTATTTATAATAGATTCGTAAAGACAAAGGCGGATTTTCTGATTACCACGGAAAAAGACGGCATGCGCCTGCAGGAATTTCCTGATTTAGTGAAAAATATTTTCATGTTAAGGATAGAACTGGAAATAATTCCCAAAGAAAATTCATTTAAAAAGTTCATTTTGGAAAAGATTGAAGGTTATAGGTCATAGGCTATAGGTAAGGGGTAAGGATGAAGATGCAAAAAAGCCTGGTTATTAGACTCACGAAAGCTATTCCTTTGAGCTGGCGGAGGCCCCTTTTTACTTTTTTGGCCGGAGCTTTTTATTATCTGTCGCGTAAACACCGTCTTATTGCCATTCATAATTTACAGCGTTCCTTTCCTGAGAAATCTCCCATGGAAATTGCAAATATTGCCCGGAGTTCTTACTTTAATTTTGCCTTAGTTGCTGCTGAATTCGCCGATATTCCCGATTTAAATAAGGATAATCTTCCGGAATGGATCACGATTGAAGGATTGGAAAATTATATTGAAGCCTGTAAAGAAGGTAAAGGTGTCCTGCTGTTCAGCGCTCACTTCGGCAACTGGGAAATCGGCAATGCCGCCCTGGCTATAATTACACAGCCTTTCGTCTTTCTTTACCGGGTACTCGACAGTCCTTTTCTGGAGCGAAATATTACCAGCGTGCGATCATCATGCGGCAACATCTCTCTTTCGAAGGAAAATGCCATGCGGCCGATAATCCGGTTTTTAAAAAAAAACTCGACAATATGTATGCTTATCGATCAAAATGTCGCCTGGTATGATGGAGTGTTCGTGAATTTCTTCGGCCGCGAAGCATGCACGACATCCGGCTTGGCCCTGCTTGCACTACATACAAATGCCCCGGTGCTGCCTGTTTTTACCCGGCGGCTGCCCGACAGTAAATACATTTTGGAAATTGGCCCAAAGGTAGAAATTGCCCGCTCCGGTTCCCGCACTAATGATGTCTTGATCAATACGCAAAACTTCACTAAGATCATCGAAGAAAAAATCCGCCAATATCCGGAACAATGGTTCTGGGTGCATCAGCGCTGGAAGACAAAGCTCTGTCAGGCAAAACAAAAAGGACTAACCAGTGAAGCTGAAAACTAATAAACTATTGCCTCAGGAAGGATTAAATAAAATTCTGATCAGAGGAACCAACTGGATCGGCGACGCGATTATGACAATACCGGCGGTTGAATCCATTCGAGCAACATATCCAACGGCACATATTGCGATGCTTGTTAAACCATGGGTGGCCGATATTTACAGGCTGTTCTCCAGCATCAACGAAATCATTATTTATGAAAATAAATATGATAATACTATGGGAGTTTTTAAATTAGCCCGCTCACTGGCAGAAAAAAAATTTGATGCAGCGATTCTTTTGCAAAACGCCATAGAAGCCGCAATAATTGCCCTGGCCGCCGGCATTCCGGTACGGGCCGGCTATAACACGGACGGACGGGGATTTCTGCTGACCCATCGGGTCCAACGCAGTCAGGAAATCAGAAATCTGCACCAGACAGACTATTATCTCGAAATGGTCAAAGCCCTGGGTTGTGCTTCCATAAATAAAGAAATGCATTTGGAAACAAAGATCAGCCGAAACGATGCCAGGAATGTCCTGCAAAAGTACATGCCTGATTCCCCAAAAGAAATAGTTGCTTTGGCACCCGGAGCCACTTACGGTCCGGCCAAGAGATGGTTTCCGGAAAGATTCGCGAAAGTTGCCGATGAAATTGCCGCTGCATTTCCCTGCCGGATAATATTGCTTGGCGGCAAATCCGATTGGGATATTGCTGAAGAAGTGCGCCGTCATGCCGGTGCCGATTTGCTTAACCTTGCCGGCAAAACCGACCTGGAAGAAGCGATATATTTGATTTCGCAATGCCGTGTAATGATTAGCAACGATTCCGGTCTTATGCATATCGCCGGCGCTTTGAATGTTCCGACCATTGCAATTTTCGGCTCGACAAACCCGGTCACTACATCACCTGTCGGAAGCCAGTCAATTGTCGTGCATCAGGAAGTATCCTGCAGCCCCTGCCTGAGAAAAACATGCCCCACCGATTTTCGCTGCATGGAATTGATTACGGTTGAAGATGTTTGGCAAATAGTACAAAACATTTTAAGTAAAGGTTAAGTAGTATATGCTATGCAGTAAATTAAAGATATTCAAATTTGTTTTTGAATAAGAAGTGTGGTTTGTACATCATTGCTCTATCCTCCGGCGGAGGTGGATCAGCTAAATAACCGTTCCCAGCGGAGCATTAGAAAAGACGTCCTCCCCTGCACCCCTCCAAAGGGGGACATGAAAAAGCATT
>CAZWCA010000082.1:0-10804 GCA_964632255.1 uncultured Smithella sp. | reverse complement strand
CAATTCTTAGTATGTTTAAGGGAATACTGTGCTTTATTCCTTTTCACTTCGAAAAATAGATTCTGAGAACATGTTTGCTCAAACACGCTGCTTTTCTTGTCCCCTTTGGAGGGAGACTGTGTCGCAATTAATTTGTCTTTTTTATGTCGAAAAAATGGCTCGTTAAAATTGCTTATGACAAACTTTTTTGAAATTTTAATGGTCAAACCACTCCTAATAATGAGTATTTTTTCTCTTTTCGCTAATTGCGACACAGTCTCAGGGGTGCAGGGGGGAGGATGGCTTATCTAATTCCCATGCTCCGCGTAGGAGCGGTTCTTTAGCTGATCCACCTTCACGCTTGCTAAATTCGGAAAGCTTTCGTTGACGAGCTTAAATAAATATGAAAGATTCGGCCTGTAATCTTAGGGAAAAGACTGTTTTAAAAATACAGGCCAAGGGCTGGTTGAAAACGTAAAAAAATGGAACAAAAAGACTATTATCAAATATTGGGTTTAGAACGAAATGCCAGTGATAAGCAGGTTAGAGATGCATATCGCCGTCTGGCTTTAATGTACCACCCGGACAGAAACAGAGACAACCCGGAAGCGGCAGACCGAATGAAAGAAATAAACGAGTCTTATGCCGTGCTTTCGAATCCTCAAAAAAGAAGGGAATATGACGCGCTCAGGCAGGCTTATGGATCATCAGCCTACGATCATTTCCGACAGACTTACTCCGATCAGGATATATTTAAGGATTCTGATATTCAACAGATATTCGAGGAGCTAAGCCGGGCTTTCGGTTTCCGGGGATTTGACGATGTATTCAGGGAATCCTATGGCGCCGGATATCGAACCTTTGAATTCAGGAGACCCGGTGTTTTTGGCCGGGTAATCATTGGCGGATTCGGAAACAAACAAAGCCCCGGAAGAAATGCCCCGATTGGATATTTAGGCAGGCTGATCCGGTACAGCCTGAAAAAGAAATTGGGTATCGAGCTGCCCGAAAAGGGTAATGATTTACTGGATTTTATTGAGCTTTCCCCGGATATCGCCCGTCTCGGCGGAAAAATACGCTATTCAAACAAAAAAACTGGACGTGAGCTGTTCGTAACTACCCCTCCAAACATGAAGGACGGTCAAAAGCTGCGCCTGAAAGGAATGGGAGAGGCCGGTATTGCCGGAGGTGAAGCCGGAGATCTTTATATAACGGTTCGCATCAAATCTTCTCCGATCCGGCAAGCAAAAGAATTTTTTTCTAATATCTTATCGTTTATAAATAAAATCATTAATCAATTTAAAACAAAGCAAAAATAAGGGGCGGTTTCTCGAATAACATTCCGCAATTTGACATTCACTTTGCCTCCATTTATTATAATTGTAAATTCTTCTTTTTCGCCTTTCCTTTTAGTTGTCGTATGTACTAATTTTTACTGATAATAAGAGGTATAAAAATGGCAACAACGACTGAAACATCAAATAGAAAACGATGGACGCAAAGAGTTACCAGAGAAAGTAATGCCTTGGATCTGGAAGAAGGAGTGTTTACATGGAATGATCCGAAAAAAATAGCCCTGTCGCTTAAAAAATCGGCAGACAGCAGTACCCGCCGTAAAGCTCCGCCCTTACGCTCTGCCATGTCCATGCTCGTGTTCTACATAAACCGGGCGGGGAGCAATCTGGACAAGGAAAGGTTGCACATTTTGGATCAAGCAAAAGAAGAACTTCGCACCTTGTACGGAAAAAGCCGGCGCAACTAATTAATTTAATTTTGAAAAAATCATCCGAAACAACAATTTAACAGAAACTGGAATTCCGGCCAATATCGGATCGCAGATAAAAAACCTCAAACTTATGAGATAAAACGATGCTTTCCTGGAAGATAAATAATGTTTCCGATAAGAGACACAGTACCTAACAGAACATTCCCTTTTACCACATGGACGCTGATTATTCTGTGCGGGCTTGTCTTCTTGTTTGAAACAACCTTGCCTCAGGATTTCCTTGATAATTTCATCCATCATTTCGGAATTGTTCCTACTGACTATACAAAAAGTAAAAATGGCATCATTTTTCCTGACTACCTCTCCTTTATCACTGCGATGTTTCTGCATGGCGGATGGCTGCATTTCCTGGGCAATGTCTGGTTTCTCAAAATTTTCGGCAGCAAGGTGGAAGATCGAATGGGGCATGGCCGATTCCTTTTCTTCTATTTGATCGTTGGAGTGCTTGCCAGCATATTCTATATTTACTTCAATCCCCGGTCGCCAATGCCTGTAATTGGCGCATCCGGCGCCATCGCCGGAGTTATGGGAGCCTATTTTGTCCTTTTTCCAAGAGCAAGAATCCTTACATTTATTCCGATTTTCATTATTCCATGGTTTATAGATGTTCCGGCAATTTTTTTCCTGGGCTGGTGGTTCTTATTGCAGGTATTTTCAGGCACGGTTGCTCAAGTGTTGCCTTCATCCGGTGGAGGAATAGCCTGGTGGGGGCATATCGGCGGCTTTATTGCCGGTATTTTGCTCGTATTATTTTTCAAAAAATACTAGTGAACCGGAAATGATAAATAACAAAATTTAATTATTACCGGCTATAAGCTGAAGGGTTCAGCTATTTCCGGACGGCAGCTAGACTATTTTTCCTTCGCTCAGCATCTGCCTTTCAATCCCAATAATTGCCTTGCCTAAAGCACCTTCCAATTGCCTGTCGCCCTTCTCAAATTCAATGCCGACATATTGAAGAGCATTATTGGCTGTAGAATCATGAGGAACCGATAAATTACTTACCCGCGCTTTTAGTTCAAACGTCTTGGAGTCGATAATCAGCTCAAAATTCACAGATTCACCATGACGGAACACATGCGTTAAGGGATAGCTAAATTTGGCTCCACCTAATGAAATATCAATCAAATTAACTCTTTGTCGTTGAAAATAAAGATTGATATTACTTTGGGAAGGAAGTTTGACGCGAAAAAACATGCGAAAATCGATTTGATGAGGTTTTTCAAGTTGTTTAAGAACAAGCGCTTCGACACTTTTATTAGCAGAGATTCGATAATCCGCTGATAAATCAATTATCTGCGCCGTAAAACCAAAACGCGCGAGACGCTTCCTGGAATCGGCCAGAAAAGAAACAATTACCCTTCGATTAAGGAAGTAACGATTTAAAGGAGGTGAAGTCTGTGAAATAATAACTTTATTATTTTTATAATCGTAAACCAGTGCCCTCATGTGATGCGCATTTGGTTTATTTATTTCATTTTCAAAAACAATATCAACTCCTGTTCCGACCTTTATATCCTGCATTTTAATTACTCTTTTATTTAATGAGATAACATGGACCTTTATTAAAAGTGCACTGTAGCATGATAGGCCTAAACCGGCAAAGGTAGTTTCATATATCTTTCAATATAGAATTTCAATAAATAACCCACAAAATATAAACAAAAAGATTAAAGTTAGAAGTAAATAAGTGATACGCACTGCCGGGCGCACAAAAAAAGGCGAAGTTAATGCGACTCCGCCTTTTGTTCTGTTACGATTTAATCTAAGCTCTGAATCTTCTTCTAAGTCCTGCCAAACCAAGGAGACCAAGGCCAAGGAGACTCAATGTCATCGGTTCGGGAACGGACGCTTTCTTGTAAGTAAGTTTAGCTTCGATGTCAGTACAACCCGGAACTCCGAAGGAGCCGTCCTTAAGTTCAAGTATAAACTGGCCGCCGTTGCCGAAATTGAAGACGGCAGGGCTGTCATTCCAGTCAACATTAGCGCCATCGAAAATAAAGATCGTCCACCCAGATGTCTCTCCGTTCACAGTGTCCGGTATTGTGCCAATTGGAGATGACCAGTTAAAACTTACACTGATCGGTTTTTGAACCGTATCTTCACCGTAATTTACGGTGCTCTCGGTTGTGCCTATTTTAAATAAATCGAACCATCCCGTAGATTGACCTACATTTAAATTCCACGATGTTGGCTGGCTCAGGATCGGATTCCAGTAAAGAACCAGACCGGGATCAGTGGTGTTCAGTGATACATTGTAGCTTTGCAGAGTAAATGTACTCGCACCTGCTATGCCAACAACACTAAGCATCAAGATACATGCAAAAAAAACTGCGGTTAAGCGTTTCTTCATATACACCCTCCTTTTTTATTATTTTTGTATTTTTTTATGGTCGACTCATAAAAATAATTTTTTATTCTGAATTATTTGTAGAATTAATCCTCCTTAAAACCACTTACGTACTGTGAAACTAGACAATGCATAAGACATGCCATTTCTAAGTAATTGAAATTGCGTCGCTTTAGTGAAAATCATTAATTATTTTTTTGTAAATTATTCCGACACATTAAAGAGGTAAAACAGGTTTCACACAAATGTTATACGAATTCGGTGATTTATGATTTTTTTACTTTGTAAAACATCCTTACATTAGATTCAAATATTTGTATTTGCTTCAAAATATTAATTAAGATGTATTTTGAAACGTAATCGCTTTTTATTTGTTTTTCTAATTTAAACCGGGGTGGGTCACTTTTGGTGATTCAGGTCATTTTTAGGCTGTCATTTAAAGTCAAGTTCTTTGATAAGAAAGATTAAAAGCTTAATTTGAAGATTATTTGCGCTCTAAGTGCATAAATATGGCAAGGCAAAATAGAAACAGGCACCTTGATCTACTTTACCTTCCGCCCAAACTCGTCCGCCATGCTTATGAATTACTCTTTGAACAATTGCCAGCCCTATGCCCGTTCCCTCAAATTCCTCGGGATTATGCAATCGCCGGAAAACACTAAAGAGCTTATCGTAATACATCATATCAAAACCGGCTCCGTTATCTTTAATATAGTACACATGCTCTTTGCCTTTAATATAACCTCCAACTTCGATAAGCGCCATATTACGATCTTTTGTAAATTTTATTGCATTACCCAGCAAGTTGGCCAGTACTTGCCTGATTAGATGCCTGTCTCCATAGCATTTCGGCAATTCATCCATGATGAAAGACATTTTTCTTTCCAAATGAAAGTTTAACAATTCATTCCAAACTTCTTTAACTAGGTCATCCATATTGATGTCTTTTAAGGACAAGGCTTGCCTGCCCAAGCGAGAAAATTCCAGCAGGCTATCAATTAACTGTCCCATTTTTGATGCATTGGCCCTTATTACCTCAAATTTTTCTTTTGTATATTCACTAAGATTGTTTCCATCCTTCACAAGAATCATCTTGGCGAACCCGTCAATCGCTCTTAAGGGGGCGCGTAAATCATGAGATATGGAATAGGAAAAACTTTCCAATTCTTTGTTTGTTTTTTCCAACTGCTCACTTCTTTGCTGAAGTTTGGCCGCCTGCTCTGATAAAATATTTTCGGCTTTTTTTCTTATTGAAATATCCTTCATATAAACAAAAAATCTATCTTTAGAAGGATAGGCATGAATTTCAAACCATTTATTAGCTTTGAATTTTGCTTCAAAATGGACAGGCGTCATTGATTTCGTTGCTTTTTGATATTGCAGATTATATTCACTGTCCAACATTTTAGGAAATACTTCCCCAAATGTCTTGCCAATGACCTCATCTCTCTTTTTTCCAATGGCTTTTTCTGCCTGACGATTCAGGTCGACAAAACGCCATTCACGGTCGTATGCAATGTATATATCTGTAATACTATTAAGAATATTCTGTATCTCTTGCTCGGAATGTTTAATCTGTTCCTGTGCCTGTTTGATTTCCGTAATATCGAGAATTGTTGTGCGGCATGTGGCATGCTTATCTCCTGTCTCATCAGAGATAATGCTCTGCAATTGAACGTTAATGATTGACCGGTTAGCACGTACTAGTCTTAGTTCATTAACTTGCTTTATCTGCCTCTCAAATGTGTCTCTTAAATGTTCAAAAAAAATTTCCCAATCTTCAGGCAGGACAAAGACGGAAAACGGTCTGTCAATAACTTCATACTTCGTGTCATACCCCAGCATTTTTACACCGGTAAAATTAACAGAACAGACAGTGCCGCTACGGTCAAAAATAAAGTAACCGGTTGGTGCAAAATCAAACAAGTCTGAATAGAGGCGTTGTGATTCTTCCAGATCATGTTGTATCCGGCGCAATTCGCTATTCTGCATTTCAAGTTCGATCTGGTGCGTTTCCAGCTCATGCACGAGGCTCTGTAAATCCTTTGATGCAAAATCATGCCGGTTTTGAACTTGCTTTGGAATAAGTTCTTTTGCCTTATAACTTAAATCTGTTATATCTTCGGAGTCTTTTTCTGATTTTAATTTTTCACGGTCATCTTTCATCAAATCTAGCGTCCCAATTTCTTATTCGTTATATCCTCTAAAGCAAGCAGAATCATTTGCACTTCTTCGCCTTCCTGCATGATCTGACGAGCATTCAGCAACATCTTCCTATGTCCAATAGTTTCAAAATCATGCTCGACTTTAAAATTGTTGAACTGACTTTTACCAGGAAGAACATCTTCCAACAGCCGTCTTAATTCAGGAATATCCCACTGCCGGTTTCCCAGCTCAAAAATAAGCTTTTTTTCAGTATCTTTTTTTGAAACCTTGAAAATTCGATAAAAAGCATAATTACCGGTAATGACACGGAAATTGCGATCGAGAATTAAAAATGGCTCACGTACCGTCTCGATTACACCTTCAGCATAGGCCAGTGAATCTTTATAACTTTTTTCAATTTTCTTTTGGTCTGATATGTCTATAAAAGAAATAGCCGAACCGTCGAGACGGCCTTTTTTACGGTGCGGCAATATACGAACCAAGTACCATTTTCCGTTTTCATGGCGGACGGCAATCTCTTTTGCTTTACCTGTTTGGAGTACCTCTTCTATATCTGAAATCATATTTGGGTATTCCAGATATGTGGCAAAATCTCGTAAATTACGGCCGATATCTGACATTATGAGGTTGATAATCCCGGTTATAGATGGTGTAAAACTGCGAATAGCGAGATTTGTACCCAAAAAGATTGTGGCGATCTGTGCGCCGGCAAGAATAATATCCATATTAGCTCGTGCATCAGCCAATTCATCTATCTTATTCTGGAATTCAGCATTAAGGGTTAAAAGTTCCTCATTAACGGACTCCAGTTCTTCATTGGAAGAACGAAGCTCCTCGTTGGATGTCTCCAGTTCCTCAATAGTTGTTTGAAGGCGCTCACGGAGTTCAAATATTTCCCGTTCATATTGAGCGGCATCTTTTTCCGACTTTGATTTTGGCTGTTTGTCTTTCTTGTTAACCTTTAAGCTGGCCAGAGTATCACGCAAGGCTGTTGCAATTACCTTCCCTCCAGGATGATTGGCCAGAGCTCTGTCCAGCAAGCTGCCCGCTGTATCTTCTTCAAGACTTTCATAGCCTGTATGAGCAGATTCCGGTATTTGAATCTCCCGCATCGATCTGGGAAGCGCCGGAGATTTAACCCGTCTGGCTTGAAATAAGCGCGCCTTATTTTCCAGTGTCGAATAAAGATCACCAAAGCTGCCAATAGTTTCCGAGGAGCCCAAAAAGAGAATTCCTCCTGGATTCAGGCAATAATGGAACAGGGGAATGATCTTTTTTTGCAAGGGTTGCCCCATGTAAATGAGGAGATTACGGCAACTGATCAGGTCCAGCCGCATGAATGTCGGCCCCTTTACCAAATCCTGTACAGCAAAAATAATCATACTGCGGATATCATCTTTGATTTTAAGATCCGTACCTGATTTTTCAAAAAACCGGGATAACCGTTCATCGGATATGTCATCAGCCACCCCTGCAGGGTATATACCGGCACGGGCATGCTCAATAAGATTGTTATCTACATCAGTTGCAAAAATCTGGACAGCAAAACGTTCTTGTTTTTCTTCCATGAATTCACGAAGCAATATGGCAAGTGAATAAGCTTCCTCGCCGGTTGAACAACCGGGAACCCAAATTCTAAGGGCGGTTTTTTTGTTTTTGCCCTTGGTAATGATTGGAAAAGCTTTTTTCTTGAGTGCTTCAAAAGCAAATTCATCCCGGAAAAATCTCGTAACTTTGACAAGAAGAGCCCGTGATAAGCGTAATACCTCATCATTGTTGACACGCAAGAACCGGACATAATCTTCCATCGTGTCTATCCGGTGCATGCTCATTTGCTTATTGATGCCCCGGATCAAGTGATCACGTTTATACAGGGAAAAATCAAGCCCAGCCTGGCTGCGTATTAAAACAAATATTTTTTTAAGGGTATCTTCGACTTCTTTGCTGACAGTTTGATTAGTGTTTACACGAGTATTCAAAGATTGTCGGACATAATTAGTCAGTATTTCAGGTATTTTTTTTGCTGGAAGCACAAAATCGGCTACACCCGTTTCCACTGCAGAAAGCGGCATGCCTGTATAAAGAGCATCTGTTGATTCCTGCACGATAACGAGGCCGCTTTCATTTTTAATTTCACGAATGCCCTGGCTACCGTCCGTTCCGGTTCCGGAAAGAACTATACCTATTGAAAAAGAGCCTTGATCTTGGGCGAGAGACCGGAAAAACTGATCAATCGGATGATATTTATCTTTATTCATTATCGGCGGCATCAACTGCAAAGCTCCCTGGAAAATTGATATTTCCATGCCCGGAGGAAGTACATATACATAATCCGGCTTAACCTTTGTTTTATCCACCGCCTCAACAACAGGTAACTTGGAATGTTTCTGTAAGAGTTCGACCATTATGCTTTTGTGATCTGGAGCAAGATGAGGAATTACAACGTAAGCTATACCACTATCCCGCTGGAGATTTTTGAAGAAATGTTTAAGGGCTTCCAGTCCACCGGCGGAAGCACCGATACCTGCAACATAAAAAGCCCTTACTTTTTCTGTTTTAAGCTTAGACATCCGACTGGCAGAAGAAGATGGTCTGTTATCTTTCGCTGAGACAACGGACCGCTTCCGGCTAACAACGATTGAAGATTTTAAATTATTTTGATCTTCTAAATTTTTTATGGCCATGAAGTGTACTTAAAGTAAATCACCTTCGTAAAGTTTATTAAATAAATTTATATAACATAGAATCAATGCCAGACCAATAAATCTAAATATTTAAAGAAATAATTCAGGGTTTTAGTTTTTAATTTTTATTTAAGCTTGGAAAAAACATTCAAGATAAAACAAGTTTCGCTATAGAATTACTATATTATGGGAAATTTCTATACTTTGTATTTGATCGAAGGGAAATCAAAAATTTTCCTCCCCATACACTCTGTCCGTAAGGCCGCGAACTTACGTCAAGAGCATTTTTCAACACTGCTGGAATTGAAAGATTATATTCCGGAGTTACTGACTTTGATAATTTTTAGGTTCAGAATGCAAGCCGCCTTTTACGGGCGGCTGCAAAAAATTGAATTTTGGGGAAATTAAGAGGCATACTCTTTCTTCATGCTCAGTAGCATGGCATAATGTTTTCTTTCTTCATTAATAATTATTTCAATTGCTTCATGATGGTCTGGAGATACGAGATTTTTTATTTCATGATAATACAAAATAGAGTCGAGTTCACGTTGGATGGCAAAATCTATTGCGCCCATAGTATCAGTTACTTTGGCAAGCTGTTTGTCCATAATTTCTTTAGTAAAAATTAGATTATTATCTACATAATTACGCAAATAAGCGGTATATTCACCAGCATAACTCTCAGGCGGCTTAAATGTTTCAATTTCCGATAAAAGTATTTCAAATGTTCGTTTATGAGCACCCTCATCGGCCGCGAGTTTTCCAAAAAGATCTCTTGCGTTTTCTGTTTTGGCTATCTGCTGAGCGAAATTATAAAAATTAATTCCATTTTCCTCTATCCGGATAGCAATATCCACGATGTCATTTGCTGTAAATACTTGCATACTTCATGTCTCCCGAAATTATTATTTTTCCCATGCTATATTTGATAATAAGCAATATGTAAACTAAAAAGGAACCTGATCTTTCATTCGCTTTTTCAGTTTTGTGAAGTTACGGTATTCTTTATTTCCAAGCTTTTACAATTACATAAGGACAGGCAGTCACTTTTACATTTTCCACATTACGAAATCCAGCCTTGCCGATAATATCAACCAATTCTTCATAAGAAAAACTTTGCCCAAATACGACGTTGCGTAAACCCCAGAAAAGAAGCCCTTCCGGTATTAAAGGTACGCGAAAACCTTTAGCAAATTTTTGCAGATCATCGTCTGAAATTTCTCGATCTGTTTCTGCTAAGATTAGGCAATGACCGGGCTTAAGAACTCGATGTATTGCTGCTAATCCACGATGAATATTGGACCAATGCTTTATCGATCCTACGCTTACTATTGCATCAAAAGTAGAGGTTTTAAAATCCAAAGACAAAACATTTTTCTGGAGAAAAGAACAATTATAAATATTATTCTTTCGGCGGTATTTTTCAGCCCTGGTGACCTGCATCAAGGAATAATCAATTCCAATTATGGAGGCATGCGGATTTCGGTGAGCGAGTAATAGCGTTAAATACCCTTGCCCTGTACCTACATCAAGTATTTGCTCATTATTATTGATAATTAGTTCACTGGCGATATATTCATAAAGATCGGCGATTAGATCATATATGCAACGATTATAAAGAAATCCCATCAAATCCCAGACGATGCGCATATCACGGAACTTGGTCAATAAATATATAATCCAACGATTAAACTTCATTAAGCGTATTTCATTTCCTGGGGCATTTTAATTCGCGATGAAAGTTAAAACAAAAAAGACTTAGTACTAACTAAATCCTTGATTTTCTTGGTGCCCCTGGCGCGAGTCGAACGCGCGGCACACGGATTAGGAATCCGTTGC
>CAZWCA010000081.1:0-11088 GCA_964632255.1 uncultured Smithella sp. | reverse complement strand
CTTTTTCCATAGTTTTTTTCCTCTATAAAACTCCCATTTTATCCATATTGATTTGCCGTCCCGGCTCCTCTAACCTCAGATAATATAAGAAGAAATGTGCTTGAAATCTACGCTTAAGAATAAATTCAGCGGGCATTGGCATGCAAAAATTTTTCAAGGATTATCTAATCAAGGAGATTAATTAATGGATAAAGAAAAAAAAACTTATGATTTAGAGAAAAGCAAAGAGGAATGCCTGGTTTTTTATGGAGAAACAAAGCGGGGAACAGCAGACGAGCTGCACCAGATTGTCGGCGGCGATTATCCCGTTCTCACTACGAATCAGGGAATGCCGGTTTCCGACGATCAAAACTCTTTGCGGGCTAATCCCCGAGGCCCCACGCTGCTGGAAGATTTTATTTTTCGTGAGAAAATCATGCATTTCGATCACGAGCGTATTCCCGAACGTATCGTTCACGCTCGAGGCACCGGCGTGCATGGGTTTTTTGAACTCACGACTTCCCTGAAGGACTATACCAACGCCCGTGTACTGACCGAAGTCGGCGAAAAAACCCCTGTCTTTGTCCGATTTTCCACCGTCGCCGGGGGCGCGGGTTCAGTTGACACGCCGCGCGACGTAAGAGGATTTGCCGTAAAATTCTATACGAAAGACGGCAACTGGGATTTGGTCGGAAACAACATTCCCGTTTTTTTCATTCAGGATGCGATAAAGTTTCCGGATCTTATTCATGCCGTAAAAATGGAACCGGACCGCGGTTTCCCCCAATCGGCAACCGCCCATGATACATTCTGGGATTTTATTTCGCTTACGCCCGAATCCATGCACATGGTAATGTGGATCACGTCCGACCGCACAATTCCCCGGTCTCTCCGGATGATTGAAGGCTTCGGTGTGCATAGCTTCCGGCTGATCAACGATGAAGGCAGTTCAACGTTCGTTAAATTTCACTGGCGTCCCAAGCTCGGACTGCAATCGACTGTTTGGGATGAAGCCGTCAAGCTCAGCGGAGCCGATCAGGACTACCACCGCCGGGATATGTTCGAAGCCATATCATCGGGGAATTTTCCGGAATGGGAACTAGGGGTTCAGCTTTTTACCGAGGAGGAAGCCGCCAAATTCCCGTTTGATCATCTGGATGCAACAAAACTTATCCCGGAAGAACTGGTGCCCCTGAAAGTAATCGGCCGGCTGGTGCTGAACCGCTGGCCGGATAATTTCTTCGCCGAGACGGAACAGGTCGCTTTTTGTCCGGCGAATATCGTGCCGGGCATTGATTTCTCGAATGATCCCCTTTTACAGGGCCGCCTTTTCTCCTATCCGGATACGCAGCTTTCCCGCCTGGGTTCGCCCAATTTTCACCAGATTCCGATCAACGCGCCTAAATGCCTGTTGACCAACTTTCAGCGCGACGGACATATGCAGATGGCCCAACATACGGGCCGTGTTTCGTACGAACCCAATTCTCTTTCGCAAATCGCACCACGCGAATCACCATCCACAGGATTTTCCAGCAAGACGGTAACTGAAACCGGAGAAAAAGGACGTATTCGCGCCAAAAGTTTTGCCGATCATTACAGCCAGGCGCGGCAATTTTACATAAGCCAGACTGCTTATGAACAGGCCCACATAGCGTCCGCTCTGGTGTTTGAACTTTCCAAAGTTGAACAACTGCATGTACGAAAGGCAATAGTCGGTCATCTGCGGCATATCGATGAAGAGCTGGCCCGGCGTGTAGCGGCCGGTCTGGCATTGCAGGAAATACCCGCTGCACCTGAAACTGCAGTTCCCGCACAAAAACTGCCGCCTTCCCCGGCATTACAGATCATAGGCCGGATGAAAGAAACACTCTCCGGACGCATGATCGGCATTCTCATTGCCGACGGATCAAACGGCGCCGCAATCCAGGAAATCAAAAAAGCGGCAACCGATGCCGGTGCAACCGTAAAAATAGTGGCGCCCAAAGTAGGCGGTGCAAAGCTTGCTGACGGTTCACATCTTGAGGCGGACGGACAACTGGCCGGAACACCTTCAGTTCTCTTTGATGCGGTAGCTGTTATCCTTTCTGAAAACGGGGCAAAGACACTGTTAATGGAAAGCTCCGCCATTGATTTTGCGCGCGATGCTTTTATTCATCTTAAGGCCATTGCCGCCGACAAGGGAGGACAGGTGCTTTTGAAAAAAGCTCATGTCACCAAGGACGAAGGAATTGTGGATGCCTTCGAAGTAAGCGCATTTATTGCTGCAGCCAAAACGCGCCAGTGGGACCGTGAAGAATCGGTCAGAATGTTAGCATAAGAAGAGCTGCCAAAATGAAGCTATAGGCTGAGGACTGAAGGCTTGAGGTTCAGGCACGCTTTCCCGTGTTCGCTTTGCAGGGACTGTTCCCCGGACAACCCGCGCCTCAAACGCCGGCACGGTACATTTCCAAGGTGTTTCACATAAGGAAAGGGCGGGATTTTTATGTCCCGCCCCAAAATAATTAAATAACTTATTTCCTGAAATTATTCCTCCGCTTTCGGTTTTGCCGAAGGAGCGGGAGACTGCTGCGGAACTGCTGATTTTGCTGCCGCACCGGGTTTTACATCCAGTAATTCCACTTCAAAAACCAGGGTCGCGCCGCCGGGAATCAGAGGTGGACGTCCGAAGTCGCCGTAAGCCAAATCGGAAGGGCAAACCAGTTTGGCTTTGCCGCCGACTTTCATCATGCCTACACCTTCCGCCCAGCAGGGAAGAACCTGTCCTAATGGAAATTCCACGGGCTGACCGCGCTTAACGGAACTGTCGAATTCTTTACCGTCGGCAAGAGTGCCGGTATAATGAACTTTAACAATATCAGTGGGCTTTGGTGAAGGACCTGTACCGGCCTTGATTTCCTGATAAATCAAACCGGAAGCGGTTTTCTTTGCACCTTTTTCGGCGGCTGCTTTTTCCAAAAACGGCTTCGCCAGCGCTTTTTGTTTTTCAGCAGCTTTGGTCATGCGGGTCTTTGCCAATTGGCCGAGTTTCTGCATGTTGGCTTCGGGTTCCGCAGCCAGCTTTTTACCTGCGGCGGCATCGGACATGCCCTGCTGTACATACTTCAATTCCTCGGGAGTCATATCGAAAACAGACAATTGTTTATTAATATTAACGCCCAAAGAATAAAAGGCCTTTTGCTCATCAGTTTTCGGCTCCTTGGAACAGGCCGGAATAAACAAAAGTATAACAAGAAGAACAAACATTAATTTACGCATAACGATCCTTTCTTTTCATCGAATTTTTTAAGTTTTCTTTTGCCAGACACAGTCTGAAAAATTTACAAAGCAGCAACTTTAAACTTGGATTTTTATGTTTGTTTTTGTTTTGATGATTTTTACAAACCTATGTTAAAAATATAAGGAAGTCGCCTTTGTGTCAAATATTTTATCTGAAAAGTGTTTAAAATGGCGCTGAATAGATTGTTTCAGGATGGCGGCAATAAACTGTACCTTATTCTATTCGCTAAAGAAATCCAGTGCCGTTTTATTAAACAATTCGGGATCCTGAATATGCAAAGCATGGCCGCAGCCGGCAAATGGAACAATCCGGGCATCGGGTAACTGCTTTTGCATGTATTCATAATTTTCCGGCGGATAATAATTGCTTTCCATTCCGTAAGTTAGAAGGCAGGGTACCGTAATTTCCGGTAAAACAGGGCGGTAATCTTCTATTGCCATAGCTATCCAGAAAGCGGCGATAACCCACGCCTTGTTTTTTCGGGACTCCTCATAAAGCCAGGGCAGATCTTCTTTTCCTTTGAAATCAGCAGCGGCATTGAATTCCATTTTTTCATTGAACAGCGATTTATTTAAAATCCGCTGGGCGACAATCTTGCTGTAAGCCTCCCAATCATTGAGCATTACGGAGAGCAGATAAAGATTATCCTCGTGGCCGAAGTCTCCCTGCTTACGGCTGAAAATACCCGGAAGCCCGCAGTTCCAATCCGCTGATTTCATAAGTCGGGGAGACATATCAATAATTATAATTTTTTCTATGTTCCGGCAGGAATAGTTTTTGATGAATTCGAAGATAACCTGTGCGCCCATGGACCAGCCGATTAATGAAACTTTTTCAATACTCAGCTCCTCCATAAGCTGTTTTAAATCCATAGCCAGCCTCTTCAAGGTAAAATGGTCGTCGGATGATTCCGACTGCCCATGTCCGCGCAAATCAGGAACAATAATTTGAAAATGCGAAGCAAACGCTGGAATCTGTTTTTGAAAATAACGGGAGCTTGCCGTCAATCCATGAATAAGAATAACAGGCCGGCCGTTACCGCTGATTTGATAATGCAAACGAAGACCGTCATCAGTTTTAAAAAAGGGCATTAGAAACCTCCTCTGAAAATAGATTCTAAAAACGTTAAAAATTAAACAATTTATGATACTTAGGAAAAATATCAAATACCGCTGTCACTTGTCCCACTTTGGAAGGGGTGCAGGGGAAGTCTTATCTCGTTCCCATGCTCCGCGTGGGAACGGTTCCGACTGTAGGAAGCAGCCCCTGTAATGTCTACTCTGATCCACCTCCGTCGCTTCGCGCCACCTCCGCCAGCGGAGGACATGAAGCCCAATTCGGATTATTCAAGGACGGTCTACAATCAACCCATTTTCATGTTTCGTTGTGACCCGCAGGGGCATGGGCGATTCCTTTATTCAGGTTTGTCAATTATTGGCTATCTATTATAAATATCAAGGAGTTTTGTGTCCGATCAAGTCAATAACTGTTATTTCAGGCGGAGCAAATACCCGTACCGGCGGCCCCCAGGTCCCCGCCCCTCCGCTGACATATAGCTTTTTGTTTTTATCCAGTTCATAGTAGCCGTAATTATCTTTAAAAAAAAGCCGGGTTATATAGCGAAAGGGAAATATCTGCCCGTTATGGGTGTGGCCGGAAAGCTGCAGGTTGAAATTATCCGCCTTATTAACATAGGGCTGATGTCTCAAAAGCAATATAAATTTATCATCGGGAGTTGACAAAATTTCTCTTATTGAACGATGATTTTCTTTAAAGGTTATCCCTCTTCTCCCGGTGATATCATCGAAGCCGATAATTTTGATTCCCGCAACATCCCGCGTTTCATCACGCAGAACATCAAAGCCCGCATGCCTTGTAAATTGAATTGCCTTATCAATTCCCGCATAATATTCATGATTTCCGGGAATTGCATATTTGCCGAATGGCGGATTAATCTGTTGGAAAAGATCAGTCAGAGACTGCACATTATTTAATTCGCCGTCCAGAAGATCTCCTGTGGAAATTAAAATGTCAGGTTTGGCTTCTTTTATTTTATCAATGAGGGTCTGCAGCCGTTTTTCTCTGACAATTAAGCCTACATGGACGTCGGATATCTGGACGATACGAATTTTTCCGCCGTTTGGCAAATCATGACCGGCGATTACTTCCATTTTTTTTGTTCTGATTATCTGCGCATCGACGTAACCATAAACAACAAAAACCAAAGAGAGAAAGACGGCCAATCCAAAAGCAATATTTCTCAAAGGGTAATTTGTATGGACCGGGAAAAAATGAATTATCAATCTTATGACATCAAAAGTAACACTGAGGCAGAAAAAAATGAAAATGAAGGCCATCCACAAGTAACCTGTGTAAGCAATAACCCGGGCCAGTAACTCCAGATGGTTTTTTTCGGCCATCCGGGCCAACAAAGGCGCCAATGTCAATATTGTTAAAAGAAAAATTATAAGGATGCTGACGCCGAAAGAAAAATTTAATATTTTATCCAGGCGAACAAAGGCATAAACATGCATCCCTCCGTACAGAAGAAGGAATGTTAAAAGAAACATTACCATAAAAATTTTCCAATTTTTAATTATTGTATTTTCGACTGCGGAAGATCATCTTCCGTCGCTTCATTTTTTCTTAAATCTCACATTAGGGAAAACAGGAGCGCAATGAAAAGACAAGGTTAATTCCAATCTTGAGTTATTATATGCAGTATAAATTAAACAGATCAAGAAAAAAAATATAAGAAAATAACATAGCTGCAAAAACATCGATGATCTATTCAGCGGTTCAAATATTTCCCGCAAATTTCATCTACCGGCTCCAAGCAAAGGCATTTTAAATATGATTTAATAAACCCCTTAAGAAAAACGGCTGCCGGAAATGCCTGAATATCATCTTTTTCAATACTGTGTAAAAAATCGATTCTGATTTTTGTTTCCTGAACAATATGTTCCAAAGGTACCGCCAGCTCGGTTCTGATTTTTACGAGATCAGGGCCGCTTATATGCTCTTGAGAAATTATTTCCTCAATAAGTTTATTACCGACAACTTTCGCCCGTAACGCGTCAGCGGTATTTTTTGACATTCCCGGCTTGCCCGGGTCCCGATTAATATTAAAAATGCTGACCGAAGTTTTAACCAATGGTTTTTTTTCAGCATTGTTGATGAGTCCTGATTCAACAAGTTCGTTGTCGTATTCCCGCCTTGATTTTTCATTAATCAAAGTAAGATACGCTTTTTCCAAACAATTCAATATGGATTTTCTTTCTTCAGGGGAAAAGAAAGAATAACTGGGGAGAGAATCAGATTGATATACCTGCAGCGCCGTATTATACGCCTGACGAATTTCAAATACTGCAGCGTCCGGTTTCAAATCAAGCATTTCATAATAATTAAGTCTGGCAAATTTCTTTTCCATATTGTCCCTTTAGGAATAGTTAATTACCATTTGTTCTCCCGCAGAATAAATTATCTGCTTACTCAGTTCGCGCAAATCACATGCCGCCCGGGTATAGGGATAACGGTCTAAAAATGATACCCGCTGACATATAGCATCATGGATATGCTCATCATAAGAAACGTTCCCGGAAAAATCAATTTGCAGTCCGATATGCCTTTCAATTAGTTTACATATTTGCGGGCCTAATCCGGCATCATCCTGCCTGCGCAATTGATTAAGGATGAGTTTAAACCTGTAAGAACTGAAATCATTATCCAGTTTCAGGCCAGTTTCCGGATACATTCGATGAACCAGGTGCATTATACAATCCGGTTTATTATAAGCGTCCTCACCGAATAATTGAACGGCTTCCTCCTCCAGCGCCTTAAAATCCGATGCAGTAAAGTACTGGCGAATTCGCCGGAAATAAAGGGACCGGATCAGCCGGTATATATTTTCAATAGAAGTGGGTTCCGGTGTAGCTATAAAAATGCCGTTTTGCGAAATAAGAAAAAAATCGAGAGTATTAAAGGAAGTTCCTGCACCAAGATCAAGTAAAATATAGTCATAGTTCAGCTTCGAAATGGCCCGCATGGTTTTAATTTTTTGTTCATAGGGAAGATTGGCAATATCAAGAAGATCATTAGCCCCGCTGATCAGGAAAAGATCAGGTACAGGCGTTTCGAGAACAATACTATCCAGAGAAGGATATTTTTTTCTTATAAAATCAGATAAATTTTTAGCGGGAAAGGGAATATCCAACAAAGTATGAAGGTTGGCTGCTCCCAGATCAAGATCGATAAGAAGAGTTTTTTTGCCTAAACGGGCAAAAAGGCGTCCCAATGTAGCAGTTAAAAAACTCTTACCTGAACCACCTTTGCCTCCGCCAATGGGCCAGATACGCGCCATAAATCATCCGCTCTGTATTTTTGTAGCTTCGTACACGATAAATTAACAATGTTCAAGCATTATGTTAAACCAAGACTGGCCGTTATTTACAACTTTCTTGACTTCTTTGTCTTTTATCCATAAAAGCAGAAATTCTTAAAATTCATTCTAACGCGGATTGTGATGATTGACTGTGAACCAAATATTAAAGTTGCCCTGCTGCAGCAATATTGCGAATCTGAAATAACCTTAAATGGAAATTTTTATTTGCCCGACGGTAGAGTAGCGGGAAAATTACTGCGTGTACAAAGCAGCGCAGGCAAAATCCTCCTTAGCGATGTTTCAGATAAGAAAATTGCGTTGCGCAAAAAAATTTTTCTTGCCGCAGGCGAGAACTCAACTTTCACCGTAGATGTAAAAATAGGCATCGGCTTCCACTGGCAACGAATCCGCCGGCTGACATTTTGCGGCGGCATAATTCTGCGGGTTAATCCCGACTCCTCCTTTAATCTGATTAATGAATTGCCTCTGGAAGATTATCTTACCTCCGTTATCTCTTCGGAAATGTCGGCGAATGCCCCGCTGGAGTTTTTAAAGGCTCAGGCAATAACCGCACGTAGCTGGCTTGTGGCAATGCTCACGCGAAAAAAAAGAAATGCCAATGCTCTGCGAATCGATCAAACAGATGTCGACGAAATAATCCGCTGGCATGATACAAACGATCATTCTTTCTTTGATGTCTGTGCCGACGACCACTGTCAGCGCTACCAGGGAATAGCGCCGATCACTTCCGACGGTGTCAAAGCCGCAATCCAGGCAACACGGGGAATATATTTAATACATAATAATCAAGTCTGTGATGCCCGCTATTATAAAGCTTGCGGCGGACGAACAGAAATTTTCTCATCGGCATGGGAAGATAAATCCTTTCCTTATCTTCAAAGTGTGGCTGACGGTTCCGGTGATTATGGCGTAATTTCTTCTGAGGATGAAGCCGCCAGGTTGTTCACGGAAAAGCCTGCTTCCTACTGTAATACACAGGATGAAGCATTGCTTTGCCAAATACTGCCCTCATTTGATCAGGAAACCATGAACTTTTACCGCTGGCAGGTAAGTTACGGGCGTGAAGAACTGGAAGAAATTATTCGTAAAAAATCCGGCATTGACTTCGGGACATTGCAAAGTCTGACGGCAATAAAGCGCGGTCCCTCCGGCAGAATCATTAAATTGAAAATAGAAGGCACAAAACGGACAGTCATCGTCGGTAAGGAACTGGAAATCCGGAGTTGGCTTTCACCGACGCATCTTTTGAGCAGTGCCTTTGTTGTCTCCACCGAGCGTTCAAAAAACGGTGAAGTCAAGCGATTCATTCTGCATGGCGGCGGCTGGGGACATGGTGTCGGCTTATGCCAGATTGGGGCGGCAGTCATGGCTGCAAAAGGATTCAGCGCGGAAGATATTTTGGCGCATTACTTTACCGGCGCAAGGCTCCAAAAATTATATGAATAAAATTACAGGATATTAAAAAACTCTTGTTTTGCAGGCTTTTCAAAAAGGTTCAGATGTGAGGCACCGCAAAACCCAATCGCCAAGCGTATTTAGAAATACGTTAAGCAAGAAGGTTTGCCGCGTAACGAAGCAGATAGGCCTTTTTCAACAGCCTGTCAGCTAGGGCTTCTATGAAAAAATATCGGCCTGTTTCAACATTTATTCTCATCCTGATATTTATTATCATCGCCTGCACCGGATCAAAGCAACAGGCATTACATACAGAAAAAGATTATCAGCGGGCTTTTAATGAAGTTTATTTTAAAGGCCGGGCCAAGATGGAAGTACCCGTAAAATATGGCAGAATCGATCTTTTAAGTGATGACTATGCCATCGAAGTAGACCGGCTGGAAAAATTCCATGAAGCGATCGGTCAGGCATTACATTATGCCAAAGAAACCGGCAAAAGACCGGCTATTGCTATCTTTATTATTGACGACAAACAAGGCGACAGGGAAAAACTCAAATATGTAATGTGGCTTTGCAATTACTATAAAATCAAAGTCTGGTTCATCAACGAGGAACTGGAAAAAGCAAGAAAGAAGTAATGTGAAAGCATGACCGAATTAAAAATAAAAACTACAGATAATGAAAAATTTCAATCGGATGCATACTGCGGCGACAATGTAGAGGCGGCAGGGATGCATAGTCCAATACATCACAAAGCCGGTGACAAAGCCAATAAAGGCCGGCGAATAATTGCCGGCCGGTCCCCTTGGAGCTGGGTACCTACCGTTAATTTTGCCGAAGGCATCCCTTATATGATCGCGATGACGGTGAGTGTAGTGTTGTATAAAAATCTGGGGCTTTCCAATACACAAATTACCCTTTACACCAGTTGGCTGTATCTCCCCTGGGTCATTAAACCCCTCTGGAGCCCTTTTGTCGATCTTTTCCGCACCAAACGCTTCTGGATTGTGCTGATGCAACTGGCCATCGGTGCATCATTTGCCGGAGTTGCGCTGACCATGCCCGCAACGGATTTTGTGCGTTACACGCTGGCGATTTTCTGGATCATGGCTTTTTCGTCGGCGACACATGACATTGCCGCGGACGGTTTTTATATGCTGGGACTCGATGTACCGCAACAGGCGGCATTTGTCGGAGTGCGCACAGTTTTTTACCGGGTAGCAACTATCGCCTCCAAGGGAGGTTTGGTTATTCTGGCCGGAGAGTTGCAAAAATCAGGCTATCCGGTTACTTCCGCCTGGTCGATGACTTTTCTCGTTGCTTCCGCCTTTTTTCTGGCTATGTGCCTTTATCATTTCTTTATCCTGCCGCACCCCGAATCCGATCACAGCGCGCCGCTTGCGCGCGGGAAAAGCCTGTTTACCGAATATTTCCGTATTTTGACATTATTTTTCCGGCAAAAAGATATCATTATAATTACTTGCTTCTTCCTTTTTTACCGACTTGCCGAAGCGCAACTGGTCAAAATGGTTGTGCCTTTCCTGCTCGATGCCCAGGCTAAAGGAGGTTTGGGCCTGACTACAGCCGACGTTGGCCTGGTCTACGGTACGGCAGGTGTCGTGGCTCTGATGCTGGGCGGACTTCTTGGCGGATACGTTATTTACCGGAACGGCCTGAAATTCTGGTTGTGGCCGATGGTTTTGATCATGCACCTGCCGGATTTGATTTTTGTCTACCTTTCCCATGCACAACCGGCAAGTTTATGGCTGATCGGCTCCGCTGTGGCCGTTGAACAATTCGGCTACGGTTTCGGCTTCACCGCCTATACAATGTACATGATCATGGTCTCGCAGGGCGAATACAAAACCGTTTTCTATGCCGTCGGCACCGGAATTATGGCTCTGGGCATGATGATTCCCGCAATGGCCAGCGGCTGGATACAGGATAAGCTGGGCTACATCAATTTCTATTACTGGATTCTGCTCACCACCATCCCCGGCTTCATTGTCGCCGCGCTGGTGAAGATCGATCCGGA
>CAZWCA010000080.1:0-11550 GCA_964632255.1 uncultured Smithella sp. | reverse complement strand
TTAGCCAGCCTGCTTGTTATCTTTACATTATCCGTATGTCCCTCGATGCGGATATTCTTATCCTTAACATTTTTCAAAATATCCACGACTCTTTTGAGAACATCGAAACCTTCTTTCTTCACCCTTGATTCACCCGAAGCAAAAAGGATTTTATCTACCACATCAACAGTAAGTTTGCCTTTAAGCTCGGTGATGGTAACTTGCCCCTGAGCAATTTCACCTTTCATTTCCTGGACAAGTTCTTTATAGGTGTTGCTTTGCTTTTCTACTTCGTGAGATTTCTTTGTTACTTCACTGACATTTTCTTCAAGTTTTATATTTTGGGCTTCCAGAGAGGCAACAGATCCGGATAATGATTTTATTTGATTTTTAAGACCTTTATTTTCTTTTTCAAGAGCAGATACTTTCTGGTTTAGCTGATTCGCTTCTTCCGCTTTTTTTAGATACTTGCTTTCCGCGACCATACAACCACTGCAAAATAAAGAAATTAAAAAAATACCCAAAAACATAGACGCAGTTCTTTTCATAATAACCTCCTTAAAATTTAAGATTGATCTTTTCTTAACAAGGTAAACGATTAAACCAACTTTGGATTTATATAGCAAACTTAAAGCATAATCAACCGGCAAAAAACACGGTTAAAATTAGAAAAGAGGGCTATATTCGAAATATCGCCCTCTTTTTTGTCTAAAGTACAGCTAAAGTTAATGGAAATTTAAACGCCCTTTTGTTCATCGCGCTTTTCATCCAAACCTTTGACACGGACAGCACGTATAAATCTTTTATTAAAATATGGCGAATCCAGATTGTCAATCCTTACACTCCTGTCACGAGAGGATGCATGAACAAATTCGTTGTTGCCGACATATATTCCGACATGCCCCACCGGTTTTCGTGTGCGGAAAAAAACCAGATCTCCTTCCAGGAGTTCTTTTTTATTTACGCTTAGGCCAACATTGGATTGTTCATATGCAGTGCGGGGCAAAGATATATCAAAAAGCTGATACATTTTACGGACAAACGCCGAACAATCGATTCCTCTTACTGTAGAACCGCCTAATCTATAAGGTGCTCCCAAGAAACCGGTAGCTACTCTCACAAATAACCTGCGTTCGTCGGGACTGCCCCACTTTCCCAGAAGCTCGGAACGGCGCTGAATATCTTTTTTCTGGTCAACGTTGTCAACGATTGCAGCAATATCTTCTTCATCTCCCTCTTCCTCCGTTAGGGCTTTTTCCTCTTCTTTTACAGTTTCTTTTTCCGGTATTTGTGGGGCTTTGGCCAAAACCAATCTCTGCCCGATCTTTAAACCCCTGGGCCGTATTTTATTCATGGCCATTAATTGTTTTACCGGAGTTCCCGTCTTTTTGGCAATGAGCGCCAAATTATCACCTTTCTTGACGGTATAATAAGCTGCTGACTGAGACTTACCGCTTTTCTTTGCTACTTTAGTTTTGGAGGGGGAGGATGCTGTTTCTTTTTCGGGAATGATTAAAACCTGCTTTGATTTTAATGCTGTACCTTTAAGATTGTTGGCTTTTTGTATTTCCTTAATACTTACGCCTGTTTTTTTGGCAATGACCTTTAAACTTTCGCCTTTTTTAACTACATATTGCTTTGCTGATGCATCGTTTGCAAAACCTAAGGATAAACTGAGTAAAAAAAGCACTGCTAATACATGAATCCGCCGTTTCATCATGAAGTACCTCCTTAGTAATGATGGGGGGGCCCCATTTTGTTAACGGTGTACAGATTTGGCAGGACGCCTTGAGGACTAATTTTTTGACTGCACACAGAAAACGAAGAATCTTACCTGTGATGTTTACATAACTTCGTCGCTCCCACATACTAAAATAAATTGTTTCTGTCAAATTTATTTTACATTCATTCTCGATGTGTTATAGAAAGTAATACATAAATACCGGAAAATATAATGAACATCTTGAAAAAAATTTTTCTTTTACTGCTTTTTACGGCTGCATTTTTTATTATTGATGCCGGGCGTTATTTTGTTTACCCGAATATTGCCTCCTTAAAAAAAGATAAACCGGGCAAGACGGCATTCATGGAGTACAGGGAGGATATGTGGCAGGAAAAGGGAATCAGGAAAAAAATTAAAAATAACTGGGTTCCTCTTTCCCGGATATCACCTTATGTTGTGAAAGCTGTGATCATTGCCGAGGATGATAAATTCTGGTCGCACGAAGGGTTTGATTTCGATGCGATGCAGAAGGCACTGGAAAAAGATATTAAAAAAAAGAAATTTCAAGCAGGAGGAAGTACAATTTCTCAACAGCTTGCAAAAAATTTATATCTTTCTCCGTCGAAAAATCCTGTAAGAAAGATTAAAGAGGCAATAATTACCTGGCGTTTGGAAAAGCAATTATCCAAAAAAAGAATTATTGAGTTATATCTCAACGTTGCCGAAATGGGTGATGGCGTTTTCGGCGTTGAAGCAGCGGCACAAACCCATTATGGTAAGCATGCCGCAGTATTGAGTGCTCGTGAAGCGGCGACACTAGCCTCTATATTGCCGAATCCACGCCGGTATAAACCCAACGGCAATTCCCGGTATGTATATAATCAATCGGAAAGAATTTACCGGATTATGTTACGGCGGGGTATTGTAATTCCGGAATATGAGGAGGTTATTAAGGAAACAGAAGCTGGGGAGGCAATAGCTAACGAAGCCAATGAACAACAATTGAACGAGCAAATAGTAGACGACCCCAAAATGGAAGGAAAACCGGAGAAGGAACAACCTGATATAGATTCTGACAATAAGAATACATGAAAAGAATTTGAAAAGATTAGTTCTAGATTGCTCCTGATAAAGGAAGAACCCGGAAGGCGGCTGCCCTCCGGGTTCTTATTAACAATTTTTATTTAGGTGAAGACGTTACAGTATTTCGATTGCTGTAGCAAGGGAGACACCGCCGCCGCCGCAAAGGGTGCCCAGACCCAGGGTCTTGCCGCGTTTCTTCAATGCGTACAGCAAGGTGACCAGCAAGCGGCATCCTGTTGATCCAACCGGATGGCCCATGCCGATACCTGATCCGTTGACGTTGGTGATATCTCTGTTGAGACCTAGTTCCCTTTCGCATGCGAGATACTGGCTGGCGAATGCTTCATTACATTCGATCAAATCAAAGTCAGCCAGCTTCAAACCGGAGCTTGCATACAAGCGATTTACTGCCGGTACGGGGCTTACACCCATAACTTCGGGATGGCAACCGCCGGAACCGAAAGCCTTAATACGGGCAAGAGGAGTGCAGCCCAGTTCTTTAGCTTTTTCTGCGGACATAAGAACCATGGCACTCGCGCCGTCATTGATACCGGAAGCGTTGGCAGCGGTAACTTTACCGATCTTCGGAATGAAGGCCGGGGGCAGATCTCTCATCGCTTCAATAGTCATACCGGGGCGGAAATGTTCATCTTTGGCGAAAATCTTGGGCGGCTTGCCTTTTTTCGTGGGAACTTCTACAGGAACGATTTCTTCATCGAAGGCGCCTTCTGCATTGGCTTTCTCTACCAGGTTGTGGCTGCGGGTAGCTATGATATCCATGTCTTCACGGCTGATATTGTAATGCTGAGCAATAAATTCAGCGGTCAGGCCCATGATGTAGGGCTTGCCTTTGAACATGTCAACAGGCATACCTTCCTTGCAGGGTCCTTTTTCCGGGCCGGGCAGCAGCTTCGATCCACAATGCAGACCGGTGATCAGGTCGTCTTGAACCAACTGATCCTGTAAACGCCAGCCCCAGCGGGAACCGGGCAGAGAATAAGGTGAATTGGACATGCTTTCCGCACCACCGGCCAGGATGATTTCGGCCATGCCGGCTTTAATCAAGGCGGCTCCGGATGTTACAGCTTCCATTGCGGAAACGCAAACACGGTTAATGGACATTGCGGGTACAGTTTCAGGAATACCGGCCATCAAGCCTACCACGCGTCCAATATTGTTATAAATTTTGTCATCAAAAACGCAGCCGCAGCGAATGTCGTCGATCAATGCGGCATCAATACCGGCCCGTTTTACAGCCTCTTTAAAGACTATTCCTCCTAATTGGGCGGCATTGAGGGGTTTCAAAGATCCGCCAAAGGAACCGACGGCACTACGACATGCGGAAACAATTACAACATCTCTTCCAACCATTTAAATATCCTCCATTAAAGTAGAATTAAACTGCAAAAACTTCTCTTTAAGAACACAATTTTTAAGTGGGCTTTGCAGAAGAGTCTAAAACTGTGCCTTAATAAAAAGTACAAACTGATTAAAACCGGTTTTCCAATACTGCCTGTGAACATTGCACCGATAATCTGCCCGCCGGTATCGGGCATTACGAACTGAACCAATGAAAATATCCTTAAAACAAAGTGAAATGTACATAATACAAAAACAACTGGTTGTCAACGAAACTGATTAAAAAAATAAAAAAAATTTAAGAAAATATTTTTAAGAAATACAAAGAGATAACTTTTTGATCAAGCAGAGGATTAATAGCTTTTTTCCCTCATCTTATAATGTTGTTTAACAGCAATATTCATTGTCTTGCCTCCAAAGATGATGTATAAAATAAAGCGGCATAAAGTTTTAAATAAAGATTAAAAATGAATTTCCTTTAAATTTTGGTCGATTACCTTCGAATCATGTCGTCGGGGTAAATAAATTTCTGCTTTTTAATAAAGGGAGACCTCATCCAATGAATAATATTTATTCGGCAATAAAAATAAGCGATCATGTTTACTGGGTAGGGGCTATTGATTGGACGATTCGCGATTTTCACGGTTACAGGACTCCTTCCGGAAGTACCTATAATGCTTATCTGATCATGGCGGATAAAATTACTCTGATTGATACTGTCAGAGCACCTTTCAAAGATGAAATGCTGGCCCGGATCAGGTCGGTTGTCGATCCTGCGCAAATTAAGTATATTGTTTCCAACCATTCGGAGTTGGATCATTCCGGCTGTCTGATTGACATAATCAATTTGGTTCAGCCGGAGAAGGTTTTTGCTTCAACGGTCGGTGTCCGGACGCTTAAAGAACTATTTCACGATCGATTCGATATTAATCAGGTTGCCGACCGGGAAAGCTTAAGTCTGGGAAACATGGACTTAACGTTTTTGGAGACCCGGATGATTCATTGGCCGGACAGCATGTTTTCCTATCTGGCCTGCGATCAGGTTTTATTTTCGCAGGACGCCTTTGGTATGCATCTGGCTTCGTCGGAAAGATTTGCCGATGAAGTTCCGGCAGCTAAACTGGAATATGAAGCTGCGACATACTACGCTAATATTGTTTTACCTTATTCGCCGATTGTCTTGAAAGCTTTGGAAAAAGTGACTGCATCTGGCTGGGATATTAAAATATTTGCTCCTGATCATGGTCCGGTCTGGCGCCGGGATTTGGACAAAATAATTGAATTTTACCAGAAGTGGGCATTGCAGAAACCTGCTGCGAAAGCTGTTATCGTATATGCGACAATGTGGCATTCAACGGAAAAAATGGCTCGTGCGATAGGCGAAGGCCTGACAAGAGAAGGGATTAAAGTTAAATTGATGCCGATGAATGAAACTCACCGCAGTGAAGTTGTTTATGAAGTTTTAGAAGCAGGAGCTTTAATTGTTGGTTCATCAACTTTAAACAATAACATCATGCCCCAAATGGCGGATGTTATGACCTATCTAAAAGGTTTAAGACCGGCTAATCTCATCGGCGCCGCTTTTGGTTCCTATGGATGGAGCGGCGAGTCCGTACGTTTTCTGGAAGAAATTCTAAAAGAGATGAAAGTGGAAATTGCAGCCCCGGCCGTATCCGCCAAACATGTGCCTGATGATTCTGTGCTTGCAAAATGTCAGGAATTGGGTAAAACAATTGCCGATCAATTGCTGACTAAAGTATCTTCTCATTCTTAAATGCAGCGGGATGAACGGGAGTGAAAAAATGAAAAAGTATGTTTGCGGTATATGCGGTTATGTTTATGATCCGGCAGAGGGAGACAAGGAAGGCAACATTCCCCCCGGAACACCTTTTGATAAATTGCCCGCAGACTGGACTTGTCCGGTATGTGGGGCAGGCAAGGATGAATTTGCCCCGGAATAGTTCTTATTCTAAATCAGAATACTATCTTTGTTGACAGCTTGCCGTACATACCTGAATAATCGTTAGCTTTGTGAACTATTGACCAACGAGATTTTGAGTTATCGATTTATATACTCGTTGCCTCCTTAAGTCATCTCAATAATCTTTAATGAGTCAAAATGGTCTTGGCCTGGGGAAGGGGTGTGTTGTCTAATGTCGAAGGTGGAAAAAAACATAAGTTACCGGGTTTTTTAATAATTCGATTTGTTGGTCATGAGGTAGGTATGCGTAAGCAATGGGGATTTGTTTTTCTAATATTGCTGGTTTTGTTCCTTGCTAAACATTTATTTGCCGAAGAAAAGCCGTTGTGGGAGGTGGGAATGGGGGGCGCTTTGCTTCTGCTGCCGGACTATCGCGGCTCAGATGAATACAGGCTTTATGCTCTGCCATATCCTTATCTTGTATACCGTGGTGAGAATATTAAAGTTGATGAAAGGCGAATCACCGGACAGTTTTTTAAAACTGACAGAATTTTGCTTGATTTCAGCCTCTATGGTTCCGTTCCTGTCAAAAGTTCCGATAATACCGCCCGTTCAGGAATGTCTGATCTTGATCCCACTTTTGAAATCGGGCCGGCTTTAATAATTTTTTTAATAAAAAATAAAACTGAAAAGTTAAGCCTTAAATTGCCGGTGCGGGCGTTATTTTCCGCGGATCTCCCTTCTGTTAGCCGGGAAGGCTGGATATTCAGCCCGCGTCTTGAATTTGAGGAAAAAGATATTGTCCGAACCGGCTTGAATTTGGGAATATCAGCCGGACCAATGTTTACCGATAGTTCATATAATACTTATTTTTATACGGTGGAACCTTACTATGCGACAGCAACAAGGCCCGCTTATTCAGCAGGCGGAGGATATGGTGGTTCAACCCTCACTGTTGGTTTGAGTAAACGTTACAAGCAATTTGTTTTCCATACCTTTGCCAGTGCTGATTTTCTCCAGGGTGCGGTTTTTGAAGACAGTCCTCTTGTAAAAAGAAAAACTTCCTTTATGGCTGGATTTAATGTGTCATGGATTTTTTTCAAATCGGCTAAAACTGTTGCTTCAGATAAAGATTAACTTGGTTTAACTATACTCAAAGTCCAGGTATGGAGTGCGACAATGGTTGTTATAATACTGCGCTGGCTTGTCATAACAGTGGCCATTTTGCTGGCCTCGATACTTATTCCCGGGATTCGGGTAGATTCGTTATCTACCGCACTCATCGCTGCGGGCGTATTAGGTCTCATTAATATTTTTATTAAACCGGTATTAATCATTCTTACTTTACCTTTGAATATATTAACACTGGGGCTTTTTTCTTTCATCATTAATGCCCTTTTGCTGAAGCTCGTCGCCTGGTTTGTATCCGGCTTCGAGGTCACTGGATTTTTTGCCGCACTATTTGGCGCATTGGTGATAAGTCTCGTCAACTGGCTGGCCAACCGCTTTATTGTTACCGGAGGAAACGGGCCAAACAGGCCGAACAGACCGGAAAAGCCTGATTACATCGATTTAGAACAAAAAGGTCACGGTAAATGGGAATAGAGCAAACTCAGAATTTAACTCCCGCCATGAAGCAGTATGTGGAGATTAAAGAACAATATCCCGACTGTATTCTGCTTTACCGCATGGGCGATTTTTATGAGCTTTTTTTTGACGATGCACTGCTTGTCGCTCCTATTCTGGAAATAACATTAACCTCCCGTAATAAAGGAAAAGAAGACAGTGTTCCTCTTTGCGGTTTTCCTTATCATGCGGCTTCATCTTACATCACCAAGCTTGTCGAGAAGGGATTTAAAGTAGCGGTTTGCGAGCAAGTTGAAGATCCTAAAAAGGCAAAGGGGATTGTGAAAAGAGATGTTATCCGGGTAATTACGCCGGGCCTTCTGGTGGATGCGGAAAATCTGACCGCCGGTGAGAATAATTTCCTGGCGGGCCTTTCATTCTCTGAGGAAATGATTGGTCTGGCCTTTGTAGATATTTCCACCGGGGAATTTCAGGTAGGTGAATTTCCTGATCGCGATTCTTTTCTGCAGGCAATGGAGGGCCTTGATTGCAAAGAATTAATTTTAGCTAAATCTTTTCCGGATAAAGTTTTATTGAAGCATTTAGAACAGAAATGGCCTGCAGGCTGCTTAAACTACCGGGAAGAAGATTACTTTCAACTGAAGCAAACCGGCGATATCCTCGAAAATTTTTTTACTCCTGAAATATTGAATGGTGCAGGAATAATTGGTCATCCGGCCATCGTATCCGCTGCTGGTGCTGTTTTGCGCTATGCTGCCGAAACCCAGAAAATCCAGCCGCAGCATATTAACGAGATCAAATCATACAGCACAGATAATTATTTGATATTGGATGATACGGCGCGGCGCAACTTAGAAATTTTTACAACAATTTTCGATAATTCCCGGGCAGGGTCTCTTTTCGGACTGATTAATGAAACACTGACACCGATGGGGACAAGACGCCTGCGCTGGTGGCTTAATTATCCCCTGGTGGATGTGGAAAAAATAAGGTCAAGATTATCAGCGGTGGCGGAAATTAAGGAAGGCCATTTACTGCGTACTAATTTGCGTAAAATTTTGTCGCGCATTTATGACCTGGAGCGGCTGGCCGGACGTGTTGCCCTAAGGGTGGCTAACCCTCGTGATCTGGTGGCGCTCAAACTTTCTCTGGAAGCAATTCCCGAGATAAAATCGGCAATGAATGATTTTACAGCCCCGGCGTTAATCGATATTCGGGAAAAACTTGCGGAGATACCTTCTGTCGTAGAATTAATCGGCCGGGCGATAACCGATGAACCGCAACAAAGCATTCAGGATGGAGGTTTCATCAGGGCTGGTTTTGATGAAGAATTGGATAAACTGAAATCGATCAGCCGGGATGCAAAAAAATGGATTGCTGCTTTGGAGCTGCAGGAGCGGCAGAAAACGGGCATTAATACTTTAAAGGTAGGTTTCAATAATGTCTTCGGCTACTATATTGAAGTAACTAAAGCCAACGCTGCATTTGTCCCGGATTCTTATATAAGGAAACAGACTCTGGTTAATGCCGAGCGCTACATCAATCAGGAGCTAAAAGAATTTGAACAGACAGTTTTAAACGCTGAAGAAAAAATACGCGAAAGAGAATATGAGCTTTACTTGAATGTACGCAATGAAGTATCTCAATACATCAACGAAATTCAAAAAAATTCCTCTTTGATTGCCGATCTGGATGCCTTTGTCTCACTGGCTGAAATTGCAGAAAAATATCATTATGTTTGTCCCGAAGTTGATGATGAAGATACTCTAATAATAAATGATGGACGGCATCCCGTAGTAGAAGCGGCATTAAAAAAGGAGGGATTTGTACCAAATGATTGCAAGCTGGATCTAAGCAATAACAGGTTGCTGATCATCACGGGGCCAAATATGGCCGGCAAATCCACATATATCAGGCATGTAGCTTTAATTATTCTTCTGGCCCAGATGGGCAGCTTCGTTCCTGTTGCAAAAGCAAAAATCGGCGTTGTAGATAAAATATTCACCCGTGTCGGTGCAGCCGACAACCTGGCTCGTGGTCAAAGCACCTTTATGGTGGAAATGACGGAGACTGCGGAAATATTGAAAAATGCCACTTCCCGCAGCCTTGTCATACTGGATGAGGTAGGGAGGGGAACATCAACATTTGATGGATTGAGCATAGCCTGGTCAGTAGCTGAATATATCCATGATTTTAAGGGGCGAGGGGTCCGTACATTATTCGCTACCCATTATCATCAATTAACGGATTTGGCTGCAACCAAAGAGGGAGCTAAAAATTATAATATCGCCGTGAAAGAATGGGGGGATAAGATAATTTTTTTACGCAAGATTGTGGAAGGTGGCGCCAGCCGCAGTTATGGTATCGAAGTGGCAAGGATTGCCGGCGTGCCCAATGAAGTGGTTTTGCGTGCCAAAGAAATTTTACATAATCTGGAAAAAGGCGAGTTTGATGAAATCGGCATGCCCCGTATTGCACGCGGTTTGAACGTTGCTAAAAAAGACCAGCAACAATTAAGCCTTTTTATGGAAAGCGAAGATGAAGTAATTGATGAATTGAGAAACCTTGATATTTCATCGATGACTCCTCTGGATGCGTTGAATAAACTTAGTGATTTAAAGAGTAAATTGTAAAAGAAATTTGATTGAGGAATTATATGTGAAAAAGCGTAAAAAACGTTTGCTATTCTGGTTTTTAATTGTTCTGTTTATCAGTAATCTTATTATTTATGCACCCCATTATTTACCTTATTCTTCCGATTATCGTAAGTCTGATGCCATAATTCTTTTCTTAGGACCTGATTTTACGGCACGGCAAAAAGAAGCATATAAAATTATTGAAGAAGGTAATGCTGATTATCTGATTATTCCTGCATATAATAAAATATATAAAATACCTGACAAAACTACAGTAAAATCTTTACCTCAAAATTTAGCTTTGCATAATACAATAAAGAAGAAATCATTTAACCCTTATCCATATTATTATGAAGACACTCACATAGAGGTGATCGATGCCAGAAAGACCATGGCTGACTTCGGATTGAAGTCGGCTATTTTTGTCAGTTCTCCATATCACATGCGCAGAATCAAGCTAATAGTAACTAATGTTTTTAAGGAAGATCAAAGTGAACTCTATTTTGTGCCGACAAGTTTTGAAACAGCGCCAACTTATATTGGAGAGCTATCCTGGGTGAACTGGAAAAAAATAGGAAGAGAGTATGGAAAAATGATTTGGTTTTCCATTTACATACTCTGGCAAAATAATATTTAGATTTCTTAAGGCACGGATTACATTGTCCATCGAGGATCCTGAGAAATAGGAATTCATTTATTGCAGGAAAAAGAAAAGCCGCCCTAGTCCATGAGGATACGGCGGCTAATCTTGAACATTAACGGATATTGATTATGACCTATATAAAAAATATTTCAAAAACTCAAGATATGATTTGCCCAAAGTGAAGCAGGGGATGATAAGCCAACTATTATTTGTAATATGTTCAATTGGCTTTCTTATCAACCTTACGTTCCTTTGGCTCAGTTAAGATTCAGGAATGATCTTAAAATCAACAAACTTATATTTACTCCTCTCCTTCAAAACTTTCATGAGAATATAAGATAAAAGGAAGTGCTGAAGCCAGGCGTTTTTCCTTTATTCTTCTCCTTTTCCTTTTTTTACTGATGTTAAATTCAGGGTGATCATATCAATTACTTAATTTAGGATTTAATCAGAGCTTTTTTCCAGACAATGCAACAGGGTGTTAAAAAAACCAGACAACGAATATAGCCATGCGGTTTACGCGAACAGTCCAGCAAGAGGATATGCCGGCAGGTAGAAAAATCCAGCCATGGCTATATTCATTAATATTTCCTTGAGTCGCTTAATACTTAATACTTAA
>CAZWCA010000079.1:0-11730 GCA_964632255.1 uncultured Smithella sp. | reverse complement strand
GCGAGCATCCTCCTTCCTGGGCTTCCTGCCAGGCCGCCTCTGGATTTTTTTCCCAGAGGAATACTTCCACAAGCAATGAATGACTCAAATGACTCCAGAAATTGCCTTTCTGCCGGTTTGCGGTACTATTTTTACGGATAAGATCAAGGGCTTTTTCACGCCATTGGGTCCACTGCGAAACTTTGTCGGCATTAATTTTCAATTTTTGATAGGTGTCAAGAGACGGATTATCTTCAAAAATTGCCCATATCAAATCTAACGCTTCAGCATGTCGCTTGTACCGATGGTATTCATCAGCAAGAAATTCCCGTAGGCGTGAATCGGTTCGTGTTGGGAAAGCCTTGATTCCGGCCTCGGCCCATTCCAGAGCTTTGTCATTATTGCCTGCTTTTTTATAAATACCGGCAATTTCCAGGTAATTATATGCGTAGGATAGATCATGTTTTTTAATATTGACCAATTCTTCAATGTCGCCGGATATCTCCGCCAGATTTTCCATTATGTTGATAAGATTCAAAGAAACGTGTGAGTTCTTCTCACGCAGTTCCCTTTTGGAGGACAAGTTTTCTATTTTTTCCCACTTTTCTTGAGCTAGGCGACGATAGACGGACAATCCCTTCTTGCCCAAAATAGATGCATATCTTTTTGAGGCGCCGTAAAAAATATCCCATTCATTGTTTAATTCCAGATTGAAAAGGCGGGTCGCCAGTTCTTCCGGATCGGGTTTGATCTTCTGACAGGCTTTAAAATGAAGATCCTGCAAGTCATAGATAGCTTCACCCATTGCACCGTCCGAATCGTCCAGGGAATTTAAAGCCACTCCTGCCTGATAAAGCGCATATTCTGTGAGCCCGATGACTTCATTGGCATGGCCATCTTCGAGCAATTCCTCAAGGGCGTCAACAATATTACATACGGCATCCATGTAGTGGTGCATCTCGCGATAATCGACAAAATCATCAATTTCAAAAGCATCGCTAATCATCTGCATCCATTGGTTCACGTTGAATTCACCGGAGACGGCCTGCGAAGCTTGCAGAGTTAGTTTTTGCCGCAATGAGTCGTCTTCCCGCACTTGTTGCATCACCAGTTTTACCAGAGCAACTTTATCCAGTGTTTGCAGATAATTGCTGACGTTATCAAGCGTTATGACGGGTGAATGTCCGCTGCCTGTTTTACGCTGGTTGATCCAGGCAAGGGCGGTAGCCACGCAATGTTTACAGAATTCCCCTTCATCGCCCATGGGACAGGTACAGGAATAGAAAAAATCATCATTGACTTCCATATTTAGCCTAACGCGATAAGTTTCTGTGCCCTTAACCTCGGCCGTAATGACGCCCTTGTATTCCGAGAGATTACGAACCAGACCGCGCTGAAAATAATCTTCGCCACGTTCCCGGGCACGGGCCGGAGCATACTCTTTGATCGTGTCCGAATTTAAAATTTTTTTCATGATTTTTCCCTGTTTTATTTCGAGACTTCATTTTGAAGTCCTTCGGTTTCACTCAGGATAAACTCCGCGAGAAATCCTTGTGTCAAACAAATTCAGGATATTAAGGGTTCCTCATCTCCCTTCGGCATAACAACCTCGCAATTGTGGCCTAATATTGGATTGAATCATGGAAAACATACCTTAAGGCAATTGGTACTTCCGCCTTCATTAAGCCGCAGTTTCTTTTTTTCACCTGACCACTCCTGATAAAATGTGGTTTTGCAGTATATATCTTAAAAGTCTTCCGGATGAAAAGTGATTTTCCATGGATTGCCTTCATCAGCAAAATGTTCTGCGCATAATTGGCACTTTGAGTACAAATGCAGCTAATAAAAAGCGGTACCGGGTGCAATATGATTCAGTAAAATATGTTCACAGTTGAATTATTTTGTGGATTTGATATAAAAAGCTTTCAAAACTCTGGTTCGTCTTGCTGTCTTCAAGCCATATTCCAAAGTCTCGAATGAAGCGGGGCAATTTTTTATCAGGAGCATGAAAAACGGTTAAGAACGTTGCTGGTCACGATGCCGGAAACGTCCTAGGATATGGGTGTGAGACATAATATTAATCATTGGGCAGTAAGTTGTTAGATTCAGTTTTTTAAAGGAAGAAATTGACAGGACGCTTGTTTACCATAGACTCTCTGATTTGACAGCCTGATTAAATTATAATTTTGAGAACATAACATATGAAGCTTTCTATTCCTTATGGAGACGTAATTGATACTATAGAGGTAGCAGACGGAAACGTTGAGCAAGTCGTTGTGCCCAATTCCGTCCAATCTGCGGAGGAGACGGAGACGTTGCGGAATGCCATATTCCACCCGCTGAATTCGCCGGGACTTGCTGAATTCCTCGCTGAGCGCGCCAATATACTTCTTGTGGTCAACGACGCGACGCGGCCGACGCCTACGGAGAAGGTTCTGGAAATCATTTACCCGCTGCTGAAAAGCAAAAATTTTAAAGTGATTATTGCAACGGGAAGCCACCGGGCACCGACCGAGGAAGAGTATGACTTCATTTTCGGGAAGCTCTACCAGGAATTGAAAGATTGTGTTCATGTCCATGATGCTAAGAAAAGTGCGTGTTTTTCGCTCGGGAAGACAAGGCACGGAAACGAGATAATGCTAAACAAGCTTATCCGGGAAGCTGACGCTATCATACCGATCGGCAGTATAGAACCGCACTACTTTGCGGGCTATACCGGCGGCAGGAAGTCCTTTATGCCCGGTGTCGCCGGTTTCGACTGTATCACAGCCAATCACCGGCTCGCTATTTCACAGGATGCCCAGGCCATGGTGCTGAAAGGAAACCCCGTTGCCGAAGAGTTTGACGATGTGCAAAAGCTTTTGGAAAAACTAAATATTTTTTCAATTATGACCGTTCTGGATGGAAATCACCGGGTGTACGCCGCGGCGGCGGGAAATTTGCAGGATTCCTTTTACTCATTGCTCCCGAAAGCAGACGAAGTATTCGTCGTCCCGATTCAAAGACTCGCCGATATAGTTGTAACCGTTGCCCTGAAACCGAATGATATTGATCTTTACCAGTCACTGAAGGCGCTGGACAACGGAAAGATGGCCCTGAAAGACGGCGGGATTATCATTCTGGTCTCGGCGTGCCGCAGTGGGATAGGTTCAAGGGCCTTTCTGGACCTGATGAGCTCCGAAACTACATGTGCCGCCGTAATTAATAAACTGGACCGGGAATACAAGCTGGGATACCACAAGGCGGGCAAAATGGCCGAAATTGGAGTGAATGCACAGATTTGGGCCGTTACACCGCTGGACAAAGACCTGATCGGCAAGGCTCACATGCGGTCTTTCAGTAATATTTCCGAAGCCTTACAGGAAGCGCTCCGGGAAAAAGGTCCCGGCGTAAAAGTCACCTTCATCATGGATGGAAGCATGACCATCCCCAGACTGACCGCAGACAAATCCCATTGACAGAAAATATTGAAAGACTTCCACAGGAGAAATTTCAGATGATCACGAAAGAGATCAAGAAAAAAATCAGCGAAATAGTAGGAAAGGAAAACGTTCTGGATTCTGAACTGGACTGTTTCGGCTATTCCTATGATTCATCCTTTGTGCCGCTTTTACCGGCAAACAAACCCGAACTTGTCGTGCGGCCCGCAACCACTGAGGAAGTTTCGAAGCTTATGGCCCTGGCCTGTGAACTGGCCATTCCCGTTACACCCAGAGGAGCCGGAACCGGGCGTACGGGCGGGAGCATCCCTCTGAAGGGCGGCATTTCGCTTTCCCTGGAGCGCATGACGAAAATTATTGAACTGGACGTGAACAATATGATGGTTTGGGCGGAAGCGGGAGTGCGCACCATCGATATTTATAATCATTGCGCCGCACAGGGTCTCTTTTACCCGCCTGATCCGGCGAGTACGAAATTTTCAACAATCGGCGGCAATGTGGCCGAAAATGCGGGCGGCATGCGGGCAGTTAAGTACGGGGTGACATCCAATTATGTCATGGGGCTGGAAGTCGTTCTTGCCGACGGCACAGTTCTGCAAACCGGCGGCAAAGCTATCAAGAACGTTACGGGTTACAATCTGACCAGCCTTTTTGTCGGATCGGAAGGAACGCTAGGCATCATCACGAAGGTGCTCCTCCGGGTCATTCCCATGCCCAAGAAGCGCGGCACGCTGCAGCTTATGTTCCGCACGCTGAATGACGGCTGCACGACAGTTCATCAGATTCTGCAAGCCGGGCTTCTGCCGGCGGCGGCCGAAATCATGGATCGGTTCTGTCTCGAAGCAGTTGCCAAACACCGCAAGACAGAGCTTGACCCGGCAGTCGGTGCTTGTATTGTCGTTGAAATTGACGGCGAAGATGAAAATGCCCTGGATAAACAGGTCAAACAGATGGAAGCAGTAGCCAAGAGGTGCGGCGTTTACCAGTTCCGCGTAGCTCAGTCGCAACAGGAATCGGACGAGCTTTGGGCCATCAGGCGGGGATTGAGTTCGGCAATAGCCAGTATTCTGCCGGACCGGCTTGGAGAAGATATATCTGTTCCCCGCGATGCTTTTCCCGAAGTGGTACGGCGAATTGAGGCAATCGCCAAAAAGCATAATCTCACACTTGCCGTTTACGGACATGCCGGCGACGGCAACGTTCATCCCTCCCTCCTGTGTGACCTCAGCAAACCCGGAGAGGAGGAGCGGGTTCATGATGCCGTCAATGAAATTTTCGATGCAACCCTGGCCGTTGGCGGGACCCTTTCCGGAGAGCACGGCATTGGGATTACTAAACGTCCCTACATTACCAGGGCACTCGGAGATGCCGGAGTGAAAGCACATGCCGCCATCAAGCAGGCCCTGGACTCCAAAAATATTCTCAACCCCGGCAAGATCTGGTAAAAATAAAGAGGAAGTAAAGAAATAATGTACAAAGATAAAAACGACAAACTGCTGGCCGAGGCAAAAAAAATAGTCGGTAAGTGCGACCGTTGCGGAACCTGTTTGCCGGTGTGCCCCCTTTTCGAAGCGAATGGAATTGAAGCGTCGAGCGCGCGGGGCAAGAATGCCATTGCCCGGGCACTGGCGGAAGGCGGATTTGAACCGTCATCGGAGGCACTGGCCAAGCTCAATTTTTGCCTTCTTTGCCGGGCCTGTGCCGATACATGCCCCAGCAAGATTGCCACCGACGAAGCAATGATCAATACCCGCCAGTATATTATAAATAAGACCGGGGCGGCCAATATCAAATACAAGGCTATTGGCGCCGTCTTGAAGAGCCGCGGCATGGTGAAATTGGCGGCTGGGTCATTGGCGCTCCTGCGTAAACTTGGCCTCAGCAGCATTTTCCCGCACGGTATGGTTCCCGAAGAATATACCCGTGCGCATTTCCTTGCTGCATTTGCGGGACCGGCTGCTCTTGGCGGGCAGGCACCCCCTGCGAATAAGGCTGTTACATCAGAAAGTAAAGTAGCTTATTTCGACGGTTGCGGCATGCGCATGATGTTTCCCGAAGCAGCGATGGAAACGCTCAATATTCTAAAGATTACAACAAAGCCGATTGTAAAGAACAATGTTTGCTGCGGATTGCCGCATTTGGCCCACGGGCTGCGCGAAGAGTTTATGGAACTTGCCCGAAAGAATATCAAGATTTATGAGGATGTAGACATCGTCGTGTGTGACTGCGCAAGCTGCGGCGGCACACTCAAGCACCTTGCCTCCTACTTTGCCGACGACCCCGAGTGGCGGGATCAGGCAGCTGCCTTCAGCCGTAAGGTTATGGACCTGACGGAGTACCTGGCGAAAGTGGGCTATGTTCCGCGACAGAGGATAGAAAACGCAACCTTTACCTACCACGATCCCTGCCATCTGGTGCGGGGTCAGGGGATATCAAAACAACCCCGTGATCTGTTAAGAGCGGCAGGTAATTTCATCGAAATGAAAGAAGCCAACAAATGCTGCGGCGGAGCGGGATCTTTTCACCTGGATTATCCCGACATCGCTACGAAGATTCTCGACAGGAAGCGAGCCAATATTGAAGAAACCGGCGCTGCCATCGTTGTAACGGGCTGCCCCGGTTGTCTGATCCAACTCACCAAAGCGGCAAAGGCCGGCGACGGCAAGTTCAAGGCGATGCATATCAGTCAGGTAATCTGAGGCCTTCCTGGTACCTCTCTATATATTTTTACTGAAACAGCGCGGAAGAAAAACAGGCGGTCCTGAAATCGGCGGCGATGCAGGAAACTGGTGTAAGCAATGAAGAAAATGGTTTAATTTCCCCAGAAAGGTAAAAGCAGTGGGACGGATGCGGCAATGCGCACCTGATTTTGAAACTGCTCTCTAAATTCACCTTGTACAAAAACGGTTGATCGATATGACATCGTAGCGTCGATTGCTGCTTCCGCATTACAGCCATGGAGCGTTGCGCGGGCCAATTTTTGCCGAAACTTCCTTTTTAGTTTTTTCATCAACAGAACTATTTCTTGACCACTTTAAATTCTATGTATATGTCATTTTTGACATAACAAACAAATGACTTACAATTGTTGATCAAAATACCTGGTAAAGTAAGGAGGAATGAATAGAATCTTCATAATCCGTAAATTGGGTATAAGCTATTTGAAATCCTGCAGTTTTGGGTAGCAAGATTACAGTTCGACATGATTGACGATTTTCCAGAGCGTGAAGGAGTCTATGCATGGAAGGAAGTACTTTTCAAATCTCGACCTCGGTGAATGAAGGAATTGTTGAGAACGTCGTCACGGGCAAAGTAACAAAAAATACTATAAACAGGCTTCAGACCGAATTAATCACGATCATAACGAGAGAAAATGCCAAAGCCATTCTTATTGACGTCAAAGCTATGACGAAGCATGATGATCCGCTTGCAGAAGTTTATTTTCGTGTTAGAAGCACCCCCACCAGATATACGGAAATTGCCCGCAGCTATTGTCGGCCCAATGAAAGATTTGACTTATTGTTCATTTTACGAAACCGCGGCAGCCAATGTCGGCCAGAAAATGAAATTTTTCACCGATATAGAAGCTGCGAGAACATGGTTAAAGAGGTTTATTTAGATGGGTAATTGGCCTTTAGTCAATTGCAATCACACAATAATAATACTTAAAAAAACAGAGAGCTAACCTTAACCGGCAGGTTGTCGGTGCGGTCCCGACAGTGTAATTCACAATCAAGAAATTACGTAATTTGCAAAGAGATTACGTCTCATCTATCGCGTCATCCATAGTTAAAAACGGAATAGCCGAATAATCGCTAAAGGGGATTGGATAAAATGGCGGAGAGAGCGGGATTTGAACCCGCGGTACACCTTTGTGGGCATACACACGATTTCCAGTCGTGCTCCTTCAGCCGCTCGGACATCTCTCCAGTTTGGAAATATTGATTTTCTGATTACAGATATTTTGTCAAAAAGCAACCATTAATTCTTTTGGCGCAGATAAGGGTATTTACCCGGCAGCCACCGGGTATCCGGCGAATGCCGGACGAACCCTTTAGCACATCTTTACCGATCTACCGCTGTTTAATACTGTGTTTCTGGCGGAGAGAGGGGGATTCGAACCCCCGTGGGAGCTTTTGGCCCCCAAATCGATTTCGAGTCGATCCCGTTACGACCGCTTCGGTACCTCTCCGTTCATTTTACATACCTTTTGATTTCACAAGATACCTTATTTTACCACAGCGGCGGCGGATACTACTCTTTTTTCCCGAAAAAATCTACTGATTATTTCCCCGCATTCTTCTTTTAAAATTCCACCTGTCACATCGACCCGATGATTTAGCCTGTTATCATTTAAAATGTTATATAACGAGACTACCGCTCCGCATTTCGGGTCAAGAGCGCCGAAAATCACCCGTGCCAACCGCGCCTGAATAATTGCTCCAGCGCACATAATGCACGGCTCCAGCGTAACATAAAGTTCGGCTCCGGTAAGCCGGTAATTGCCCAATTTCTCGGCAGCCCGCCGCAGAGCCAGAATTTCCGCATGCGCAGAAGGATCGTGCCCTCCGATAGGTTCGTTATGAGCCCGCCCAATGATTTGACCGGAAAAAACCACTATTGCTCCGACCGGAACCTCGTCCTTCTCCGCGGCTTTTTGCGCTTCTTCCAGAGCTATTTTCATGTAATCACTGTCAATTAACATTCTCGATCCTTTTTAGTATTTTTCCTTGCGGCAAGAAGGCATGAACCTAGATTTACATTAAACGTTAGGCGGATTACATGGACCGGAATAATCTATCTGATATGAAAAGATCAAGTATATTTTTTAAAGAGGCCATGCAATTAACGCCTGCCTTTATCGGAAAAAAGATGCTTTATTTTTATTTCTTGGTATCGGAAGTTTCAGAAGTAGTGGATATAACAAAGAAACAATTGACAAAAGGATGACCGAGTGCCATAAGCATGGCGGCAATAACGAAGGAAATCCCAAACTTGATCCGTCAGCTTTAAATCAGGGTTCGGATGGAATTTGGGTTTACTTTTTGAGATTCATATATACGGGGTAATGTGAAGGAGGTAAGGGGGCAAAGGTCTTGATATTGGTTTTTGCCCAGTTTCCCGTCCGGCCCAAGTCATATCATTATCGAAGCGAACATGCAGCCGCCTTGCGGGCTGTGGCGATCTCACGAAAGGACATTTTTGCTTGCTATGATCGAAGTTTCTGGAAAAATCTTGCTGGGTTTGGGTTTAATGTTTACAGGAATCCAGATGTTTTCCTCGGGCCTCAAGTATCTGGGCAGCAGGCAATTCCGTCTTCTCGCCAAACGGTTTGTCTCATCCCGATTACGGGCAATCGCTTTTGGTCTTGGATCGGGGGCCCTTATACAGAGCACGTCGGCTGCTCTTGTTATTCTTGCTAGTCTGATCCGCACCGGCCTCGTGACCGTTCAGCAGGCCATCACGGTTTTGACGGGGTTCAGTGTGGGGAACTGCCTTCTCATATTTATCGTCTCTTTCAATATTAGCGCGGCATTGTCGTTCGTGGTGGGATTATGCGGAATCACCATGTACCTGACGAAGGATGAGAAGCTCCGCACTTATTTTGTCACCGTAATAGGTTTGGGGCTGATCTTCTTTGGGATAGAGATCATGGTTTCAGGTGTGAAACCGCTCAAATACGAGACATGGTTTGTCGACATAATAGCGTTTGCCTGTCACCATTCAATACTGTCGATCATGGCCGGGATACTGCTGGGATTTATTGCGCAGTCGTCAACGGCTGTGGCTCTGGTTGCCGTTGGATTGGCGAAAGAAGGCATCCTTTTGGGATCACAGACGTTTCTATTCATGTACGGTGCGGCCATCGGCTCGACACTTTTCAAAGTGCTCCTTGGCCAGGCCTTCGCGGGAACGTCCAAACAACTGGTAAAATTTGTTAATTTATTCAATTTTTTCGGTGCGGCTGTCTTCATCCTCCTGTACTACATTGAGACATATCTTCAAGTGCCTCTTGTGATGGCCTTGCTGAATGCCTTTCATATAACCTTGGAACACCAGGCGGCTTGGGTATTCCTGCTATTCAATGTGACGTCGGCGGTCTTTTTTATGGCCATTAACGGGCTGCTGGTCCGTTGGCTAGAGAGAACCATACCACCCAGCGAACAGGAGGATCTCGCCAAACCTAAGTATATCCGTGAATTTAAAGCTTTTGAGTCCGAATCAACGCTTGATCTGATCCGCCTCGAGCAAAGACGGGAACTGGAGCAGATCGTAGCGATCGTTCCCTCGATAGGCAGGCAGTATACGGGGCTAAGCATGGAATTTCGCCAGGAGGCGCTTCACAGCCTGTCGCAAGAGGTGATTTCAGTTTTGAAAGAAGTGGGTGCCATGCAGATGAACCAGCAGACGGCGGATCGCTTCACCTATCTGCACACACGCCAGACCATTCTCGATCAACTCTCAGATGCATGCATTATGGGTCTGAAGAGGATCGTGCAGTCCAGGGCAATTGCGTCCCTCGAGATGTTGTCGGATGCATGTATGGAATCAGTTGATTTTCTGCTCAGTCTGGCGGTCGAGGCCGATAGCGCGAATGACGCGGATCAGACAGGAACGCTCCTCACATTGAGTTCCGCAAGTGGTCCTGCTATGGAGCAACTCCGTGAGCGTTACATGAATGGATACGGGATCAAGTCGACAGAAGACAAGGCATGCCTTCTCGATCTTGTGATGGAAACGGAAAAGATCATCTGGCTTGTCAACAAGCTCTTCAGCATTAAGGTACCTGATGAAGACAAAGACAAATAGCATTCTTTGCTAGGATAATTCATCCGACATGGAAATATCCAGGATATTTTTGTAGAGGAAGCCAGCGCGTTTGGCGTCTGCCTTGGCGGCGGCGCAGTACCTTGTCCTCCGTGGCCGGATGGGAGAGAAACAGCTCTATGTTTTTTCCCCCGAACAGGCGCGGGTGGTTTTACCTCCGAAGTAGTGGATATAATAAGAATCCATTGACAATGGGCCTGCCGGGTGCAATAAGTATAATAATGATAGTGATAGCAGAGTACCTCTTGAGCCTTGGCCCATCAATTTAAGATTCTGATTGGGGCGAAATTTTGGTTTATTTTTCATGTCTTGACTTTAATATCATAGTAGAATTTGACCAACCATTTTTGTAATAAATTAAAAACTCATCGATATTCCGTTTTTTTATTTTAACATTGCAATAAATAGAAAATGTTTACATCTATATATGACAGAACGCTTCTCACTTATTGTACTGATAAGCTGACCGTCTCGCGATGCTCGCAGTCCACTCATCGTCGCTATTGAGCATCTGTTCTCCCCGGCCTTGAAGGCTTCGCTCGCGCTCCGCCTATCAAAGCCGTTAGAGCAGACCCGCCACTGGGGGCGGCTGCGTTGCGTTTGGTTTTTGGCACGGATAATTGGATAAATGCAGTTCCGGCTCTCCAAAACGGCAGCTCAACAGCGACGTTAAGCTTCATAATCATGAAAGGAGGAAATATGCCCAAATTCGCTGAAATGGACGAGAAGGTCTCTCTTTCTGCCCAAATGGAAGCAGATGGCGGTCCGGTCATTCTGATAAATAAATTCAACGTGGCGCCTGCGGAGGTAGAACAACTCCTCCAAGCTTGGGCGGGGGATGCGGCTTTCATGAAAAGGCAACCCGGCTTTATCTCTACTCAACTGCACCGGGGTATTGCCGGCAGCTGTGTATTCGTAAACTACGCTGTATGGGAGTCTGTAACACATTTCCAGCAGGCATTTAACCACCCTGAGTTTCAATCTCATTTGAAGAACTACCCACCCAGTACGGTAGCCTCGCCTCATCTTTTCAGAAAGGTTGCAATACCTGGGATATGCGTGGCGTAGAACCAAGGAGAGAAGATAGTGAGACAAGCGAGACAGGGACGCCCTTAAGTTTTTAAGTTGACGAAATAGATATTTTTTAGTAACTAACAATTCATGCCAAGCTCAGCACGGTTAGATACGCCAAGTGCTTTGCACCATACCATAATCAGAGGGATAGAAGGCGGCAAGATATTACGGGATAATAGCGATCGGGAAGATTTTCTATCACGTCTGGACAGACTCCTGCCTGAGACTCGGACGTCCTGCTACGTATGGGCGTTTATTCCCAATCAAAAATAGAAAGGGACGCCCTTAAGTATTGATTCCTGAGAAGTAACCCTGTTTTTTGAAATAACGGTAACTCACGTAAATATTTTATGGAGTATTAACAGAGTATTAGATGCAGCAAATTTTTTGTAATCTGCTTAAAAGTGAG
>CAZWCA010000078.1:0-12336 GCA_964632255.1 uncultured Smithella sp. | reverse complement strand
AATAAAATCTAAATTAATGCTGATATTTATCACATCCACCATTACTTTTTGGGGCTTGGCGGCATCATGTGCTCGGGTACTTGAACGGCGACCATTTCTCCGCGTGCACGGACTTGGCCGTCTGCGATGAGGCGTGATTCTATCACTACCTTGCGTCCTTTGACTTCCTTTACCTTTCCACGAATCTCCAGCGGTCCACCCAAAGGCGTGGGCAACAGAAAGTCCACATGCAGAGACGCAGTGAGAAAACGCAACGGGGGCAGGCTATCCATCTCACGGTTTTCAGCACGGTATTTCGCTGCGGCAGCCGTGCCTGTGGAATGGCAGTCAATAAGAGATGCGATGAGTCCCCCGTAAACAATGCCCGGAACAGCCGTGTGTTCAGGCCTGGGTTCATAGATACAGACAGATTCATCTCCATCCCAGTAACTTTTAATCTTTAAGCCCGCGTCATTCAAACGGCCGCAGCCGTAACAGTGGCTTAATTCGTCCGGATAATAATCCTGAAATGCTTTTTTTGTCATATAATCTCCTTTTGATTCACAAAATACTTATTCAATTGAAGAATCGCTCAGATGAAGGCGTCAGAACTCAAATCAACTTCTTTTTAAAAATTTTCCTCGTTCTCCCGGCCTTTCAGATTGTTTTTCGTTTACAGGTGAATAACTGCTCCAGATCGGGTCACAACCAAAGCGTCGCCACCAATATCTTTCCGCTTCCTCCCACGGGTCGAGAATGCCGAACTCTTCTTTCATTAACAAAGCATAAGCCCTGTTTATATCCTGCATCCTGATATGGGCTTCCTCATCGGGATTAATATCAGGATGCCATATTTTGGCGAGTTCCCGATACTTTTTCCTGGCGTCCTCAGCCGTCGCATGCTTTGAAATGCCTAAAACTTTTTTCGCATTATCTATTTTACAATTCCGGTTGTTCATTCAACCTCTTTTGCACCGGTTACGGTAAATAAGGCTGCTTCACGCGGATCACTACCGGCAAAGATCTTTTCACCGGAAACCCCAAGCATATATTCTGTCCGGATGGTAAAGTACTGAGCAATCACTCGTTCTATTTGCTTCAAATCCTTATGCATAATCATCCCCATATACGAATCAGAATACATGGATCTTTCTTTATAAAATGCCGACTCGGTATTCAGCAACATAATGATAATCTTTCCCTCCGGGCGTAATACCTCAGCCGATTTTTGTAAAGCTTTCCGGTAATCTTCTATGAATTGCAGCGATGCCACATAGATAACCGCATCAAAAGAGGACTTGGGAAATGGCATATCCTCTGCCCGTCCGGCAACCGTTCGGACATTGTCTGGCGCATGTTTCAGAACTTCCTCAGAAACGTCCAGCCCCGTAATATGAAATCCACGCCTGCTTAATTCACCTTCAATGATGGCCGGGCCGCACCCGACGCTCAAGACATCCCTGCCGCCCTGGAGTTGCGATACAAGGTAGTCAAGCTCGAATTGGAAAATATTCCGCCAGAATTCCTGGCGGCACGATTCAAGATAGGTTTCTACCGTCATGGAGATTCCCCCGATTAAATCTTGCTGACCGGATTATAAATATGGTTCTTATAATTTTTGTTTGTTTTAATTTTCTCTCTTCGGCAAATTTACTTCCGATGAAAGTATAAGCCTTGGCGGCACCTTTTGAGCACCGAAAATTTTTACAAGCCGCCGCATGCTCCTGTCAATTTCCACGATACTATTTTCCCGCAACTCTTCCAGTCCGGCCACAAGCAGCCCCTGAGCAACTTCCGGTGCATCCGCTATAAGAGATTTTCCTTTTGCCGTTAAGTCTATTAATACTTTTCGTCGATCATCTTTTGAACGCATTCTTTTAACAAGGTCTTGCTTTTCCAAACGATCGACTATTCCCACAACCGTTGTGGAATGAAGGTAGAGTTGACCAGCCAGATCGGAAAGATTGATAGGAGCATTCTCATTTATTACTTTTATTGTCCAAAGTTGCGGACCGGTTAATCCCGTATCTTTTTTAACCTTTTTTGATTGTTCGTTTAAGATTTGGAATATTCTTCGCAAGTTATCGATGATGTTCGAAATTGCCGGTTTAGTTTCAGTCACGTTTCCTCTTCTTGTCCAAAAATGATAATTGTTTTTTAAACTTTAATGATCACAAATATTTGCCCCGGCTTGCAGCTGATCGGCAAGAAAATCCGTTATAAGTTTTTCCGGTGCTTCCGCCGACGCTCCAACTATCACCTTGATACCATGTCCGGCAAACAACTGCTGGGCACGCCCACCCATGCCTCCGGCAATGATCATGTTCACACCTTGCTTTGCAAGCCATGGCGGGAGTAATCCCGGCTCGTGCGGCGGTGCGTCAATATCCTCACGCTTTAAAATCTTTTTTTGCGCGTCGTCAACATCGACAATTGCAAAACTTTTGCAATGTCCAAAATGCGATGCTAATTTTCCCTCCGCTAAAGGAATAGCAATCTTCATAGTTTTTTTCTCCTAATGTATTTATTTGTTTGTTCTATTTAAAGTCATAATTTTATTGAGAATATCCTGCATAATCTTTGCCGTCGGACTTGACGCAAAATGATGAATAAATACTTGACCGGAATCACCGGATTGAGCAATTACCGGGTCCACCGGAATTGCGCCAAGGTAAGGCACTCTCATATCCTCCGCTATTTTTTTACCGCCTCCTCTGGGAAATATTTGTGTAATCTCTCCGCATTTCGGGCAAAGAAAGCCGCTCATATTTTCGATAACACCCAGCACCGGCACATTCAGGCGAAGACAGAAGCTGACGGATTTACGCACATCCACAGCAGCCACTTTCTGTGGTGTAGTAACAACCACTGCACCGTCCAGCGGCTGGATGAGCTGGCAAAGCGAAAGCGGTTCATCACCGGTTCCAGGAGGCGCATCCACAATGAGGTAATCAAGGTCACCCCAGTCAACATCCGTCAGAAACTGCTTAATAACACCCATTTTCATCGGGCCGCGCCAGATAACGGCATCATCCTGGTTTTCCAGGATAAATCCCAAAGACATGATCTTCATATTTCCCAGTTGCGCCGGAAGCAGTCCTTCATTGCCGACATGAAGTGTTTCATGTTCCAACCCCAGCATCGTGGGAACACTGGGGCCATGAATATCAACGTCCAGAAGCCCTACACGGAGCCCCGCGAGCATCAAAGATGCCGCCAGGTTAACGGCGACCGTACTTTTACCGACGCCGCCCTTACCCGAAAGAACAATAATTTTATGGTCAATACGGCAGAGTCTGGCCATCAGCCTGCGCCGGTCTGCGTATTCTTCCTCGCTCTCACCACCTTTTTGCTTTTTGGCTGAACATGAAGAATCTTTGCACGTATCACAGGTTTGGCTTCCCTCCTTTTCTTCACCGGCTTGCGTTTCTTTTTCATAATCCTCACAGGCGGCTTTCAAGGCATTTGCAGCAAGCAGGGCGCAATGCTCGGAATCGGCAGGAAGCCCGCCCAGCGCATTCAGAACATCCTTTTGACCAATGTTTTTAGCCTCTTCAATGGTTTTCCCCTCACTCAGACATGTGGTCATGCTGCCGCTGGCAATTGACGGCTCGCAACCATCGGTGATAAATGAAACTTTCTTTATTTTACCGTTTTCGACCTGCAGCCAGAATTCCATCGTATCGCCGCAAGGGCCGGTCAATTTTGCGTGACCGTTGAATATATCAAGAACACCGCGATTATGGGGGTCTTTTACGTGCTGACGTGCCGTCAGATAAAATTTATCCAAATTAAATTCTTCTTCCATCTTCTTGTTATTTCTCCTTAATTCTTAGCTTTTTCCAAAGCTGGCTGATGTCATCGGCACTGGGTGCATCAATCTCTACAACAGCTTTCTTTTGTATTTGCGCCAAAGTAACGGCTTGATCACAGCGAATTCGTCCGATAATTTCCGCACCGGATAATCGCGCTTTTTCTTCGATTAGATGAGTCATTTCCTCATTGATATCCCATTTGTTGATGCAAACGGACGTGGGAATTTGAAAGTGACGTGTTAAATGCAGCACTCTTTCCAGATCATGCTCACCGGCCACTGTCGGTTCGGTAACTATTAAAACCTGCGTTGCGCCGGTTATCGAAGCAATAACGGGACAACCGATCCCCGGTGGGCCATCCACAAGAATATTACAGTTTTCTTCCCCGGCCAAACGCCGGGCCTCCCGCCGCACGGTAGAAACAAGCTTGCCCGAATTTTCGGCAGCAATGCCGAGTTGCGCATGTACCATCGGACCGCAGCGGGTATCCGATACAAACCATTGGCCGCAGTTCCGTTCGGGAAAATCAATGGCCTCCATCGGACAAAACTCCACACAGACTCCGCATCCTTCACATGATGTCGGATCAACAGCATATATTGGATAACCGTCACGGCTCTTCATTATTTTTACGGCGCCAAAACGGCAAATCCCGACACAGGCGCCGCAGGCCACGCAATCTTCCTGACGAATAACTGCTTCATGACCACTCTTAAATTCATGGCGCTCTCGTATGACAGGCTCTAAAACCAGATGCAGATCCGCTGCATCCACATCGCAGTCGCAAAGAATGGACCGGCCGGCAAGTATGGCAAAAGATGCAGCGATGCTGGTTTTACCCGTGCCCCCTTTACCGCTGATGATAACAAGTTCCTTCATAATCAAAACCTTCCCGATCCCGGACCAATGAAAAATGGATAAAGTGCGACATCCTTCAAATAAATTTGATGATTTTCGATTAATTCTTTTTCCATTGTTCCTTACGATACCTGTTGTTATTTCATGTTGGTTTTTAGCATCTCTTCTTCTTTAGCGAAATAATCAGCTATTTTTTTATAGTTTTCATCAACGGATTCCTTGAAATATTCCCGGTTTTTCTTATAAATTTTATTCCATTCATTTACCTGCTTTTTACTGTCTTCCGGTATAAGCTGAGCCCTTTCCAGAAAACGAAAAATAATATTTTCAGTGTGATCATATAAAATCATCATTGTTTGAAAAGTTTGATCAAAAGCTGTTTTATTAAAATCCATCAATTGCTTGGTGATTTGTTTTGGATTCATCTTAACCTCCATATTTAACTAGTTGTTAAGTATTTGTTTTCTCTTATCTTAACATCGCTATAACATCTTTCGCGCCTTTTACGCGTTCTCCTGACTTCACTCTGATTTCGGAATTGACTGGAAGAAAAATGTCCACTCGTGAACCAAAATAAATTAAACCGTAACGATCACCTTTTCTCACAACATCACCGGGTTTTATCTTGCAGATAATGCGCCGTGCCAAAATACCCGCGATCTGTTTTACCATTATCTTTGTATTGTCCGTCGCTATTACTATTGCTGTTTGTTCGTTTTCCAGCGATGCCTTCGGGAGAGCTGCTACATGAAATTTTCCGGGAATATATTTTACTGATTCGATAATTCCACTAATAGGTATACGGTTGACATGCACGTTGAATATGGAAAGAAAAATACTGATCTGTTTTACGTTTTCATGAAAATAATTGTTTTCAAAAGTATCCTTGACAACCACTACTTTGCCGTCAGCTGGTGACAGCACTGTATTTTCTCCCCCTGGTATTGCCCGTTTGGGATCGCGAAAGAAAAAAAGTAAAAATATAGTAATGAAAAGCGATATAAGGCCTGATGTTTTTCCACTGAATATGAATAAAAGAACAGAAAAAATCCCCAAAGGGATAATGAATAACAACCCTTCAACCGCCATTGGTATTTTCTTATCTTTAATCATAAAAACTCATTCTATCTTTCCCTGTACTTTATAAAACAAGTCATTATCAGCGCGCAGCATGGTGATCCGTTTTTCATCAAGGAGCTTTTTCAGTCTTTTAGCCGCATCGTGCGGGTGCAAACCCAACCCGTAACAGACATCGGAAAGCGTACATGGCCGTCTTGCCAACAAATTCATGACTTCCGAATTATCGGCATCGATTGGAAGAGTTCTTGAAATGGAATCGATTTCATCTTTGCTGATAATGTCCACTTCCCCCGGAAACAGGAGAGCTAACTTTGCCATCTGCCTTCCGGCCACGGCACAGGCATAATCCTCGGCAGCAGGCCGACAAACTGTGTTAATCTGTGTTCTCTGCGCACCGATCTTTTCTGCATAAGAGGCAATTTTCCTCGTTTTGTCGGCCATTCCGGTAACACCGGACAGCAAAAGAACTTCCAGCCACACGTCACCTGAAAAATTTCGCGTGAATTCAATCAAGCCATTAACCATTTCCTCAAAAGAAATACCTTCATGAGGGCGATTGACATAACGGAACAGCATTTCATCGCCGACATCGAGTGAAGGAAGCACCAGGTCAGCCTGCATCAGGGCTGAACGGACATCGGGCATAAACAACAAAGAGCCGTTGGTCAAAACAGCCACCGGAATAGTGGTTATTCTTTTTATGAGCCGGATAAGCTCACCGATTTCCGAATGCAGCGTCGGCTCCCCTGAACCGGCGATAGCAATAAAATCCGGGCGTTTTCCCGCTGCCAATTTGGTTTTTAACTCGACCAACACATTTTCAATGGGGACGTAGGGACGTCTAACCATCGTTTTATTTGTTGTCCGGCCCAACTGACAATAGATGCAGTCATAGGTGCATGTTTTAAAAGGTACCAGGTCAATCCCCAGTGAACGCCCCAATCTCCGGGAGGGAACCGGACCATAAAGATATTTATAATCGCTTGAACTCATTTTTTCTCCGAAAAGACTGTGTCGGTACTTGTAAGGCAGCCTAATTTAAGGTTTTCTCTACACCCTGAAAAGAGGATATTCCTTCAATCAATTCCTCAAAAAGAGGCCGGTATGAGGGCAGCGCATCTACAATCAGAAGCCCGCGGGAATAAGCCTCGGCAATCCGCCGGTCATTTGGTATTTCAAGTAGAACAGGGATGTCCTCTTTTCTGCAGTAATGATGCACGCGGTCATCGCCGCTGCCCATGCGATTGATAACAACTCCAAAAGGAATGTTTAGTGTACGCACCATTTCAACAGCCAGCCTCAAATCATTCAAGCCAAACGGCGTTGGTTCCGTAACCATTAAAACCATATCCGCATCCCGAATGGCGGCAATAGCCGGACAGGAGGCCCCCGGCGGCGCATCAACAATGACCGGCAAATTATCCTGTGCTTTCTTTTTAATTGCCCGGATCAACGGTGGTGCAATGGCAATGCCGACATCCATACGCCCCAGAATAAGCGTGATATTTCCAGACTCAAATGTTTCAATGGCACCGATACGTCTGGGAGCTTCCGTAATTGCTTTCATAGGACAAATCATCGTGCAGCCTCCGCAGCCGTGGCACATTTCCGGAAAAATCAATAGCTCTTCCGCCAACGTAACGATGGCATTGTACTGACAAAAGTTACTGCATTTACCGCAACCGTTGCAGAGAGATTCATCAACCAAGGGAATCGGTATCGAGATAACATCTTCACTGATTTTTTTCCCCTTGAGGAACAGGTGCGTATTGGGTTCTTCCACATCACAGTCCAGAAGCTGTATTTTGCTTCCCATGATACGCGCCAGATTTAAGGATACTGTTGTCTTGCCGGTTCCGCCTTTCCCGGAAGCAACGGCTATTTTCATAGAAATCCTCCATAAGGCCAACGATAAAATTGGTCAGGTGTTTTTTCCGCAGCAGGACGTTTGCCATGGGTCAGGCTGATCAGTTTGCAATTAAACCACTTGCGTTTCATATCCGGTGTTAATCATCGTCAGAAGAAGCTTCCGAAAGTCTATTGTTCCGGAATTGATCCAGTGCTGCCATTACAGTGACGGCAGTTGTGTTATAAATTTTAATGCCGGCTGCTTTTAAAACTTTAGTTGCTTTCGGCCCGCAATATCCCGTAACAAGCGCTTTTACACCCAGACGGGCAATATTCTGCGCAGACTGAATACCTGCTCCCTGGAGTGCATTTAAGTTTTGTTCGTTGTCCATCACCTCAAATGTATTTGCTTTCAAATCATAAATCAAAAATTTCGGTGCCCGCCCGAAACGGCCGTCCAGAGGTGCATTCAGACCATTTCCTGATGTGGTTAATGCAATTTTCATTTTATCCCTTTTTTGTAAAAAGTAATCAATGGCGGCGGCGCGAGAAGCAGTAAAAGTCGTGTCGCCGCCACCAGGAGGCATGGACATGGAGGGATCCACACCTGACTTGTTTCCGTTAATTTCCGCAATCGGGGAACTACTCTGCTACTCTTCAGCAGTCAGTTCTTCGAGACGTTGTTTAATCGCATTCATTTTAGTCTGCAAAAATTCGATTTGGCTTTTCAAGGTTTCTTTCTCCATTTCCGGATCAGGATTTACTCCGGCTCCACTTGCTAAACTGCGGGTGAAAAACCGATTGCGCCAATCAAAGCCGCCGCACCGCCGGCTACCGCCGAAATTGGATCTGCGCCCAAAGCCCATTTCGAAACCATCTCCCTCTCCGATTTTTGAATTACCGGGCATATTATATCCGGCGCAAAAACCCGCTCTTCGGCCGGTTTGTGAACCCAATCCCATGGGTCCCGTTAAATTTCCTCTTGGCATAATAAAATACTCCTTTCCAAGTTTTCATCTATTCACGAATCATCGCCGTACCGCACTCCATTATAAATATCGCTTTGCACCCTGCACGACATTTACCGGGGAAAACATCCACCCATCAGAAAATAAAAACTGCCGCCGCCAGAACTGTCGTATAATCCTTTGTTTTCAGAACACAGGATTGCGTAATGTTTCTTGTTCCGACAATCTTGCCGCTGATTTTAAATAATTTCTTTTTTTCGTCCCAGCTTTCATCAACATTGAAATCAATGCCCAGCGTAGATGCCAGCATAGCAGCCGCCAGATCTTCAGCATAATCCCCCGTTTGCCTTTCGGTGGACCCGAAGGCGTGATGTTCGCTGATGTAACCATAGGCCTTTTTATCCACTGGAATTGCACAACCGACAGATGCGGAAATGAGCCGCCGGGGCTCGTTGCTGCAGCAGCGGCTCATGACGCAAAAAGTTATGGCGCCTGCTTGAACTTTTCTCAATCCTTCCGCTCGCGAAATTATGTGGCAACCGGGCGGCATAATGCTCGATACCTGCACGAGATTGCATTTTTCAATTCCAGCATCGCGGAGCGCGAGTTCAAAAGAATGAAGTTGCTCTTTATGTGTACCAACCCCTTTAGTTAAGAAAAGTTCCCTGGGTATGAATCGGCTCAATTTTTTCTCTCTTACTGCTTGATAATGATAAGCAATGAATAACTATTTCTTTTCTAATTCGTTTTCACCGGTCTTGTCTTCGTTTATTCGTCGTTCTCCGTCTGTGGCAGCCGGGCAAAGCAAAGATTTCTTTGTCCAATTCATCATTTTTATAAGCTGCAAGAACTTCCTCCACGGAACCCCGGACAAAAGCACAAATCCGAATGCCCTGAGATGTCAGTGCGTTCTCGAGAGATCGGGAAATTGCGCCGCAAATCAAAACCTCGATTTGTTTTTCCTTAATCTGGTTTGCTCTTCCTAAAACATCCATGGTATTCAATTTGATCACCGTTTGATTCCGATAGACTTGATTATCCAGTTCCAGAACTAGCAGTTGATCCGCACTGTCAAAAACAGTGGAGATATATTCTTTCCATATGGACAATGCGATTTTCATCCTAATGCCTTTTAAGTCTGTCATTTTTTGCTTCCACTGAACAAAAGCAAGGAAAATGCCAAACCTATTAATTCTTAATTTGGATGTAATAACGATGACTTATAACAAAAAAATAAAAAGATTGATTTGATAATGAAGTCTCATATTGCGACCTTTGCTGCGACTGTGTCGCAGATATGCGACCTTTATTTTTTATTGGGGAAGGATAATCCTAAAGATTTAATTTTGCGATATAGTGTGCTTTTGTGCATGCCCAGTTGCCTGGCTGTCTGTAACCGATTCCAGTTATTTTCCCGGAGAGTGTTGAGCAGGTGGGTGGTTTCCATGTCTTTGAGAGACAGCGAATGGTTATTGGTAACAGAATTTCCGGTAAAAAGCGCCTCCGGCAAATGTTTTTTTTCGATAATGTCCGATTTACAAAGAATAAAAGCCCTTTCAATAAGATTGGCCAGCTCGCGAATATTGCCCGGAAAAGAATAAGTCATTAAAACGTTCATGGCCTCCTCGCTTGCTCCAACAATATCTTTTTTCTGTAAGATATTAAAATAATCAATGAAATGTTCAACAAGCACAGGTATATCTTCCATCCGCTCGCGAAGCGGCGGCAAAGTGATTTTAAAAACATTAACTCTGTAAAACAAGTCTTCGCGAAAGCGGCACTGCTCAACAAGTTCTTTAAGATTTTTGTTAGTGGCGGCTATTATGCGCACATTGTGTTTAACGCTTTCGGTCGCTCCAAGCGGTTCATAGGTTTTTTCCTGTAGAACGCGTAAAAGCTTTGCCTGCATAACCGGCGTAATATCTCCGATTTCATCAAGAAACAATGTACCGTTTTCGGCAAGATGAAAGCGGCCGGGTTTGTCCTTCTTTGCATCGGTAAATGCCCCTGCTTTGTAGCCGAAAAGTTCCGATTCAAGTAGATTATCCGGCAGAGCGCTGCAATTCACGGCAATAAACGGCTGCTTTTTTCTCTGACTGAGATTATGAATGGCGCGGGCAAAAAGTTCTTTTCCCGTGCCGCTTTCCCCCTCGATCAGTACAGTGCTCGTACTCACTGCGATGTCTGGAAGTATATCAAATATTTGCTGTATTTTATGGTTTTTCGAAATGATATCCGCAAAAGAATATTTTGCCTTTATAACCTTGCGCAAATCTTCTTCAATGCTTATGTCACGAAATGTTTCCACCGCACCCAGAAGCGTTCCGTCTTTGTCCCGCAATAAAGCAGTGGAAATGCTGACAGGGAGCTTTTTCGCTTCTGCATTGATTATATGAATCTTCTTATTGACAATAGGCATACCGGTTTTCATGGTGGTACGCAGGCAACAGTTCTTCTCGCACACATCAGCTTTTAAAACATCTTTACAATGTTGGCCAAGAGCATCTTTAACAGTGACACCAGTAATTTCCTGGGCCGCTCTATTGAAAGAAGTAATCCGCCATTCCTTATCAACGGTAAAAACACCATCGGCAATGGAATCAAGAATGATATTTTGGCTGTCCTCTAAATTAAAGAGCAAGTTTTGGGGAGAACATTCTTTATTCATATAAATACCTTATCTTGGATATTGATAAAAAGGTAATAAGCATATGCTCATAACTTGTCAAGATAATTTTTGGGGTGTAAAAGCGTTTTTTCAATTAATGAGCAGACAGAATGAGAAAAGTTTCTATAGTGAGTCTTTGCCTTTTTCGGCAAGTTCTTCCAGCAATGTTCTGTTAATCAGCCTGATATTGGCTCCCTCTTCCTCAATGAGCCTTTTGCTTTTCATATTTCCAAGTGCGCGCGAAAGTGATTCCGGTCCGGTACCCAGAAGATTGGCAAGCTGGGCTTTGGAAATATTAAGTTTAATAAGTTCCTTGTTGCCCTGCTCCTGAGCAAGATAAAGCAGGTAGGAAGCCAGGCGGCCGGGGATTTCCTTCAGCGACAGATTTTCCACCTGGATCGTAAACTCCCGCAGACGCATGGCCAGCAGCGCCAGGATATTCATCGTGAGTAACGGCTTGTTGGAAATGAGTTGAATAAATTTTTTCCTGTCGAAAAACAGAAGATGACTTTTGGTTATCGCCCGGGCGTTGGCAGGGTATGATTTCCCGGAAAATACCGGGACAGCGCCGATGGTCTCACCTTCTTTAACAATATGGAGTATCTGTTCTTTACCTTCGGATGAGAGCTTGTAAACACTGACTGTTCCTTCAACAACAAGATAAAAGCCGGCTCCTTCATCTCCATCATAAAAAATGACTTCTCCTTTGTTGAAATGTTTATCGACCGCTATTTTTTCGATGTCCGTTATATCCTGTTCAGGCAGTCCACCAAAAAGCTGGCTTTTTATCAGTATTTCACGGGTTTTTTTCATAAGTTAGTCCTTTTAAAAAGATTTTCTTTTTCTTAACATAAGTCAATGATACAAAAAATTATTTTAAATATATTCACAAACAAAAAATAAGAATTTTTTTCAGGAGGTTTTATATGTTTTGTTACCAGTGTCAGGAAACGGTAAAAAATGAAGGCTGCGGCATTAAGGGCGTCTGCGGCAAGACGGAGGAAACCGCGAATCTTCAGGATCTGCTGGTTTATGTTCTGAAAGGAATGGCCATCTATGCGGAAAAAGCCGGGCAGGCAGGAGCGCTGGACAGCAAATACGGGCGGTTTGTCGTGGAAGC
>CAZWCA010000077.1:0-13078 GCA_964632255.1 uncultured Smithella sp. | reverse complement strand
ACCTTAGATGGATTTTCGATGCCGTATTCCAAGAATCCACACTTCGGATTCTATAACCTTGAAAACAATACGGTAGTCTCCTACGCGAAGCTTCCAGTAACCTTTCAGGTTCTTGCGTAAAAGCTCCCCATAGTTGTGGGGTGCGGTCTGCAATCGCTCTTCAATGGCCTTGCGTATCCTGTCTTTGGTTCCCTGGTCGATATGAGGCAAGTCCTTGCTGCGAACATCGGGGTGATAAAGCAAAGAAAAGGACATGGCTCATTTCCATGTGTCTTCATGAGAAAGAGCAGTTTCCCGTTCAAACGTTTCCATCCTCATGTCCGCGAAAGCAGCGATAGCAACATCTTCCCGCAATTCAATAGCTTCCCGGATCAGATCGCGGGCCAGTGTAGACATGGAAACGCCTTCTTGCGCTGCCAGATCATGCATAACGTTGTAAAGCGGCGGCTCGACTACAATGTTTACTCTCGGATTTTTTGTGGGCATTATCATTCCTCCTTTTTGGTAGTGTAACGCTTTCGATGAACCTTGTCAAATTATGAATGTTTTTATCAAAGTCAAAACATATATTACGAGGCTCAATGAGGACTATCGAACCAAAAGATGATATCGATTTTAATCATTTTGCGGTTAGGATTTACTTGATTTACTTAACTAAAATTCCTATACTCGTTTCGCGATGGCAAGCTCTTGTTTCAAAATGTTTATTGCGCCCCGGTCTTTTACGACAACGGAGGGATATGACTACTAAAGATGTTCGTTGGATTCAACGATTAAAGCATTTTTCCAAGGCGCTGGGCCAATTAACAAAATTCATCAATAAGGGTGATTTAAATGAACTGGAAAAACAAGGCTTAATTCAGGCATTTGAATACACATATGAGTTGGCGTGGAACATGCTAAAGGACTACTTTGAATTCCAAGGCGAAACCGGCATTGGAGGCAGCCGCGACGCTATCCGCTTGGCATTTAAGAGAGATTTGATCAAAAATGGTGAGGTATGGATGGAGATGATAACAAGCAGAACATTAACCACCCATACTTACAATGAGGAAGTGGCGGAACAAATTGCCTCAGCCGTTTTTAATCTCTATTTTCCGGAATTTGCAGCATTGCAGGCGAAAATGAAATCGCTTGAGGAAGCAAACCCATGACATCATGTTTTGGTTTAAAAGAATCCGTCATCCGGAAAATCCGCGCCGTCTTTGCCGTATATCCGCAGGTGGAAAAGGCGGTGCTTTACGGTTCGCGTGCTAAAGGCAATTTTAAAAACGGTTCGGATATAGATTTGACTCTTTGCGGCGGTAAAGATTTGACGCTCAATGTTCTTTATAAAGTCAGCAATGACCTGGACGACCTGCTTTTGCCTTACACTATCGATTTGTCCATTTTTAACCAAATTGGTGATACGGACGTTGTCGATCATATCCGGCGCGTGGGTATTATTTTTTACGAAAAAGATGAAGCAGCAGATCCACCAAAAAGAACATGTAATCCGCTTTCTAAATAGTTAGCATCTGAAAAAGCCCTTTCCGGTGGGGAAATGATTATTTGTTTTGTTATCCGTAGCTTCGGATGGATGTTAAATAAGAAACACATTGGTAGACCGTATGACGATATGGTTTAAATCTCTTGGCGCCTTACCCGCGAAATGGCGGCGCCGCAGCCGCACCGAACGCCTGCTTCTCCTGGAAGCCTTTGCGCTTTTGGGTATCGCCCGTCTTTTGGTTCTCACTGTTCCCTTCAAATGGCTCGCCTGCTCATTAGGTAGGCATATGAAGGTATCGTCTGAGGAAATATGTATTTCCGATTTGAATTTGGCCAGGATAATTGGTCAGGCTGTCCGCTCCGCCGCAGGCAATACTCCCTGGGAAAGCGTCTGTCTGCCGCAGGCCATTGCTGCCAAATGGATGCTCAATCGCCGAAAGATAACCGGGACTTTGTATCTGGGTGTGATGAAGGATAAATTGAAAATGGAAAAGCTGACTGCGCATGCCTGGATCAGGTGTGGAAATATCATTATCACCGGCGCGGAAGGTCATCGTCAATATACCGTAGTTTCTACCTTTTCATAAAAATTGTTAATAAAAACAGCAAACGGACAAAAGAAAGCAAAAGATTTTGAACCTTCAACAAATGATCAAGCAACTGACCCGGGCGGCCGAACGTTTCCAGTCTCAATTGCCCTATCTGCCGAAGGCTTTCGCCCTGGTGCATCATGCGGCCGGGAAACTGACCTTCGCTTGGCTTGCTCTGCTCACGATTCAGGGAATTCTGCCGGTCGCCTCTGTTTATTTAACGAAAGTACTGGTGGATGGCATAGCCAAAACAGTTGCGAGTGGCGGCGGGCAAGGTTTAACAAGCCTGATTTTACCTGCTCTCGCCATGGCCGCGGTCTTGATCGGCATTGAAGTCTTTCAAGGCGTCAATCGCTGGCTGCGCACCGCGCAGTCCGAAAAGGTTCAGGATTACGTTCATGAACTTATTCATGAGCAGGCGATGCGCCTGGATATGTCCTTTTACGATCACCCCGGCTACTACGATCAATTGCATCGCGCCCGCATCGATGCTCTTTCCCGTCCCGCCGCGCTGATTGAAAATGCAGGCAGTCTTCTGCAAAGTCTGATTACTCTGGTTGCCATGGCGGGTGTTTTACTGACCTTCGGTATCTGGTTGCCGTTAATTTTAATGGTAAGCACTATACCGGCATTGGTTGTGGTGCTGCGTCATACGATGCGTTTTCACCGCTGGCGAATGCGCAATACGGCGGCCATCCGCAAAACAAATTATTACGATATGATGCTGACATCGCGCGATGCGGCGGCGGAAATGAGATTGTTCGGACTGGGGCCTCATTTCCGGAATCTCTTTTCCAATTTGCGCAGCCAATTGCGCCGGGAAAAGGTACAATTGGCCCGTGATGAAGCCATCGCCACCGCAGGTGCGGCGCTGATCGGCCTTTCCGGCATGGCCGGGGCTCTGGGCTGGATGGCTTGGCAGGCTTCCCGGGGAATTTTGAGCCTGGGCGATCTGGCTTTATTTGCCCAGGCTTTTTTTCAGGGCCAGCGTATGATGCGCTCACTTTTGGGCAGTGCCGGGGAAATTTACCGCAATATCATGTTTCTGGAAAATCTGTTTGAATTTCTGGCGCTCCGGCCAAACATCACAAAACCGGATGTCCCCCTGCCCCATCCCGGCCTGCAAAATGCAATTGAACTGCGCAATGTTACATTTTGCTATCCCGGCTGTGAAAGATCGGCGCTGGATAATTTCGATTTGGAAATTCCGGCAGGCCGGGTTACGGCGCTTGTCGGTGAAAACGGCGCCGGCAAGACCACACTTATCAAACTTCTCTGCCGCTTTTACGATCCTTCCGCGGGCAGCATCCTGATCGACAATAAAGACATTTGTAATCTTTCACCGGAAGAACTGCAGCAACGCATCACCGTTTTATTTCAGGAGCCGGTGCGCTACCACGACACGGTTTTCAACAACATTGCCTTCGGAAACATTGCTGATCAACCAAGTCAGTTCCAAATCGAAGCAGCGGCGCAAGCTGCAGGCGCCGATTTGCCCATATCCCGTCTGCCGCACACCTATGCGGCTGTGCTGGGCAAATGGTTCGGCGGAGCGGAACTGAGCGGCGGTGAGTGGCAGCGTCTGGCGCTGGCTCGCGCTTTTTTACGGCAGGCGGAACTTATCATTCTGGATGAACCGACCAGTGCTATGGATTCCTGGGCGGAGGCCGATTGGCTTGGCCGGTTCCGCAAACTGGTCGCCGGAAGAACGGCGCTCATCATTACTCATCGTTTCACCACCGCCATGCAGGCGGATGTAATTCATGTTATGGATAGAGGCCGGATCATCGAATCCGGCACTCATGGAGAACTGCTGGCTAAGGAAGGACGTTATGCATTGTCCTGGAAGCGGCAAATGCGCGGTGTAAAACCGGATGAAAATGAGGGAAATCACGAAGATGACGGAATCAAACCTCTGCGGTATTTTAATTACGTGTCTTAAAAAAAATCAGCCCGGGCCGGACAGGGAACTTCTTACCGCCTTGTCTCCTCAGGACTGGAATGATTTATTGACGCTCGCCGCGTGGCAACGGGTGGTATCCATTCTTCGGCATCGGCTTCAGCAAAAAAAATTGATTGATACCGTACCTGTGGAAACGGTCAAGATGCTCCGAAACGCCCTTTTTCAAATCACCGCACGCAACCTGCGCCTCAACGCTGAATTGGCGCGCCTGCTTGCCGCACTCAAGACGGAAAGCATTCATCTGGTTCTGCTCAAAGGCATGGTAATGGCGAACACCGTCTATGAAAGCATCGGCCTGCGGGAAATGAACGATATCGACGTCCTGGCGAAGCCGGATGATCTTCCGCGGATTATGGGAATATTAACAAGCTTAGGCTATGTACCGGAAGACCCCATTACCGATATTAACTTAACTGTTCAGGCAGCTCATCATTTACCCGCTTTCTTTAATGAAAAGCATACCAAAATCGAGGTTCACGCGAATATTACTCGTCCCGGTGAGAATTATAGTATCGATCCGCAGGGGCTCTGGCAAAGGGCCGTTCCTGTTCAGATTGCCGGCTGCAATACACTCATGCTGTCCGCCGAAGATATGCTGCTGCACTTGTGTCTGCATACATCTTATCAGCATCAATTTGACTTCGGATTACGGCCTTTTTGCGATATCGCCGAAATCATCAACCGTTTCCAGTCAAATATTGACTGGAAAACCATTGTTGAAAGAGCTGTTTCGCAAAAATGGCAAAGGGGTGTTTATCTGGCCCTGCTTATGGCTGTCGACCTTGCCGGAGCAGAGGTGCCCGGGGAAATTCTAAGGAAACTCCAGCCTGCCGATATCACGGATACTGTACTGCAAGCGGTTCGGTTACAAATATTTACCGACAAGTACTATCACAGTAATATTCCCAAGCCTTTTGCCCGGCTTCTGGAAAGCAGGCGTCCGGATGAAAAAATAAAGATATTTTGGCAAAGAGTTTTCCTGCCCAAAACCCAGATTGCTTATACCTACTCTATACCAATGAATTCATTAAAAATTTACACCGGTTATTTACGCCGCTTTGTCGATGTATTGCGCCGCCACAGCCGCACCCTCCAACAATATCATAAAAATGATAACGATCTGAAATCAATGATAAAACGTAAAAAATTGATCGCTGACTGGGTAGGTTGATTTCATAATAAATATTGTTTGACTATATCAACTCTCTATGCTACTCGGAGTCACCGCTTGGATCCCTTTATTTAGACTGAGACGGCTCAAACTATACAAAACTATGTCTTGACGAAGGTCTTTCGCGTGCGGAAGACCTTTTTTTATTGGAGCCATGAAGAACAAAAAAACTTTTAAAATCGCTATAATTGGTCTTGGTATGGTAGGCACGGCAATCGGCCGTTTATTAAGTAAAGCGGGGCATGAAATTGTCGCCGTAGCGGATAAGTCACCCGCTGCTATGAAAAGAGCCCTTCCTTATACGGGAGGAAAAGCATTTCGTGACCCGAAAAAAGCCGTAACGGAAGCGGATTGCATTTTGATTACTACGCCGGACGATATTATCGCTACCGCCTGCGCAGGAATTGCCGATTCCAGATTAGTTAAGGATAAGTTCATTTTTCATATGAGCGGCGCCGGAGGCCTCGATCTTTTAGCTTCGGCGAAAGAAGCCGGCGCCCTGACTGCGGTTATTCATCCTTTACAGAGTTTCTCTTCAATAGATACGGCGATAAATAATATTCCCGGAAGCATTTTCGGCATTACGGCAAAGAGCAAGGCGAAAAAAAATGCTCAGGTTATTGTAAAAGATCTCAACGGCATTCCGATTTTCATTACATCCGCTCAAAAGCCGCTTTACCATGCGGCGGCTTGTTTTGCTTCCAATTATCTGGTTTCGTTATTAAATGTAGTTGAGGCCATCTATGAATCAATCGGCATAAGTAATGAAAACGCGCGCAGGGCTTATCTGCCTTTAATTTACGGTACTCTCCATAATATTGAACAAAAAGGTTCAATTCAGGCGCTTACCGGTCCGATTGCCCGTGGCGACGAGGGTACAATAAAAAAACATATTATCGCCATGGATAAAAAACAGCCTCAATATCTTTCCCTTTATTCTTCGTTAGGATTGATCGCAACGGAAATTGCTCAAAAAAAAGGCACTTTATCTTCAAAACAGGCCAAAAATATTAATGATTTTTTGAAAGGAGTAATCGACAATGAGCACTCAAAGTAAAAGCAGCCGGAAGACCATTCTGGATATCAAAAAAATGAAAGAGCTGGGTGAAAAAATTACGGTACTTACCGCCTATGATTATGCCATTTCCTCAATTCTTGATGAATGCGGTATTGATATCATCCTGGTCGGAGATTCACTGGGCATGGTTGTTCTCGGGTATGATACAACCCTTCCGGTTACGATGGAAGATATGCTCCACCATACAAAAGCGGTTTCCCGGGCGGCACCCAATTCCCTTGTTGTTGCTGACATGCCTTTTTTATCTTATCAGGTTTCACCTGAACAGGCTTTGGCCAATGCGGGGCGTTTTTTGCAGGAGGCGGGAGCGCAGGCCGTTAAACTGGAAGGCGGCCGGGAAACTGCGGAAACCGTTCGTAAAATCACTTCCGCCGGCATTCCCGTCATGGCTCATATTGGTTTGACCCCCCAATCGATTCATCAAATCGGCGGATTTAAAGTTCAGGGAAAAAAGGAAGATGCCGCCCACCGGATCATTGAAGATGCTAAAATTCTTGAAGAAGCCGGTGCTTTCTCGATCGTTCTGGAATTATTGCCGGAGAAGCTTGCCGAAGAAATTTCGAAATCAATTACCATTCCAACAATAGGTATTGGCGGCGGAGTTCACTGTGACGGGCAGGTGCTGGTGATAAATGATATGTTAGGCATGTATGATAAGTTCACACCGAAGCACGTGAAAAAATACGCCAACCTGAATCCGGAAATTAAAAAAGCCGTGCAGAGCTATATAACAGAAGTCAAAAATTGCACTTTTCCGGACAAAGAGCACAGCTTTAAATAGCCGATATACGTGAATTCGGTACATTAAAAGATTGAGAGGAATTATTGAATCAACCTTGCCGATTCGAATCTTTAATCAGATATTCTTATCGGCAAGGAGGAACTCAATGTCATTGACTTAATCACCTCATGTCATGCCCGAATGTTTTTGTCGGGCATTCATGCTCGGGCGATTCCTGGATTCTCGCCAAAAAAATGTGGGAATGACCCTTAAGTAAATGACATTGAGGAGGAATTTATAATTACAGCTGTGTATTCTATAATTTTTCGTAAACTTCAATTTTTGCATTTTTACGCAATTTTTCTAATATTGCGCTGAAAATTTCTCTTTGTTTTTGTTGTTCCAGATAAGACGAAATTTTTTCTTTTACTTCTTCCAAAGCCATTGTCTTCGGCTGATTGATTCCCAATACCTGGATTATATGGTAACCATATTCAGTCGTAATCACCGGACCAATATCATTTATTTTTTGTGAAAAAGCGGCATCTTCAAAAGGTTTTACTGTCTGTCCTTTCCTGACCATACCCAGATCTCCGCCATTTTCTTTACTGGGACAGTCGGAATTTTTACGGGCAACTTCTGCAAAATCAGCTCCATCGACTATTTGTTTGCGCAGATTTTCTATTTTTACTTTTTTATCGGCTTTAACTTTATCATCATCGCCTTCGGCAAAGGCAATCAAAATATGACGCACATGAGCATTTTCCGGAATAACGAATTTATCTTTATTTGCCTCATAAAATTTGCTGATTTCTTTTTGCGACGGTTTGGCCTTATTTCCAGCTTCCTTCTTAACCAATTTGTTTATCTTTATTCCCAAAACAATCTGCTCTTTTGATATTTTGTTTTCTTTTAAAAATGTTTCCAATTTTTTTTCAGGCGGAAGGCTTGATTTAATTTGTTCCATCATCGCTTGAATTTCTTTATCATTTACGGTAATTTTTTTTCTTTCAACTTCACGGGCCAAAAGATTACGCATTATAAATTCATCAACCAACTGTTTCTTTATGTTTGCCCGTGCTTCTTTTATTTTGTCATCAGGAATCTTGCCTTTAAAAGTCTTAAGCTTTGCTTTAACATTTTTTTCTAATTCCGCTTTCGTTAAAACATTTCCATCTACGCTTACAACAGCGTCCTTCATTGCTGCTTGTTTAGCATTATCAATAACCGGTAAAACTTCAGGGGTGGGTGTTAAAACCGGAGCGGGAGCCGGGGCCTGACTTGTGCCGACCGCCGGAGGCTGATTAACCGTCTTTTTTTCTTCACTGTTGCCACAACCCGCCGTCGCCAGAAATGTGATTAAAATAAAAATCAACAATGAATACTTGGTATTATAATTTTTCATGAACTGCCTCCGGTAAATTATTGTAAGCACTTTATTTTTCCCACCTAAAAAGCTATATCAAAAAACTCTGATCCGTCAAGAAGATAATCTGAGCTTTACAAAGTTTATAAAATAGCTGAGCTTCTTTCTTAGTCTGTGTCAGAATACGGGCCGGACCAGCCTGTCAAAGTAAAATTAGGCCTGTCAATATAATTAAATTTTTTAAGTAATTTCCCGTAAATATTTAACAATTTTTTTCTGTTCTTCCAATTTTGAGTAATCAGCGGCCTGCATAAATTCAGGAACATCCATTTTATTCATCTTTAAGATTTGCTTCAGTGCTGCAAACATATTGATGGGAGGAAAAAATTCCCTGGACAGGGTATTAATTAACTTCAACGTTTTAAAACCATCGAACCAGCGGTGAAACTGATTAACTAAATTATGCTCCTTCTTTGTATTGCGGCATATTTTGTTCCAGATTTGCTCAAAATTAAATTCGGTCAAAAAAGAGGCCAGTCCCGGATGAATAGATCCGGCATTTTTCAGGATATCTGTGGCATCATATTGAAACGACTGTTTCATAAGCAGAAGCCAGTCTTCCAGTATCCTGAAAATCAGAGGGTCAGGCAGAACATATTCTTCGCACTGATGATTCAAAAATCTGTGTATTCTTTTGCCTGTCCCGAAAGGAACACGCAAAGACGACCGGGCCGATGGATAAACACAAGTATTTCTAATATAGTCAATATTTCCAACTTTAGCCAACTTATTAAGAAAATAAAAGTCTTCGCCTGCCTCGCGCCGGTTCATTCCCCTGACGGCAAGATAAGCATCAGTGGAGCAAATTATTGTTGAACCGATTGAATGAAAGGCAAAAGGCGATTTTGCATATTTCAATCCCAGCATCCAATAACGTAAAAAAATTTCATAACAATAAATCGCCGCTCTCCCTTCATCATCGGCCGGTTCCTGATGTTCATATGCTATGACCGCTGTTTTTACTTTATTCTTAAAGTAATTCTTTATCGTTGGCAGATAATTATTTTGTACAAATGTATCGGCATCCAGAGACAAAATCGGTTTTTCCGAAAGCGATTCCATTAATAATAATTTAAGCGCCGTGTCCATCCCGATCTTGCGGGCCATGCCTACTCCACCCTCATTATCGGGGATTTCACAACCCGCAGTTGATGCGTCGATAAATCCCAGCCTCAATCCTGAATCGGCAATGTCATGCAACTTTTCTTTCAATTTCGGATCAAGATTCAATTTTTCCAGGATTCTTCTCTTTACCAACGCCTGCAGATATTCCAGCGTCTGTTGATTATTTTCTTTATCTTCGTAAGATGAATTCTTTTTGTTATTTACGACACAGAGGACAAACGAATAATCCAATGATGACGGCGGATTCAGGGCAAGTGAAGCAAGGGTGGAAAAAAGCATATCTCTTTCCGCATATGCGGGTATAACGACTACCTGAGATATATTTCTCGTATTTCCGGCAACCATATTCCAATGGTCAGATACTGAATATTTTTGCAGGTATTGATTAAGTGAGGAATGTTTAGTCATTTAAAAGCCGGATTACACTTTCCTTCAGGGATCCGTAATCATTTCCGCTAATCCAATTAATTATTATTCCTTTTCTTTCCATACGGCGAAACCAGGTTTCCTGACGTTTTGCAAATTGATGAATGCTGGTATTTAATTTATCGAACATTTCCTCATAATTGAGTCTGCCTTGCAAATACCGGGAAACATAACGATACTCCAAACCGAGACTATCCAGTCTTGCCCATGATATTCCTGAATTTTGAAGCGATTCCACTTCTTCAATCAATCCCTCTTCCAGTCTTTCTCTTAGTCTTGCTGTAATACGTTGCCTCAATACTGATCTCTCCCAGCGAATGCCGAATACGGCGGCATCCACAGGAGGTTTTCCAGGGATTTCCCCTGTCTGTTCCAGTCGTGCTCTTTCAATTTCGATTGCCCGAATCAGTCTTTCTCTGTCTTCAATATCCGTTTTATTATGAAGTTTAATTTTCAAGGAAAAAAGATCATTCTGCAATTCTGAAATTGACTTTTTTTGCAATTCTTTTCTTAATTCATAGTCCGGTGGGGCTGATGGTAAATGATAGTTTAGAATGATCGACTCTAAATAAAGTCCCGTACCACCGACCATAAAAGGCAAAACACCTCTTTTGATCATGTCTGTGTAAATTTCATAAAATCCGGTCTGGAAAGCAAAGAGATTAAATTCATCTTCCGGATTGATTAAATCAATCAGATGGTACGGAATTTTACGGCCGTCAATGGCATACTCTCTTAAATCCTTGCCCGTTCCTATATCAAGGCCTTTATATACCTGCCGGGAATCAGCCGATATTATTTCACCATTCAGTTCATGAGCAAGGCGTACGGACATCTTTGTTTTGCCTGTTGCCGTTGCTCCAAGAATTACTATGAGATTTTTTGCCATATATTACCTTGAATTTATCAATCGTAGAATGTAATTATCTAAAGGTTTCATATCATTATTTTATTATTATTTACAGGCTATAGAATATGAGTAAACGGCTGGATTTAGGAAAGGAAGCTGTCTTCCCTCTGATTGTTAAAATGAGTTGGCCATCGATTATCGCCATGGTTGCCATCTCTATTTACAACTTCATCGATACTTTCTGGCTTGCTAAATTAAGTTCCCAGGCACTTGCCGCACTTACAATCTGCTTTCCTATTCAAATAGTTTTTGCCGCGATCGGTATCGGCACCGGTATCGGCGCCGGATCATTTTCTTCACGTATGTTTGGTGCAGGGAAGCTGCAAAAGGCAAGTCAGTCAGCAGGCCAGATATTCTTCCTGTCCTTCTTTTTCGGACTTGTTATGATAATCTCTATTCTGATTTTTCATGATGCAATTCTTCTTTTTTTTGGCGCAAATAGAGAAATATTACCCTTATGCCGTGATTATTTAATCATAACCGTTTTCAGTTCGCCTTTTCTTTTCTTTTCAATGATGTCCAACAATTTGCTGAGAGCTGAAGGAAGGCCCGTTCTATCCATGTGGGTCGTTCTGATCTCATCAATTCTCAGCGTAATTTTGGATCCATTATTGATTTTTGGAATAGGCCCGTTTCCCAGAATGGAAATTAAAGGCGCTGCTTTATCAGCGGTTATTTCTCAATTTATAGCAAGTATTTTCTCTGTATACTTTATGTTTTTAAAATCATCAAAGTTTGAATTAAAATTTCATTTTCTTTTACCTGACCTGCCGATAATCAGGTCAATTTATTCAACCGGTTTACCTTCCATTATCATTAATTTGATAGCCAGTGTTATTTTAGCTCTTTATAATCACATATTGTCAAATTTTGGTTCACTGGCTATAGCGGCTCTGGGAATCTGTTTTAGAGTAAACGGCCTTGTTACAATGATTTTGTTCGGAATCGGTTTCGGAGTAATGCCGATTGTCGGATACAGTGAAGGAGCCAAACTTTATGGACGATTGAAAGAGGCTGTTTTTGTGGCTTTGAAAGTATCAGTCTCAATTGCCTTAATTTCAACGATCTTGTTGGAGGTGTATGCCGGACCAATTGTCAAAATCTTCTCCAGTGATGAGGCTTTGGTTACAATTGCTACACCGGCATTGCGTATTTACGTTTCAGCTTTAATATTTATGGCGCCTACACTAATTTTCATCAATACATTTATGGGGTTGGGCAAAGGAACGATTGCGATGTTTTTACTTTTCTTTCGTGATGTAATTTTACTTATTCCTTTATTAATTGGATTAGCATCCTGGTTAGGTCTGTTTGGTGCATGGCTGGCTCTGCCTGTAGCCAATTTAATGGCTTTGATTGCAGTTCTTTTTTGGACCAAAAAGGAATTTAGCCGCTTTGAAGTACGATAAGACAATTAATTTCAGCGGGTAAATCTTTTAATCTGAATATTTGGAATATGCTTATAGTGTTTCTCGTTTCCTGTAATCAGTAATTCTGAATTATTTATGCATGTTGCGGCAATCAGAGCATCCGCTAATTCCATTGCGCCGCTATGATAGTATTGTTCCACATATATCATTGCCCTTGTGGAAATATCCTGGTTTATCTGAATAATATCCACATTCCATTTTGCCAATTGTTTTATCAACTTATTCATTTCTTTCTTATCCCTCATTCCTTGAATGAGTTCAATATACGTTACTACCGAGATACTGAACGGAATGCTTATGTAAAGTATTTCTTTCGCTTTTTCATTACCTCTGAGGTGCCATATGAGCACATCTGTATCAATAATCAAAATATCCTTCCTTTCCTAAGGGAACGTACATAATCATCTATTGATTCAATATCATTCCTATCTTTCCATAATCCAAATATTTCATCTTTCACATAATCTTTCGATTCTTCAGCTCTATAAGGCACAAGTTTTGCCATTTTTTTTCCATGAACGGTAATGACTACTTCAGTACCTCTAGCAGCTTGCTCAATTATCTTTCCGGGCTTTCCCCGAAGTTCTTTGGCTGTTATCTCCATAATTAGTCTCCATTCTCAAAGTGTACATTTTTAGTGTACACTTTGAGTGAAAATAGTCAATAGCATTATTTGCCGCTGACATACCATTATTCGCTGATATATTTATTTCAAGACAAATCTACCTGTACCTCTTGCTAGGCAGTGAC
>CAZWCA010000076.1:0-13239 GCA_964632255.1 uncultured Smithella sp. | reverse complement strand
AGGAGATCAAAACATGCTTGAAGGGAAAAAAATTGCGATTATCGGCGGCGGAAAGATGGGAAGCATCATCGCCCAGGGCATAATTTCGAAAAAAATTATTGCCGGAGCAGCTATTACGATAACCGATATCGATGCTGAACGCCTGAATTTTCTCAGCAGCTCACTGGGTTTGCAGGTAGCCGATGAAAATAAAAAGCCGGCAAAAAACGCTGATATTATAATTCTGGCTGTCAAGCCGCAAAATATGACTCAGACATTAAAAGACATTGCTCCCGCAGTTAACAAATCAAAGCTGGTAATTTCGATTGCCGCCGGCATAACGACCGCCTTTGTGGAGAGCAATTTAGCCAAAGGAATTCGGGTTGTCAGAGTAATGCCCAATACTCCCGCGCTCATCGGGGCCGGGGCAACAGCGGTGGCCAAAGGAGCTAATTCCACGGCTGATGATATCAACCTTACACGAACTATTTTTGATTCCGTGGGGATTACCGTCGAGGTGGAAGAAAAGTTGATGGATGCCGTAACCGGATTGAGCGGCAGCGGACCTGCCTACTGCTTTGTGATTATGGAAGCGCTCTCTGACGCGGGTGTGCAAATGGGCCTGCCGCGGGATTTGTCGCTGAAATTGGCTGCCCAGACTGTCCTCGGCTCGGCAATGCTCTGCCTTCAGGGGGACAAGCATCCGGCGCAATTAAAAGACATGGTAACGTCGCCGGCCGGGACTACCGCCGCCGGCCTCCAGGCACTGGAAGAAGGTAGAATCCGGGCAACCATGATTGCGGCGGTGGAAGCGGCGACAAAGCGGTCAAAAGAGCTGGCGGGTGGAAAGTAATTTCAATCAAAAGGTAAGAAGGAGATAAGAAAATGAAAAAATATTATAAAATATTCTCTCTGTTGGCCGGTCTCCTAGTCTGGGGAATAGCTGCATCCTGCGAAGCCGTCGTATACTACACAACCATGGAGCAGCCATCTGCTCCTTCAGAGAAACTTAAGGCGGCGTCCGACTTTAATATCAAACCAATTGATTTCAGCGCCATCAATCCCAAAGACCTGGGTTATCCAAATACCGAGGAATGGCTGGCTGACATCAAGGAAATTCCCAAATCATTTGCGGATGCCTTCCCGGTCTTATTGAAGGAAGCAAATATTGAAAATAAAAATATTGTCATGGTCGAGAAGGGGAAAAAAGTCAGCCGGGGGATTATTGTCGAGGTAGCCGTAACCAGGATCATCCAGAATTGGAGCTTCATGATGGCTCGCCCTGATGAATTTATCTGTAAGATTACCTTTACCAGCGCCGCGGGCGGGCAAAAACTTTTCTCCGGAATTGTCAATGTAAACAGCAGAGCCGGCAATCCTTACGCCCAAGTCTGGGGAGCCGGTTTTAGCGCCCGTCTCAACACTGCCGCCTATAACATCGCATGGGTACTGACTAAAATTATGGTGCAAGGTAAAGTTGAACCGGCCGATTATTAATATTCATATATTTTTTGAGCTGTAACATCTGCAGTACAAAGCAATGCCTTGAGTAATTCAGGGCATTGCTTTCACTTTCCTGCCGTGAGTATCTGTCTTACCCTTTCCAGTTCTTCTTCATTATCCACTTCCACGGAATCATAAGGAGTTATGACCACTTTGATTTTGTAGCCGTATTCGAGCGCGCGAAGCTGTTCCAAGGCTTCGAGCTTTTCCAGCTTTCCTTCCGGTAATTTGGTGAATATATCAAGAAAATCACGGCGGTAGGCATATATTCCATGATGTTTGTAATAATCTGCCTTCATTGAACTGCTGCGCACATAAGGAATTGTCGCCCGCGAAAAATAAAGAGCGAAATTTTGGTAGTCAAGCACGACTTTCACGGCGTGAGGATGGGTAATTTCCTCATCCCGGATAATCTTGTAAATCAAAGTGGACATATTTATGGCGGGATCATCCTGAAGCGGAGCGATCACTTCATCGACCTGTACCGGCTCAAATATAGGCTGATCGCCCTGAATATTAACGACGATCGCCTCCGGTGCAAGATTGAGCGAAGCCACGGCCTCGGCGATTCTATCCGTTCCGGAGCGGTGCGTAGCCGATGTCATCACGGCATTGCCGCCGAATTTCTTCACGGCGTTAAAAATGCGTTCATCATCGGTGGCCACGGCAACATAAGGAATTGCTTTGGCTTTGGCAACCCGTTCATATACATGCTGGATCATCGGCTTGCCGCAAAGGTCGGCCAGAGGTTTCCCCGGAAAACGGCTCGATTCATAACGTGACGGAATAATACAAACAACATCTCTTTTCATATCTGCTCCGCAATTTTTTATTTATTTTCCGTGAGACCGTAAAGGCGTTAAACAAACTTGTCAATTTCTTTTTCCGGGAAAAAAGTTGTTGTACCGATTAGATTATCCCTTCATGTAGTCATAGACGACTTCGCCGAGTCCGAGGGTCATATCGCCTGCAAAATGAACGGCGCTCAGAATTTTTTTGACCGGAAGGTCGGCCACCGGCGCCATACAGTGCGAGAATAGCTGAAGTGCAGCCGGTCCTGTCCAGGCTTCCTTTATTATGACATCAGTGAGATAGTATTTTACCAGTTGACATATCTTTGGCGTACAATCGACATCAGGAATAATTTTAAGTAAAAAATTGGGGGTATCGGCTACTGCCTTGCATATCGTTTCGCTTTCCAGCTTTTTCCACTTGTAAGCTATTGATGCCCGGGCTACCTCCATTTCCCCGTATTTCAAAACCCCGATGTAACAATCTTTGCTGACCTGATCCACGCGCATCTCCGGCTGGGCAAGTTTCTTCGGAAATCCCCATATTTCCCTGCCGCCGACAATGGGTGAAATATCGTCAAGGTACATTGAATGAACATAATTGCCTGATTCGCCGTTTAACGTTACCGGAATAACCTGTCCTGACTCGGTATATGAGCCGAAACTATCCGAATCGGGCATCTTGATGAACTCATATTTGACGACCGGTTTGGCCGGCTTCAGAGGTTCCGGGACGACGGCCAGCAAGGCATCCATATCTGTTTCGTAATCGATAATCAGGTACTCTCGATTGCGGAACCGGAATGGCCCGCCGGAAAAAGACGGACTGGCAGCAGGCATGGCGAAACTCTTCTTTACTTCATCAATCTTCATTTTTTTCTCCTTGATAAGTTAAAGGACATGCTTCTCTGTATTAAAATAGTTCTTGAAATAACACCGCTTTAAGTGGATAGTCTTATAATCGATCTGAAAATGCAAATGATTTTTATAATCAGAAATCCCGGTGCGATGAATTTGGCGTTTGCAGACCGGATTTCACATTATTACGCGCATATTTCGTCAACCAATTTTAATTTTATGCAAACCTGAGAAAAGTAAGGCAAGGGGAAGATTTTGCTTTAAAGAGCTGTTATAATATTGTAAAAGTAAGGGAACGAAAAATGTCACCGACTGTGTTGAGATCAGGACCATACAGATTTTATTTCTTCAGCCATGATATGAACGAACCACCGCACATTCATATTGACCGTGATGCTTTATCAGCTAAGTTTTGGTTGAATCCGGTAACCTTGGCATATAATTTGGGATTTCCTGCGGCGGAGCTAAGAAAACTAGAAGTGCTTACTACAGAAATCAAAATAAATTAATAGGGGCATGGAATGAATATTTCGGAGCCTAAAGCGGGCGAGAAAATAACAGGAGTCCATTTTACCGATGATACAATAAGCGTTGATCTTTTTGACGGACGAACGATAACCGTTCCTTTGACCTGGTATCCACGCCTGCTACATGCTACGAAGGAGCAAAGAGCACATTGGGAAATTGCCGGTGCAGGTTATGGGATACACTGGCCTGATATCGATGAAGACCTGAGTGCTCAGGGATTTTTGCAAGGCGCTCCCGCGCCGCGCGGTGCTTCAAAAGCGGCATAAGTCGAGCTTTTGAAGAAGTAATGGCAAGCAAAGTTTTGCTTGTATTTCTGGGGCTTTCGGCGTAAACGGGCTTCAATAAAGACAATAAAAAAAGAGCACATTGGGAAATTGCCGGTACAGGTTATGGGATACACTGGCCTGATATCGATGAAGACCTGAGTGCTCAGGGATTTTTGCAGCGCGCTCCCGCGCCGCGCTTCAAAGACGGCATAAGTCGCTTTTGAAAGGCAGTTGAAAGAGCGATAATTTTTATTTAATATGCATCTTTTCTCGACTTAAACGCGATAATGGCAACAACATTTTCCGTATGATCAATTTCAAAAAAGATGCGGTAATTTCCTATTCGATAGCGCCATGTCTCAGGATTATAGCCTTTGAATTTCTTAATATTCGGACCATAATGAGGTTCATGGCGCAGTTGTGGATAAATGATATTTTTTATTTTAGAATACAATTGTTCTGCTTGATGTTTATCAAGATTAGTAATTTGTTTTTTGAAATTATCGGTTTCAAATACTCTGTATTTATTCAACGAATGAGCCTCGTCCCGCCAGAAAATCTTCGTGACCTTTTTTCAGGCTTTCATTTAATTTGCCGTCATTTTTTATTTCTTCCATTTCTATGTCATCGCAATACAACTCGCTTTCAATAAAACGCAGCGCCGATGTTTCGATGAAGTTGGATAGAGTTCTATGATCTCTTTCCGCATAAAGTTTAAAAAGGTTATAATTTTCGTCATTAAGACGCAAAGTAACTGTTTTGGACATATTTCACCTCCTTTTGTATTCTATTGTATTCTATTTAAGTACACAAGAAATATTTTGCCACATTATTATTTGATTTTTAATTCCTTATATAAGACAGAAAAGCCGCACTTGATGTACAGGTGCGGCTCTTCCGGTGAAAAAATGTGAAAGAAAGCAAATTATAAATTACATAGCATCGGCATAAATTGCTATTGCATCGTCTTTGGTGACTTTGCGGGGATTGTTTTCCAGCGGTCTGGCTACGGTCAGCGCGACATCGGCCAACGCCGGAAAATCGTTCTCTTCAATCCCGAAGTCCGCCAGCGACGACTGAATTCCGCAATCTTCAATTAATGATTCCACTGCATCCAGGGCCAAGCAAGCGGATTCCCGCACCGGCAAATTATCGGTAATTTCACCCATAGCTTCCGCGATATCGGCAAATTTATCCAGCGCGGCGGGCAAATTAAACGCTAAAGTCGCCGGCAGCATCATCGTGTTGGCCAGTCCGTGCCCGATCCCGTACTTGCCGCCCAGCGGATAGGACAGGGAGTGAACCGCCGTGACTCCGGCATTGGCCAGACCCAATCCGGCATACAAACTGCCCAGCAGCATGTTTTCACGTGCCTTCAAATTTTTCCCGTCATGAACACAGGTGCGTAAATTTTCCGCAATGAGTGCAATCGCCTGCAGGGAAATAAGCTCGCTCATCGGTGAAGCATTGACGGATGTATAGGATTCAATGGCGTGGCATAAAGCGTCAATGCCTGTTTCAGCGGTCGGTATTGGAGGAAGGCTCAGCGTCAACTCCGGATCAAGCAAAGCGAGCTCCGGATAAAGATAGGGGCTGTTCATTCCTTCCTTTTTCTTTAAATTTTTCCTGATAAAAACAGCGGTAAAGGTGACTTCGCTGCCGGTGCCGGCGGTTGTCGGAATCATGATTTTGGGCAGGCCCGGCTTGGAAACTTTATTCAAGCCCAGATAATCCACCGCGCTGCCTTTGTTGGTTGCCAGTACGGCAATAGCCTTGGCCACATCCATGGCGCTCCCGCCGCCGATACCGATGACGATGTCGCACTTGTGTTTTATCGCCAGTGCGGCGCCTTCATCTGCCAGTTCAATGCGCGGTTCCGGTTCGACTTTGTCATAAACCGTATATTTCATTCCTTCGGTAATGAGAATGTTGGCTACCGCTTCCTGAAAGCCCGTTTCCGCCAGATTTTTATCAATGACAATTAAAGGATTTTTAGCATTCAGCTCCTGAATATGACTGAATAAAGTGTGAAATGACCCGTTGCCGAAAACAATTTTTTTTGCCCCGGTAAAAGAAAATATTTTTCTCATATTGCAAACCTCCGTCCACGTTCAATCTGATTTTCTCTCCCGTTGGCTACCCGGGCAGACGAGACAACGGCTGCGCCCTTCAAGACAGCACGATAAGAGTCTATTGATTTTGAGCAATTCCTATGGGAACTGTCCCGTAAAGTCAAGGTTTTTTATGGTGGGCGGACCATTCCAACTGCCGGCAGATGCCGCGGATGATTTTCACTTCCCGGGCGAGCAATCCGCTGCGGGCAAAAAAACGGCGCAGATGCGCCATCCAGTAATCAGGATTTTCCGGATTTAAAAAGCCGATATCGCTCAGCATTGTCTTTATCTGCCCGTACATTCCCTCCAATTCATCCGAGCGCGCCCATTTGGGCTGTACTTCTTCCGCAGCAGGCAGCGCCGCCGTATAGATTTCGTAGCAAAGGATCATCACCGCGTGAGAAAGATTGAGAGACTTGAACTCGCGGGAAGAAGGAATGGTGACCACAGCGTGGCAATAGCGCAATTCATCGTTAGCCAGTCCCCTGTCCTCCGGGCCAAAAAGGAGCGCTACTTTATTTTTCTTGGAAATATTGACGATATTCTCCGCGATTTTACGCGGCGTGTTAAATGGTCCGCGGGCTTTGCCAAGACGGGCGGTTGTTCCCACAATGTATTGAAAATCGGCCAGGGCCTCACCGATTTCGTCATAATGTTTTATCTGCTCCACCATATCCAATGCCAGATGGGTTGATCTTCTTTCAATCTCTTCGCGATCCAGATCGGCGGCGCCCACGACGACGATATTCCCGATGCCCATATTCTTGGCAACCCGGGCAATGGAGCCGACATTTCCGGCATATTTTGGTTTATATAAAACAATGCTGACGTTTTTAGTTTTAGCTTTCAATATAATTTCCTTTTTAATCCCACCGCTGGCCAGTAAAACCAGATATTACAATCCATATTTTGGGCATTTAGGAAAATCTTCTATAAATTAGTAATTAGCGAAATGCACGGAGAATTTATGCCCAAAAAAAACGAATTGGACCGTGTAACGTATTATGTCAATGCTTGATGACAGTATAGTAGTAGAAGTGAACAGCCCTACTATTGTAGGGCGTTCTTTGCTGATATGAAAGAACGCTTATTACCTGATAGCCAACCACGCGCTTATTATCGAAATTTGACTATAATCTTTTTCTAAGCGTGCGACAGAGAGGACAGTTTCCAACTTCGTACAATAACAATTCAGCAGCTGTCAGACGACAGCCGGTATGCCCTGTTATCTTTAACTAATGCCATGATACAAGATCTATTTTTTCTAAAAAGGTAAGTGCGTTATCGAGGTTGCAATCGTCAATTGACCAACCTAGTTTCTTGGCTGTTTTCTTAATTGTTTCTCGATTAGCATTGCCACTTTCTCGCTTAATAATAATATGAGCCTTTGCAGCCATAGCAAGTTCCATATAATTTGTGGTACCTGTTTTTTTTATTTTTTCAGCAATTGCAGATATCATTATCCATTCGCGTTGATATAGTTCCTTTTTCCGTGCCAACAGTTTTTGACCATCACTTGTTAAAGAGTAATCATATTTTGTCATCTCAAATCCTTGGCTGCTGTAACCATATACGCTCGAGTCTTCTTTAACATAATTCAATTCTTTTAACTCGGCGTTTGCTTCGGCAACTTTCGAAGAATACGGACCATAATAATGGGGCGTAAAGCCTAAATCTTCTTCTGTAATCACGGATAAGAAATACACAATCTTTTGCAGCGCTGTACGACCTTTTATTCCCCTATCTGTGAATGCACCATGAGCAAATAAAACAAAATCACGTGCTTGCATTGTTGACTCCTTCAAAAAAAGTATCTATTCTTTCCGTAACTACATTATATATGGCTTGCTGTATCTTTGTCCTAGCAACTGGCGTCTCATATATTATCGGAGCATATATTTCAATAAATGCTTGATTGAATTTTTCATTAATAGAGTTAAAGAGGGTAGATTCAACTTCAAAAGTCGACGGGACTCTGAGGCCTCTATCAACGTTGATAGAGGCTTCATCATTCCTGGACATTTCACGAACCGATTTTATTGTATAACTATGAATAATAAGAAATTTGGGATTATCTGGAGAACACTTTGCTTCTCCGTTACTTTCGCTGGAGACAATACTGCAAATCGGTTCCCATAAATAAGCTTCAAGATCTGATCTTAGCTTTTTGTTTATCGGCTGGGAAATACTAAAAAGAGCATCACGACATTTTTCTGGTAATTCTTTGATTTGCCTTTGATATATTCTTTTTAATAAATTCCTCACCTTTAAGCAGGTTAAAAGAGTGTGACATTCTTTGCCTTGAAAACGATCGTCAGTTAAAACGACCATAAATTTTGAATCATCCCAACTGAGATATTCATTCAAATATGCCGGTTCGGATCGATAGGTATAGAGCTTTTGTAACTCTTCAATATTATCATGATCAATACCCCTATTAATAGCGCGGATCAACATTTGGTCAGTTATAATCCTTACTCGATGCCGATAGACTTGATTTGTTATATAATACTTAGCAAGAACAAATTGTTCCAGAGCATGAACGCCGTCTTTGCTGATCATCAAGTGTTTTGATTCAATCTCATCTTTTACCGATTTTAATTCTCGATGTAGCTGGTTTAAATCAAATACCCCATATTTTACGCCGCAAAAGTAACTATCTCTAAGGAGATAATCCTGTTTATCAGCATCAATGGGTCCTGATACGATGGAATGTAATAAAGGATCGCCATATCCAGAGGCAAGAATCTTAATGATCTTGTCTAGATCATATGGTCGGATATATCGACTTAACTCATCGTTGCTTCTAATGATATCCGCTGTTATTGCCTCATGAATCTTATAAGTGTTCTTGGTAGGGTCCCGCTCAGAATAAATGTCTAGAATATCTTCGGAAATGTGCGAAAAAGGTCCATGCCCTATATCATGCAATAAAGCACTGAGGCGAAGAAGTTCTTTGTCTTCTGGGGAAACATTTAGCGCCGTAGCCATACGATCAGCGATATGACAAACGCCCAATGAGTGTTCAAATCTAGTATGTAAAGCACCTGGATAGACTAAATTCGCAAAAGCAAGCTGACGGATACCACGCAACCTTTGAAAAACAGAGGTGTTGACAATATCGGCTTCGGTCCCGGAAAGTCTGATAAAATTAAAGATTGGATCTCTAATTTCTCGCGGTTCGCTCATTCAGAAATTCACCTGATCGCAGTTATTTGATAATTTCCACAGTCGAACTATAAAAAGCCCCGCTTTGTAAGTCAAGGAAATATTGACCTTGCACGTCGATATCCTTATGTTTTTTTACAATATTATCTGTCGCAGGAATGAAAGAAAGGAAATTTTCGGATTTAAAAAGCAAGCCAATATCGCTAAGCATAGTTTTAATTTGCATCAACTATTCAGAGTATTTCAGCAAAACCTTTATAAATCAGTGGTTAATGAAATGCACGGATAATTTATGCCTGCAAAAAGTTATGAAGCCGGCTATCAAAAATTAAATGGGTATGAAATCTGTACCGATTTTGAACTATTTTAACGAAGAAAAAAACAATATCGCTCCTTCCCAAAACCGGCCCCAATTTCTATTCCTTTGAAATAATATATATTTATTAAAATGCTCCTTCGAACATATTCAGGCATGCTTTTTGTTTTACAATCGATTACATAATTTTGGAGGTAAGGTTTTAATGACATTTTTGAATAAATATCTATACAAAAGCAATAAGCACCAGCCGGAATTGGAAGAAGCCCTATTTTTGAAACCTTTCCCGCAAGCGCGGAAAGTTGAAATTTCTTCAAAAACAGCGTCGGACAAAAAATTTGACTCCATTGCCCATGCATCTTTACAGCTTGCAGCTTTGGGCCCCCGCCTGGCGATGATGGCGGCCAACATGGCTAAAGAAGCAAAAAATCAGGCCACCCGCACAATCGAAATTACAAGTTTACTGAAAGGATTTACACAAGATCTGGAAGAAGTGGTCAGAGAACTGCGCACATCATCAGGTCAGGTTGAAGATGCTCTGGACACTGTCTCCCGGATCGCGAAACATACAAGCATTATTTCGATAAACGCCGGCATTGAAGCAAGCCGCGCCGGCGAACAGGGCAGGACTTTCGGAGTAGTTGTCGACGAAATACAGCGGCTTGCCGATCAAACCGGCAAGATGGCCCGAGTCATCGAAGACAGGATAAACAATATGCATCAAAGTATTGTGCACGTTTCCGAAATTGCCGGCAATGAAACATGTACGGACGCCGTAAGAAAGAATACTGTAGAAACTGTGAACCGACAGGTCCAGGGTATGGCGCAATATACGGAAAAACAGTTGCAGGGCGCTGAAGCTTTACACAATTTGGGTGACAATATTAACGGTTACACGGAAAAACTTTTGCTTGCCCTGGGAACATTCCGTTTTGAAGCTCACAAACGGGCGGAGCGTGAAATCGCCCGAATAGTGCCTTTATTGGAGGAAGCCTTCGGAAACCGCGCGGTTTGTGAAACAATACTTGAAAAATGGTTGCGGGAGCATGATTTTTTTGAACTGGCGTATATTACGGACGCCGGCGGCAGGCAGTTTATCGATAATATCTGCAAGCAGGAAGACAGAATAACTCATGATAAAAAAGGCTTCGGTCAGGATTGGTCTCAAAGGCCGTGGTATCTGGATGCACTGAAGTATGAAGGTGTACGTTCTACGGATATCTACCGCTCAACCGCTACCGAAGATTTTTGTTTCACCGTCACGGCAGTACTGCATGATTCCCGGGGAAATACAACCGGTGTTACAGCGGCCGACGTAAATTTCAGACGTTTATTGCAAAGATAGATATTTCATGATGAACCAGGCAAACTCAACGTTAAAGCCGCAGGTATATCTCTCGGAAGGAATTGAAAATTGGCACGCAAACTTAACCCATCGCTTTCTAGCGCGGCGCTTAAAGATATACTTTTAAATGAAAAAATTACCGTCCATTTTCAACCGATTCTTTCAGCCCGTAATCATTCGGTTATCGGCTTTGAAGGGCTGGTGCGAGGCAAAATGCCGGATGGCGATCTGATTCAGCCCCTTTCTCTTTTCAACTGTGCAGGGAAATACGGACTGACATTGGAACTGGATCGTCTCTGCCGGGAAAAAATATTGGCCGAATTCAGCAAAATTTTCCATCGCAACAAAAGAAGCATGCTGTTTCTCAATCTGGAGATATCGTTTCTTTCTCTCGAAATAGTGGGATCGGGTTATCTTCTTAATCAAGTGATTAAAAACAATATTTCTCCCGCCAATATTATTATAGAAATTGTCGAATCCAAGACTAATGATACGGACGCTTTAATACGGTTCGTAAACAATTACCGCAGTTGTGGATTAAATATAGCTCTTGATGATATGGGAACAGGCCATTCCAATTTCGAACGGATTTCTCTTCTGCGGCCCAACATTATCAAGATTGACCGGTCAATTATAAGCGGGATTAACAAGAATTACTTCAAGCAGGAAATATTCAGATCGCTCACGAATCTATCCAGAAATATCGGAGCTCTTACCCTGGCGGAAGGCGTGGAAACGAAGGAAGAAGCCTTGAAATGCATCGAATACGGCGTTGACCTGCTGCAGGGATATTATTTTTCAAGGCCGAAAGAAATTAAATTACCGGAGACCAGCGATGAGGAAAGGAAGCTCAAGGATATCCTCTTCTCTTTTCGGGCAAGGCAAATTGAAATAGTAAGCGCCAGGCGTGTTGAAAATAAACGTTATCAAAAGATAGTTCAACAGATTCTTCAAAAACTCGAAAACCGGCTTCCCGAAGTGTTTGATTCCGTACTGCGAGAAACTATCGATGTCTACAGTCCCATTGACGCTCTTTACATTATCAGTGATGACGGAATCCAGATAACGGACACCTTTATAAAAAAAGACAGCAAATACCTGATTAATCCACTTTTCAGGGCGGTAAGAAAAAAAGAGAACCTGTCGTACAAAGATTACTTCTACCAACTGATCAATACGGATCTCCAAAAGTACACGACTGACCGGTACATCTCATTTGCGACGGGAAATCTTTGCGTCACTTTGAGTCATCTTTTTACGGGAGAAAACAATTGCCGATATATTTTATGCACCGATTTTCTCGTCAATGACCAGCTTCCCGATTGCCAAATGATATCTCATTTCTTTGCGGATCAAACCGCCCGGTTATGAGGATAATTTCTTAAATATTCCGAGATCTTTTTGGACATTGCCATCTGCTCTTGCCAATTTCCGTAAACAACTCCCGGCCATTTTCCGCTTACTGCCTCCATGCCTTTTTCTATTCGGCCTGGTTTCATTTTGGCAAATAGTGTCTGGGGCAAAGGTACAAATGCATGGGCATGAATCCGGGCTCCCATTGCCATCAGCCGGTTCATTAATGCAACAGTTTTTTCAATGTCCGGCATCGTTTCTCCCGGAAGGCCAAAGATAAAATCGACATTTGCCTTTAAGCCTGCCTCCAGTGTCAAATGGACAGCCCGGTAAATATCCTCGACGGTATGTCCCCTGCGGCAAAAATCGAGAACCCTTTGACTTCCCGATTGAGCCCCGATTACCAAATTATTATTATCCGCATATTTCAAGACGAGGTTGAGTGTTTCCTTACTCACATATTCAGGCCTGACCTCTGATGGAAAAGTGCCGATGAAAATACGGCCGTCACTGCCCATAAGGCCTCGCAGTTTTTCAAAAAGTTCCTTCAAAGCTGCGAGATTCAACTGCTTTCCGTCGTGAGATCCATAAGAAAAAGCATTCGGAGTAATAAATCGGATATAACTGCAACTGCTTTTTTTCATGATCTGCGCCGACTCCAGAATTTTCCCGATGCTCCTGTGTCTTGCTCCTCCGGGAAAAATATGGGATGTCTGGCAAAAATGGCAGGCAAAGGGACACCCTCTTGTTATTTCCAATGGCCCGAAGCAATCATATTTAATGGAAAAAGGTAAAAATTTGTCCAGATCGAGCGGAGGCCGCCAGCCGTTAAATACGCATTCCCCCTGCTCATTGATAAAGGCCACGCCCTTTAACCGGCGTGGGTCCCGGTTTTCATCTATTGCTTTTAATATCTCCGGTAATACTTCTTCTCCTTCTCCCCGGACAGCCAGGTCAAACCCCATGGCCAGAGTTCCTTCCGGATCGCCCGTCGGATGGGGTCCACCGGCAATGCAAA
>CAZWCA010000075.1:0-13265 GCA_964632255.1 uncultured Smithella sp. | reverse complement strand
ATGAAAATAATTACAATGACCTTTACCGGTTTTAAAAAAGATAAGACCATGTGTCTGCAAGTCTTTGGATGTTGAAATTGAGGAAAAAACTTGAAAAAAAACGGTCTTTTTGTTATGAAAGACTCGAAATTATTTTAAAAGTGTTTTGGCCATCCCAAATTAAAATTGGTTCTGTTTCACACCGAAATTAATCACGAAAACCAGCACAGAAAAGAAGATGTAAAAAAGACCTATGAAAAAGGAACATTTACGTAATATTGCCATAATTTCCCATGTTGATCATGGCAAGACCACATTGCTGAATGCCATGTTGAAACAAACCGGTGTTTTCCGCACGAATCAGGTGGTGGAGGATCGCGTTATGGATTCTCTTGATCTGGAAAAAGAACGCGGCATTACTATTACTGCAAAAAATACGGCGGTGGAATATAACGGCATCAAAATAAACATTGTCGATACACCGGGACATGCCGATTTCGGCGGTGAAGTTGAGCGCAGCCTCAATATGGTTGACGGCGCCATTTTACTGGTGGATTCCAGTGAGGGGCCTTTGCCTCAGACACGTTTCGTATTGAAGAAAGCATTGGCCAAAAAGCTGCCGATAATTCTGGTCATTAATAAAATTGACCGGCAGGATGCCCGTATTGAAGAGGTAATTAACGATTCCTACGATCTTTTTATCGATTTAGGGGCGGATGAACAGCAAATTGAATTCCCGGTATTGTATACCAATGCCAAGATCGGGGTTTGTCACCGGAAACCAGGGGATGCCAACACTAATTTGGATGAGCTTTTTGCTACAATAATAGAAAAAATTCCTCCTCCCGAAGCCGATGATGAAGCCAATCCGCAATTTCTAGTAACTAATCTGGATTATGATCCGTATGTGGGGCAAATCGCTATCGGCCGAATTCAGCAGGGCAAACTGGAAATGAACACCGGTTACAGCCATTGCACTGAAGATAAGATCATTCCCAATATTAAATTTTCAGCGCTTTACACCTTCCACGGGCTTGCCAAAAAGCCGGTAGCAACTGCCGAATCCGGGGATATTATTGCCTTTTCCGGGGTACCGAATGTCACGATCGGTGATACGATTTCTTCTTTAATTGATCCGCAATCGCTGCCGCGCCTGCAGGTGGACGAGCCGACCGTTTCGATGATGTTTTATGTCAATGACGGACCGTTTGCCGGCAACGAAGGTAAATATTTAACTTCCCGCCATTTGCTTGAACGTCTGGAAAAAGAGGCGTTGCGCAACGTGGCCATCAAAATCAAAAAACTGGAAAGAACCGATGCCTTTGAGGTATGCGGCCGTGGAGAACTGCAAATGGCCGTATTAATCGAAACAATGCGGCGGGAAGGTTATGAATTGATGGTGTCGCGTCCACGGGTCATTACCAGGGAAGAAAAGGGCAAAACTCTGGAACCGGTAGAGAGGCTTTTCCTGGATATACCGGAAGAATTTGTCGGAAAAATCACGGAAAAATTATCTTCCCGAAAGGGACGCCTGGAGAGTCTCATCAATAAAGGAAGCGGCCGGGTCAGTATGGAATTTTTGATTCCTTCGCGCGGTTTGATCGGTTTTCGCAGCCAGTTTTTGACGGATACCAAGGGCGGCGGGGTTATGAATTCGCTATTGGAAGATTACGCTCCCTGGTTCGGTCCCATTCCTCAGCGAATGACCGGAGTTCTCGTGGCCGACCGGACCGGACGCGTCACCGCTTACGCCAGTTACGCAATGGAGGACCGCGGCGAAATGATCGTTGACGTGGGTACGCAAGTCTACGGCGGAATGATTGTCGGGGAACGCAACCGCGTGGGCGATATAAATGTGAATATTATTAAAGAGAAAAAACTTACCAATATGCGTGCATCCACCTCGGATGCGACCGTAATTTTAAGGCCGCCGCGCCTCCTTTCCCTGGATCAGGCCATTGAATTCATTGCCGAGGACGAACTTGTGGAAATAACGCCGAAAAGTGTCCGTCTGCGAAAAATGGAGCTCGATGCAGTTAGAAGAGCATCCCTTCAAAAGAGCCTTAGGGATCTCTAAATCCTCATAAAATTAATTTTTTTTAAATGCCGGCAGTATATTTAGATCTATCGAAAGCAGGAAGGAACAGTTTTGAGTAAACAATTATTGAAAGAAATCGAACGCCGGAGAACCTTTGGCATTATCAGCCATCCGGATGCGGGGAAAACTACGCTGACGGAAAAGCTGTTGTTATTCGGCGGTGCCATTCAGATGGCGGGCGCGGTAAAAGCCCGTAAGGCGGACAAGCATGCCTTGAGCGACTGGATGTCCATTGAAAAAGAGCGCGGTATTTCCGTAACTTCCTCAGTTATGAAGTTTGAATATACAAACTGCGATATTAATCTGCTGGATACGCCCGGCCATCAGGATTTTTCGGAAGACACTTACCGGGTGCTCACCGCCGTAGACAGCGCCCTGATGGTGATTGACGGTGCCAAAGGTGTCGAGCCGCAGACACAAAAACTGATGGAGGTATGCCGCCTGCGCAATACGCCGATCATCACCTTTATTAATAAATTGGACCGCGAATGTCTGGCGCCATTGGATATTCTGGCGGATATCGAAGACAAGCTGCAAATTGAGTGTTCTCCGCTTTCCTGGCCTATCGGGATGGGCAAACGCTTTAAGGGCGTTTATAATCTTTACAGGAAGACACTGCATCTGTTCACTCCCGGGAAAAGCCGCCGTACTGATGAGGGAGCGCTCATTGAGAATTTATCCGATCCGTTGCTCGATGAGCTTTTAGGGAGCCAGGCCGCTGAATTGCGGGAGGAAATCGAATTGCTGGAAGGTGCGGCCAATCCTTTTGACCTTAAGGAATACCTGAAGGCAAGTCAAACACCTGTTTTCTTCGGCAGCGCGATCAATAATTTCGGTGTCAAGGAATTGCTGGATGCTTTTGTGGAGATTGCACCGCCGCCGGTGCCGCGTCCGACAACAACACGTATCGTTAATCCCGAGGAAGATGATTTCTCCGGATTTGTTTTTAAAATTCAGGCCAATATGGATCCGGCACACCGCGACCGTATCGCCTTTTTACGCATTTGCTCAGGAAAATTTGAACGCGGTATGAAAGTAAAGCAGCACCGGATCGAAAAAGAAGTCAGTTTATCCAATGCCACAATTTTCATGGCCCAGGATCGCACGAATGTTGAAGAAGCCTACCCTGGTGATATCATTGGTATTCATAATCATGGCACTATTAAGATCGGCGATTCCTTCTCGTTGAAGGAACCTCTTAAATTTACCGGCATTCCGCATTTTGCCCCGGAACATTTCTGCCGCGTGCGATTAAAGGATCCTCTGCGGATCAAACACCTGCAAAAAGGATTAACCCAGCTTTCCGAAGAAGGGGCCATTCAGGTTTTCAAACCGCTTTCGGGTGCGGATAATGTTCTCGGCGCTGTCGGTATTTTGCAATTTGATGTGACCATGTCACGGTTGAAAGATGAATACAGCGTTTATGCTGATTACGAAAAAACCGATTATACTGTTGCCCGGTGGGTTGCTTCTTCGGATGCAAAAAAAATGGAGGAGTTCCAGAGAAGGTTTTATTCAAACCTTGCGTTCGATTCGGAAGGCAATCTGGTTTTTCTGGCCTTAAACGAATGGCGATTGGCGCACACGGCGGAAGAATGGCCGCAGATTAGCTTTCTGAAGACTATGGAAAAAAGCTGATCAGCTTTAAAATTGATATGTTTACATTTTGTTTCGGTATTTGTCATGCGGCGTATTCAAAAGTACGCCTCACTTCTCTTGCTTTACCCGCCTTGTCTGGAATATTACATTTGCTCTGAATGGTAACCCGGCAGGCATAAATGATTAAAATTTCCGGCTCATCTCAAAAAAAATCGAAAGATCCTTCCTCCAATCGGGAAACTGAAGGAAAAATCATTCATGTAAAAATGTTAATAATTTTAACATATTACTTTATGGTGACTTTTTGGAAAGTGGGATAAACCATACATTTTTCATCAAATTTATTTTTCTTCATGCACGGTAAAAATATAAATTCACCTGTAGAATTACGATCTTAAGCTTTTATTGAGCGCAAAACCCTTTCCTGGCACAGCTTCTGCTTTGCAAAAAATCATTAATTTTAAGCATATACGCATTACAAAAAGTAAACTATTAAAAAAGTTATTGTTTTCAATGCGTTACAAAAGGTAAATTATGAAAATTTTTGTGATCATAACCAGCATCGTACTTTTTTGTTACATGGGTATAGCCGGGGCTGAAGAACAGAGAGCAGGCTTTATAAAAAACGCTTCCGGACAATCTTTTATTGAACGCAATAAAATCCAAATTCATGCTGAAACTAATGAAAAGTTGATGGAAAAAGATATTCTCATAACAGGACCTAATGGAGCGATGGGAGTTATCCTGCAGGATAACAGCGTGATGTCCATTGGTCCCAATACCAGAATTGAGATTGCGAAATTCCTGTTTGAGCCTGCCAGGGATAAGCTGTCGTTTACTGCCCGAATCAAACAAGGAACGGTGGTTTACCTGACCGGTCTTATTGCTAAACTGAACCGTAAAGGCATAAAATTTGAAACTCCTACAACCGTGTGCGGAGTTCGGGGAACTCATTTCGCTATTAAGGTGGAAGATTCAGGAAAAGAATCCTGCATCGACCAATTATAACCTGGCGAGAGGAACATGAAAACACAGTAATAATTGATGAAATCAGACATAAGCAATCACAAGGTTGATGCAAGATCGTTGTTTTTTTTGTTGGTTTTAATACTTCTTGTTTCTGGATGCGCTCCTAAGACACAAATTGTTCTAATGCCGGATTCGGAAAGTAAAGTTGGAATCATTGAAATTTCAAATGCCGGGGGAACACAGATTCTCAACCGGGCCTGGCAGTCAACTGAAAATACAAATAAGGATAGAAAACCAAGCAAACCAAAAATCCTGACCAAAGAAGAGGTCCATCGGATTTTTGGTGAGGCTTTAGCGGCAGAACCTGCTCCACCTTTGAATTTTATCATCTATTTCAGGAGAAACAGCGCGATTCTTTCTAATCAGTCACTGAATCAGATGGCCAAAGTTTTTGATGCAATACGAGCCCGAAAAACAGCCGATATTATCGTCAGCGGACATACCGATGCTGCAGGAACATCAGATTACAACAGGAACCTTTCTCTCCGGCGCGCGCGAGTGGTTGCTTATTTTCTTGTCGATGGAGGCGTGGAGCGGAGGAACATTCAATTGACTTACCACGGCAAAGGCAATCCTTTGATTCCAACTCCTGATGGTGTGGCGGAGCCCCGAAACCGTCGTGTTGAAATAACTGTACGTTGATCTGGACACCGCTCACCGGAAAAGAGCCCTTTCCGAAGGAAACTAGTTAATCCTCATCTTAGTTTTAAAGGCCGCCACCTGCTGTTTGACTATTGCTTCAAAATCGCCTTCAATCCATCTTTTTTCAATCGCCCAGTAATCAGGACTTCTCTTTTCATTGATCACCGAATTGGCCGCCATTGTAAGCATCAGGGCCTGACCCTTTTGTGTTACCATTAGATCATACGGAAGCCCCGCCCAGTCAATAATTATATCGAGATCATCTCCCGTGATATCTTTTTTAAAAGGTTCAAAATATAGACGATCATTACTTTCAAAAGTCTGTACGGTGTGACCGTCATATTTATCCATAACCTTGATTTTACCTTTGGGGCGGTAGACTATGGCAAACAGCGTATAACCCTGGCTGTTGGCTGTATCGATGCTTGTTAAAATATAATTGTTTGCATGTTGAATGCCGCGGCGGGAAAGAATTTTTTGAAAATATTCAGAAGCAAGCTTCATCCGGCGAAAAGCGTCACCGGTATCACCGCTTTGCGGGACGGATTCGATGCGCTTGCCGTATGCCGCTTCATAAGTATCGCCGAGTGTTACTTTGGCATCAGCTCTAATTAAACCTCTATTTATATCCTGCAGGCTGGGGGAAAGATAGTAAGGTACGGATGCTATACCCTGGCTGAGGCCCGCGGCAATTTTCCGCGGCGGCAGGTTAAATTGCATAAGGCCCGTCGAGGTACCGCCAAGGCTTGTATCTATTTTCTTATCACTGGTTGCACAGCCGGCAACAAAAACAAAACATAAAAAAATCATCCAAAAATATTTGCTCATCCTTTTTACCCTTTCCATAATTTACCTTGCCCAGGATTTCTGCCGACCAATTAAATAAAACATCCGCATACTATCAATTTTCTTTAATATTAACCGCTTATATTAATGTTAGCTCGAAAGCAAAAAATTCAGCGGTTAAGTTGCATTTTGACATTTCTTGATTTCGAAGATAAATTCTGCTCTAACAAAATATGATGATCATAGCAAGAATGAACCATCATAATGAATGGATAATAATAAATAAAGAGCCTTGCCGTAGTTGCTCCGCTTAAAATATATTTGAAAATTCCCGGGGCAGGATGCCGGAAATAGTTGTTCCGTTAAATTTATAAAATTTTTGATGCTTCTTGGCAAGGCTATTTCCGACGTATTTTAAGAAAAAAAATAAATTTACAATCCGGAAACTACGGATAGAACAGGAACTATTCATTGACCACCTTGATAACTATTTTTGTATCTTCTTTTGTAATTGCGCTTTCCGGAGCCTTGATGCCGGGGCCGCTTTTGACTGCTACGATCAGTGAAAGCACGCAACGTGGCTTTATCATGGGGCCGCTGTTGATTGCGGGGCATGCAATTCTGGAATTGGGACTTATTATCGCCCTCTTGCTGGGTCTGGCTCCATTTCTCCAGCAACCCGCTGTTTTTGTAACCACCGCTCTCGTTGGTTCGGCTATTCTCTTTTGGATGGCTTTCGGAATGTTCAAGTCTCTTCCCTCATTGCGCCTGTCATGGGAGGCGGATCAAAAGAAAAGGAATAATCCGGTGCTCTCCGGAATATTGATGAGTGTGGCCAATCCCTACTGGATTATCTGGTGGGCAACGATCGGTCTTGGTTACATTCTTTATTCCCTGCAGTTTGGTCTGTGGGGCGTTTCTTTTTTCTTTACCGGACATATTCTCGCCGATTTAATCTGGTATTCGCTGATCGCCGCCATGGTCGCCGGGGGAAGGCATTTTTTGACTGATCGTCTCTACCGGGGTCTGATTGCTGTCTGTGCCGTTTTTCTTGTCCTTTTCGCCGGATATTTTTGCTACGCAGGTTTTGCAAAGCTGGTGACCATGACGGGATGAAAAGCGCTGCTATCCATTGAAAATAAATCATTATTTGCAGAAAACGAAGCAGGTGATCTTTTTCCATAGCTGTCAAAGACCGTTGAAACCCGGCTTTAAAGAAATCTCACTGAGAAAACTATTATGCGCATCCGTATTCTATCGTTTACGGCGGATTACTCTTAATTTTCTTGAGTATAATTATTATTACTGCTATAAAAGACAGCTTGTTTTATTAATTTTAAAAAAGGATGTGTGCTATGCAGAACCCCAATTTCAGTTCAGGACCTTGTAGTAAAAGACCAGGATGGAGCGTTGATGCTCTGAAAACCACGCCGGTAGGCCGATCACACCGTTCAGCACTGGGCAAAGAAAGATTAGCAAGAGCAATAAGCGAAACAAAAAGAATCTTAAATATTCCTTCAGATTATCTTGTAGGCATTATGCCCGCTTCAGATACCGGCGCTTTTGAAGCCGCCATGTGGAGTCTTTTGGGACCAAAACCTGTTACGGTTTTAGTGTGGGAGAGTTTTTCAAATGGCTGGGCGACTGATGTTAACAAACAGCTCAAGCTTAACCCGAAAGTTTTAAAGGCCGATTACGGGAAAATCCCTGATTTAAAATCAGTCGATTGGACAAACGATGTTGTTTTCGTGGCTAACGGTACGACCAGCGGCGTAAAAGTTCCCGATTGGAACTGGATTCCCGACGATCGTGAAGGTTTATCACTATGCGACGCGACCAGCGCTGTTTTCGCTATGGAAATGAACTGGTCCAAACTGGATGTAGTTACCTTTTCCTGGCAAAAATGCTTAGGCGGTGAAGCCGCCCACGGCATGCTGGTATTAAGTCCCCGTGCCGTAGCCCGTCTCGAATCCTACGATCCGGCCTGGCCGATGCCGAAAATTTTCCGTCTTAAGAAGAACGGCAAAATTAACGGAGCGATTTTCAAAGGTGAAGTTATCAATACCACTTCCATGATTTGCGTGGAGGATTACCTGGATGCTTTGCAGTGGGCAGGCGGAATCGGCCTTGACGGTCTGATTAAGAGAAGCATGGCTAACCTGAAAGCTGTTGAGGATTGGGTTGCCAAAACCGAATGGGTGGATTTTCTGGCGCAGGATCCCGCAATCCGTTCCAATACCTCGGTTTGCCTGATGGTGACCAGCCCTAAAGTAAATGCTCTTCCCGCGGAGGAAAAAGGGAAATTTCTTAAAGATATTGCATCGGAATTAAGCAAACAGAATATTGCTCATGACATTAATTCCTATAAGGATGCACCGGCGGGATACCGTTTCTGGTGCGGGCCGACGATTGGAGAGGAAGATATCAAAGCAGCTCTTGCCGGACTGGAAAAAGCATATAACGAAAAAATCAATTCCATTTAGAAAAGTGGATTAGAATCCGTAAATAAGGAGATTATTTTTATGAAGCGAGTTTTAGTCAGCGATTCTATGGCTAACGAAGTCGTAGAAATACTGAATAATGCACCGGGCATCAAGGTTGAAGTCAAAACAAACCTCAAACCGGAAGAATTAAAAGCGATTATTAAAGATTATGATGCATTGATTGTTCGTTCATCTACCAAAGCAACCGCCGAGATAATTGAAGCGGCAGCCAAACTTTCCGCAATCGGCCGTGCCGGCGCCGGTGTCGACAATATCGACATTCCCGCTGCCAGTAAGCGCGGTATCGTTGTTATGAACACCCCCGGCGGAAATACGGTTACCACCGCCGAACATGCCATAGCCATGATGCTTTCACTGGCCCGCCGCATTCCTCAGGCCACTGCCTCCATGAAGGCCGGCAAATGGGAAAAAAGTAAGTTCATGGGCAACGAATATTGCAATAAAACACTGGGCATTATCGGGTTAGGGCGTGTCGGCGCCGTAGTTGCCGACCGTGCACAGGGACTTAAAATGAACGTTTTAGCCCATGATCCGTTTATTTCCCCGGATGTTGCCGGACAGTTGGGAATCTCCCTTGTATCGCTCGATGAGATTTATGAGAAGTCCGACTTCATCACCGTACATTCACCGCTTTCCAAAGAAACAAGAAATCTTGTCGACGCCAAAGCATTTGCCAAAATGAAAAAAGGCGTCTTTCTGATTCATTGCGCCCGGGGCGGCATTGTCAATGAAAAAGACCTGTATGACGCGCTTGTTTCGGGTAAAGTCGCCGGCGCGGCCATTGATGTTTTCGAGGAAGAACCCACCAAGAACATGGATTTGATCGGGCTTGACAATGTCATCTGTACTCCGCATTTGGGCGCATCCACTGACGAGGCACAAACCAACGTGGCCATTGCTATTGCTCACCAGATTGCCGCCTATTTTGCCACCGGCGAAATTAAGGGCGCGGTCAATTTCCCCTCGGTCAGCGCGGAAATAATGACGGTACTTCGCCCTTATCTGGATCTGGCGGAAAAACTGGGCACTTTCCAGTCACAGCTTGTCAGCGGAGCCATTCAACAGATAGATATTGAATACAGCGGGGAAATTCTCAACCATAACGTTGCTCCGATAACAATTTCGTTGCTTAAAGGCTTGCTGGAGCCGATTTTGATGGAAAACGTCAACTACATCAATGCGCCGGTCATCGCCAAAGAAAGAGGCATTAAGGTTGTGGAATCCAAGAGTTCGGAGATGAAAGACTACACCAGCATGATCACGCTGACGGTAAAAACCTCCAAAGAAACGAGCACCACGGCCGGCGCCCTGTTTGGAAAACATGATCCGCGCATTGTCCGCATCAATGAATTTTCCGTGGAAATTGTTCCGGAAGGGCATATACTGGCAGTGTCGAATGATGATCAGCCGGGTGTTATCGGTAATTTGGGAACAACTCTGGGCAAAAACAAAGTCAATATCGGCCGGTTGCATTTAAGCCGTGATGCCGAAGTCAGGCGTGCCCTGGTTTTGCTGAATACCGATTCGCCGGTTGGGGAAGAAATCCTTGATAAATTAAGGAAACTGCCGCACGTTATTTCCATTAAACCGATAAAAATGTAAGGATAATTAATTATGGCAAATGTTGCAGTAGTTGGCACGCAATGGGGTGACGAGGGCAAAGGGAAACTTGTTGACCTCTACACTGAAGGTGCCGATGTTATTGCCCGTTTCCAGGGTGGCAATAACGCGGGCCACACGCTGGTTGTCAAGGGACGTAAAACCATTTTACATTTGATTCCATCGGGAATTCTGCATGACAATAAAATTTGCATTATCGGCAACGGCGTGGTTGTTGATCCGGTTGTATTAATTCAGGAAATTGAAGAACTGCAAAAGGGCGGCCTTTTCCCGGCCAATACGAAACTTTATGTCAGTGAAAAGGCTCATTTGATAATGCCTTATCACAAGCGCCTGGATATGGTGCGCGAAGCAAGCTCTTCAGGCAGGAAAATCGGTACTACGGGAAGAGGCATCGGGCCCGCTTACGAAGACAAAGCCGCCCGTACCGGCATTCGTGTATGCGACCTTTATGATGAACCGCTGTTCAGGGAAAAATTAAGGCGCTGCCTGAACGAGAAAAATTTTTTGCTGACCGGCCTTTATCAGGATCAGCCTTTCTCTGCAGATGAAATTGCAATTGAGTATCTGGCTTATGCTAAAAAAATTAAGCCATATGTCGCGGATACCTCTCTTATTATTGATGCCGCAATAAAAGCGGGCAAGAGAGTTCTTTTTGAGGGCGCTCAAGGAGCGCACCTTGATATTGACCATGGAACATATCCTTATGTTACATCTTCCAATACCGTTGCCGGTAATGCCGCGTGCGGTTCGGGAGTCGGTCCCAATGCCATTAACCAGATAGTCGGAATTTGCAAAGCGTATACAACAAGAGTCGGGGAAGGGCCGTTTCTTACTGAATTAACCGACGAAATCGGCGAACGGATTCAGAAGGCCGGGCAGGAGTTCGGCGCTACCACGGGTAGAAAACGCCGTTGCGGCTGGCTGGATATAGTATTGGTGCGGCAGGCTGTGCGCACTTCCGGCATTACCTCCCTGGCCATCACCAAACTGGATGTTTTGACTGGTCTGGAGACAGTTAAAATCTGTGTCGGGTATAAATTTGAAAGCGGTGAATTTACCCATGCTGTTCCTGCTAACCTCGATTTGTTTGGCCGTTGCCGGCCCATATATGAAGAATTTACCGGCTGGCAGGAAGATATCAATCAGGCCAGAAATATTGATGAACTTCCCGTCAATGCTCGTAAGTACTTGCAACGCCTGGAAGAATTAGCCGGTGTCCCGATAAATCTGGTGTCCGTGGGAGCGGGGCGTGAGGAGACAATTGTTCTGAAAGATCCTTTTGGAAATTGATTTAAATCTTTACTGAATTGCGGTTAGTTTTTTCTTGACACGATAGAATCTAGCTGTTAAGGAGGCACCTTCAAAACGAAGCGGGCCGTTAGCTCAGTCGGTAGAGCAGCGGACTTTTAATCCGTTGGTCGGGGGTTCAAGTCCCCCACGGCCCACCAGCACCAGCGAAATCGAGGGTTTCAGAGTTTCATACTTTGAAGCCCTTTTTTTGTTTCTCGCCGCAATAATGTACGTAATACAGCAATACCGAAGATCGAACGCTGCTCACACGGAAAAAAGAGCCTTTCCGGAAAACTAAACAGGTCTTCGTCCCTGGATTATTCTGACCAGCACGACAACGATAGCAATAACCAGGAGTATATGTATAAAATTACCCATTGTATAGCCGGACACCAGCCCCAGCAGCCATAAAATTACGAGTATTACGGCAATTGTCCATAGCATAGTTAATCTCCTTTTCTAAATTACAAGGATTTTTTTTAATTCCGGAGAAATCACGCTAATTGATAATTTCCGCTTATTCAGGCAAAGTCCCGGTTGTAAAAGCGTAATCGGTGTTAATCACAGGCGTGATCACAAAATATATCCTGGCAATTTCCTTTCCCGGATTTTTTAATATGCGTTTTGTCTATTTTGTATAGATGACGTGTGAAACACAATTGGTCTTAATCTGGATTGTTGTTGTCAAAATGCTTAATCAGTATCCATCCGGAAACTGGAATGATAAAAATATATTTCGAAGATATTGGCGTGGATAAAAAGTCAGTCCTATAAGGGATGGGAAAAATAACTCAAAATGAAGGCTGGGAATTGTAAATTTTAATCAATTTCAAACCCGCATCTTACATTACATAAGATAAAGCGAAGTTAAAAATCATAATTTCTTTCTATAGAACTTTTATAATTACAAATATATCATATATTAAAAAATCAAGAGAAAGGAGTTATTGTTATGAAAAAGCGCTATATCGTTATTCATTTTCTAGTGGCCGTGATGATGATTACTGCCTTTAATGCTTTTGCAGCACAGGAGGAGAAAAAAACGGGGTATATGGACGATACCATGATTACCGCCAAGATAAAATCCAAGCTTGCCAGCGATGATTTTCTTAAGTCAACTGAAATAGGCGTCGAAACACAAAATGGCGTTGTTCAGTTGCACGGATTTGTTGATTCACAAAAAGCAGTAGATAGAGCAGGACAAATTGCTCAGGGTGTAAAAGGAGTCAAATCGGTAAAGAATAATCTCATTGTACAAAAAGAAAAAGATATGGATCAGAAAAATAAAGATCAGAATCAGGACATGTCAAAAAAATAAAGATCAACAAATGCCTGAAAATGTAAATATTCCGAATTCCCGGTAAAAAAACATTTATAAGGGCTAATTACGGTTTTTCAGCAGATACAAAATTACTGAGGCAGAGTCAATCAACTCTGCCTTTTTTCTTGTGATATTTGATTTTATTTTGGTAGTTATTTGTTAAATATACTTATCATATGGTATAAGCATTTCCGAAGGGTATACTCATCATGCGGTATAAAGTTGAGCTTCTTGATTTGTCGGAGGCCGGAGAAAAAAAAGAGTTTTTTCATCTGGTTGTATATGCGCAAAATGATGACGAGGCCATAATAAAGGCACAAAAGGAATATGCGGCCAGACATCCCGATTCTCCTTCACCTCCGAAAAATTCTTCATGGATTTCATACTGTACACG
>CAZWCA010000074.1:10385-13610 GCA_964632255.1 uncultured Smithella sp. | reverse complement strand
TTATTTGAAGCGAATCTACGATGAAGCCTTGAGCGAGCCGGATGTTATCGGCCTTTCCATCGGTACGCGCCCGGATTGCCTGGAGCCGGAAACGGTATCCCTGTTAAAGCAATACGCTGAAAATTATCATGTCTGGGTGGAATTGGGATTACAATCGGTTCATGATAAAACTTTGCAGTACATAAACCGTGGGCATAATTTCCGTCAGTTCGTGGATGCAATGAATGCTCTTGCCGGAGGCAAACTCAATATTTGTGTACATATTATTATCGGATTACCTGGAGAAAGTGATGAAGATGTTTTGAAGACGACAGAAACACTTGCTTCTCTGCCGATTGACGGCATCAAAATTCATTCACTATTGGCCCTTGATGGCACGATTATGGGCGAAATGTACAAAAATGGATCAATTCCGATGATCAGCAAGGACAAATATGTGGCCTTGGCCGTTGATGTTCTGGAGCTTCTGTCGCCGGAGGTTGTGATTCAGCGTCTGACTGCCGATGGTTACCGGGATATTTTTCTTGCTCCGGCCTGGGCGGGCAATAAATTGGATGTATTAAATTCAATTAATCGTGAACTGGAACGCCGCGGCAGTTATCAGGGAATGAATTATTCCAGGGAAAAATTAGTTGTAAATTGAGCATAAAAATTGCTAGTATTTTGTCAAAATTTATTATTTTAAAGTGAAATTATGATCGCAATTATTGATTACAAAGCAGGAAATCTCACCAGTGTTGCCCGCGCCCTGCAAAACATCGGAAAAGATTATCTGATCACAGATAAAATCGAACAACTGGAAGCTGCAAGTCATGTCATTTTCCCGGGAGTAGGCGCCGCCGGTGATGCGATGGCCAACCTGCGTCAGAGAAAACTCGATGACTGGATGAGAAGCTGGATAAAAACCGGCAAGCCGTTAATGGGAATTTGCCTGGGAACGCAGATTGTTCTTGATTACAGCGAAGAAAACGACACGCCCTGTATCGGCCTAGTCGGCGGTTCAACAAAGCGATTCCCGGACAATATGCCGTGTGCCGGTCGCCCCTTGAAAATCCCGCACATGGGCTGGAACTCAGTCCAATTCAGGCGTGAGCATCCTGTTTTTCAAGGTATACCCGCAGAAGCGGAATTCTATTTTGTGCACTCCTACTATCCGGCGCCGGCGCGTGATTCCGTTGTTCTTGGTGTTACGGACTACGGGATTGAGTTCTGCTCGGTGCTTGCGGAAAAAAATCTGGTGGCCATGCAGTTTCATCCGGAAAAAAGCGGCAGGCCCGGTCTGCAGATTTTGCAGAATTTCTGCAACTGGAGGGGCGATGATAATTGAAGTGATTTTACGAGGCCGTCATGATTAGCAAAAGAATAATTCCCTGCCTCGATGTCCGGGCGGGTAAATTGACAAAAGGCATTAAATTCCAGGGAAATGTCGATATCGGCGATCCGGTGGAGGCGGCGCGTGAATATTATGAACAGGGTGCCGACGAGATCGTGTTTTACGACATTACCGCTTCCTCCGACGGCCGGGATATTATGATCGACGTTGTTGATCGCGTGGCGAAAACCATTTTTATTCCTTTTTCCGTCGGCGGGGGGATCCGCAATCTGGAAGACATGCGGCGGGTCATTATGGCCGGGGCGGAAAAGGTCAGTGTAAATTCTACCGCTGTCACCAATCCCGAGATAATCACTCAGGGTGCGCAGGCTTTCGGTAGCCAGTGTATTGTTTTGGGTATGGATGTAAAGAAAGTGGAAGTATCGGAAACAATTCCCTCCGGTTACGAAATAGTCATTCATGGCGGCAGAAAGTATACCGGCATTGATGCCCTCTGGTGGGCGCAAGAGGCGGAAAGACGGGGTGCCGGTGAGATCTGCCTGAATTCGATAGATGCGGACGGTACTCAGGATGGGTATGAACTGAATTTGACGGCAATGATTTCGGAAAATGTGCATATTCCGGTTATTGCCTCCGGCGGAGCGGGGAAACCCGAACATCTGGCGGAAGTTCTTACAACCGGCAAAGCCGATGCGGCGCTGATTGCTTCCATGGTTCACTACCGCACCTATACGATTGCTCAGATCAAACAATACCTTGATGAACGTGAGATCAAGACAAGAATACTCTGGTGATATCAAGCCGTATTCTTTGCCTGACCTATTGGCGTAGCCTGCCCCGGTGCAGGCCGGGTCATCGGCTTTCCTACGTTATAAAATACCCTGCGGAGCCTCCTCCATGACACCCTCGTTATGCTTTGAATGCAACTAGGTATTTGCAACGATAATTATGCTTGACGAATATGATTAAGCCGTTGCATAAGACATCTGAAATTACGCAAATTATTTCTGGGAATTGAGTAGAATATTTTTTACATGTAGGAGGCTATTTTAAGTGGATGCAAAGAGATATGAATTAAATATGCAGCTTGCGCAAATGTTGAAGGGCGGCGTTATTATGGATGTAACCAATGTGGAACAGGCCCGGATTGCTGAAGAAGCCGGAGCGGTTGCGGTTATGGCTTTAGAACGTGTGCCTGCCGATATACGCAAGGATGGCGGTGTTGCCCGGATGTCTGACCCGGCAATGATCGCCGAGATCAAAAAAGCGGTATCCATTCCGGTTATGGCCAAGGCCCGGATCGGTCATTTTGTCGAGGCGCAATTGCTGGAAGCCCTGCGGATTGATTATATAGATGAAAGCGAAGTGTTAACACCGGCGGACGAGGAATGCCATATCGACAAGACAAAGTTTTCCATACCTTTCGTTTGCGGCGCCCGTAATTTGGGAGAGGCGTTGCGCCGGATTGCCGAAGGGGCGGCGATGATCCGCACCAAGGGTGAAGCCGGAACCGGCAATGTTGTCGAGGCTGTTCGTCATATGCGGACAATGAATCGTGAAATCCGGCAGTTGATCCAAATGCCGGTCGAAGAGGTGACCGGTTTTGCCAAGAATAACGGCTTGCCTTATGAACTGGCGCTGAAAGTCAGGGAACTGGGAAGATTGCCCGTGGTTAATTTTGCTGCCGGTGGCATTGCCACTCCCGCTGACGCTGCCCTTATGATGCAACTGGGCTGTGACGGGGTTTTTGTCGGATCAGGTATCTTCAAGTCAGCAGATCCGAAGTTGCGTGCTGCCGCCATCGTCAAGGCCACCGCTTATTTCAATGATCCCCAAAAGGTATTGGAGGCATCAATGGGGTTGGGAGAAGCCATGCCCGGACTGGAAATATC
>CAZWCA010000074.1:0-10285 GCA_964632255.1 uncultured Smithella sp. | reverse complement strand
GGAATGAAAATTTGGGGCACTTGCGCCGGCGCCATATTACTGGCCAAACAGGTCGTTGGTGAAACTTCCTGTCTGGAGTTGATTGATATAGAAATCGAACGCAATAGCTTTGGCAGTCAATTGGATAGCTTTAAAACCGAAGCCCTGATTCATCAGGTGGCAAATGAGCCGATTCCTCTGACTTTTATTCGCGCGCCTAAAATATTAAGTGCTGGTGAGAATGTTAAGGTATTACTGAAAATTGATGATTACATAGCCGCGGCGGAAAGCGAAGGCATTCTGGTGACCGCCTTTCATCCGGAATTAACTGCTTCTTTGGCGTTTCATCGATACTTTGCAATTAAATGCGGATTAAAACCGGCGGTAACTTTAAATGGTTATAAGGACCAACGATGGAACAACTGCAGTTGGACCAGACTTGCGCGCTGTGTCTGATGCGATCATGTCCATAGCAAGTAAATTTAATAATATTTAGATATTAGATAGATGTAATATGGACGTAAAATTCATCAATCCTTTTCTTGACGGTACTCTTGAAGTACTGGAAAAAATGGTTTTTATCAAACCCGTCGTCGGCAAGCCATTTGCAAAAACGGATGATACCGCATGCGGTGATGTTTCGGGAATTATCGGTATGACTGGCGACGCCATTGGTTCTCTTGCCCTTACTTTTAGTGAAGAGTGCATAATTTACATAACAAACAAAATGCTCTTCGAAAATCATACTGAAATCAATAAGGAAATTTTAGATACGGTCGGCGAGCTTACCAATATCATTTCCGGTGCGGCCAGAAAAATAATGGAGAAAGATAATCTAAAGGTTTTTGCAGCCATTCCCGCAGTTGTTTTCGGAAAGGGGCATACTCTACGGCACATCGTTCAAGGTCCCAGTATTGTTCTTCCTTTTCAAACGGAAAAAGGCTCGTTTGTTATCGATGTCTGCCTGCAATCCCAGATTAAACGTGAAGAGGCACGGCCACCGATTCAGCCGCAGACTTCAATCAAATCAACCTTTAATCCTAAAGCTTTCAATCCCGCCGTGTTCGGCAGACCATCTATACCCAAGGCCGGACCGGAAATATCATCGGCCAAAATTCATGAGGATTTAGATAAACCGAATATCATTGATCACGGAGATGTAGGTAAGAGAATAGTTCACTTAAAAAAAGTACTTGCGGAAACCATTGCCACAAGAGATGCCATGATGAAACAATTCAAGGAACAGCCGTTCATGGACATGAATCAAAGACAGCGCTATAAAAAAGCACTACCCGGTTATGATGCTAAAATTAAAAGATTAAAACTGGATATAGCTGCGGCGGAAACTATCTCCAAGATGAGCCGGGAAGATTTCGAAAATCCAACGATTAAGACTAATTTTCAAAGTTATCCGATCAAACCGGCAACTCCCAAGCCGGAAGGTAAATAAAAAATCTTTGATCATCGGTTAATAAACAATTCATGAATATTATCAAATTCATCGAGCAAATGTTTTTTGCCAATTGCCGTTATTGGGGTGGACTCAATTTTCCGCTTTATAATAAAGGCTCGATCTGGGCGATGACCACAGGCATTGAATGCGCTGATCTGAATATGGTTTGGAATGAAAAACCGCTAACCGTAAAAGACAGTAAAACAATTCAGGATATTAAAAATTATTTTCAAAAAGTCCGATTGCCTTTTTGGTGGTGGGTGTTTCCCTGCGGACAATCGCAAACCACCTTCGATATGCTTAAAGCTGAAGGTTTTTCTTTTGTTACCAGTATTCCTTCGCTGCTTGCCGATTTAACCGCGCCGATCAGTGAAAAGCATGATCCCGCTTTGCAAATTATCCAAGCCTGTAATAAAGATGAGATTTCCTGGTGGGAAGAAGTTTCCTTTGCCGGTTTTGATTTTCCGCCGGAAACAAGGAAGCAATATCATATGTTTGTCAACGCATTCAACCTGACCCTCGGCTCGCCGCAAAAATTTCTTCTCGCCCTTTTGAATAAAAAACCGGTGGCTACTTCTTTATTATATATGAATGAGAAAGCAGGAGGAATTTATTTTGTTTCCACACTGGCTGAAAATAGAAAAAAGGGAATTGGTCTGGCTTTAATTTTGGCAACCATGCGTTTTGCAAAGCAAGCCGGAGCTCAGTTTGTTACTTTGCAGTCAACGCCGGATGGATTGCGGGTTTACAAACAGGCGGGATTTAAAGAATATTGCCAAGTGGACATTTACAGTCCGGCGGCAGGAATATAAAAAAGAAAGCATATTTAACTCTTTATTCCTCCGGCTGAGGTAAATAATCTGTTCTCACCGGAGAAAAGACTTCAATTGCGATAGAATCAGCCGTAATACTGGCCCCATGCTCTACATTAGCCGGGATGCACCAGCAGTCTCCGGGCTTGACGTCGTATGTTGCCTCACCTATTGTCAGTTTGATTTCCCCGGAAACCAGATAACCTGTCTGTTCCTGCTCATGAGCATGTCTCGGCAGTGTGTAACCTGCCTCCAGTTTGAATTCGGTAAAGAGAGTTTTTTCCCCGTAAACCAGAGTTTTCATCCAGACCCCCGGAACCGCCGGCCGATAGTTTGAACTGGTTTGCTTATAAAACATAAAACTTCCCTTTTCCTTTCGCTGACTTCGTTTGTAGTCACCGCCTTCCTCGATGTATCAAATACGTCCGCGAAGTTCCTGCTTGCCGCTTCGTTATCTTGAGATTCGATGGTTACTATTCAGTCTGATTCTGATTCCGTCGGCGATTAAATCTTGATCTTGCCGGTCTTCCGGCTTTGGGAATGACGTGGTTACCCGCTTCTAATTGAGCCGGTTCCTGTTTTCCCGGTGTTGATGGCGTTATAATCAATGGCACCAGTTGTTCCAGCTTTTCCGGTAAATTTTGCTCGGCAGGATCTTTTTTTACGGGTGCAGGTATCGATTCAGCTATCGTATTATTCAAACGTAACGCTTCTTCATGTTGATTGCCGATTGTCCCGGATGGTGATTCAGGAACAGTGATTTCCGCGTTGTCTGCAGATTGAGCCAGCATCTCCGGAGTAAATGGGAAAGAACCATTATCGGGTGAGCTGCCTTCCGGCCTTGGTTCAGATGGCCGTCGCCGGCGGGGACGGCGACGGCGTTTTTTGGGCAATGTACTTTCCCCGCCGGCCGGACTTTCCTGTACCGGATTTTCAGCAGCTGCTTCCGTCGCCGTTGAAGTATCTTCTTCCAGAAGATCAATATCCGTTAAATCCTTTTCTTTGAAGGTTTGCTGCAATTCTATTTTATCCCAGGCCATATCTTCACTGCCCGAAATTTGCAAAGTCAGGCCGAAAGAATTTTCCATGGTTAAAAGTTCAGCTTTTTTCCGGTTGAGAATGTAATTTGCTATCTCATGCGGCAGAATTACTTTAAGTTCGGAATAAATTTCTTTTACTGCTTCCGATTCGATCTTCCGGAATGCGCTCAACGCCGCATATTCCAACGAAGGCCGTAGGCCACTGCCGTTGCAATAGGGACATTTTGTATAGCTTATTTCCTGAATGGTCGGTTGTTTCTTTTGCCGCGAAAGTTCGAGAAGGCCGAATTTCGAAATACGGGAGAGTTGTATTCTGGCCCGGTCCAGACTCAATGCCTTTTTAAAAGCTTTCTCGATTTCGGCGACATTCTTCTTTTCCATCATGTCGATAAAGTCGATAACAATTAATCCGCCCAGATCGCGCAATCGCAATTGACGGGCAATTTCTTCGCAGGCTACGAGATTGGTTCTGAAAGCGGTTTCCTCAATATTACGCTTATTCGAGCCGCGTCCGGAGTTTACATCAATGGTAATCATCGCCTCCGTTGGGTTGATGACAATGCAGCCGCCGGATTTAAGATCAACACGTTCCTGATAAATAATGCTTATTTGGTCTTCCAGCCGGAAGCGCTGGAAGAGGGGGGTCTTTTCCTTGTAATGAACGACGATTTTTACATTGCGAGGCACGGCCGCCTTCATGTAGGCCCGCATTTTACGGTAAGTATCGTAGTCGTCGACAAGAATTTCTTCAATTTCCGGGGTAAGGTAGTCGCGCAGGGAGCGGACACCGAAATCTGTTTCCTGATATACTATTGTCGGTGCTACAAGACTGTCGGCTTTCTTGACGATTTCTTTCCAGAGACGCATCAGATGCTGATAGTCCCGATAGATTTCCTGCTTGGTCCGGTTAATGCCGGCTGTCCGCACAATAAATCCCATGTTCTCCGGGATTTTTATCTGCCCCATTAAGCTTTTGATTTTTTTCCGGTCTTCTTCGTCGTCAATTTTGCGGGATATGCCGCTTCCGGGTTTATTCGGCATCAAAACAAGGTATCTGCCCGGCAGGGAAATATAAGAAGTTAAAAGTGCGCCCTTATTACCGGTTACCTCCCGAACGGCCTGGACTAATAATTCCTGACCGGCCTTGAGCACAGGCTTGGTTCCCTGCCCATTTTCCGATTCTGTTAAATATTCACGGTTGACATCGCGCAAGGGAAGAAATCCATCCTTTCCTCCGCCGTAGTCAACAAAAGCTGCCTGCAGGCCGCGTTCGACTTTAAGTACCTTGCCTTTATAAATATTTCCCGTAATACGGTCTTTCATCGACATTTCAATATTAAATTCGATGAGTTTGCCTTTTTCGTCAACGGTGGCCATCCGTTTCTGTTCCTTGTGAACAGCGTTAATCAACATGATATGTTTCATAAATGTCCTCTTGGCCTGCCTGCAATCAGGTGCGCATTTTGCGCGTTCGGCTCCTTTTCAGATTCCGTCTTCCGATAAACTTCGGGCCGTTTATATAAAGGCGCTAACGTCGCCTTTTCCGATTCGCATAACTTCAATGTTATCATCAACGAGACTGATTACGCTCGAAGGTTCGGGAGCAATGGTGCCGCCGTCGATAATCAAATCGACTAATTTACCCCAGGCTTCCTCAATTAGATAAGGATTTCCCATGTCTTCGCCATCCGCCGTCTTCACACTCGTACTGATGACCGGTTGGCCCAGTTCTCTTACCAGGGCAAGGCAAATATTATTATCAGGTACTCTGATTCCTGTTGTTTGTCTTTTCGGTAAAATAATTTTAGGTACCAGCCGCGATGCTTCCAGAATGAAGGTATAGGGACCGGGCAAAAGGCGTTTCATCATTTTGTAAGCAAAATCGGTAACCTTCGCATACTGGCTGATATGCTTCAAGTCGGAACAAATGAAACTGAGAGGTTTCTTTTTATCCCTCTTTTTAATTTCGTAAATTCTCTCAATACCCTTTTTATTAGTTAAATCACAACCTAATCCATAAACAGTATCAGTAGGATAAATTATGACCCCTCCATTACGTAATACATCAACGGCTTTTCTAATGAGCCGTATTTGAGGGTTTTGAGTATTAATTGAAAGCATGAACTTGGTTCCTGATACGTAATCATCAATCTTTCTATATATCAGGAATTACAAAATATGGCAATTGAAGCTTCGCTGAAAATTGTCAATCGTTGGAATTTATGCGCTACATTTTATTTTGATTTATCTTTGATGACCTCGCAAAAAGGCCGGATGCTGCGTTGTGCTTCTTCTCTCGTCACTACGGCGTACGCTAAGTATGCCTCATTTCTCGTGATTTGCACGCCTTGCCTGCGGCCTTTTTACGAGATCGTCGGCAAGTTGATAGTTTTACAATTTTTTACGCATCCATCATCTTTGTTTTTTCCGTCTTTGCTTAGTTTGTATTCAATACTGTCGACAAGGGCCTGCCAGCTCGCTTCAATAATATTTCCCGAAACACCGACAGTGCTCCATACTTCCGACCCGTCGGTGGAATCAAGGAGAACGCGTACACCTGCAGCCGTTCCTTCCGAACCTTCCAGCGTGCGCACTTTAAAATCAATGAGCCGCATCTCTTTAATTTCAGGATAGAATTTTGTCAGCGCCTTGCGCAAAGCATGATCGAGTGCGTTTACCGGGCCGTTTCCTTCAGCGGCGGTTAATTCTTCTTCGCCATCTACGGATATTTTAATTGTGGCCTGGGAAAGGCAGGGATTGTTTTCCGTACGCGATGTAATGACACTGAAGCATTCCAGAGTAAAAGGATCGACAAATTTGCCGATTGCCTTTTTTATCAACAGGGAAAGAGAGCCGTCGGCGGCATCAAACTGAAATCCACGGTCTTCCATTGATTTAACTTTATTGATTATTTTTTTACTCATCAAGGCGTTTTTTGTCAGATCGATGCCGAGTTCCCTGGCTTTATATTCAATATTGCTTCGACCGGCCAGATCGGAAACAAGGACGCGGCGGCGATTTCCGACGAGCTCCGGTTTTATATGCTCATATGCTGCGGAATTCTTCGCTACTGCGCTGACATGTACACCGCCTTTATGGGCAAAGGCGCTGCGTCCGACAAAAGGCCGGGAATTCAGCGGCGGTACATTGGCTACGTCGCTGATGTAATGAGACAGGTTAGTCAATTGGCGGATCGACTCCGCAGGCAGGCAGTCCTTTCCCATTTTTAGTTGCAGATTACCGATGATCAAGATTAAATCGGCATTGCCGCATCTTTCACCGTAACCGTTGATGGTGCCCTGGACCATGCGCACGCCCTCCTGCACGGCGGCAATGGAGTTGGCTGCCGCCAGTCCGCAGTCATTGTGGGCATGGATGCCCAATGTGTCCGCCGGTAAATAAGTTGAGACTTTTTTTATAATAGAACTGACTTCATGAGGCATTGATCCGCCGTTTGTATCGCAAAGAACAATCATGTCGGCACCTGCCTCCTGGGCGGTTTTGATCACTTGAAGCGCATACTGCGAATTATTCTTATAACCGTCGAAAAAATGCTCGGCGTCGAAAAGGACTTCTTTATCCATATCCTTAAGATACTTAATGGAATCACTGATCATTTGCAGATTTTCTTCTAAATCGACCTTGAGAATTTCATGAACATGCAGATCCCATGATTTGCCGAATATCGCCACTGCCGGAGTTCCGGCCTTTACCAGGGTAATAAGGTTTGGACATGCAGATGGTTTAATATGCGGTTTGCGGGTGCTGCCAAAGGCCGTAAGCCGGGAATTTTTAAATTGAATATCCTTGGCCATTTCAAAAAAACGAAGGTCTTTAGGATTTGATCCCGGCCAGCCGCCTTCAATATAATGGAAGTGGGCATCATCCAAGCGCTGGGCAATACGCAGTTTTTCTTCGGCGGAAAAATTTATCTGCTCTCCCTGCGTACCATCTCTCAGAGTTGTGTCATAAATTAAAACCTGCTTTTTTGTCATTTTGTCCTCACTTTAAAAACTTCCGCTTACACGGAAATACTCCGGTTTAGTTAGGATTTACCAATTCCATTTGAAGGAACTGGCAATTAAAAAAAAACCGCTGCCGGGAATTTCCTGGCAGCGGTTCATTTGCTTTATTTGCATTGTGGCGGCTATTCCACGACCAGGCCTCCTATGGGGAAGCTAATTATAATGTTGCTAATTATAATGGGTCGAATTGTGATTGTGTTCATAGCGCCGATAATTATTTAATTTTTTTGCATCCTAAGTTTTTTATATTAATTTGTCAATTTTTATTTACTTTTTATAAATCGTGAAAAATGAGTTTTATAAAAATGATTTCTCTCCTTGCCTTGGATTGCGAAGACTCGGCTCCGCTTTCCTTTCCAGCAGCGTATGGCCCGCGAAATAAAAGCGGCGTCTTGCCGCCCCTTTCCAAATTTTGGGAGTGTTTGCCTGCTTTTATCGGCTATACAAGCGGCAGATAGAGGCCATTCATGCGGCTTGTCTGAAAGCCCAATGCTCTGTAAAATATATGAGCAGGCTTATTCCTTTTATCCGCAACCAGCTGAATTCTCAAGGCCCCTTTTCCTTTTCCCCAGTTTTGCACCATTCGGACCAGCGAGGTTCCGATGCCCTTGCAGCGGAATCGTTTCCGGATGAACATGTCCTCAAGAAGAAGGGAATATCCACCGGCTGCAGTGGAAATAACCAGTTGGCAAGTAACCATACCGATGACGGCACCCTTGCTTTCGGCAACAAATATTGATTTTTCTTCCCCGGCCTCAAAAAATAAAGCGAGTCCGGCTTTTTGCCGTTCCTGATCGATAGCAAAATCCGTTTCCATCGAAAAAAGTGCCGCCAGAAGTTCGGATAAGGCATCAATATCATTTTCCTTTGCTTTTCTGAAAATCAGATTCATCGTAAAATTCTCCTATTTTTTCAGCCTGATGGTACACAGAAATAAGTGTTCTTATTCTTTTACTTTTATTCCGGATCATAATGAAATTCTTATTCAACTTTACAATTATCAAAATCTGTGCCAGTCAAAAGTATAATTGAAAAATATAACTTGTGAAAATTTAAAGCTTTAATGGTAGCTGACGGCTGCAGAAAAGAATTCAAGCAGCTACAAGATGGTTATCGATCGTTGAATATGCTTCAAGAATGTACGGTTTTGCATCTTTAAGTCAAGTAAAACGAAGTATGCTTGGAAATTTCAGGTTTAGATGATAAATAAATAAAAACGATAGCTTTACATCCGTCGCATTCGGATGAATACTAATTATAAAAATACACCGACGGGAAATCTATAAAATGGAAGGGCTCCTTTTCTTTAAAAAATTATTAATAATCTTAGGATTTTCCATTCCAGTTATTTACCTTTTCAATAAGATCAAATTGCCTTCCATTATTGGTTTTCTAATTACCGGCATTATAATCGGGCCGTATGGCCTGAAGCTGATTTACGATACGGCCGGAATTCAGTTCATGGCGGAAATCGGCGTCGCTTTCCTGCTCTTCACAATCGGTATAGAAATTCAATTATCCCGCTTTTTAAAGAATTTATCGGAAATTCTTTTGACCGGCGGTCTGCAGATATTGTGCACATTTCTGGTGGGTGTCGGAATAGGTCTTGCCCTGCAATTGACGGTCAACCAATCTGTTTTTGTCGGCTTTATCCTGGCGCACAGCTCATCAGCTTTGATCTTAAAACTTCTGAAGGACCGTAGCGATGAAGATTCGCCTCAGGGTAAAATTTCCATTGGCGTCCTTTTGTCCCAGGATATTATGGTGGTGCCGATGATGCTCCTGATACCCTTTCTGGCCGGCAGCAGTGGACCCGATATTCCAATGATTATCTGGAAACTGTTCAAATCTATTTTGATTATTGTCATCATTTTAGCTGCAGCCCGCTATGCCATCCCCATTGTGCTGGAGAGTCTGGTCAAGATGAATATGCGCGATGTGCTGGTGATTACCTCTGTTGTTATCGCCATGGGTATTGCCTGGATCACGGAATCTCTGGGATTGTCACTGGCCATCGGTGCGTTTCTGGCAGGAATGTCATTATCGGATACGGATTTTACCCATCAGATCATCAGTGATATCAATCCCTTCCGGGACGTTTTCCTGTCCGTGTTTTTCGTATCTCTCGGCATGATCCTCAATGTCAATTTTCTCCGGGAAAATACGGGCTATATTCTTTTAACATCTCTTAGTATCATTATTATTAAAGCCCTTATCGTTTTCGGTCTGGTTAAGCTTTTGAAATACCCGTTTCGCACTGCGCTGCTTTCCGGAATAATGCTGGCCCAGATCGGAGAATTTTCTTTCGTATTAGCTTCATACGGTTTGCAGCAAAACATTATTTCTGGGATTATTTATCAGGGATTCATCGGGGCATCCGTTTTAACTTTTATAGCTACGCCGCTCCTCGTTTCCCTTACGTATTATTTACTGGAAAGACGAAAAATTATAGAAGCTGTTTTGCCTGAAGACCAGCGTAAGAAATTAGAGGTAAATAACCATGTTATTATCTGTGGTATGGGGCTGAACGGAAAAAACCTGGTTAAGGTTCTAAAAAACACCGGCATAAGCTATGTTGTTATTGATTTAAATTACAGAGATATAAAGGAAGCCAAGGAAAAAGGTGAAAAAAATGTTGTCTGGGGAGATGCTTCTAATGTGGAGATTCTGAAAAGCGCCGGAATTGATTCCGCCCGGGTACTGGTTATTGCCATTTCCGATCGCTTTTTAACGAAACGCTGTGTCGATATGGCAAAAAAGATCAGGCCTGATCTCCATATAATAGTAAGGACAAAATATGTCGCCGACATTGATGAATTAGTAAAGCTTGGAGCTGATAACATTATTCCTGAGGAATATGAAACTTCAATTCAAATACTAAGCCGGGTGCTGCGAATGTTCCACGTTCCCAACAGTATTATCCTGGCGCAGGGCAATATAATCCGGAACAGGTCTTACGGAGTATTCCGGGAAGTC
>CAZWCA010000073.1:0-13716 GCA_964632255.1 uncultured Smithella sp. | reverse complement strand
TGTAGTAAGTACCAGTTGTTGGGACTGTATGGTGACAACGGCAACTTCGGGAATTTGTTGAACCCCACCGGGACTCTTCTTTCCACAACCGCTCAGGACCAACCCCACAGCGATAATGCTCATAATGATCATCATTCTGATCCTGTTTCTCATTCTATACTCCCATTTTTATATAAATTTCATTATCTTATGCTAAAAAATAATAATTTAATTCAAGTTCACTGTTCCCATTATTCTCTGTAACCGGGCAAGACTGATATTATATTCCCCCAAAGCATTGGCATAATCGGACTTAGCTCTGGTCAAGAGAGTTTGTGCATCCAACACTTCCGTCGTTGTCGCTATCTGCTCCTTAAATCTCTCCTCGGCAATGCGAAAGTTTTCTTCCGCCTGCTCGATTACCTTTTCAGAAACAGCAATTTGTTTTTCCGCCACCCGCAAAACGAGATAAGCATTTTTAACCTGCAAGGCAATCTGATCATTCCATTCTTTTACGTCGTCCAGAGCCTGATTTTCTCTCGCCCGGCTTGCATCTACACGATACTTCGTCTTCCCCCACTCCCAGAAATTCCAGCTTGCAGTTCCCATTACATACCAGTTTTCCGCATCTTTAAAATCACTGCCGGACACCGAAGGATTGTCTCCAAAACGGGTATAATTGCCGACCAGATTTATTGCCGGCCAATACTCACTCTTCGAAACCGATACCATTTTCCCCGCCTGCCGTGCTTTGAGCTCGGCGATTTTCAGTTCCGGCCTGTTTTTTAAGGCTGCGGTAAAACAGTCTTCCATCGACATTTCAAAAGGTTTATAGCCGAGAGTATCAACCACCGCAACCGGCGCGAATATCTTGCGCTTTAAAATCGTGTTGAATCTAACCCTGGCGGATTCCAATGAATTTTGTGCTCTAACATGCGCCTGTTTACCATTGGCCAGTTCAACTTCAGCATGCAGCAAATCATTTTTCGGAATCAGGCCCACATTAAAAAAATTTTGGGCATCATCGCGATGTGCAGACAACATCTCGACAGATTGACGTTCCGCATCATTTATTCTTTGTGCACGTAATATATCATAGTAAGAAATCTTAACATCCTGAATGATATCCTGTACTTTAGCGGTTTCTTCCATCCTCGCGGCTTCTTCACCGATTTTACTTGCCTGGTAATTTGCAATAAGGGCTCCGCCGGTAAAGAGAGGCTGTCTGGCTTCGATTGTCCAGTTGTAATTATTTTGCGTTCCTACGGTAATTTCCGTGCCATTGGGAATTGGAAACGTGGGGGGCAAACCTACAAATGTTGTAAATGGCGGTTCATTTAGCCGCTGATAACTGTACGATGTATTAAATTTGGGCAGAAAGCCGGTAATGGCTTCCCGTTTCTGGGCGGTTGCAACTGCGACCCCTTCTTTGGCGGAATGGATGATAAAGCTGTTTTTCAAGGCAATATTAATGCTTGCTTCCAGTGTTAATGGTTCTTCGGCAAAGATGAAATCAGGAATCAAAAAAGATGTAAAAAATGAAAAAAAAATTAAAATGATAATTCTATTTTTCATTTTGTTGCACCCCCCGTAAAAATATATCCAGGATAAAATCTTTTTTGGAGTACAATGATTCATTTCTCGGGAACAGCATCCAACTAATTGCCGCAGATCTGATTAATCCAAACAAAGCCTCAGCCATGTCTCTCTCGGGAAGGCGTCGTATGAGACCGTTTTTTACACCATTTTTTAATACACCAGCAATGAAATCCAGGTATTGAGAATGGCCGTCGATAATTTTCTGATGAAGGGACGTCATTATTTCCGACGGAGCATCGTTTTGATCTCTGATAAAAAGCCTGCAAAAATCAGTATTATTTTCGACAAATTGAAACTGCACCAAAATAATCATTTCGATTTTTTCAGTAAAGCCGGAAGTTGCTTCAACTTTTTCTCTGACTTGCTCATGCATCAGATCAAGTTTTTCAGTGAATATACTGGTATAAAGATTTTCCTTGCCTTCAAAATACTGATAAAGAGAACCAATGGAAAAACCGGAGGCACTGGCAATTTCCGCCATTGTAACATTATAAAAACCCTTTACGGCAAAAATTTTCTCTGCTTGTTCCAGAATCTCGGCCCGTCGTGCTTTAAGCTCGCGCTCTTTACGTACCATTCTCTCCATGTGTGAGACCGACCTGATTTGTTATTTGAATGATAATTCATTTTTTGAACTGTCGCTCACAATATATGATTATTTTTATTTGTCAAGACAATTACATTTATTGCTGATTTCTTGTTAATAGGCAAAATATTTAAGGAAAACGAAGGATACTCTATGTAAGGCGGGAATTGAAATAAACGAATAAAGCTTGATTGAAGGAAATAATCCTGCCCTATTTGTTACTCCGGTAAGTTTTACTCGTTTTTACTCGTTCCCAAGCTCCGCGTGGGAGCGCACGGGGTGAACGCTCTGCGTTCAATTACGGCGAGATACGCACTCTTTATAGAATTTGCTTTGTTGTTGATTAGAAAGCTGATTTCCCGGGCGGAATCATGGCCTCAGAATTCCGTCCGGGAAGACTCCCGGTTTATCAATCGGTCATGATCTCTTTTAGTTTTTGTGCAAATTTTTTATCTTCTAAATTCCTTTCAATCGCATCGCCCAAGGCAATGTTGGCCTGCTCTTCCAGTCTGGCCTCGGAAAATGAAACATGTTCGAGCGAAGTTTTGCTTTCCACGGAGCTTCTATATAATATTTTTGCTTTTGCCGGATCAGCAAGGACTAGTGTTAATCTTATTGTTGCTGTGTAGGAATCCGTGGGAAACCCTTTCCGGCAAATTACTTCCATGTCATCGATACTTCCGCCTATGATAAGTTTATTGTCGGATTTAGGCATTGTCTGTTCTTTTAAATCCCATTGACCGGCAACTGTGTCAATTTTGTATCCCGCTTTGGTCAAGTATTTTTTTATTCCCGAAGTTACGGCCTGTGCCGGTTTGGTATATTTGGGAAACACCAGATTCTTTGTACCATCTTTTTCTACAATGTATCCAATAACCATTAAATCTTCAACTTTCCGGTTATCAGCAAATCCGGCCAAGGTAATTTCATTTTTTTGCTCTTTATTTGATTTTAAATACGCGGGTATATTTGCTGTCTCAGCATTGTAATTCATATTTATGCTGTAAAGAGTTTGTGCACAGCCGCTTATCAATATACAAAACAGCAACCCCATTACGGCTAAGCATGATAAACTATTTCCAAATTTCCTCGTTTCGATTCTATTCATTTTTTCATCTTCTCCTTTACCCAATACATACTTCGGAAAATTCCTTTACATTTTACCTTCACCCATTGCCAGGCTTCAACTACTTTTCTCCTATATTTTTGCGACGCCTTTTAGAAGATAGAATAGTAAGCCATTTCTTTTATGATCTGTTAGCACATCCAAACCATAAAAATTCTTTTGGATAGCCGAGTAAATGAGCACATTTTACCGGTTACTGCAACCCTGTTTGAGTAAGCTGAACTTTGATTTTGAGAAAATTGCTAACTATTAATGGTTATTATACGAGTATGGCTATCTCTGGATTTCTATATTTTTTCTAATCTTTTAGATCATAAATATGAGAAATCTATCCATCCGGTGTCTTGACTTTAAAATAGTTTATTTCCGGATGTCCGGCAGCAAGCCCTCTTTCGCCCCCTAACGTTACTGTAAGTCTTTACATCGTCAATTTCGTCATCCATCAGCGTCTGTTCTTCTTTCGGAAGGGGATGCCTAGCTTCCTCATTTTCGTTCTCAACGTCGCAGGATTTAGATTCAGCAGTTTCGCCGCGCCTTTTTCCCCTTCAATCCTACAATGGCCGGCCGGCGGTGGGCCTTGCCGTTTCCATGGAAAAAGGAGGCAATATTCTGACCCTGGGGAAGAACCTGACGCAGACCATCGAGGGAATCAAGAAAGGATTGCCCTTAGGCATGGAGATTAACACGATCTCCGACCAGCCGCGGATCGTTAAGGCATCGATTAATGAATTCATGAAGGTGCTGACTGAGTCCATCGTGATTGTGCTCATTGTGTGTTTCTTCAGCTTGGGACTACGCACCGGATCCATTGTCGCCCTGTGCATCCCCTTGGTAATTGCCGGCGTCTTCATCTGCATGAAAGTTTTCGGGATCGATCTCCACAAGGTATCACTGGGCGCCCTCATCATCGCCCTCGGTCTACTGGTTGACGACGCCATTATTGCAATTGAAATGATGCTCGTCAAGCTGGAGCAGGGTTGGGATCGCTTCGATGCCGCCTGTTTTGCATACACAGCCACGGCCTATCCCCGACTGACCGGGGCTCTGGTCACGTGCGCCGGGTTCATACCGGTCGGTTTTTCCAAAGGGAGCGTTGCCGAATTATGCATCAGTCTCTTTTCAGTCGTTACGATTGCCCTTCTCATCTCCTGGCTCGTCGCCGGAACCGTGACACCTCTTTTGGGTTATAGTCTTATCAGGGTCAAGCCTGGTCACGCCGGCACTCATGGGGGCCACAATCCTGATATTTACGACACATCCTTTTATCGCTGGTTCAAAAAGATTCTATACTGGTGTTTGATTCATCGCTGGTGGGTGATCACCGCCACAGTGATCTCTTTTATCTCTGCCATATTGATCATGGGACTGGTGAAAAACGATTTTTTTCCTGCATCGGAGCGTCCGGAGGTAGGCGTGGACATTCGCTTACCGGAAGGATCATCACTCCAGGCAACGGAGACGGAGGCGCGACGGTTTGCGCGGTATTTCGATGGTGACAAAAATGTGGACCATTACTCGTATTATATCGGCCAGGGAGCACCCCGCTTTGTTCTTACCCACGAACCGACCTTACCAAATACAAATTTTGCATCATTTATTATTGTGGCAAAAAATTTCGAATCGCGTAACGCAGTGGAAAGAAAAGCGCATCAAGTCCTTGCTGCCAAGTTTCCCAACGTTCTGGCCAACATCAAGTTAATTCAGTTGGGGCCGCCTGAACCGTATCCAGTTATGCTCCGCTTTACGGGCTATGATCACAATAAAGTCCGGGAAATCGCGGCGCAGGTACGTGATGTCATGATTGCCGATAAAAATCTTTGGAACGTCAATTTCGATTGGAATGAAAAGAGCAAAACCATGCGCCTGGCAATCGATCAGGACAAGGCACGGGCTTTGGGTCTTGACAGACGAAGCCTTGCGCTGAGTCTTCAGTCCTTACTGTCCGGGGCGCCAGTGACTGAATTCCGGGAAAAGGACAAAACGATTCACATTGTTTTTCGGGTCGATACGGACAACCGCACAGATTTGTCCCGCATTAAGGACCTTAATGTCCATATAGGCAATGGACGCTTCATCCCTCTCGATCAGATTGCGAGAATCAGCTACGCTGCCGAGGAAGGCATGATCTGGCGCCGCCACTTGAAACCGACAATCACAGTCCAGGCTAATACTGTTCCCGGCGTTCTGGGGCTGGATGCGACCCAAAATGTTTATAATAAGTTGGAACATCTCCGGAAAGACCTGCCGCCAGGATATAGCATCGAAATTGGAGGCCCTTTGGAATGGAGTATCAAGGCTACAAAGTGGTTATTGGAGCCGGTGCCGATTATGGTTCTGATCATTATGACCCTCCTTATGTTCCAATTGCAGAATATTTCTCACATGATCCTGACTTTACTCACGGCTCCGCTTGGAATCATTGGCGTCAGCGTGGCGCTGTTAATGACCGGAAAACCCTTTGGTTTTGTCGTGCAACTGGGACTATTGGCCCTGGCCGGGATAATCATGCGCAACATCGTCATCCTGATTGACCAGATCGACCGGCAAATTGATTCAGGACAGACCCTATGGAACGCCATTATCAATGCCACGGTTCTTCGTTTCCGTCCTATTATGCTGACGGCAGCAGCGGCGGTACTCGCGATGATACCTCTGTCATCAAGCGTCTTCTGGGGACCTATGGCAGTGGCTATTGCAGGTGGCTTGTTCAGCGCGACGGTGCTCACACTTCTCGTTCTTCCGGTAATCTACGCTACTTGGTACAGGGTTAAGCCTGAATCAGAAGAAGCCCAAATGCAAACCGAATAGGAAAAGAGGTTCTACCCATTTAATCCTGCGTTACGCGGATATTGAGCAAGTCTTAGTGGACAGTGAAATGATCGCCCAAATAATCAATGCAGGGACAGGCTTATTCAACGGCTTTGAAATTACATAAGAAACTTAAAATAGAAACTTAAGGGAGGCATCAAATTGAAGAAAAGAGTCGTAATTACGGGTATGGGGATTGTGGCGCCTAATGCGCACGGACTCGAAGCCTACGAAGATGCTTTAAGAAAAGGGATATCCGGCATCCGGTTTATCCCCGAGCTCAGAAATCTGAATTTTTCTTGCCAGATCGGCGGTATACCGCAGAATTTCGATGCTACCTTGAAGGCGTATTTTGATCAGGAAAAGCTCCTGTCGATCAACGAAAATATTGGATATGCCTCGGTTTCAGCGATTGATGCCTGGACAGACGCAGGTTTGACAGTGCCTGAAGCTGAAGATGATCGCGTCGACTGGGACACAGGGATCATCATTGGTTCCGGCATAACCGGTATGGATTTCATTGCAACACAACTGGTGCCCATGGTCAACGAGGGCAAGACGCGACGGATGGGAAGCCGCATTGTTGAACGAACCATGACCAGTGGGGCAAGTGCTTTTATAACGGGTATTCTTGCTTTGGGAAACCAGGTGACTTCCAACTCATCCGGTTGCAGCACGGGTAATAGGCGGTTATTAAAGGGGTATGGCGAATCCGCACAGGTTTCGCCAAACGTATGCTCGCGGGTGGATCGGAAGGGGCCTCGCCCTATATCTGGGGTTGTTTTGACGCCATGAGGGCCATGTGTTGCAAGTTTAATGAAGAGCCCGAAAAGGGGTCCAGGCCCATGAGCGCGTCAGCGTGCGGATTTGTCCCCGGTTCGGGCGGTGCTGTCCTGGTTCTTGAAGAATTGGAAACCGCTCTGGAATGCGGCGCCAGAATTTACGTAGAGATTCTTGGAGGAGCCATAAATAGCGGCGGTCGTCACATAAGGGACACCATTATGACACCGAATCCCGAAGGAGTCCGGCGCTGTATCCGGATGGCGATGGAAGATGCTGGAATTGAACCCGGAGAAATTGACGCCATTAACGGCCATCTGGCAGCCGATTTCATGGATCCAATGGAAGTCCGCATCTGGTCGGAAACACTGAATCTGAGTCCCTCGGAATTTCCTTATATCCGTTCGACAAAATCACTGGTCGGCCATTGCCTCGGTGCAGCCGGCGCTGTTGAATGTGTAACCGTGGCTTTGCAACTGCACAAAGGGTTTATTCATCCCTCAGTGAATTGCGAAAATATTCACCCCCGAATAGCTCATTTTGCCCAAAAAATTCCGCAAAGCTGCCTGGAGATCCCCGGATTGCGTACGATGGCAACAGCCGGTTTCGGCTTCGGAGACACGAACAGCTGTATAATTTTTAGGAAGTGGGAGGAGTAGGGAACTGATGGCAGGAAGCAAATTCGCAGTATAATTTATAGCGATCGAAATCCAGCGTGCTGGTTCAGTAACGGATTTATGGCAATATCAGATTCACAAATAAATTCAACTCGATATGCAAGTATATATGTAAAACTTACGTTGAAACACTACACTAGCATGGTTTCAATTGTAATTAACATATCCTTCTCATATCTAAGGCAAATGAAAAAGCTTAGCGGAGGAAAATTTTCAGGCATACGGGGATTAAATAAACAGCCGCTACAATAATAAATATCCAGGAAAACCGGTTAATGTATTTTTCCCACTTGGAAATGCTTTTATCCCAGTCAATTTCTTTTATTAACTGACGTATTCCCTGGAATAGTCTTGCAGGACGGAATATCTTCGGGAAATCCACCGTCTTTGCTCTTATAGTTTTTTGGGAAAAAGTCGCTTCTGCTTGCATTTTAGTTTTCCTCTAAGCATACATTGATGGTTTCGTAAAAAGTCGAAAAATCGTCATTTTCTAAAATTTGCATTCAATGATTTCAGTAGCTTACAGCACTGAATCTGGCAAATTCTGACTTTTTACGAGTTCATCATACATTAGTTATCCTAAAAAGCGGCGTCCAGCCGCCGCACTCCAAAGCTGCCCTTTTCGGGAAGCAAACTTCACAAAAGCTACTTAACCATTTGGACCTTCGGTTTCGTCGAATCCGTTTTTCCGATCGTCTTCAATGATTAAATCACCGTCCTCAGCCTTCAGCCTTATATTCATTTGCTCCATATGGAATCAGGTATGATATTTCCTGACAACCGCCGTAACTACGCCTCCCAGGCGCATCTCGGCGACAGGCGTAATTCTCGGATACTTCGGATTAGCCGCTTCCAGGTAAACTTCTTTACCCTTCTTGTAAAAATATTTCATAGTCCAGGCACCATCCACTTCAGCAATCACAATATCCCCATTTTTCGGTTCCCGGCCACGTTCAACAAGCACCAGATCATTCGGCATTATCCCGGCGCCGATCATGGAATCTCCATCCACTTTCAGCAGAAACGAATCAGTCTGGTTTGTAATCAGGTACTCATCAAAGGAGATCACGTCCCGCAATTCTTCCTCCGCGGGCGAAGGAAAGCCGGCGGAAACTTCTCCGGCGAGAGGAATACCGGCAGGCGAATTAATAAATGTCAGATGACCGGAACGGTCCTTCTCCAGGATGCCTTCCTGCAGGAGTTTATTTATCCAAAAATGAACAACACTTTTTGACCGAACGGCGAGCAATGTAAGCATCTCTTCATAGGTCGGCATTCGACGGCGATCCCGGTTGAAATCGGCTATCTTCTGCGCTACAGATTTTACGGTACGTTTTGTTTCCATGATGCGCATTTAATAGAACGATTGTTCTATTGTCAAGGACAATTTTTATTTTTTGTTTATCGATAAACATAACATCTATATTTTCAATAGGTTGAATAATGCGCTGCCAAAAAGGTGTCCGTTTCCTTCATGCTGTAATTGGAAAGAAAACTATTCTTTGAGACTTGCCCAAAAATCAGGAAAGGTTTATAGAAATGCTTCAAATCTTCTCAGGTTTGGACTCAATTCGTCTAAACCATTTTTTTAATAAAAAACCGGCAGCAAATAAGAAAATCAAAAGTCCCGACCTGTACTTCAGGAGGATTCTACTTGAAAGTGTACTTTTTTGAGTAATGAGGAATACTTGCCTGTGACCGGAAAACCCACTGATAAAGAACTGGAACAACGAATTCGAGCACTCGAAACAGCATCAATTAAGAATGAGCCGGCGGAAGAAAAATCACAATGGCAACTATCTGACATATTTAATTTTTTTCTTGATCCTGCTTTTATCATTGATACTGACGGCAAGGTCGTTTTTTGGAACAAAGCCATAGAGGAAATAACGGGAATCAAGGCTGCGGATATACTGGGCAAGGATAATTATGAATATGCCCTGCCCTTTTATAGTGAAAGAAGACCTATGCTGATTGATCTCGTCCTCACCCCCCGGAAAGAAATCGAAGCCGGATATGTTTTTATACAGAAAAGAGATAACTTCCTGGAAGGTGAAGCATATCTGCCCGTTTTCAGGAAAAAAGAGACATATCTATACTGCAGAGCCGCCATCCTGCATGATTCAAAAGGTAAAGTTATCGGGGCAATTGAATCGATCCGGAATATAACCGAACGCAAGCTGCTTGAATCCCAACTTCGCCAAGCTATGAAAATGGAAGCCATTTGCACGCTTAGCGGTGGAATTGCACATGATTTCAATAATATTCTAAGTGCAGTAATAGGTTATTCTGAAATGGGTTTGCTAGAACCAAAAGAAAATGACCGCCTCCAGCGTTATTTTGATCAAATCTATAGAGCCGGGAAAAAAGCGGAGGATCTCGTCAACCAACTTATCACTTTCAGCCGTCGAAAAGATGAGAAACCATATCCCCTGAGAATTGACCCGATGGTCAAGGAGGTGCTGAAGCTTATCAGAACGACTCTTCCTTTAACAATAGAGATTCAATCAATGATTCAACCATCTCCATGCACTGTTCTTGCTAATCCGGAACATATCTATCAAATTTTGATGAACCTTTGTACGAATGCAGTCAGCGCCATAGGTTCCGGAAAAGGAATATTGAAAGTGGAGTTAGCGCCTGAAGAAATAAAACCCGGCGATGATTTAATTAATCACGGGTTAAATTCCGGCATGTATGCCAGACTGGGCGTTAGTGATACGGGACAAGGAATGGCCCCTGAAATAATTAACAAAATATTCGATCCCTTTTTTACGATAAGAAATCCGGGAGAAGGTCTTGGTATGGGTCTTTCCATCGTATATGAAATAGTGAAAAGATATGGCGGAGCAATTACTGTGCAAAGCAAAGTGGGAAGGGGAACTCTCTTCAATGTTTATTTGCCCTTGCTGATAAAAGTTCAGGAGTAAAGGCAAAAGGAATCAAAGGCGCATCATCAAACGCTCTAAACTCGTTGGGATAAGATAAAATGGGTAAAGTTTTGGTTATCGATGACAATCAGTTCAATGCAGAAGTATTATGCGACATGATTAAAAGTCTCGGACATGAGGTCAGTTGGACCAATACGGCCGAAGATGGCCTTAGAACAGCCCAGTCTCAAAGCTTTGACGTCGTCTTTCTGGATGTGCAACTACCCGATGGTAATGGTTTGGTATTGTTACCAAAAATTCATGCCACACCGTCGGCTCCCGAAGTCATTATCATAACGGGGTTCGGCAATCCCGATGCCGCTGAACTGGCAATAAAAAACGGAGCTTGGGATTTTATTGAAAAACCATTGGAAAGGAAGCTGATAGAACTTCCTCTGCTGCGTGCTCTCCAATACAGAGAAGCGAAAAAGCAGAAAAGAGCACCCCTCTTACTGAAGCGGGAAGGAATAATCGGCAGCAGTTCGATCATGGAAACCTGCATGCAACTTGTTGCTCAGGCAGCCGCCACTGATGCCGGCGTCCTTATTACAGGTGAAACCGGAACAGGAAAGGAAATTTTTGCGCAAGCCATCCACAACAACAGTTCACGGTCGGCTATGCCCTTTGTAACTGTAGATTGTGCTTCCCTTCCTCCGACTCTTATCGAGAGCATCCTTTTTGGCCACGAAAAAGGAGCTTTTACCGGTGCTGACAGAATCCGGGAGGGATTAATTAAACAGGCCGACAAAGGAACGCTTTTTTTGGATGAAGTGGGTGATCTTCCTCTTTCTGCGCAAAAAACTTTTCTCCGCGTACTTCAGGAACATCGTTTCCGTCCTCTTGGTGCCAAACAGGAAGTAAAAAGTGAATTTCGAGTTATTGCCGCCACCAATCGTGATCTCGAAAAAATGTGTAAGGAAGATAAAATCAGGGAAGATCTTCTCTTTCGCCTGCGCACTCTGTCCATCGAATTGCCGCCATTAAGAGAACGTACCGGAGATATCAAAGAACTTATTGCCTATTATGTGAACAAAATTTGTTTACGGCAAAATACGGAGGTAAAAGGCTTTTCTCCTGAATTTATTGAAACTCTCTGTGCTTATGACTGGCCCGGAAATGTCCGGGAGCTGATCAGTGCATTGGAAATAGCCCTTGTAGCCGCGCATAATGAAACAATGCTCTATCCCAAACACCTTCCCACGCATATTCGAGTCCGGTTAATCAGGAGCATGGTCTCAAAAAAGGATGACCAGGATAAGAGCACTAACTCTTCCGTGAAAATGATGACTTTTAAGGAGTTAAGAGATTCGGTCTTAGCCAGAGAAGAATATCAATATCTTAAGGAGTTAATGACTCTAACTTCAGGAAATATTAGAGAAGCCTGTAAAATTTCAGGTTTAGGCCGGGCAAGACTTTATCAACTCATCAAAAAACATAGTATTTCAATGCCGACTAATATTTAAAAGGAAATTATTATCAAAATTGTCTAAAAAAATTAGACACATTCCAATTTTTTTAGAATTAATCTGATATTGTCAGAACAAACCCAATTAAGTTTTCAAATTTCTACCAAATCTAACCATTTAATATAATTAATCATATCATAAATAAGCCGTCACGGCACAGTTATTGTACTATTTACACGCAAATATGCCGGAAATTTGAAAAAAATGACTTTACTTATTTATTCTACAAAGACAAGCGGTGCAGAAGAACGATTTCTCCGGGTTATCGAATTATTACTGCCGGAGGAAAAATTAAAGTTTTGTCGATCAATCGACGATCTGTCTAATGAACTTAGACAACCGGCTTTTAACCAGCGTATAGTCATCTTGTTTGCTTCGTCCAGTAAGGAACTTGAAGATTTTCTTCTTATTCGGGAACTTTTAGAAGATTCTAAAATTATTTTAATTTTACCGGACACAAATCCGTCTACCCTTGCAAGAGGACATGTTTTAAGACCGAGATTTTTAAGTGACTATAACAGCGATTTCGTGGATATCGCCGCTGTTCTCAGCAAGATGATCAAAAAACTGGAGCATATTTGACTGAAGGGCATAATCAACAGGTTGGAGGTTGATGAAAAAGAAAGCAATAATTGGTTACAAATCTTAGCATTAAGGAGATGAATATGAAAAAAATGACCCTTGGTTTCAAACTTGTTTTCGGCGGAATTATTGCGGTACTGATTCCACTCACGATTGTTGGAATATTTGCTTCCTACAAGGCAACAAGTGCTCTTGAAGAACTTGCCTTGCATCAGTCAACAGAAGTTGCAAAGGGTCTTGCCAATATGACCCAATTGGCGGTCAGGGAAGAGCTGAAAATAGCTACGCAATTAGCAGGTACGGATACTATTGTCGATGTAGCTACGAAACATGCGCAGAGTGCTGCGAGCAGTGCTGATATTGAAAAAGCAACTGCCGCACTCACTACGCTGGTAAAAGCAAGTGGTGATGAATACGAGGTTATTTTTGTGACCGGCCGCGACGGAAAAGTCTTTGTTGACGGAGTCGAGGGAAAATATAAAGGCATTGATCTTTCCAAACGCGATTACGTCAAGGATGCATTGGCCGGCAAGGTTAATGTGGGATCGGTGGTTAAATCGACAGTAAGCGGTCTGCCGATCCAGACCTTCGGTGCTCCGGTATACTCAAAATCAAAAGAACTTGTCGGAATGATCGGCTTGGCACCCAAAATTACTTTCCTTACCGATAAAATTGATTCAGTAAAAATTGGCCAGTCCGGGTATGCCTATGTAATAAATAAAGAAGGAATCATTGTTGCCCATCCTAAAAAGGAGCACATTCTTTCCCTGAATCTGCATGAACAGCCCGGCATGAAAGAGGTAACCGGCAAAATGATCGCCGGCCAGACAGGTAATGAACTATATACATTCCAGGGGGTAAAGAAAGTTGCGGGTTATGCACCTGCACCATTGTCCAACTGGTTTATTGCCGTAGCTCAAAACTATGACGAATTAATGGCGCCCGCCCACACGATTCGCAACTTCATTTTTGGCGCCATCATTATATTCCTGGCCCTGACTATCGTTGCGGTAACATTTTTTGCCAGGAGCATTTCCTCCCCGGTCAAAAATGCCGTGGAGCAGATGGAAGAAGCATCCAATCAGATAGCCTCGGCATCGAGTCAGGTATCCGCGGCCAGCCAGTCTCTGGCGGAGGGTTCATCCCAACAGGCCTCGGCTATTGAGGAAACATCATCGTCACT
>CAZWCA010000072.1:0-13822 GCA_964632255.1 uncultured Smithella sp. | reverse complement strand
GTGTTTGCCCTAAGTATGGCGTGTTTGGGCAAAGGTATCCTCCCCCTGCACCCCCTCCAAAGGGGGACAAGTAACAGTGCGGTATTTGGGATTTTTTCTAAGCATCAGAAATTGTTGATTTTTTAACGTTTTTGGAATTTATTTTCGGAGGAGACACTACCCATATTCATGAAAGTAATATCCATCGTAGGAACCAAGAAAACAGGCAAGACCACTCTCGTTACAGCTCTCGTCCGCTCCCTTGCCAGATATGGCAAAGTCGGGACAATCAAAAACATGATGACCCATTCCGTGGACCAGGGCGATACCAAACGCCACTTTGATGCCGGAGCGGATGTAGTTATCGGCCTTGGCAACGCCAGGCTCAAAGTAACAAGGGAACGCGGTGATCTCGCGTCGGCGCTTGCCGAACTTCAGGCCGAAGGCGTTGACTATGCAGTTATTGAGGGTTTCAAAAACAGCGAACTGCCCAAGTTTGTCATGGCGGACATTGACGTACCCAACTGCCTGAGAAGAGTGTCGTTTTCCGAGTTAAATGATGATTTGATAGCTGAACTTACCAACCAGGTGCTGGCTCTTGATGATTATCAGGCAGGATAAAATCATCTTGAAGTATGAAATGAATGCACTTGGATTTTCAATTACACGTAGTGAATACTTCTTTCCTATATCACCTTTAATTTCTGTAATCTTTGAATACATTCATAATTTTGCAATACGTTCTCCGGCACAACTATTTTTTCAATGAAATTTGCGAACGGCTCGGTTTAGCCGATTTGGTTTCGAAAATTATTAATTTCAGAAAAAAGAAAATAGGAAAATATTGTTTACCTGCCGGTGAATCCTTATTGCACGTCAAGATATGTATTCGATGGGCAATTATTGACTGCCACGGTGATTAAGGCACATCATAGATATTCAGCTCATAGAAGAAATCAAATATAGTCCTGGTCGCATATGACATCATTGGATAAACAGACAATGAACGTGAACGAATAAGAAGGGAAATGGGATCGACAAGTTCTGCCGCTTGCCAGGAAAAAGGGAAGTTTTGTTATCCGGAATTAATAATCCTTGCCTTCACTGCGTTCGTCTTCACTGATCCTTCCGCGCAGCTCTCTGACCAGTTGTTTGGCGATAGAAACATTTTTGACCCTGACTGCACCCAAGACATAGCGTCCTGATTGCTGTACCAAAACCTGCCCATACAAAGGATCGACGGCGGTTACCTGTAAATAAGTTTTATTTTCAGTCATTGCAGGACTCCGTTCTTCAGCCTGCAGATAAGAACAGTATTCGGAAAAAGTAGCGCGGGCGGCGGCTGGACTATCCTCGTGTATGGCAAAAATCTGCATCTTATCGTCCTGCACGACGGCATCGGCAATAATACCCCGGCGAAAGAAAATGTATCCCAGAAGGCTTTGCGCAATATATCGCTCACTCTTTGGCACAAGCGCCTTTATCTTCATAACATCCAGTTCTTTTGGCGGAGAGAAATCGGCTGGCAGATTGCCGGATATAGCCCGGGCGCAGGCCAGAAAAATATCCGTGGGCAAATTTGTCGTTCCGGCGGCCTGCAACCGGACAAAATATCTATCCTGATAAAACATCGCTTGGGAGGCTGAAATAAATCCTTCGGCGCCGATTTTCACCCATGAATTATTTGCCTTGCGGTAGTTCGAGTATATCCCGAAGGCATCGAGCGGGGAAGCCATTTTGTATACATCGGCGACAACGGATAAATCCGGATCCTTTTTATTCGCATAAACGGCGCTGGCCAAAGCTTCAAACCCATAAGGAAAGTAAAGCTCGGCTTCTCCATCGATATGATCGAACAAGTTATCTTTATCGAACAAACTCACTTTTCCATCAATTACCCACCCCTCGGCGAAACTTTTTTGGGGAAGAACGTCCCTGATGGAAAGGCCGGCAGCCCGTACCGGACCGCACACAACCATAACCAGCATAACAGAAACAAATATTACGATTGCTTTTCGCTGCATATTTCCCCTATGCAAAGATTTGTCTGGCTCGAGCCATCTTCATCGCAATATCAAGGCCGTTGACACATTCCGCCGTGCAATTTTGACAGTTCAGGCATACAGAGGCTGAAGCATTTGCTGGAATTTCACTGTATGTGGTCCGGGAAAGCGCCATACTTTTGTATGCCTCGGCATACATTGTGCTCCGGTTGATTGTGCTGATCTCAACGCCATGGGAACAGGTCGATTCGCATTTCCCGCAAAATGAGCAAAAATACGGTTCTACGGCAGCACCATAGCGTTGCAGAACAAGCTCATCCCAATAGCTCAACTGCAATCCCATCGCCCCGATATCTTCTCTGAGCTCGGTCATATTACGCATACCGGGAATCGCCGCGGTAACGTTCTTATCCTGAAGCACCCATTTCAGGGCTGCCCGATGCGGACTGATCGGCCCCATAGCATCCGTTTTGTATCCTCCGGCTTGAGTTTTCATTGCAACAATACCGATTTTGCGTTGTGCGGCTTTGGCGATAGCTTCCTTCAACTCGCTGCCGCTCTTGAAATTATACCCGACAAGAGCCGTATCAAAAAAGCTATTTTTATCTTCCATCAGGGCATTGAGCACTTGTACCTGGTTCGTGTGGGTGGTCACCCCGAGGAAACGAACCTTTCCCTGCTCTTTCAATTTCAGCAGAGCTTCCCTTATCTCTGGATCATAAATTCTTTTTTTGTCGATGAGATTATGCAGCTGAATGACATCTATGTAATCGGTTTCCAGAGCTTTCAGGCTCGTTTCCACATCCTTGAAAATGGCCTCTTTCGATAGTGACTTAGGATGGATTTTCGTAGCAACATAAACACGATCGCGTCTGCCCTTCAACGCCTTACCGACGATTTCCTCGTTTTTTCCGTTCATATATACACGGGCCGTGTCTACATAATTCACGCCGTGATCAAAGGCGGCTTCCATAACCTCCGCCTCCGGTGTCAACATCGCCCCGAAGCTTATCGTAGTTATCTTCAGACCAGTTCGACCCAGTATTCGGTAAACAGGTTCAGGATAAACAAAGGGCTCGGCGGCCATTGCCTGAAGAGCATGGGCAAGATCACTGGTGCCGATTAAAGTTGATGCAGTGCCTGCCAAACCAGCTTTTAAGAAATCCCTTCTCTTCATACTACGCCCCCTTCTTTTATTAAGCATAAAATGAGCATAAATGACTGGTCCGATTACAACCAACCAGAGGTAACTCTTGAATATTCTTTTTTTATCACCAAATCCATATGCTGTCAATTGCATAGAACTATTTATGAAACCTTCATTAGGACAGACTGTGTTGCCGATTGATCACCTTATTTGAGAGCTTCGCCAAGGGTGTTGAGATCGGACATAACGCACCAATTTTATCCGGAGTATAAAATCATCTTTTTAGAGCCAGGAGGACGACCCCTGCCCCGACCAAGAGGATACCCGTCCATTCTCTGATATTTGGGCGCTCACCAAGAAAGATAAAAGCGAAGATTGCCACAAGCACAAGGCTGAGTTTGTCTACGGGAGCGACCTTCGATGCTTCACCGATTTTCAGGGCGCGAAAATAGCAGACCCAGGATGCGCCCGTGGCTAATCCGGATAAAGTAAGAAACAATAATGTTTTAGAACTAAGCTCAAGCGGATTACTCCACTTTCCTGCAAGATAAACAAAGACAGCCAGCACGATAACAATCACGAAAGTACGAATAAGAGTTGCAAAATCGGAATCGATGCCCTCAAGACCTATTTTTGCAAAAACAGCCGTAAGCGCCGCAAACACCGCAGATAGAAGAGCCCAGTAAAACCAATTGTTTATGTATATCATAAGATTTTTATCCTCTCCGGATTTGAGTTTAGAAGACAGGGCAATAACCAATCCATGAATCTTTAGCCATCTATGTAAATTGGAATGAAGATTAACTTTTGTTTGCTTGAATTCAGCTTAATCCAAATAACTCTTCAATACTCCATTCCACAAGTGAGTTTGCTCAATTTTCTTTGAACAGATTGATAAAATCGGGATCATTCCGGATAGAATCGAATCCTTTTTCATTTCGGAAATCCGCCCTGTAACCGGGATTGCGTTGAATCAAATATCTCAGATCTGCTGTGGCTTTTTTGGCATTTCCATTTGCTGCATACGCGAGGGCGCGTCCGTGATAAACGATATAGGCATCATAATAAGCGAGCTTGAAGGCAGCAGCTTTGTCGTAGTATTTTATGGCTTGATCGTACTTGCCGAGCTTTCTGTAAAGGTTTGCTAAATTAAAAATGATGCTTGGATCTTCTTGCTCTTTTTCGTACAATACATTCCAATCTTTTATCGCAAGATCGAATTTTCCAAGGCTTTCATAGTTATATGCACGGTGTCGATAATCATATGCAGCAAAAATACTGTCCTGACCTTCCAGCTCGATAGCCCTGCTCAAATCGGCAATCGCCGGCTCATGCTTTTCAAGCATTTCGTAATATATTCCCCGTATGGCGTATAGACTTGCGTTTTTAGGTTCCAACCTGATACCTGCAGTATAATCTCCAATAGCGAGATCATGAAGTTCGAGGCTGGCATAGGAATTTCCGCGGTTAACGAAATAAGACGAATCTGTCGGGTCGAGTGCAATAGCGTTGCTGAAGTCCTGAACGGAGAGTTCACAATCACCGGGCAATGGCTTGTCGGTGGATGAACGATGTTTCAGATAATGCAAATAGTAATACCGCCCACGGTCAAAATAAGCCAGCGCCTTCTCCTTGTTTCCCCTGGCCGTCTGGACGGCTTTCCCGAATTCCTGAAGAGCGGGATCACGCTGATCCAGCTCCTTGTAAGTCCAGGCCCGGATGAGATGGCCTTCCGAATTCCTGGCCGGAATGCTCAAAATTTTGTAGTAATCGGACAGCGCCTGATTTCGTTCGCTGCTCCTTGCTCGAAAATAATACGCCTCGATGTTGGCGGGATCAAGTTTGACGGCCTGGCTGTATGCCTTGACGGCTTCCGCAGCATCTTTAGCGGCATGCCCTTTTTCGATCCACTCCGCCGCGGAGAGCTCCCTGATTGATTTGTCGTAGGCTGTCTTTTGGGCGTCGGAATTTCCATCCTTTGCGGCCATGGCCTTGCGTAACCGTTCGACTTCAGCCATAAGCTCGTCCGCTTTCAGCTTCATCGCTCGCAGTTCCCTTGTCTTATCACGGTCCTTGCGCAATGCATTAATGGATTGGACAACCTTGTCCGAATCCGCCGTAATCCTGGACTTGAGCCAGTAGACGTGGCCATCCCATTTCTCCGCGACAATCTCCGCCTGAACGATGCCCGCTGTCAGCGTTGTGATCTGGTCCTTTGTGAGCTGGAAGTTCTTCACCTCTGTTTGACTTTCCAAATAAGTGCCGAGTTCCTCGAGGAGAAGCCTTTTTACTTCCCGCAAGGCGATAACCCGGCTGGAGTTCCGGCTGTCCTCCTCACTTGCCTGGTAAGTATATTCCTTGATAAAGGTTTTCATTACGGCATAAGCGACCTGGGGAACAAATAAGAATAACAAAGACAAAGAAAAGGCAATCCTTGCGAAGATGGATTTCATTTATTGTATTTCCTTTCGTAAATAACATCTAATCGAGGTTTTTATATCAACAATAAACTAAACTCAATATAGGGCTTTGATTTCAGCTTTGAATAGTTGGATGAATGGATAATTCAGGAAATCGGTCAATGTACTATTTTCAGCATAGGGTAAGTTTTAGAATTAATCCGTTTTACCTTTCCTTATCGAAATTCCTTGATTTTATCCTTCAAGCATATCACTTCTTTGGGACAGTCCTGCCAGTCGTGTTCCCAACATATAATTAGGTCGCATTGCTTTGGATCGTGCTTATGCAGTTTAAAAGAAGAAGACTTAAATTCAAATTCTGCACGACAGCTATTCCAGGTTCCTTTGATATTTTTTCTTCTTAAGAGCGCATCCGGAAAAGCACTCCTGATTGCTTCAATCATAAATCCCAGGTCATGACAAAGAGCGGCAAACAAAAGTATGACACCTTGCTCGTTAATGGGCTCGTAGACAATACCGCGAACGCCAAGAATTCCACCTGTTTCGTGGACCTGTATCAGCGAAAAGGGCCCGGTTCTTTCGAAATGGCTATTTCATTCTGTTTTTTCTTCATGCCATTTATGTCCGCAAGAAAGACATATCGGTTTGTGAACACAAATCGCTGCACCGCATTTCGAACAAATCCACTTCACCGCTTCATTTTGAATGAAATGTCTAATCCCAACTTCGTTTATCATTTTAAGATTATCGATCATGCTCATTGCATACTTTGTTCTGTATCGTTTATCCAATTGTTTCAACCTGAGACAGGGGAAACTATGGCAACTTACAGAACAATACTTAGCTCCGCTTTTGGCAATTTGTTCGCAGTTTCTGATTTTGCACGTAGTGCGATATTTTGATTTTTGATTTTCTTGACTATCGATCTTTAGGCAACCTGGACATTTATTCTTCTCCCGAATATATCCCCAACACAAGCGGCAGTTCATTCCGCACGGTGCTACAAGATTGTTGAAAATCCTTTCTGCCTTTGTTCGATCCATTTTTTTCATGATCTGGATCACTCAAAGACATCCTCTTCCTTCACGTAAGCTGTTCAAGAACTGTTCATATTCGGCATTTGTCATTTCTTCTTCGGAATCGGGGATAGCGAGCAACATGCCAGCCATGTCTTTTTCAACGCTTTCTTTCGGCATTCCGCTTATTTCATGCAAAATCTGGATAAAAGCATCTTTACGTTTCAATTTATTACCTCAAAAAAATTATTTTTAAAACTTAATAGCAGCACAAAATCAAACCTATAGAAAAAGCAATACTTATTCAAGATTTAAAAGATTCAGGCACGTGAATAGCAACTCTGGTCGTTGCGGCACATTCTCCAGGCATGGAATGACAAAAAGCTTTGCAAATATTTTTATAATATTTAGATACGATACTTCCAGAAGAAAACAGGGAGATTTTCGGCATTACAAAATAACTATTAACTTTGGCTGAAATTTCATGGCAAAACCGATCTTCGTCCGTCTCAGCCCAGTTGCCGGAAGGCTGTCGCTTTTATCGCCGCGAAAAGTTCCACGCCTTCCTTTATATCCAGGTCACGGGCGGCCTCTTTCACAATCACCGCAACGAGTTTCTCGCCGCCGCAAGCAAGCCCGACACCGATTCTGCTGCCCGCTTCAAATATTTCGCTTACTCTGCATTGCAAAAGATTGCGGGCGCTTATTGCCTCGGGATGGCGTTTGAAAAGCATGATATCCGTGGAGGAAAGTTCATAAAGAGCTTCCTGGCGGCCCTCCCCCGAAATCAATAATTCGCCGTCACCAAAATGATAAGCGGACATGCCGTCCAAGTGGCGTTCCCTCTTCAGTTTCAGGAGATTAGTATAGGGAACCGGACTTTTCCCCATCAAGTTTCGGGCCAGTTCTTCTGCTGTCATTTGCCCAATGACGCGTCCATCGGCGACGTTCAGCACCCGTTCGGCCATAATCCTCATTTCTGTCAGAGAGTGGGAAATGAAGAGATAGGGAATGGCGAAAGCTTCGCAGGATTTCTGGAGGAAGGGAATTATCTGGAACTTAAGACTGTCGTCCAGGGCGGAAAGAGGTTCGTCCATCACCAGCAGGCGGGGATTGGAAAGCACCGCCCGGCCGATTGCCACCCTTTGCTTCTCACCCCCGGAGAGGTTATTTACACCGCGATTCAAAAGATCTTCAATTTGCAAAACATCCACCAGATTCTCCAGAGTAATTTTACGGCGTCCGGAAGCGCAACGCTTGTAGCCGTAAAGAAGGTTTCCCCGGACACTCAGGTGGGGAAAAAGATGGGGTCGTTGAAAAACCATGCCGATCCGCCGGCGCTCAACGGGGATATTTATTTTTTCTTTACTGTCAAAAAGGGATTCGCCGTTAATAAGAATGCGTCCCTGGTCCGGATGGACCAACCCGGCAATAAGATTCACCATGGTGGATTTGCCGCAGCCGGAAGGACCGAAAATACCGATCCTGTCCCCTTCAACGACAAAATCCATATCCAGAAAAAACTTATCGTACCTTTTCCGGGCCGCAAACCGCAATTCCATCAATCCACCCTGACCATCCGCCGGCCCAGCCATTCGTGAAAAATGAGTACGACAACCGAAATAGTAATGGAAACCAGACAAAGGGACATGGCAATTGCATCTCCCCGCGGCGAACTGACATATTCATAAATAGCCAGAGGAATGGTCTGTGTGACTCCCGGGATGTTGCCTGCTACGATAATCGTGGCGCCGAATTCACCAAGGCCGCGGGCAAACATAAGAATGGAACCGGCCAGGATTCCCCGGACTGAAAGCGGTGCAATCACAGTGATTATGGTATCCAGCCATCCGGCGCCAAGCGTTCGCGACGCCTGGATAAGCCGCTCGTCGATTGCTTCCATGCCGGTGCGAATAGACCTGACCATAAGAGGGAAACCGACCACCGCTGTGGCAATGACCGCAGCCTTCCAGGTGAAGATCAGCCTGATATCCAGAGGCTGCAGCACCCACTTGCCGATTAACCCGTTTTGTCCCAAAAGCAGCAATAAAAGATAGCCAACCACAACGGGCGGCAAGGTCAGGGGAAGGTTGACAAGAACATCAAGAGCAACCTTCCCCCGGAATCTTTTGTACGTCATGATATAAGCAACCGTAAAGCCAAACGGCAAAGACAGAATGGTTGCCACCACCGCGACTTTTACGGAGAGCAAAATTGCAAAATAATCTGAAGAGCTGAAAGCGGTCATCAATGTTTACTTTACAAGGAACCCGTGTTTTTCAAGAACTTTTTCTGCTTCAGGAGACTGGAGAAACTTATAGAAAGCCACGGCTTCCGCTTTTTTGCTTCCCGCTGCTGTAAGACCCATGGGGTAGGTCACCCGCGGATAAAGCTCCTGGGGAACAGTAAAAAGAATTATTACGTTTTTCCCCATCCGGGCATCTGTCCGGTAAACAAAAGCCCCGGACACTTCTCCACTGTCGGCATACATCAGACAGGCCCGGACATCTTTGGCCATGACCAGTTTGTTCTCCAACTGTTTATCGATGCCGGCTTTCTTGAAGGCGGCAACAGCATATTCTCCTGCCGGCACGCTCTTGGGGCTGCCGATGGCGATTTTGTCGAGCTTAACTACGTCCTGCAGGGACTTTACTTTCAAACCGGGCTTCCCGACGAATACCAGCGTATTGAATGCAAAAGTGCTGATACTTTTCTCGTCCATGATCTTCTTTTTCTGCAGATAGTCCATCCATTGCAGATTTGCCGAGACAAACAGATCAGCGGGAGCGCCGTTTTCAATCTGCTTGGCAATTGCCCCGGATGCCCCGAAATTATTCTGGAATTTGACGCCGGAGTTCTTTTTGGTAAAGTTATCGGCCAGTTCGTTTATCGCCTCCTTCATACTGGCGGCGGCAGACAAATTGATGTCGGCAGCCCGGACAGGAACAACAAAAAGCAGCAAGGCAGCAAAACTCAAAAATAAACTCTTAATCACATTCTTCATATGTACTTCCTCCTCTTTTATTGGATTTATCGCGCAATGGTACTACCGGACTTCAAACCCGTGTTTCTGCAAAATAGGTCGGGCTTCTGCGGAATGCAAGAAAGAAAAAAAGTTGACCGCATCTTGGTTTTTTACTCCCGATACGGTCAGAGCAGACATATAAACAACCCTGGAATAAAGATTTTGCGGGACTGTGAACCAGACCGTGGTTACTTTGGAAAGCAACGCGTCCGTTCTGTAAACGAACGCGCCATCAACTTCACCGCGCTCCGCATACATAAGGCTTTCCCGTACATCACGGGCCATTACCAGTTTTTTCTCCAGTTGCTTCTCGATTCCGGCCTTCTTCAGCGCCTGCATCGCATATTCGCCGGCAGGCACACTTTTCGGGCTGGCGATTGCTATTCTTTCCAACTTCGCCAATTCATCAAAAGTCGAGATACGCCGCGGACCTTTGCCGACAAAGACCAAGGTATTGTAAGCAAAGGGAGTCACAGTACTGACAGCTACATGCTTTTTCTCCTTCAGGTAATCCATCCATTTAACATTGGCCACGAAAACAATGTCCGTTTGAGCCCCGCTGTCCATTTGTTTGGCCAGAACTCCGGAGACAACGATGTTCTTCGTTATCTTTACCGATGGATTTTTTTGGCTGTACGCGGCGGAAACATCATTTAACACATCTTTCAGTCCGGCTCCCGCTGCGAAGGTTATCTCTCCGGCATAAGAAGTAGAACACCAGGCAATGACCATAATTACCGCAAGAACAAATCTTTTCATTGAACCACCACCCTCCGGTTTTGTTAAAATTATGCAGGTATAATGCGAACGTTTATATCCGCGGGTTTCCCGAAATATATCGAGGATAAGACAATGATATCGACACCTGTTGCTGCATATTGGGCAACATTTGCTTCGTTGATACCCCCGGCAGCGGATATTTTGACATTGGGGTTTACGGCCCGCAATTCCTTTACCAGATTGGTTAATTCATCGGGCTTCATTTTATCAACCTGAACAACGTCAGCCCCGGCTTTGGCAATCTGCACCGCCTCCGCAAAGCTTTCCGCCTCAACAATGATCTTGGTCTCTTTAGCTTTAGCGCGCATTTGCGGGATTGTTTCCAGAAAGTTGGCAAGGCCGCCCAGAAAGGCCGTATGCTGCTTGAAAACCAGTATTGTCTCCGACAGGCCCAGGCGATGAGGAAGTGCGCCGCCGGCCATAATGGCTTTGATGACGATTTTTTTTGTACCAGGAAACGATTTGCGTGTTGCTAACACAGTAATATCCGGGTTAGCCGTTTTTGCAATCTTCACAATACGTGCAGTCCGGCTGGCTACACCTGAAGCATACTCCAGGAGATTCAGCGCTGCTTTCCATCCCGAATGGAGCGCATCGGCCCTTCCCTTCGCCGCGAAAAATTCAGTTCCGGGAAGCGCAAGAGTTCCGCTCGGCAGCATGCCGGTTGTCACGGCACCTAACTTATGCAATAGTCGGGAAGCCTCTTCCGTGCAGCAAAGGGTAGTCTCTTCGCGGGTTGAATAAATAATCTTTCCATAGTTTGCGCCTATGCCGAGAAGGTGGGTTGTCAAATCGCCATAAGGCATGTCTTCTTCGATGAACTGTTCAATTGAATAATCGGGTATATAATGCGGCATGTCAAAACCTACTTCAGGTAAATGCACTGCTGCTTCAGGTGTTTACTGCTCTCCGTGAACAGGGAGTTTATTTCGCGAAGAAGGAATACAGCAATCATCAACTTATGTCAAACGAAACATAGTTTATGCATCCTTTTCGATGGTATTTTATTTTGTGGACTGACCGGGTAAAAGCAAATTGACAAAGCGCAGGTAAGGCCTGAGCGCCGGTGTACCGCCGCCTTCAGAAACAATCTGCAACATACGCAAAGGATTATCTACAGTTACGCCGCCCAGATGCGTAATGGGTGTGTTATCAAAAATTGAAGGCACAAGCGGCGTGGATGGTCCAATCAGGGCAACTGCACGAGGCTTTCCCAAAGAACCGATTGTTTCCTCAAATGTGCCGTTGAGAAGCGTCGTGGCGGTAATAATGGCGACACTGCAATCATGGAGCGCCTGTTGCTTTTTTTCCTGTGAGAGTAATTCCAGACGCTGCGGGTTTTTTTCAATTATGGTCAGATCGGCACCGGTTGCCCGAATGCGTTCCACCAGCGGTGCGAAAAGACCGACCATCGCTACTTTCTCACCCGACTGAAGATTTAAATAGGTAGTCGCCTCACGGTCCTCTGTCAAAGGATAAGGCGGTTTCGTGAGCGCATTGGCTGCCGCGAGGCCGATGGCCGAATGGAGAGCGCTTCTTCCTTGAATTAAATATTTCAGTACATTAATGGCTGGTGAACCGGCATAAGAACCGGCGTCGGGCAATACCGTACAGCCTCTGATGGTTATGTCCGGTAGAACAGCAGCCAGACCCGCCGCATCATTATCCAGCTTGACTCCAGCATAGCTTAAACCAATGCGCAAATCGGCAATCTGCCTTTCTTTTGCCGATGATTCAATATATTCATAAAGACGATTCAGGATTATGCCTGGTTTCATTTTTTCAATATAGTATAGTCTTAAATGAAAGCCTGATTTTTAGCCTGCGGAAACTACGTTACTATACGGCGTTTCTCCCTGGCAATTCAGACAGGAATCACCATCCCGCAATGGGTAGGCTTCACCGCAAACAGGACAAAAACCGACGGAGCCCATCCTTTTACGGCGCACTTTTTCCGGATCAACCTGCACCTTCTGGATACTGAACAATTCATGTCCCGCTTCCCGGATTTGCGCAAAAAGCAGATCCTTATCCTGTTCGCTTTTTTTCTTCTTTTTTAAATACCAGTCATGTATTTCCGGCCATTTATTTAATTTTTCCATGTCCAGATAAACCCGCACGCCCGCTCCGGTGTATTTTTCATAAAGCGTGACGGCAAAACGGCCGAACGGAACAATACTCAACCAGCCGTTGCCCACGGTACAGGGAGTCAGAAGCTGAACGGCATCGGGGAGGCAAACAGGCGTTTCGCAAATTGCGTCGAAGAATTCTCCTTCGGGCAAATTTTTCATCGCCAGATCAACCATAAACCCGCCGATAATCAATCCCGGCGCCGGATTTCCATGAAAGGATTTGACCATATCGAAATATTCTTCATAGGTATGGCTACAAATGTTCATTATTTTCTCCTTTGATCACGTTGTCTAACTATTGTTTCCTTTAATTAAGAAGACCTGTTTATTTTTTCTTTCCACACTTTTCCATATACTGTAAATAAATAACAAATTTACCTTGCATGACAATGAAGATTTTCATGTAGAGGATTTACTTCCTGCAGTGGATGCGGATTCAATAGTTAGTATCCATCCGGAAACCACGGATGACAAAACTAATCGTTTCCGAACCGGAAAGGTGGTATTTTTTGCTCTGGCAAGGAGATCAAGGGGATGTCCTGTAAGGAACCCGACAAGTTCCTTAGATGCGGCTCATGAACAACGGTTTTTGAAAATTGCAGATATCACCTTTATCCTTTTTTTGTCATGCTGAGTGCGACATACTCTTATTAAAAGTCATGGAAATGTCAATATGTTATATAAAACATAAAAAATTTACGGATATGAACAAAGTTATAAAATCACATTTCGAATATTGCCGCGTATTTAATTAAAATTTAAAAACCCGATTTCTAAAATGAACCGATGTTGATGAAAATTTTCTTTAAAGATTTCTTTTTTGCAGAATCCCCTGTAACCTTGGATAATCAACAGCCATGCAAAAATATCCCAAAAAATTTCTATGGATAAACAATACTTTGATTTCCTTCGACTTTCCAACCAGAATACCTAATAAAATTATGGTCAAATAATAACCTTGTTTAAAAATGAGGAGTTTGTTATTTTCTGCACCATCTGAGACTTTTGCAAAACTATATAAAAACTACCTACTTCGTCATTCTTATGGAACCAGAAAAGCAGCATTATTAAATATTTGCTGGATTCCGGGTCATCCGGTATACGCCGGAGTTCCAGTCTGGAATGACAAGCTGGAGAATTATGCAAATATCTCCATTTATTAAGGACTAAAAAATGAAACGATTCGTTCTCGGCACAGCCGGCCACGTCGACCACGGGAAAACCGCATTAATTAAGGCGCTTACAGGAGTTGATACCGACCGTTTAAAAGAAGAAAAACAAAGGGGTATCACCATTGAACTGGGTTTTGCCTCCCTCACG
>CAZWCA010000071.1:0-14114 GCA_964632255.1 uncultured Smithella sp. | reverse complement strand
ATTAAATAAGAATAACAAAGGCAGGGTTAATTTAAATTTAATCCTGCCTTTCTCTGTAAAGTTTATAAATTTATAACATACAAAATTCTCTCTTTATTCCGGCCAAACCAATAAACCATAAACCGAGAAGCAAGAGAAGGCTGGCTCGGGAACGGAAGGCGGCGCTACTTCGGAAATTTTAACGATCATATCCTCAAAATCTCTGTCCCCTCCGCCATAAAGATATTCCATACTAAGCCACGATTCGTTAGCATAAGTTTTGTCCTGGTAGCTGTCTCTAAAGGGTATTGCAGCGTTCAATAAAGTCGGAACTGAATTTCCCTCGTGAGGGATGAGATTTGGTTTTAAAAACTTTTTTACCATTCACCCCGCGAAGCATTTTTAAGATAGTTTTTTTCCTTTCTTTAAAACGATCAGACACACCCCAGGCAATAATTATGATTTCCGAGTCTTTAATAGCTTTTAGAATGGCTTTATCATTGCCGCTGCCTATGTCGGATTCCAAACCTTTGAAGTCTCTTGTCTGAACACGTCCAAACAAATTGACAACTATTAATCTTTCTATACTTTGAAAATCCGGCAGTCCAAGTTCAAAAACAATTTTCTCCATCAATTGGACTGATTTGTCCGCTATTTTTTCATTCGCATAGCTTGGATTCTGCATAATCACGCAGGCTGTCCTTGGTGATTTTGAAGCCTCAGGTTTGGTAATTTCCAAATTATATCTGTAAAGTATACCGGATTCAGTGCTGAATACCGCTTTAACTTGCATACCCGGCAGGTGCATATAATTTTGCATTTTATTGATATCCGGTTAGTCAGTCAGTAATTTTCGATATATGCATGGGCATGGTTAATTCCAAGTAAACTCGACTTCCCCTATTGCGCCCATGTCGTTACCGCAAATGATAACGATGCCGCGTACGCCGGGTATTTTTATTCCATAATCCAAGGCAGATTTTATGTCCTTTTTGCTCTTTACGCGATTGCCGATAGCAGAAGCTGCAGCATCAGCAAGAGTTGCCGATTTCGAAATGACGCAAACAGCATCAGCAATTCCAAAGCTCAATGATGGGCCGACAGTGGCCGATGATGTGCAAATTCCCAGAGCATAATCTTCATGTTTTATAAGGAGATTGACCTTATAACTTAAAGCGGATTCTCCGGCATAGATTGACACCGTAAGATCTTTTTTAGATTTCAGATAAATATCGCCACCATTTTCAATAATGAGATTTTCCGTCAATTCCAGAAGATCACGCCCAACATATTCGGATACCGCGCCGGCAACGGCGGCCATCGGTCCCACGCCGCATACTTTTGCTTTATTGATCATATCCCGGATAATCGGCGGTGCAAAGTTGTCTTTTGGCAGCGGCAAAAGCGAGGCGCGAAACTCAGGGTGAGTCTTGATGTAGGTTTCTAAAGAGTTGCGATGCCTTATCAGAGATTTAAGAGCCTCGTCGGCCAGATTTGTATCTGAACTGATAAAAAGATCGCTTTCATTGATTGTGACATTATATGAGACAAGATTATCTTTATTAATTAATGATCTATATGTTCTTTCTTCATGTAGCATATTATAAATTTAACCAATAAATCCATCATTTGTCATTCCTGCGGCGGGCGGGAAGCCAGAAATTTGCCATTTTCTCCGTGGCAGCAAGTTTCGACAAGATTGATCAAACCCGTGCGACTTCTTCCAATCGCTAAAATGTACACATAAAATAGTTTCATAAAGTATATTGATTTTACATGCTCATACTGGATGCCCGCCTACGTGGGCATGACAAGAAAGGTGCGATTATGGCAAGAAAAGTGCTGGTATGACAAAGGTCTGTCGCACTTCTGACTATTCTGGTCTTCAGTCAACAGCCTTTCAGCTGTAAGTTGTAGCCCCCTCCCCCAGTATACTGTCTGCTTCCCGTTTCATTCGATCATTAATATCAAGACGCAACTTATCTCCCAAATAGACAATCGTTTCACTTTTTCCATTAACAATGTGTATGTAACTGTCGTATTTACCTTGATATTTTTTTATGGCATTGCTGAAAGAAATAATATTGTCGGGCGAAACCTTTTCAGCGTCGACCATAAAGCGAATTTGTTTATAGGGGTTTTCGAGGGCTTTAGCCAGAGGAACGACATCCTGGGCAATTATCTTGAGCGCTTCGTCGCCTACATCGATAGTTCCCTGAATTACGACCGGCTCATCTGCATGAAGCAGATCATAATTTTTTTTATATACGTCAGCCCAGAAAATGATGCTAACCGATCCCTGGAGATCCTCTAAAACGACATTGCACATGATATCTTTACGCTTTGTCGTTCTTTCGGTAAGAGAGCTGATTACTCCGGCAATGGCAATTGTGTCTTTATCCCGTTTTGTGGTTATAGTACTGGAATCCGTATTAGTAACCAGCTTTAATTTATCGGCATAACCATATAAAGGATGTCCGGTAATGTAAAAGCCGAGTGTTTCTTTTTCGATGGATAAGAGCTCTTTGTGATCCCATTCGGGAAGATCGGGAATCTGGTATGATCCTGAACCGTTGTCCGCCGAAGATCCGGAATCAAAATCGTCAAAAAAACTGGCCTGATTGCTAAGTAGTTGTTTTTGCTTGCGCCCAGCTTCGTCCATTGCCGCTTCGCAGCATTCGGCAAGCTGGCGGCGGTAATAGCCGAGTGAATCAAAAGCGCCGCACTTGATCAGACTTTCGATAACCCGTTTATTTACTTTGCGAAGATCAACGCGGGTCAGAAAATCCATAAATGATGAAAACTTTTCATTCTGACGCATGGCGATAATGGATTCAATGGCCGCTTCACCGACATTTTTCACGGCCGCGAGACCAAAACGAATGTTTCCTCCGGAAACACTGAAATCTTTTTGCGATTCATTAATATCGGGCGGCAGAACATTGATCCCCATTTCTTTGCAATTGCTCATGTGCTTGATGATCTTGTCGCGGTTGTCTTTTTCCGAAGTCAACAATGCAGCCATGAATGCAACCGGATAATGCGCTTTCAAATAGGCGGTCTGATAGGTGATAATTGCATAAGCTGCGCTATGCGATTTATTGAAACCATATTCAGCAAAGGTTTCCATCTGATCCCAGATGATTTTTGCCTTGTTTTCATTAATATGTTGCTTTTTTGCGCCTTCGAGAAATTTAGGCTTTTCCTTTTCCATTGCCGCAACTTGCTTTTTACCCATCATTTTGCGCAAAGTATCGGCCTGAGCCATTGTGTAACCGCCGATAACATTGGCAATTTGCATTACCTGTTCCTGATAAAGAATGATGCCGTAAGTTTCTTTCAGAATCGATTCCAACTGCGGCAACTCATAGGTAATTTGCTGTTTTCCATGTTTTCGGGCAATAAAATCGGGAATCATTTTCATCGGTCCGGGGCGGTAAGCGGCAATTAAAGCAATGACATCTTCAATGTGATCCGGCTTAAAATTCACCAGAAGATCCTTCATGCCCGAACTTTCCAGCTGGAAAACGCCATCGGTTTCGCCCTTCATCAACAATTCATATGTTTCCCGGTCATCCAGCGGCAAGTCATTGATATTAAGATCGATGTTATGGGATTCATTGATAAAATTGATGGCATTCCGGATCACCGTCAGGGTTTTGAGCCCCAAAAAGTCGAACTTGGTTAACCCGACCGTTTCAATATCCTTCATGGAATATTGAGAAACGATGTCATCTTTGGGAGCAAATAAGGGAACCCTTTCCACCAGCGGCACGTCGGAAATAACGACACCGGCGGCATGAACCGAAGAATGGCGGTTCAGGCCTTCCAGGACCAGCGAAAGTGAAAGCAGTTTGTCAATTTGCGGATTTTTTTTGCGCTCCTCCTCAAAACGCGGCTCCTGTTTAAAGGCTTCCGAGAGAGTTATATTTAAGACATTCGGTACCAGCTTGGCGATCCGGTCTGCGTCACTGTAGGGAATATTGAGTGCCCTTCCCACATCCCGGATTACGCCTTTCGCCAACATTTTTCCAAAGGTGCAGATTTGCGTGACTTTATCCTTGCCGTACTTTTCCGTTACGTATTTTATGATCTCACTGCGCCGTTCCTGGCAAAAATCAATATCGATATCCGGCATACTGATACGGTCCGGATTCAAAAACCGTTCAAAAAAGAGACCGTAACGAAGCGGATCAATGTCGGTAATGCGAATGGCATAGGCCACCAGAGATCCTGCGGCCGAACCTCGTCCGGGACCTACGGGAACATCGTTGTGCTTGGCATGCTTGATGAAATCGGAAACGATCAAAAAATAGCCGGCAAATCCCATCTTTTTAATAATTTCCAGCTCGACATGCAGGCGTTTATTATACTTTTCGCGAACGGTGGCTTCGTCCTCATTCTGGTACTTCATAATGGCCGGAATTAGCTTTTCCAGCCCTTCCACAGCTTTACGTTCCAGATAATCTTCCAGAGTTTCCTCGGGATTTTTTACCTCGAATTTCGGTAAATAGAACTTACCGAACTCAAAGGTCAAATTGCATCTTTCCGCAATACTTACCGTATTAGCTATGGCTTCCGGTGTTCGCGCAAAAAGTGTATGCATTTCTTCCGGGGAGCGCACATAAAACTGATCCGTTGACAATGCCATTCTGTCGGCATCTTCAACGGTTTTGCCGGTCTGGATGCATAAAAGAACATTGTGCGCCTCGGCATGTTCCCGGTTGAGATAGTGGCAATCGTTGGTGGCAATGAGTCCGATGGAAAGTTCTTTGCTCAATTCCATCAACCCCTCGTTGGCAATCTTCTGTTCGGGAATGCCATTTTCCATAATTTCCAGAAAGAAATTTTCCTCACCGAAAATTTTAATGTAATCGAGAGTGGACTTTTTGGCTTCATCCATGTTGCCACGAACGATATGGGAGGCGATTTCACCGTGCAGACAGGCGCTGGAAGCAATCAAGCCTTCGGAACATTGTGCCAGCAGTTCTTTATCCACACGCGGCCGGTAATAAAAGCCTTCGATATGAGCAGCGGAAGTCAGCCTCATTAAATTCCTGTAGCCCTGCATGTTTTTGACAAGGACAACCAAATGACGGGTGGCTTCTCCGATTGAGGAAGTACTTTTATCAAAACGGCTGCGCGGAGCCACGTATAGCTCGCAACCGATAATGGGCTTGATTCCGGCGGCATAGGCCTGTTTATAAAAGTCGATTGCACCGAACATGTTGCCATGATCAGTAATGGCAATCGCCGGCATGGCAAAATCTTTAGCCTTTTTGAAGAGTTCATTGAGGCGGATCATTCCGTCGAGAAGGCTGTACTGAGTGTGAACATGAAGATGAACGAAATCGGAGTGTTTCATTTTTAGTTACATTAATTTAAGTTAGAATATTTTTTACTGTGTCATAATAAACAACTATTGCTATTTCGTATCCTCCGCTGGCGGAGGTGTCACGGAGTGACGGAGGTGGATCAAAACGTTATGACTTAGATTACTATTATATCGAAAAAATCATTCCCTGCGCCCCCTTCCGAGGGACATCATGCAATACCACAAATCGACACCGCCGGAGCGGAAAAGAACCCTTTTCTGATTAATCAATCCAATAATTTGGCGCTTCCTTAGTAATAATTACATCATGCACATGGCTTTCCCTTAAACCGGCGGACGTAATCCGGACGAAACGGGCTTTCTCGATCAGCTCCGGAATGGTTTTGCATCCCGCATAACCCATACCGGCCTTCAAACCACCGATTAATTGCAAAATACTGGCGGAAAGCGAACCACGGAAAGGCACCCTGCCCTCGATTCCTTCAGGAACAAGTTTATGCGGTGCTTCAATATCATCCTGATAATAACGGTCGCGGCTGCCCATTTTCATGGCTTCCAGCGATCCCATTCCGCGATAAACTTTATAACTTCTCCCTTGAAATAATATTGTTTCCCCCGGGCTTTCCTCGGTACCGGCAAACAAGCCGCCGATCATAACGCTGTTTGCTCCGCAACCGATAGCTTTGACAATATCACCGGAATATTTGACGCCGCCGTCAGCAATTATCGGAATTCCATGTTTTATAGCAACCTTGCAGACATCGCGGATAGCCGACATTTGCGGAACACCAACTCCGGCGACAATTCTGGTTGTACAGATGGAACCGGGACCGACGCCGACTTTGACGGCATCAATACCCGCATCAATCAACGCTTTGGCTCCTTCGGCCGTTGCCACATTACCGGCAATTAATTCGCACTGGGGAAAATCGGCTTTGGTCGCCTTAATGGCTTTAATAACTCCTGAGGAGTGACCATGTGACGTATCGATGCAAATTACATCTGCTCCGGCAGCAAGCAGTGCTTCAATCCTCGGTTCCCGGTCGAGAATACCTACGGCCGCCCCTACCCGCAGGCGGCCCAATGCATCTTTACAGGCATAAGGATATTTGCGAATCTTTTCAATATCTTTAATCGTAATAAGACCTTTTAATCTGTATTCGTCATCGACAACCAGCAACTTTTCAATGCGGTGTTTGTGCAGCAGCTTTTTAGAATCATCCAGGGTTATACTGGCGGAAACAGTAACCAAATTATCTTTGGTCATAACATTGGAAACCGGCTGATCTATGTCTTCTTCAAATCTCAAATCACGATTGGTAAGAATACCGACCAGTTTCCCTTTTTTTACAACCGGGACGCCGGATATCGAATATTTGCTCATCAAGGCCAGAGCCTCACGGACCATGCGGTCAGGCTCGATAGTAATGGGATCAACAATCATCCCGCTTTCCGATTTCTTAACGCGATCAACTTCGACTGCTTGGCGTTTGATGCTCATATTCCGATGAATTATTCCAATGCCGCCCTCCTGAGCCAGGCAGATGGCTGTACGCGATTCCGTAACAGTATCCATAGCCGCGGAAACAATGGGAATATTCAACTTGATGTTTTTTGTCAGCATTGTGGCTGTATCCACATCACGCGGCAAAACATCGGATTCGGCCGGCACGAGCAGCAGGTCATCAAAAGTCAAAGCATCTTTTACAACATCATCAAGCATTAAATCCTCCGCAATTATACGTAATTAATAATATATTGTTCATCATTTAAAGTAATGAAAAAACGGCCGTCTTTTCCCTCTTTAATAAACTCTGCCAGTTGATAGTAGCCTTTGCGGGAAAAACGTGCCGGGAATTGATTGTTTTTTACTCTGCAGTAGAGAACATTATCTTTACCTATATATAATGTTGTTAAATCCAATTCTTCCCAGGTATCGTCGGTCAGCAGAATCTTAAAATATTCTTTTCCTTCTTCATCTTTGGTCTTCACTACGCTTTCAACAACAAAAACGGTATCTTCAACATCCAGATAACACTGCTCCCGGCCCATATCAATTATGTATTTTCCGTCTTCATCAATTTTAACGCATTGAAAAAAAATACTTAATATATCCTTGCGGAACATATGTGCCCCGAGATAGTACCAGATGCCGTCCTTGTCTATTTTAATATCGCTATTATCCATTTTTCCCTTTAAAATTTCTTTTTACTATCCACCAGCATGGTCACCGGCCCATTGTTGATCAGTTCAACCTTCATCATTTCCTGAAATTTTCCGCAGGCCAGTTTCTTTACCCGGACAGCCCCTTCTTTCACAAAATATTCATAAAGTTCGTTCGCCAAGGCCGGTTCTTCGGCTTTAAAAAATGACGGCCGGCGGCCTTTTGTGCAGTCTCCTAATAAGGTAAACTGGGAAACTACCATCATTTCACCCTCAATATCAAGGAGCGATAAATTCATTTTACCTTGTTCATCCTCAAAAATGCGTAAATTGATCGTCTTGTCAAGAATATAATCAGCATCAGATATGGAATCTTCTTTTTCCACACCTAATAATACAACAATCCCTTCGTTGATCGAGGATATTTCTTGGTTGTTGATTTTGACGCTTGCCCTGTCGACTCTCTGAATTACTGCCCGCATTGAAGGTCTCGCCTATAATTCCAATCCAAATCAAGCGCTACTTTTGTTGGCGTCGTCGGCTTCCGTGGGCGTATTAGTAATACGCCTCGTCGCCTCCTCCCAGCCGCCGCGGTATCATCCATGATTTGGAATGGAATAAACGTATGTTAGCAACAAAATTTTCGCTCTTCAAGACATTTCTTGGAAAAATCAGTGTAAAATTATCCTGCATTCTCGAAAGATTTTGGAAAAAACGCAACATTTACATGTCATAATTGACCGGGTAACAACGCTGAAAATTAATGATCAAAATGAAATATCATTTTACAATGACCTTCTTTTTCTTCTGACTCGATTTTATCCGTATATTGCCGGATAATGCGCGAGGAGAGATTGATCAGCAAATTATCATCTTCCAGAAGGGCATCGCCGTCTAAAAAAACCTCGGTAAATTCTATTAGAGAACCATCATATAGAATAACAACGTCAAGATTAAATTCATCAAAAGATACTTCAGCTCTGATTTTATCTTTGGCAAGCCCGAGATTCGTCGCCAATTCAAAAAACTCGTTCAATACAGTTTTAGCCTTCTGGATAATTTCACCGCGCGCTCCCCACGATGCCCCCTGGTTTTCCATAAAATCGAATATTTTATTTGATGAGTCAACACCCGGTTCAAGTTCCAGAATAACTTTTCGAGCAAGGCCGATGCGAAATACCAAATTTAGAATAATCGCTAGCACTGTCGTTACCGCCAGAGACGATTGAAAAAAAGGTTCGATCCACGGATGAAAATTATGATAAATGCCCGGTAAAATGTCGGCGCTGATCCCGAAAATAAGTGGTATGCCGATGACGAACGTCTTTCGAATGTCAATCATACGGGAGGTCATGATCTGGACACCCGAGATCAGCATAAAGCTGACCATGAAGACGAGCGTACCTCCCATAATCGGCTTGGGCATAATGCTGAACATTGCCGTTATCTTCGGGAAAAAAGCCAGTATTATAAATAATGCTCCGGTATAGAAGGCAATTATCCGGCTTGTCGCTCCTGTTGCGACGCTAAGTCCCACACTGCCTGCATAAAGCGATTGCCTCATTCCTCCCATCAGGCTCCCAATTATCGACGCCAAACCATCGGCCAGGGTGCCCCGCTGGATACTGTCAAGATCAGGTCTTTTCCAATCGGCATCGTTTATTCGCTGACACATGGTAATCGATGCTACAGCTTTCAGGATGCAAGCCAGTGTTGCTGCGATAAAAGGTACAAGCAGAAAAGAGCTGAACGTCCAGCCGACATATGAAATATCGGGAAAAGACATTATTGGGGAATGAGCAACAATTTGTAAATCGGAAGCCTTTATAATACCTAAAAAAAATGCAGCAATATAGCCTGCCGCCATCCCGATGATTACGGAATAAAAACGCAGCCTTCCCCTGCTCCAAATATTTGTTCCCGCCATTCCGGCAAGGGTAATGACCGCAACGTAAAGATTGGCGGGTAAAACCTTACTTTCCGTTGACAATACACCAAAGAAATTGCTGATCATAACAGGCACAATATTCAAAGCCACCATGGTGAGGACTACGCCTGTGACTTCCGGCGGAAAAAATATTCTCATCCTGTTGATAAATCTCGATATCAGGCATTCCAGGGCGCCGGAAAAAATGGACATGCCGAGAATCATGGAAATGCCACCGGTGAGTCCGGCCAGGATAGAACAGGAAACAAAGGTTGGATCAATACCTGAAGTGCAAAGATAGCCACTCCCGACGGGGCCTTTGTTTAAAGCCTGGAGGATCGTAGCAATACCTCCGGTAATCATTGACATACAAACTATACTTTGAACAAGTTCCGAAGGACAGCCGATCGTCCTTGTGATCATTGTGGCCACAATCAACCCTGCCGTGAGAAAAAAAATATGCTGAAAGGCAAGGACAATTATAATTGTAAGGGGTGGTTTCTCATCAACTCCGTAGACAAGATTGGCGGGTTTTTTCGGCATGGAAAAAGTTCCTTTAAAGCTTTACTTTATAATCACGCATTGAATTAAAAGAGTTAATAAGACCTATTTTCATTTCGCCCCCTTCCCCAGCTGTCATTCCGGGCTCTTCACAAACTGTCATTCCGAGCGAAGCGAGGAATCTTGGCATTATGCTCAGGGCAGGCTTCGGGAGAAACCCAATCGACTTTGATTCATTCGGATTTCTCGCCGCTCTGCTCCTCGAAAGGACAGCGTTACAGTTCTTAAAGACATCCTTTACAAGGCATGAACTCATTTATGTGCGATCTCTATAGCACAGGTTGATATTTTTCAACAATTTATCAAGGCTGCGGATAATACGGAAATCAAGCATCACATGATATTTATCTTGTATTCTTTAATGTTAGAATGATTAGTTAAACACTTACATTAATTATTATATGATTTTTCAGTGTGGTTCAATCTTTTGATAAGCTCTAAATTGGATATAGCTTTGCTGCTGCTTGGCAGCACTTAGAAGTTTTTCTCCGAGAGACTCAATTATCAGGAGCCGGACTTCCGGGACAGAAGTAAAAGTTAATTCCAGGTAATGCAAAATAATCCCCTTATTTTTCTTTTCCTGAATTTCTGACCAGGGAATTAAGAGGGGCGGATGATGGAAGCGGAAAAGCGGAAGCATTTTCATGTAAAGTCCGGATGGATTTGCCCCAAAAGCCAAGCAGTTATTGTAACTTACACACGCATTCATTCTGCAACTGCGAAAACGCCAGCATTTGCCGCTGAACGCTCCGTCGTACCGGTATACCCGGGCCAGCTTTTCCCATCCACTGACCTTGGCCAGGATGAAGCAGACAGACAGCCAAATGATTGCAAAAAATACCAGAAAGAGCATAATCGGGAAAATAATAAGGAAATTTAATGATTCCATTAAATCCTCCGGCAACCGGGACCGGTCAAAGTGCTGTGTCCGCCGGTTTCGGGTGTGACCGTAATCTGAGTGCTGATGCGCTCCTTGAGCGCCGGCACATGAGAAATAACGCCGATCAGTTTCCCATCCTGCTGCAGCCCCGCCAGAGTTTCCAGCGCCGTTTCCAGTGCATCATCATCAAGGGTACCAAAGCCCTCGTCAAGGAAGAGCGAATCCACACGCACATTCCGGCTCGCCATTTGGGAAAGTCCAAGTGCAAGGGCGAGACTGACCAGAAAACTCTCGCCGCCGGAAAGATTCTTCGTCGAGCGAATCTCGCCGGCCTGATAATTATCGATTACATTCAGTTCCAGAGGGTGTACAGCATCCCGGACCAGCAGATAACGATCAGTCATTTTCCTGAGCTGGCGGTTGGCCTGAGCCGTCATCACCTCGAACGTCAACCCCTGGGCGAAGTTGCGGAATTTCTTGCCGTCGGCCGAACCAATGAGATCGTGCAGAGCATCCCAGCGGGAGCATTCCTTTTTGCGGGATTCTATCGCCTGCATACTATCCCGCCTGATCTCCCGCTGCTTTTCGTTTTCCTTTATTCGCTGGATTATACCGCCGATTTCGAGCCTCGCCTGCTTCAGATCGGATTCATATATTGCCATGTTTTCTTTGAGCATTTCCGAAGACTGATCCGTCAGATTCCTGTTTCGTTCTAAAGAAAGCAGCTCCGACTTATCCTTGATACGGGCTTCCAGTTGAGTTTTTTCCTCATTCAGGGATTTTTCCCGGTTGGCAAGCATTTCACGCTCAATTTCCGTCAGACATGATGAAAGAAAATCGGCCTCATTTTCAAACCCTGATTTTGTTATTCGCTCTTTGAATTTTTGTTCAGCTTCGGCAAGTTCCCTGCCCCGCCGCTCCAGATTGCTCTTTAATAATCCGGCTTTTTCTTTCAATGCGCTGATTTCTTTTTCGATTTGTCCATATTCTTCGCGCTTTTCAGCCAGAATTTTATCCGCCTGTAAAACGGCATCGGCCAGACACTTTTCTTCCTGATCCGGATTTCGGTCGCCAAACAGTTCACTGCGGGCAGTTCCCATAGACTCCGATTGCGCCGCCTGTTCCTCACGTACTTTACTTCTTAATACCAAATCCTTCTCAAAACTGACGAGCAAGGCATTATTTTTATCCAAGGCAGCGTTAAGATCACCCAGTTTTTTCTCCAGATCGGCTTTCTTTTTTTGTTTTACCTCCCAGTTTACTTTGCGGCTGGTGAGGTTCTTCATTAAAGCGTCAAGTTTTGCCGGATCAATTTGACTGATACCGAATTGTTCAACGTCATGGAGCGCTTCATCACGAGCCCTTTCCATTTCAGCCGAGAGAACATTCATCTCTTTGACAAGTCGCGAATGCTCATTTTCCGCCGTTTCCAGTTTATGTTTTGCTTCCTGCAGGATTTTTCCTGAATTTTCTAACTTTTCCCGCATTTTTTCCAGAGCCGTCTGACTCAATTTCTCCTTCTTGCTCTTTTCGTCAATGGTCGCGACAACTTTTTCTGTAGCCTCGATCAACTTCCGGACGGCGGCCAGCTCTTCGCGAGCTTTAAGGGTTCGATCTTCAGTATCTGCAGTAATATTCAATAATTGCAGCATCCCGGCACATTGCGTTTCGCAGGCCGCGAGCGAGGCTTTCTTTTCGGATATATCTTTTTCAATGTATTTAATTTCGGCTTCTTTTTTAGCCTGAGCGGTCTCCAACCTGCTTTGTGTCCCGGATTCCTTGTTAAATTTGGCCTTTAATTCCTTCAGCAACTTTTGTGCTTTATCCAATTCCGGAACATTGCCCCGGGCGTAGGGATGATCAAGAGCTCCGCAAAGCGGACAGGGCATGCCGTCTTCCAGTCGCTTTCTGTCCTCTTCCAGATTGCGAATCCGGGTAAGCAGCATGGCCTGTATTTCCATGTTTTTAATTTCCTGTTCGAGATCAGATTTGCGTCCGGAAACTTCCTTAATTTCATTAACAATTTGCTCACGGCTACTCTGAAGTGTTTGGAGATTTGCGGAATTATCCTCAATATCTTTCTGTATCGTTGCGATGCGTTCAAGAATATCATTTGTCTGCATTAGAAGCCGGCCCCGTTCGTTTGCAGCATCAAGCTCCTTGCGCCATTCGCTTATATCCCGGCCTTGGAGAATGGCCGTGATTTCTTCTGTCAGCAGTTTGTGAGCACTTAACTTTTTTTCAAATTCGCTACGCATACGCTCATGGTCAGCTTCATTTTTTTGGTATTCAACCTGAACAGATTGTTTTTTCTCACCGGCGAGCAATAAATTCTCTGAAGCTTTCAGATACTTGGCATCAGTATCGCTGAGCTTGGTAAATGATTTGCCGATTGCTGTGAGATTTGCCGGCAGAGCGGCATCAATTGCGTGTTTGCTCAGGTAATCATTGGCAGATTCAATGTCGAGCAATGCCTGATTCAGAGCTGAACGAGTCTTTTCCATACTTGCTTTATATGCGTCCGCCTGCTTCCTTATCTGGATGATCGACTTATCCGTTTCTTCCACCTGCTGTTTCTTTTCTTTCCACAGCGCATCAAGTTCGCGAACTCTTTTTATGATCTGACCTTCCGCCGATTGCTTTTCTCTCACCGCGTTAAGGTTGTTTTCCACGTTTAATTTTGTACTTAGAGCTTCGGCGCGTACATTTTCCTTTTCGGGAATCAGGGATGAAGTTTTATCCAACTCCCTGGTTTCAGTATCCTGCTCGCGGCGTAAAGCGGTGATGGTTTTGTAATCACCATCAATGGCCAGGGCTTTTCGGGATTTTTCCAGTTTTTCCAACTCGGGGACAAATGCCGCACGACGCCCGGCAAATTCCTGATTTTTCTTGTCCAATTCCGCAAGTTCCTTTGCAAGCGCGGCAATTCCTTCCGCCCAAATCAAGGCCTGACGGTTAATTTCTATTTTTTGAGCAAGTTCATTTTCCCTGTCCTGCTTTTCTTTGAGCATTACTTGAAGTTTAGCCTCCTCTTCTTCGCTAAGAACTTGAATTCCCTGGAGTTCTGCTTTTAAGAGCTCCAGTTTATCCTGTTCTTCCCGGTGGCGTTCATGGACTTTCATGGAAATGAGACTGTAGATTCCGGTGCCGGTAATTTGCTCCAGAATGGGTGAACGCTTATCCGGGTCAGCTTGAAGAAAAGCCGCAAAGCCACCCTGCGCGAGCAACATGGACCGGGTAAAGCGCTCAAAGTCCATACCCGTAGCCTT
>CAZWCA010000070.1:0-14215 GCA_964632255.1 uncultured Smithella sp. | reverse complement strand
ATATTTTGATGCTTATTGGCAAACTTATAACGTATAATTTTCTTAGCGAAATGGTAGTCTTGAACTTATTTTTTAAGGTTTTGGATTATTTTTATATAAGAATTTATAGGACTAAAAACAAGAACCGGAATTTTTGCGATCAATCGGGGATGTGAACTTGTATTGTTCGTATTGCATTAATATTTAAATTTTTTATATTTTGCAGCAGATTGAATTTGGAAATATCTTTTAGATTAAAATCTAATTAAATTAATAGATTTGCTTGATTGGATTTATTTGAAATCAAATCTTTAAGTAATCATATATTCATTTTCCGATTTGTTTAATATGACTATTCCCAGACGATGATTTGCCTCTTAAAATCGATTCTGTATTTCAACTCCCGCAGGATGTCCATGCCGAGAAGTCCATCATATCTTGCTGCGGCAGCATGATGAGGGACAACAAAAACAATCCAGTCACGGCTAGTATGGGGGCCGACCGTTAAACTGTTTATTCTAATTATGCGGGCATCGATAATACCGCCTCCGGCAACCATAACTTTTGTCTTTTTAGTTTCATTCAAATTTATGGATAATTTATCGGCAATATCAGCATGAATCGTCGTTCTTGTTGCGCCGGTGTCCAAAACAAGACGAACGTCGACCTCATTATAATCATGAGTCAGAGTTACTGGAACCAAAACACTGTTCCCTATTATTGTGACCTTCGTTGTCTCTTCGCCAGAATACCTGGAAGCCGACGACTCCACGTGCATCCAGGTCTCATTTTCACCTCGCTTGCTGTCTTTTTTACCGGCTTTTGCCAGATGAATTCTTTCCTTAGTTAGAGAAAACATTGTTGCCGAATCGATTTGTTCAATAACATTTTCAGAAAAAGACCTGTCTGCAGCCTGCGCTTCCGAAATCGGTCGGGTAAAAAAGCAAAGAAAGAATACAGCGAAACATAGGATGATTCTCTGGGACCTTAGCAAAATTTTTTCCTCCTTTTATTTTCCAGCTTTCTGTTTGGTTATTTATAATTGCCTTCTGTTGATTATTTGTAATTGATTGATAAGAATATCTTTTTCAATATGAAAGTATAAGGTGAAGGATTTAGTGAGTCAAGAAAATTTGACTTTTAAAAATGATGCACCTCCATTATTATTATGTCTTAACAAATAAAAAGCCTGATAATGATCCTGAATCGGATGGACTATGATTATAAGCTTGCAGGAAAATTTTTTATGTTCAGAGCTTTTTTAATAAATGATCCCACGGGCGATCCCGGCGTATATCTAGATCGCAATTACCGCCGTGAGGCATTTTTGTTTGATCTGGGAGATTTAAAGGCTCTACCCCCAAGAAAGATCCTCAAAATAAGGTATATATTTGTTTCGCATACCCACATTGACCATTTCATTGGTTTTGACCATCTGCTCCGGATTTGCCTCGGGCGGGATCAACACATTTCATTGTTCGGTCCACCGGGGTTTCTGGCTAATATTGAAGGTAAATTAGGAGCTTACACTTGGAATCTTGTTAAGAATTATACCAATGATTTTGAAATGACTGTTTCTGAAATTCATTATGCACATAAAATAACTAGGCATTATCGCTGCCGCAATGCCTTCCTGCCCGAAGATGAAGAAAAATTGTCAATTTCCGGCTCGAAAATAATCGAAGGAGACTCTTTTATTGTTAATGCCGTTTTTCTTGATCACAGTATTCCCTGCCTTGCTTTCAGCATTCAAGAAAAGCAATGTCTGAACATTAAGAAGAACGCATTGGATGAAATGGGATTGCCTACCGGCGCCTGGCTTACCGGATTAAAAGAAAAGATAATAAAGAACGAGCCTGAAGAAACTCCGGTGCGGATCTGGTGGAAAAACGAAGAAGGAGCTGTGGAAGAAAAGTTTTTGTCCCTGGGGCTCTTGAAAAAGAATATTGTAAAAATTACGGAAGGGCACAAGGTGTGCTATATTACCGATGCCGTCTGGAGCGATGATAATATTGAAAAAATGATCGAATTGACAAAGGGAGCCGAACTGCTGTTCGTGGAAGCGCCTTTTCTTGATCAGGATGCGGAAACTGCTTCTAAAAAATATCATCTTACCGCGCGCCAGGCAGGCACCCTGGCAGCAATGGCAGGAGTTAAACATTTATCCCTTTTTCACTTTTCACCAAAGTATAAAGGGATGGAGGGAGCTTTGCACAAGGAGGCTATGAATTATTTTCAAAATAAGCGGTAGCTAAAAAAACATAAAATCGGCCGATCTTTGAAAATGATTGCAAATGTTCTATCACGTGGTAGATTAGATCTTATATTAAAGACAGCATCCTTTATTTATCATGTTGCGTCATAATGAGGACATCCAATCGCTATAATTCTTTCAATTCCTGGCATGGATTAAGGCACTTAATCAAACAAGCAAAAAATAAAGAGTGCTGTCCCAAATATGAAGGAGTAACGATATATGAAAAAAGATCTTGAAAAAAAAGCAAGGTATGAAGTCAGCAATCAGGCGAAAAATGATGTCGAGATTTTAGACCCGTTCCAGCGGGCATTTCCATTTATCAATTTCCGCTATTCCTACCGGGAGATTTCTTCCAACGGTGGCCAAACCCATGTCAGATCTCAGGAAAAAAGTTTTGAAAACGGCAAGTTCAAATCGGAAGAATTCGAAGGTACTTTGCCCGCCAATGTCTATTCCGACATGGTTGGGGAAATACAAAAATTGTTCTTTAATCAGATAGAAATGCTCATGAAACCTTTTTCCCTGTTCCTGCCTTCGCGATCCAGAAAGGAAAACCGATAAATTTTTGATTAATCCAATTACTTCTGGAATCGCAGAACGCTAACGGTCAACATTACAATGCCGATTATCCCCATCGCCACCATCTCTGGACACTCTATAGGAGCGAAATAACTTTGCTGTCGATTATTGATTGACAAATTCCATGATAGTTGTACAATTGTCCAAAATTGAAATCTTGGAGCCGATATGGACATTGTAATTGATACGAGCGCTTTGATCGCGGTAATTGTTGGGGAACCGGAACGATCCAAGATCATTGCACTAACCGATGGGAACACCTTGATAGGGCCTGGTTCTATCCCTTGGGAAATCGGCAATGCGTTCTCGGCGATGTTTAAGCAGGATCGGATATCGCTTGATGACGCCAAAGTGGGGCTGAAAATATTTCAGAGCATTCCACTCAGGTATGTCGAGACAGACATTCCCAATGCACTACGGCTATCAAAAGAAGTGAAAATGTACGCCTATGATGCATATCTATTGGATTGCGCCATACGATATAAGTCCCCCCTTTTGACTTTGGATTCGAAATTAAAGACAGTCGCCCAAAGCATAAACATTGAAGCATTGGAGGTTTAGAATGCAAATCTATACATATTCGGAAGCCAGACAAAAGCTTGCCGCCGTACTTGAGCAAGCAGAAAGCACCGGCAAGGTACTAATTCGCAGAAAAGATGGCCGAACTTTTGCGTTAATTCCTGATCAAACCACATCTTCCCCTTTAGATGTTCCTTGTATAAAGGCGAATATCACAACAAAAGAAATTGTTGATATCATTAGAAAAGGTCGAGAAAGATAGAGCCATTTGCTGCGCTGGATCGGGCCGGAAAGCGGCCCTCACGGCGAGCAATTCTTAAGATTGACATCCTTAAAATAAATCTGACCCATTTTTCTGCCGGGAATAATGTGTAAAAAATCTTTTCAGTAACTTTCTGCTGCGCTATTAACCTGTTGAACTTATTCGTGTGTATGGCAAAAAGACTGAATAATATCATTGCAGTAGCAGCAGGTTAATAAGTGATTCGTGAGAAGTAACCCTGATTTTTGCAATAATGGCAATTTATCTAAAATATTGTATGTAGTATTAACATAGCATTAGATGCAGCCAATTTTTTGCAATTTGCTTAAAAGTGATGAGTTACTTCTCAGGAATCATAAGTTTACAACGTCCCCTTATCTCTCTTAGTAATGAACAAAATTGATCTTCCCCCAGAAAAACGGACACCTGGTTAGGGGACAACACCGGCGATTTCAAACGCCAGAGGACTTCTATACTTTAACGTAGAATGCCTACGTTTGCGCTTATAAAAGAGCTCGATGTAATCAAACAGACTGGCTCTGGCATCCGATCGTGTTTTGTAATCTTCGAAAACAACCCATTCAGTCATCACTCCCCCGAAAGTTTCTTCTATTCGTTGTTGCCATCTGTAAAGCATTTTCAACCAGTTTCGAGTTATTGTTCTCGCCCATCGACCAGCCGATGATCACTCTGGAGTAAATGTCCATGATAGCCGATAAATACAACCAGCCTTTCCGCGTCGGGATGTAAGTTACATCCGATACCCATTTCTGGTTCGGATGTTCCGAGGTAAAAACACTATCAAGTATATTGTCAGCCGGCTGATTTGTCTTTCGGGAATCCGTTGTTACAACAAAGCGCTTATGCACCTTCGACTAGATATGCGCTCTCCGCATCAAAAAAGCGACGGTGTTCTTGCCAACTTTCTCGCCCTGATCAACCAGATCACCATGAATCCGCAGTGAACCATATATCTTCCGGCTTTCAATATGAGCCAGGCGTATTTTAATCCTCAATTCCCGGTGCCGCTTTGCTCTCATGTTCTCCGGCCGATTTACCCAATCGTAATATCCGCTCTTGGATACTTCCAAAACCCGGCACATCGCTGCCACTCTAAATTGCGTTCTTTGCTCCCGGATAAACTGATACTTTACTTCAGTTCTCGCGCAAAGAACGCCGCGGCTTTTTTTAAGATCTCATTCTCCTCTTTAACCTTGGACAACTCTTCCTTCAACCGCCGGTTTTCTTCTTCTACTGTTCCTTTCGCTGCAGGCCGCCCAGAACCGGAAAACGCATTACCTGCATGCTTTTCTGTCTTTTCCTTCCACTTATAAAGCTGGTTTCGGCGTATCCCCAACTCTCTGGCTATTTCTGCTGTGGGCTTCTTACCTTCATCCATTAACCGCACAGCTTCCAGCTTGAACTCCCGGCTAAACGACTGTCTTGCCTTCTTCATTGTATACGCTTCTTTATACTTTTTGAAGTGTCCGTTAAACTGGGGTAGGTTCACGGGGTCCATTTTTTAAACGAGAGAGAGGACTATGAAACTTAACCTTTATTTGGTCTCAAACTGAGAAAAACGACGGCAACCAAAAAATAGGCCAGTGCAATCATGTAGTGCAGATTTGAGGAAATTTTCCATGGCAGATAGACTTCGCCGTTTGGAAAAATCGAATGAATAACTCCGAAGAGCGCGAGGATGGCACAGGAAAAGGTGCACAACGCCGCCTGCTTAGGTTTCCAGTCAATAAGAAGCGCGAGAATACTTCCCCAGAGAAGGGCTGTCAAAATAAATCCGTTGCTCAGCACGGTGAGGCTGTGCAGCATTGTTTGCAGGTGTGCGGGCAGTTTGTCTGCGGCAATTCCCGCTCCTGCCAGAAACTGGGTTAGAATGATCATGACCAGATCAGCGGCAACCGGCAGAAAGCTGAAGCTTACCGCCGGAAAGTGAGTGGAAGGTACTTCCTGATATGCCTGCCGGACTATCTCCAGACCAATGAATATAAAAATCGGTGATAAAACAGCCCTGGGAATTATGCTGACAATTAATGACAAAAGACCGATTATGGAGCCTGCTCCGATTAAAAGGCCGGTTAGAAGCGTGTACCAATATCCGGCGCCCATCTTTTTATATGCAGGATGGCCGAGATATGGTGTCGTCTGGGCCACGCCGCCGAAAAAAGCGGCAATCAATGAAGTGAAAGCTTCGGTGAGAAGAATGTCGCGCGTCCGGTAATCATCGCCGGCCAGTCTTGCGCTTTCCGTATTGCTGATGCCTCCAATAATGGTCAGAATGGCAAACGGAATGGCAATCGGCAGATACTTGATGCTTTCCGGCAGCACCTTGAGAAAGTCAATTGAGAAAACAGGAAAACAAAGGGACATTGTGAATATTGGTTCTTCAAACTTGTCTAAGTAACCGCTGAATCCCAAAATGAAATGCAGGACTGTACCAAGCAGTACGGCCACGAGGATGCCCGGCATCCGGCCGGGCAGATTCATCTTGCCGATTAGGACAGCAAAGATGATGCCCAGCGCCACCATGCCGACGATAACGGAGTTAAATATCTCAATCAATGGCAGAAAACCTAAGAGAAGCAACCCCAGACCGGCTAGTGATCCCAGAATTCCCGCCGTGGGTATGGCACGTTGAATCCTGGCGCCGAAAAAAGAAATGATAACTTTAACCACCCCGATCAGAAAAAGCGTCGCCATGCCGATTTGCCAGGTGAGTTCCGCATTGCGCGTCGCCAGATATGCGGGGCCGATTACGGCATAGGCAAGACCAATGGTGGAAGGAGTATCGAGGCCCAGCGGCATGGCGGTTACATCGGTACGTCCGGTTTTTTTGCGCAGGCGCAACGCCATCCAGGTATAGATAAGATCACCGAAAAAAACTCCCATAGCCGTGCCCGGAATCATGCGGGTCAGGATAATTTCAGAGGGATAATGGAAGGTGAAAATCAAAATCGCGCTCATGAAAACAAGTACACCGACGTTATCCAGAAACAACGCCAGAAAAGCTGTGGTTTCTCCCCAAAACGAACTTGGCTGAGCGGTCCCGTTTTTAACATTCATTATTTTACTTCATCCTCCTTGCAAAAGTCCCTCTTCTTAAATGCATAAGTGAGCTTACGTTCGAAGTCCGGCCGGAGCGTATTGGGACCTGTCAATCCTGCTGTATGATCAAAATGCGAACCAACCAAACAATGATCGTCATAATATCCTTCAGGAAACAAAAAATACTGGCTCAGGAAATATCAATAAAATCTTTGTTTTTCAATTAATAATGCAACAAAAAAGCCGCCTGCCCTTTTCCGGGGTAAGCGGCCCAGTTTTTTGTATTTATTTGGAAATTAAATAATCATCGGAACAATTCAAGACAGTAAACTACTTTTTTCGGCCAAATGAGATTCCAAGCTTCCTCATCCGATGCCTGAGCGTGTTGGGGTTAACACCCAGCAAGTCAGCGGCCCCACCTTTCCCACTAACTTTATGACCTGCTTTATTCAGAGCTGTTTCAATATGTTGGGCTTCCAATTCATCGAGTCGTTGGATGCCTTGTTCATTTCTCGGCCGGTATTCATGTGACGGTGCGTCACAGCCGATGGAATCGCCAAATGACAAATGTTTATCCTTGGAGAGTATTAATGCTCTTTCTACTACATTTTCCAGTTCCCGCACATTGCCGGGCCATTCGTACCGCATTAATCTGTCAAGTTCTCCCGGTGAGGGGATGGGGATTTTGGGCAGAACCATCTCGCGAGCTTTCTTGTGAATGAAATGGTGAACAAGAATAGGTATATCGTTCTTTCTGTCACGAAGTGGCGGCACCAAAATGGGAAAGACGTTTAATCTAAAGAAGAGATCTTCCCGAAACCGGCCTGTCTTGATTAAATCTTCCAGATTTCTATTAGTCGCCGATACTACACGCACATCGACATCAATAGTTTTGCTGCCTCCGACTCGTTCGATTTCTTTTTCCTGCAGCACTCGAAGAAGTCGAACTTGCGCCGCAAGCGGCAGTTCCGATACTTCGTCCAGAAAAATTGTTCCACCATGGGCTCGCTCGAACCGGCCCCGCTTTTGCGCAATCGCTCCTGTAAAAGCTCCCTTCTCGTGGCCGAATAGTTCGCTGTCGATGAGCATATCCGGAATGGCTCCACAATTAACTTTGATCAATGGTCCGTTACTTTTTGGAGAGAGTTCATGAATGGCGTTGGCAATAACTTCCTTTCCGGTACCGGTTTCGCCAATCAGCAGTACGGGGCTCAACAGGGGAGCTACTAACCGCACATTTTCCATTACCTCCTTGAGCCCATAATCGGCGCCTATCAGTGTTGTGCCAATACCTCCTCTTAATTCATTTTGCAGATAGTGCTTGTCATCTGCCAGAAGCTCCTTGATCCTCATTATTTCCCGATACCGCTGATGATTCGCCAGAGCAATGGCTGCCGGTTCGTTTACCAGACCCCAGAGTTTTAAATGCTCATCATTATACTTTCCTCCTCCTTTGACATAGGCAACTAAAGATCCTATGTACTTTCCCTCTATTACCAGACGGTTGATGAGGACGGAAGAAAGCGGCCAATTCAGTTGCTCTGACAAACAATTTCCAATAGGGTCATCGCCGGTACTAAGCACATATCTGGTACGTGGCAGTGTTTCCGGTTTCTCGATTGTCAGCTGTGCTTCAGGTGTCAGAAAGATTTCGTCGGAAGTGAAACGTCCACCCAATGAATCAGCAGTTGCAACGGTTCGGAAACATTTGGTCGCGCAGTTATATGTCAAGATAATCAATTCATCTATGGGCATAGTCTGTGCGAAATATTCGAAACACAAAGATAAAGCCTTATCGATATCAAGGCTTCCACACATACGGATGGAAACTTCCCTGAAAAATTTATTCTCGTCTATCATCTTATTGTTTTCTCTCTCTTGTTTCTCACTTCGGCTTTCTTAGCACAAGTTTGCCAAATATGGCAATTACTTTTCGTGGCGATTGTCGATTATTGTGGTTGCCGGCCTTCTTCCTTTTGCTAAGTAAAATTAAATTGCTAAATACAATAATTAATCTCTATTATTTTGATAATTATCATTAATAATGGATATATTTTTAATTATTCTCAATGATTGTAAATATGGTGAAAAGTTGAATTAATCTTTCTTGATCTGTCGAATATATAAAATTTGACAGATATTTTGTTAATGTATTGCTTTCAACATTATTTATTTATCGTAATTATCCAATATTAACATATTTCATATTTGATAAATGTATTAGTCAAATATGGTAATTAATAGAAGTTGTATTATAGTAAGTATTTGATTTTGTTTAATTTTAAATTTTGGCATAAATCATGCTAAATAACAAGGCATGAGATGGGCAGACGAAATAAGATTGAGGACACAGCCTCAAAGGGAACAGGAAGTAATAGAGCTTCTTCTGGAGACCGTTGCATTAGCCAGTCAGGATGAACAACTGCAATCAACGTTAGTATATTCCCATTATTCCGCACCTGGCGGATTCAGTTTGCTTCTTGTCTGGGATACTGCAGTTATTCCCATGTTTGGAAGTGATATGGCCATGCTCATCATTGAAGGGCTTAAGCCGCTTGGGCTTTTGGATCATACCGTTATTATTGAGAAATGGAGAAAAGAAAAGTAATTGCTGCAACGGGCATAGCTTCATTATGAATTTGGCCAAAAAATTGATCTATGCCGACCCAATTTGAAAGGAAGAAGAATATGGCAACTAAAGAAGAGTTAAAAGTATTTGAAGAAGCTAAAAGAAAGTATTTCAAGGTCAACCATAACCCATTGACACCATTGAACTTTCTGAAAAGGAGCGAACGGGTATTCCCGCACAAGAAAGCGGTCGTTTACGGCGATAAATACTGGAACTGGCAGGAATTTGCCGAAAGAGTATATCGCGTGGCCCACGGTGTGCAGGATATGGGTATCGGAAAATTAGACCGCGTTGCTTTGTTGGCGCGTAATAACAGCTCAATGCTGGAAGCAATGTATGGAATAAACTTTGCGGGCGCCGTTACCGTGCCGATGAATTACCGGTTGTCGGGACCTGAGATATCTTACATTCTCAATCACTCCGGCAGCAAATGCATTATGTTCGAGCACATTTATGCTGACACCATCCGGGAAATTCAGTCGGAACTGAAAACCGTGACAAATTTCATCTTAATCGACAGTCCGGATAAAAAGGAAATTAAACCATTCGGCACTCCTTACGAAGAATTCCTGGATAAAGCATCCCCCGCAATAATGGACATTCCGGAGATAGATGAAGATGATATGATCAGTATTTGTTACACAAGTGGAACTACCGGAAAACCAAAGGGATGCGTTCATACACATCGGGCGACTTATCTGAACGCCCTGGGCGAAGTAATCGAACAAAAAATGAATTCCGACAGTTCTTATCTTTGGACACTGCCCATGTTCCACAGCCAGGGCTGGAACAATGTCTGGTCGGTAACGGCAGTCGGCGCCAAGCATGTCTGTCTGGACGCCGTAGTGGGTGACGAAATTTACAAGTTGGCCGCCAGGGAAAACGTTACGACTATGTGTGGAGCGCCGACGGTAGTAAACATGATCGTTGACTACATGGTGAAAAATTACCTGAAGTTCCCCCATACCGTTTTCTATAATATTGCCGGTGCACCGCCATCACCAAAAGTCATTCAGGACGGTGAAAGTATCGGTTTGGACATTCATCAATGTTATGGTCTTACTGAGACTTACGGGCCGCATACATTCTGCGAATGGCATACCGGAGAATGGGATAAACTTCCCATAGCTAAACGAGCCAGATTGAAGACTCACCAGGGCGTTCCCTATGTTCAATTTACTCCGGTCCGGGTTGTCGATGACGACATGAATGATATTCCCTGGGACGGTGAAACACGGGGCGAAATTATCATGCAGGGGAATAATGTCATGCAATGGTATTTCAAAGAGGATGCTCAAACGGAAGAAGCTTTCCGCGGCGGATGGTTTCACAGCGGTGACGGCGCGGTAGTTCATCCCGACGGCTATATTGAAATCGTGGACAGACTGAAAGACCTGATTATTACCGGCGGTGAAAACGTCTCCAGCGTACTTGTCGAAAATTGTATAGCAGAAATGCCTCATGTATTTGATGTTGCGGTTATCGCCAAGCCCGACGAAAAGTGGGGAGAAATTGTGAAGGCTATCGTTACTGTTGAGCCCGATGAGGAGATAACTGCAGGACAAGTTATTCAATGGTGCAAAGATCATCTTACGAAATTTGCAGTACCGAAAGAGGTTGAGTTCGGTGAAGTGCCCCGTACGGCAACAGGGAAGATACAGAAGAATGTCTTAAAGCAAAGGGAAATAGAACTCGCGAAGGCGAAGGCGAAGTAAAAATAAACTGAAAAATTGGCGTTAAAACCTGGTTTTGCAGATAAATTTGGGAAGAGGTATAAGGATAATGGCTCAACCATTAGAAAAGGCGAGTCTTCCTTTAGAAGAATTGAGAAAGATATATCCGGAAAAATTCGGTTCGGAGAAAGCCATATTCGGAAATATCAAGCTGGGCGACCACATGTTTGTTCATACGGCATGCGGAGAACCGCAATATCTCTTAAAAGCATTGGTGGCCTATATCGAAGCGTTTCCTAAAGCATTTCTCGATGCCGAATTGTTTCAAATGGTATCGTTAGGTGTAGGCCCCTACAATGCTGCCAAATATAAGCGGAACTTCAGGAATAATTCATTTTTCATCAGCGAAAATACTCGGGATGCAATAAATAGCGGTGAAGCAGACTACACTCCGGCATTTATGTCAGAGGTTCCAGGATTGTTTTCTCGTGGCTTGGTGCCGGTAGATGTAGCGCTGATTCAGACTTCACTTCCCGATCATTATGGATATGTGAGTCTGGGAGTGAGTGTAGATATCGTCAAGGCGGCGATTCAGAAAGCAAGATTGATAATTGCCCAGTTTAACAGTTACATGCCGCGTGTACATGGGGATGGATTTATCCATGTTAAAGACATAGATTTTATTATTCCACATGATGAGCCCATATTAGAATATAGTCCAAAGGTTAAAGGAGAAGTTGTACAAAAAATCGGGGAATATGTGGCTCGACTTGTTCAGGATGGAGACACCATTCAGGTAGGTTACGGCAGTATTCCGGATGCTATTCTTTTGCACTTAAAAGGTAAAAAAAACCTGGGAGTGCATACGGAAATGATTTCGGACGGCACAATTGAATTAATTAAAAGCGGAGTGGTCAATAATTCTCAAAAAACGATTAATCGCGGCAAGACTATTGCGTCATTTTGCATGGGTAAAAGGGAAACTTACGAATATATTAACGATAATCCTTTGATAGAGTTAAGAACGGTAGACTATACAAATAATCCGCTGATTATTGCCCAGCACTCCAGAATGACCGCCATAAACAGCGCACTGGAAATAGACTTGACCGGTCAGGCAACAGCCGAATCAATAGGTCCTTTGTTTTACAGCGGTGTTGGCGGACAGATAGATTTCATTCGTGGTACTGCTTTGTCACCCGGCGGCAAATGTATTTTGGTTCTGCAGTCTACCGCCATGGATGGCGAGGTGTCGCGTATTTCCCCATCCTTAAAAGAGGGCACCGGAATTACCCTGCACCGGGGAGAAATACATTACGTGGTTACAGAATACGGCATTGCCTATCTTAATGGTAAAAGCATCAGAGAACGGGCAATGGCTTTAATAGCCATTGCGCATCCCAAGTTCAGGCCGTGGCTGATAAAAGAGGCGAAGAAAAGACATTTAATATACAGCGATCAGGCGTTTATTCCAGGGAAAGCAGGAGAATATCCGGAGGACTTGGAGACAAGGCGCAAACTGAAGAATGGAGAAGAAATATTTTTCCGGCCGGTAAAGATCACCGATGAGCCCCTGCTCAAGGAATTTTTTTATTCTTTGTCGCCGCAAACAATGTTTCGGCGGTTTGTTTCGACGAGAAGAGATATGCCGCATGAACGACTGCAGGAGTTTGTAATCATAAATAATGCGGAAGAAGTATCCATCCAAGCGATTATCCGTGATTATCCCAGAGAGGAAATAGTCGGTATCGGCAGGTATTATCTTGATGAAAATACCCATACCGGCGAAGTCGCCTTCACGGTTAAGGACTCATTTCATAACCGTGGTATTGGCACCGAATTGCTTGATTATCTTATATATCTGGGTAAGAAACGAGGGCTGATAGGATTTGTAGCCGAGTTGCTGGCGGAAAATAAGCCTATGCTCCACGTCCTGACCAAGGCTGGTTTTTACATTGTAAGAACTGAAAATAGCATGCATTTTATGAAAAAGGAATTTTGACTGCAAATTGTTATCATTTGTACTTTAGTCTTTGGAAAGTAAGCGTAAGCGTTATTATTAGATAAACTGATCTTTGATAAATGCCGGATTATATTTTGTAGATGGATGTTTACACCAAGTTGTATCCCTTAGCTAACATTGTTTTTATGCAGTCAGTTTTTTAATTTATAAACTGTCTGTAAACCTTTAATAAACCACCCATGTTACACTTTGAATGCAACTTGGTGTAAAAGCTTACTTTCAATATAAATGAGTTTGAATAATGGAGATCACGTGTCACAAAAAGCTTTTCAAGATTATTATCCCGACAATGTCAGCCACTGTTATGGTTGCGGTCGTCTGAATGATGCGGGTTTAAAGATAAAAAGTTACTGGGATGGAGATGAATCCGTCTGCGTCTATGAACCACGACCTGAACACACGGCTGTCCCAGGCATTGTTTACGGAGGGCTTATCGCCTCCCTTATAGACTGTCATTCTTCCGGAACGGCAGCGGCAGCAAAATATCGTTCTGAAAATCGCGAGATGGATAGCCTGCCGACTCTGCGTTTTCTCACTGCATCTCTACACGTGGACTTTCTGCTGCCCACGCCTATGGGTGTACCATTGGAAATCCGCGGAAGAGTTAAAAAAATAGAGGGGCGAAAGGTGGTTGTGGAGTCGACGCTATCTGCAAATGGCCAAATATGTGCCCATGGAGAGGTAGTTGCGGTTCAACTGCCGGAATATCTGGTTCCTGGAGAAAAATGATTTTCAACAAAACAGGTTAGTCAAATGGTTAATTGTATAAGGTTACTAGGTTACTCCCTAGGGACACTTCCCAAATTAGCTACTGCCAAGTTAAGAAAATATTATACAAAAATATAATAGGGAAGTGTCCCTTAATTACCTTAAGTGTTTTTTAACAACAAGATATGATTAATGTATTAATTTAGAAAAATTGTCTGGTTGCAAAAAAATACCATGTAATTAAGATAATTGTATCATAAAAAAAGGAGATTGCAAGTTAAGATATGATCTGAAACATAATCCACCAGTAAAGAAAACAGGAACCTTGTAAATCAAGGAAGGAGTATCGTGAGCGTTGCTGGGCTGCTTAAGGAGAAGCAATCGTTCATGAAGAGAGGAGACTGCCATCGGATGATTTACAAAGAATGTTACTTGATGGTGGATTATGAATATAAACTGCATCAATTTTATATGAAAATGAGGTCAAACGGAAAATAAGTTTTTAGCAATGCCAGCCTATTTTCAA
>CAZWCA010000069.1:0-14326 GCA_964632255.1 uncultured Smithella sp. | reverse complement strand
TTGCGACACAGTCTCGGGGGCGCAGGGGGAGGACTTTTTGAATAATTGTAATTTTAAATACAGTCTTTGATCCACCTCCGTCACTGCGTGACACCTCCGCCCGCGGAGGATATGAAATAACAATAATTACCTATTGTGAGATATAGTCTCTGGACGGGAAAGAACCTTTTCCTTAAGGAAGCTTCTGTTTTTTTGTCAAAACATCCCGAAAGAGATCCCCCATTTTTTCAGTTCTCTTTAGTGCATCCTCATGCAGGAACTGAAATTCCTCCGGCCGTTTTCGTGCCCCTTTTTCTTCCAGCTCTTCCCAGGAAAGAGGACATGAAACCAGGGGCTTTTCCTGTGCACGCAGGGAATAAACGCAAACCATTGTCTTGCTTGGGTCATTCTGCGACCAATTTATAAACACCTTTTCTTTTCGATATTCCTTGGCCATTTTTGATGTAACCATCTCCGGATAGTTACGCTGCAGGATTTCCGCCATGGCCCTGGAAAATCTTTTAGTTTCTTCAAACGTTGTGTCCTGATTATTCAGGGGAACAAATACATGGAGCCCTTTTTGTCCCGATGTCTTTACAAAACTTGCGAGCTTCATTTCCTCAAACATATCCCGCAAAATCAGCGCTACTCGCGCGCAAACCAAAATATCAGCACCCTCACCAGGGTCCAGATCAAAGGCTATATAATCAGGTTTATCATAAGAACTGCTTCTGGCCTGAGGCACGTGCAGTTCAATCGAGGCCAGATTTTCCACCCACATTAATGTTGGAAGATCATTAACCAGACAGGCTGTAATCGATCCCTCCTCATGCTGAGGAATATCTGCCGTTGATACCCAGGCCGGCCGGTGAGACGGGCAGCGTTTCTCGAAAAAAAAATCCTTTTCCACGCCATCTGGATAGCGTTTTAAAGTCAGCGCGCGGTCCTGCAAATGAGGAAGGATGAATGGTGAAATCCGGCGATAGTAATCCAGAATTTGCGCCTTTGTAAAACCATAGGATGGATAAATATCTTTGTCGAGGTTGGCCAGGGAAAGCTTTTTCCCGGCAATCTCCGTTACTTTTTTCATGGTCGTTTCTCCTTCACATTACGTATGCTTTCCTGCAGGATGGAGATCAATTCCGGCGGTTCTTCTTCACCCTCTTCTTCCTCTGCAACCGGGGCGGCAACAGGGGACAGTTCTTTCAGTTTTTTGTCAATGAGCTTCTTCATTTTCTTTTGGCGGTCGTTTACGTATTTATCCGGAGTAAAGCCATGAGTCATTTCTTTAATTATTTTTACAAGACGCTTCTTTTCTGCCTGATCAATTATTATTTCTTTGGGCGTTATATCCTCATCGGAAATAATCTCATTTTCATAATGCAGCGTAATCAGCACCAGCACTCCATTCGTGCTTTTAATGGCCACCAGATATTCCCTTTCTCTCAGGACGAATTTAGCCAACCCGGCTTTTCCGGTCCTTTGCAGAACCTCGGCTAAAAGCCGGTAAGCCTTTTCACCCCCTTTGGCCGGGATAAGATAGTAGGGATTATCATATTGAAGCTCGTCCACATCCTCGAAATCGATAAATTGGGAAATCTCGATTGTGCGGCTGCGTTCCGGTGTCAAAGATTCCAGTTCCTCATCCGTAATGAGAATGTATTTGTCGGGACCGATTTCATATCCCCGGACAACTTCATCAGGAGAAATTATCTTTTCTTCCACCGGACAAACCATTTTGCGCTGAAGTGGCGAAAAATCCTTGCTGTGCAGCATATGGAAGGATACGCGGCTGGATCTGACAGCACTTACCAGTTGAACCGGAATTGCTACCAGACTAAAACTTATTGTCCCGCTCCAGATAGCCTGAGCCATTTCATTCCTCTTCGAAAATAGATTTCTTAAAATAATTTAATGGATGTAAGGGGCAGACTTGGGTGTCTGCCCTAAACCGGGAAAAGGGCGAACACCCAGGTTCGCCCTTTTCTACATGAACAATCCCTGCAGATTTCCCATCAATCCATTGCCATGTTTCGTTATGTCCCGGATGAATCTTTTCCATGAAAATGTTGGTATTTTCATTAAGCAATCTTTCTCAAACTTGCTTCCAGGGTTTTAAGTAATTGGTCCGGCTCCGTTGCTTTTCGCTTCCGGGGACGCAGAAGAATAATCTTTTCTCCCCGCGCTTTTTGATCGATTAAATTTTGCAGCTTCTTTTCGTGCTCGTTTTCAAATTTCTGCGGCTCATAAGCCTCGGACATTTTATTGATTAACTCAGTGCCGATTTGCAGTTCTTTTTCGGATAAAGAAATTTGCTCAAGCTCAAGAGATGTCGCCGAAATGATTTCATCTGCATACCGCATAGTATGCAGACGAAGAATTTTGCCGCTTGCCTGCAAGGCTCCGAAATAGGAATGCTTTCTCATGTTCCAGGTGCAAATGCCTTCTAAATCCAGTTCATTCATTATCTGAAGCAGAACCATATACAATTTTGAATGCATGTCCGGCTCCAGGTAGTAGGATCGGGAAATGAAGACCGGGTCGATTTGCCCGGCCTTGACAAACTCATGAATATCAATCAGGCGGCTTGATTCGGGACTCGCCTGGTCCAATTCCTCCTGATCAATGAGAATATATTTTCCATCCTCCACTTCAAATCCCCTGGCCTGTTCATCAGGAGGAACAGGCGTTTTCTCATAGGCGCAAATCATCTGTTGCCTGAGCCGGGCCTGATCATGTTTGTGAAGAAGATGAAACTTTATCCGTTCATCCTTGACAGCGGTATGCAGCTTTACTGGGATATCGACATTTTTAAAATGAATTATACCTTTCCAGATCGCTCTTCCCGCCATAAGCCACCTCTTATACTTCATTTACTACAAGAATAGACACGAAAATTTACCGTGTCAAGATTGCTTCGATACGCTGAAATTTTCCGACCACTTAAGGTATCTCTTGGCTCCGATACCATTTTTAATTTGAACATGGTATAAGGCGCAGATAGAGAACTGAAAACAAAAGGAAATAAATAATTATGCATAAGCCAGGTTTTATAACGAAAATATTAATGACGCTTATTATCTGGGAATTTTGTCTTTGTCCGGTATTTGCCGCAGACAAAATTATACCGGCGAGCGGTAGACAAAAGCCGGAGATTTTCGTGCAGACGGGACATTCCAGCAATGTAAGCTCCATCGACTTTTCGCCGGACGGGAAATACCTCATTTCCGGCGGTTCTGATAAAAACATCAAACTATGGGAGGTGGAAACGGGGCGCGAGATTAGAACATTCGTCGCCAATGACATGGTTGATTTTGTTGCCTTCAGTCCCGATGGAAAATCCCTGCTTTCTTTAGAATCTAAAGGCGCTGCCACATTATGGGATGTGAAAACCGGGAAAAAGATCAGGACGCTCCGCAAAGGAGGCAAACCACTTGTGGCTATTGCGGTTGCTTTTTCTCCCGACGGAGCATCCGTCGCAGCGGTAGGTAGTCAGGTAGAAAAGGATCCCGGTAAGGACCCCGTTTTCCGAAACATTCAACTGTTGGATATAAAAACGGGGCGAGAGATTAATATCTTCAAAGGGCACACATCCAGCGTTCACACAATTGCCTTCTCACCCGACGGGAAATACCTGGCATCGGGAAGCGCAACTGCAGAACTTGGCAAAGGGAAAAAGGATAATACCGTCAGGCTCTGGAATGTAAAATCCGGCAAAAAAATACACTGCTTTGCCGGGCACTCCAAAGGAGTCAGCAAGGTTGTTTTCTCTCCCGACGGGCAGTTCGTAGCGTCCATTGGTGAGGACAGGAATATCTTCTTCTGGGACACAAAAAAAGGGGTAAAGGCCAGGTCGCTTGCCGGCTTCCCTTCCGATAATATTAGTACTCGCGGCACCATCGCTTTTTCTCCTGACGGTCGGCGCTTTGTTGCCGCCTCTTCCTTTCCTCCGGCAATGACACTCTGGGATGTTGCTACCGGTCAGGTGGAAGCGACCATGAAGAAGGATGATAATAATATTGGCGACGCTACGGTGAGTTTTTCCCCGGACAGCCGGTATATCGCCATCTGTGCCAGCAATAAGATTTTGCTCTGGGATGCCGCCGCGCACCGGGAAATCAGAACATTCGGCGGCAACGTCCAGGGAATCAACGGCGCTTTTTTTTCCGTGGATCAGGAGAAAATCAAAATCGCGAGGAACGATGAACTGACGGCATTCGGACGCCATCAAGGAAATTTCATCGGCCGTCAGACGATAGAGATATTTGACACCTGGAATAATGGGCGACAGGATTGGGGGAATAGACGGTTTTTTAAAATTAGTGACAATAAAGGCTATCAGATTATCGACAGCAAAACAGACCGGGCAATCATCAGGACTTCCACCGACGATTATCCCACAGCCTATGACAGTCCGCGACAGACATTCATTTTTTCACCTGACGGCGGGTATGCGCTTATAACGGGCAAAGATCAAAAGGAAGTAAAACTATTCAATACCCGGAATCAGGGGATAACCGCACTGGAAAATTTCCCCGGTTATTTTAACATCACGGCAGGTGGATACGCCGCCTTTTCGCCCGATGGAAGCCGTGTGGCCGCCACGTCATACTCGGATGCCGATGAGAGGAACTATCTGTGCCTTTGGGATACGGCCACCGGACGGCAAACTCTGAGGCTGAAGAGCAGCAAAAACAAAGAAAGCCTCAGTTATCTTACGTTTTCCGCCGATGGAAAACGGATGATTGTCGCCAGAGGACGGAATGAAGGGATCATCGGACTCTGGGATTTAACCGTAGAAAAAGAAATAAGGTCATTTTCCGGTCATTCCAGCTTCATTACTGCACTGACTCTGTCTGGCGATGAAAAGTACATCGGCTCCGGCGACTGGGTCGGTATAATCAAATTATGGGATATTCGCACAGGCAATGAGATGAAAACATTAAAGGGGCACACTGACGAAATTAAATCCCTGTCATTCTCTCCCGACGGTAAAAACATTCTCTCCGCCAGCCAAGACGGGACTGCCCGTCTATGGGATGTCACTGCGGGCAGGGAAATCGCTCAGTTCGTAAGCTTTAATGACGGCGAATGGATTGTTATAACGCCGGAAGGTTATTTCAACGCCTCGCCCGGCGGCGATAAACATTTGAATGTAAGAGTGGGCGGTAACGTTTACGGCATTGAAAACTACCGGGAAGCCTTCTTCCGTCCTGACTTGGTAAAGGTTGCCCTTCAGGGAGGTTCGCTCAGAAACTTCAGGAATATTGCCGATGTCCAACAGCCGCCGCAGGTCAGCATTGTGGATATGCCGCAAACCACCGATAAAGATGAAATTACCGTAGCCTTGAAGATCAAGGATAACGGCGGCGGTATCGGCGATATCAAGTTGTACCTTAACGGCACTTCCGTCATGCTGGACGGCCGCGGCCTGCAAATCAAACCACAACTAAGTGCAAGCATTTCCAAGACTTATCGGATCAAACTCTCCCAGGGTTTGAATATAATCAAAGCAATTGTTTTCAATGCCGAAAATACCATGCAGAGCAATGAAACAATACAGGAGATAACGGCGTCCTTCGCAGCGTCGGCAAGGCCAAAAACGCACGCCCTGATTATCGGCATCGACGATTATGACAATCCTAAGCTTAAACTGATGTTTGCCAGAGCCGATGCGGAACTGTTTGCCGATACAATTAAGGAGACAACCGCCGGGCTATTCAGCGCGGCAACGATAACAAGATTAATCAGAAAAGAAGATACATCTAAAGAACATATTCTCAAGGAGTTAAAATCACTACAAAAACTTCATCCAGACGATCTGTTCGTCTTTTACGCCGCCAGTCACGGTATCATTGACAGCGGTGAATATTTTATGCTGACATCCGATGTCGGTTCTCTCTCTTCGGCAAAACTCAAAGAAAAAGCAATCAGCCAAACTGAGCTTAAAGAACTGATCGCCAACATCCCCACAACCAAGAAATTGATCATAATTGATACGTGCAGCGCAGGCGCGCTGGGTGATGCAATTCAAATGGCTATGATGACCAGGGGAGTCAGCGAAGAAACAGCTATGAAGATTTTAAGTTATGCCGTGGGCTCGATGGTCATCTCTGCGTCCACATCTCAACAGGAGGCGCTCGAAGGCTACAAGGGACATGGACTTTTTACCTATGTGGTTACAGAAGGATTCAAGGGCAAAGCGGACAGCGATAAGGACGGCTTTATCAAGACTTTAGAGCTGGCCAATTATGTGGATGATGAAGTCCCCGCTCTCGCGGATAAGATATTCCACCGGAAGCAGTATCCGACTTGTTCACCCAACGGCATGGCTTTCCCCATCGGAAAGGTAAAATGAACGGGATATGACTTTAAAAAAATATCAGCCCGAACGAACCGATTTTTTGATTAATACCGACTGGGGCATTCCGGCGGATATGCTGTCCGCCCAAGAAGCAAAATACAGCGGAAAAAAGCTCTTTCACAAACGATGGGTAACCAAAGAGGAAGCAAAGCAGATCAGGGAAGAACACGCCACTTACCAGTCTATCCGCATTATCGGTTTCCTCCTGATATTCCTCGCATTATATCTCTTGATCAATGTCAGAGGAATTTCCCGGGATGGAGCCATTTTTGCACTGCTTGCGGTGATTTACGCTGCCGCCCTGCTTATCGCGGGGATAGGACTGATCAAATTCAAGAACATTGCCCGGAACATTGCAATAACTGTGATTACCTCTTTCCTGGTCTTGCCTTTTACGCCGCTTTTCAGTGACGACAAGGGAGCTCCCTTAATTATAATATCAGGAATAACCGGCCTTTATTATTTATTACGAAAGACGGCGCGAAAAATATTTGCAACGCCTTCCTTAGAAAAAACTGACATCACGCAGGATAAAAGTTCTGTTGCCCGTCTGGCTGCTTATGTTGTTTTATTGCTTGCGGCGGTTGGGATAATTTATACCATTTATGATCTGAGACAGGCCCGGCAGATGGCTGCCGCTGCCTGTAATCGCGCCGAAAAAGGAATGCTCATGGAAGATTTCTTGTCCGGATTTTCCACAGAGGATTATAAAACAATTAAGGGTGCTGATTACGTAATGATTGTACCGGGAAGGGGTCTGGCAAGAAGTTATTGCACGGTTTATCATAACGGGCAAAGGATTACGCAAGCAAGAACAGGCTTTAATGATTAGGAGAAAAATATGAGTAAAAACAGAGTTAAAGAGAAAATATTAACCGGAGTTTTGATAATCGTGGCGCTGACAATATTTATGCCTGCCTTTTCCCAGGGAGCGGACAGGATGCCGCAATTCGCCCTGCACAAATCTGCCGGCGATTACTTTAAATGCAAGATCCCTGCGGACTGGACCATCTACGAACCGGTTTTTGGCCTGTCGGCTGAAGAGAAGAAAGTATACGGCATTACCCTCTTCGGCCCGCAAAACGGCAGCCCGGTTGCTCCCGTGATTTCAGTTCACTATTATGCTCCGGGAAATCTTCTGCACAAAACAATGGAAGTATTTATCCGGAGGCATTCCGAGCCCGTTTTGGGTTTTGTCGCCGAGGGAAAGTCTTACGGTAAAGTTCAGGAAACGGAGTTAGCCGGAAGAAAAGCTAAGACATTTGAGAGGATAGATATCCGCTACATAGGTGAGCGGGTTTTACATCCGCTGAAAGTATCAATGTCTGAGAAATTTATCGTTGTCTCTGATAGTAAAGACGATGGTTTCTATGTTCTTAAGCTGTCTGTCCCCGCCGCCGAAAAGGATAAATATGCCGGAATTTTTGAGGAGATTGTAAAATCATTTCTGCCGAAAAAATAAGCGAAAGGAGAGACGTCCGGATTGATGAGTCTGTTTTGTTCCTTGCCGGTTTGTTTGGAAATTATTTTATACCAATGCAGTTTTGTGCTGAGAGAGGTCTACACTTTAATTGCCTTTGGTTTTAATGTTGAGGTTCAATCTGCAAGATGAACCAGCTCAAAGACATGGTAGGATTACTTTTAAATAAAGATGAGATAAAAATATGAAAGATTTCCTTGAGTATATAAGCTCCTGGTCAGCTCTTAAAGGGATAATCATTGTTCTAATCGCCGGGTTTATCGGACAGTTCGGCAAGATGCTGGCCTCCGCTATTGTCAGAAAAATAAAAATAATGCGGCAAAAACGTCAAGGTTCAATCAATGAATCATTACCGGCGGAAGATCAAAAATTACCGCCGACAAATATACAAAAAGATACCAAGGATGAACCGGGATTTCAGAAGGCATACCCGGACAAAAAAGCTTTAAAGATAATGGCTAAAGCAAGAAAAAAAGCGGCTAAGAAAAGTAAATAATCGTATCGGCATATTCCTTTGCAGTGCGGGCAAAGTATGATAGAAGATGTAATCTCTTTTTTAGCAGACATTGCCTTACCAGTCAGAATGTCAGTGTCCAGCTCATATAATAACAGTCTTCTGATATATCGAGACATTTGCATAACCTTCTTTTTTGTCATTCCGGTGCTTGATGTGGAATCCAAGAAGCTATTGATAATACTGGATTCCCGCCTTCGCAGGAATGACGGATATGATTCAATTCATTCGTTTTGCAAAGATTTTATACTATGAATAAAACAGCATGCAACTTTCAAAATATAGCCAGAAAGGAGTGGCAGGACTGGCACTGGCAATTGAAGAACCGTATTACCAAGCCGGAAACGGCAGGGCTTATCTCAGGTAAATCAGCAGCGGAATTGGAAACAATAAAACAAACGGCTGCGGCATATCCAATGGCTGTTACTCCTTATTACTTCTCATTAATTAACCATAACAATGAAGATGATCCGATAAAAAGACAGTGTTTTCCTGATCCCAAAGAAATTCTTGCGACGCAAAGCTCGGAAGATCCTTTGCAGGAAGATTCTTATATGCCTGTGCCCAAGTTGGTGCATCGTTTTCCCGATCGCTGTCTGACTCTGGTTACGGAAACATGCGCAACATACTGTCGGCATTGCAACCGGAAGCGCTTTTGGTCCGCTTCCCGCAAATTGTCTTTGAAAAAACGGCTCCCCAAAATGATCAGCTACATATCCGCATCCCCGCAAATCAGAGAGGTCATTATATCAGGGGGCGACCCTTTAACTCTGGAAGATCATGCTCTGGAAGAATTGCTGGCATCTCTGCGGGCTATTCCCCATGTCGAAGTTTTACGAATCGGCAGTCGAGCTCCGGTGGTTATGCCGATGCGGATTACAAAAGAACTTTGCCGGATACTGAAGCGCTTCCGTCCGCTCTGGTTTAATACCCAGTTCAATCACCCTCAGGAAATTACACCCGCTTCCGCCCGTGCCTGCGAAATGCTGCTCACAGCCGGTATTCCCGTTTCCAATCAGTCGGTTTTACTCAAAGGGATTAATGATTCGATGGATGTAATGAAGAATTTACTTTATAATTTACAAAAGATCTCCGTTCGCCCGTATTATCTTTTTCATTGCGACCCGGTGAAAAGCTGTGAACATTTTCGTCCCAAAGTCAAAAAAGGCATGGAAATGATGGAAAACATCCGGCGGCAATGCTCCGGACTCAGTGTGCCGCAGTATGTTTTGGACGTGCCGGGCAGAACGGGAAAGATTCCGCTCAATGCCATGTCCCGGTCGATTAAAAAAGACCTGCAAAATCACAAAACTTTTTTTGACAAGTTCAAACAAATAGATTAGTAATTCCAGTTTTCAATAAACTTTACATGTAAAGATATTTAGATAGGAGAATTTTATGTATACAGCCAGTGAATTAAGGAAAGGATTGCGGATCAAAATCGATGGTGATCCATATGTCCTTGTTGATTTCCAATTTGTCAAACCGGGCAAGGGTCAGGCATTGTACCGCTGCAAATTAAAAAACATGCTCAATGGCAGCCAGTTCGAGCGTACTTTCCGCTCTGTAGACACTTTTGAGCCTGCCGATCTGCATGAAAAAAAGATGCAGTATCTATACAAGGAAGAAGATAAATACTGCTTTATGGACAATGAAACCTATGAGCAGGTTTATTTGTCGGAAGAGCAAATGGGCGATGCTAAAAATTTCCTAACGGATAATATAGAGGCGGAAATTCTGCTCTTTGAAGACCGGCCCATCGGCATCAGCCTGCCCAATTTTGTCGATCTGGTCGTTACTGAAGCAGAGCCCTGGGCTAAGGGCGACACCGTTTCCGGCGCCACCAAGCCGGTTAAAGTGCAAACAGGTTATACTGTTCTGGTACCGACTTTTGTAGAAGAAGGTGAAAAGATTAGAATTGATACCAGAACGGGTGAATATCTGACCCGCGTAAAGGGCTAGAAGCAGCTTCTTAAAAAGCCCAGATGCTGCGTTGCGCTGCATCTCTTGTCATTACGGCGTACGCAAAAAGTACGCCTCATTTCTCGCACTCTGGAAGCGCTTTTCCTGAGCTCCGCGAAGCGAAGGAGCGCAACATAATAGACGAGATCATTAAGTGAACGCGATCAGGCAAATACATTACACACCTTGCCTTTGAAGTTTTTTAAAAATCTATTACTTTTTTAACCTTTATTCTCATGGATTAATTCAATTTGGAAGAATCAATAACTGATTACGAATTTATGCTGGCGCGAAAAGCAGAGAATTTGCAACTTCGTGCCAGATTGATTCAAAGCATCCGCCTTTTTTTTATTAACAATAATTTCCTGGAAATAGAAACACCCGTTAGAATCCCGGCACCGGCACCGGAAGAGCATATCGAAGCTCTTCCTTCAGGCGACTGGTTCTTACAGACTTCGCCGGAACTCTGCATGAAAAGATTACTGGCGGCGGGATTCCCGCGAATATTTCAGTTCTGTAAATGTTTTCGTGCCGGAGAAAGAGGGACATTGCATCTGCCGGAATTTACCATGCTGGAATGGTATGTTGCCGGATTTGATTATCAGCAGTTGATGAGCCAGTGCGAAAAAATGATCATCACCGCAGCCTGCGCTCTCGGCTTCGCCGGCAGCCTGAGTTACAAAAACAGGCGGATAAGTTTGCCTTCCCCTTGGGAAAGAATAACAGTGCGGAAAGCCTTTGAAAAATATGCTCCAGTCAACCTGAACGAAGCACTTAAAAGGGACCGGTTTGATGAAATCCTGGTAGAATTTATTGAACCTAATTTAGGCACCGGCAAACCTTCCTTTCTTTACGATTATCCAGCCAGTCTGGGGGCTCTGGCCAGATTGAAAAAGGACGATAAATCCTTAGCAGAACGCTTTGAGCTTTATATCGGCGGTCTGGAACTGGCTAACGGCTTTTCGGAACTGACCAATGCCACCGAACAGCGGCTACGTTTTGAAGAGGCACAAAAACTTCGTGCAGAGAAAGGTTATGCGGCTTATCCGATGCCTGAAAAATTCTTAAAAGCATTGGAACAAATGCCGGTATCTGCCGGTATCGCTGTCGGCATTGACCGTTTGGCAATGATTTTCGCGGGCGCGGGCAGCATTGATGAAGTTGTTGCTTTTCCTCCGGAAACTCTGTAGCAAATGAAACCAAATTTCGTGGATTTAAAATAAAATTAGGGTTCCAGTTTAAAACCGGAACCCTAATTTTTCTAAATTATTAAAACAAAATTTCAGCTACGTGCCGTGTATAATATTATTTATTTTTAAAGCCTTCAAATTTGGTTTTTTCTACGAAAGCCTTCATTGATCCTCTCTGGTCTTCCGTTTCAATGCAGGTGGCAAATGCTTTTACTTCAATTCCGACCGCCTTATCTATGTCTACCTGCAATCCTTCGTTGATTGCCTTCTTTGATGCACGAACAGCAATCGGAGCCATCTTGGAAATCTTTTCAGCCAGTTTTATGGCTGCGGGCATAAGCTCTTCCGGTTTGTAAACATAAGTTACCAATCCTAATTTAAGCGCTTCTTCCGCCTTAATAACGTTTGTTGTGTAAATCATTTCTTTGGCTTTTCCAATATTAATGAGACGCGGCAGTCTCTGGGTACCGCCGAAGCCGGGAGTGATTCCCAAGCCGACTTCCGGCTGAGCAAAGATTGCATTTTCGGAGCACATTCTAATATCGCAGCTCATGGCAATTTCACAGCCGCCGCCCAAGGCAAAACCGTTAATCGCGGCGATTGTCGGCATGGGCAATTGTTCCAATTTTCTAAATACGGCGTTCCCCATTGCGGAATAATCTTCCCCTTCTTTCCGGGTAGCTGTCGACATCTGGGCAATATCAGCACCGGCCACAAAAGATTTATCTCCAGCGCCTGTTACAATTACACATCTTACTGAATTTACATCAATGGCATCCAAAGTCTGATCCAGTTCCTGAAGAGTCTGTGAATTGAGTGCATTCATGGCTTTTGGGCGATTAATAGTTATTTTTCCGATAAATCCCTGCTGCTCGTATAGAATATTTTCCATGTGCTTATCTCCTTTTTATTTTTAATTGGGCTTTCTTTTACGTCAAGGAGTATGGAAAAAACATGGCTTTATGTCAAGATAAATTTAACAATAAAAAAAAGGCATTTAACTCAATATTTGCCCTCGGACAGGTCAATTTATTTGTTTTTATCGAAAATGATTTGTTCATCTGCATTAATCAGTACCGGTATTTGCCAATTCTTTTCCATGTTTTCAGATATTGTTTTTTATTACCTGCCGATATCCCCATATTTATCAATCATTGTTATTTCATTTTCCATAATTTAATTAAAAAAAAGATGGAGGATTCAGTAATTTAAAATTTTTTGATTACAGGAGGATAAAATGAAGAAAAAACTCATGGTAAGTGTATTAGCGTTGATGTTTTTTAGCGGCTTACAGGGATGCTCTTCATTGAATTGTGATCGATTTGATGATCATGGTAGCGTCTGGAAATCATGGCGTCATGCTTATTTCAGCTATTTCGGCTATAAGCATCCGACTCCTGATGATGTCAAGAGATCGATAGATGAAGGCTGGTGGGGTTGTCCGGTATATGTTGATAAAAATGGTCAACCAATATATGTTGGTGAAAATAAATAATTTATAACTTACCACTCAATTACAAAAACCGGTATTCTGACTCTCAAGGGGCTCTCCGGGAGCCCCACTTTGCTTAAAATTCCTTTTACCGGAAAGTCTTAAAACGGAACACTTTTTATTACTTACTAACTTTTTTATTTATCCTGGTTGCCTAAATATTGTTTTTTACTGCCTGCGCCCTCAATACGAATAAGTTCAATTTCAAATATTAATGTGCTGTTTGGTGGAATTCGGGACCCCTGGCCCACCCTGCCGTATGCAAGTTCGGAAGGGACAAAAAGCTGCCATTTGGAGCCTTCTTTCATTAGATGCAAAGCTTCACCACAGCCTTGAATTAAACTATCCATCTGTACCGTCTCTGCTTTCCCCCTGCCATAAGAACTGTCAAATTCGGTGCCATCAATAAATGTGCCCCGATAATGAACAGTTACAAAATCACCTGATTTAGGTATTCTGCCAAGACCGTCTGAAAGTATTTTATATTGAAGACCGCTCTTGAGTGTATTGACTCCTTCTTTTTTACTGTTCTCTTCGAGAAAAGCTTTTCCTTCCCGTTGATTCTTTACGGACTCTTCCTGAAACTTCCGCTGTTGACTGGCTGCTATCCTTTTTCGAATGGAAAGAATGGATTCTTTCATTTCGTTAGTTTCCAACAAGGGAACTTTGCCCTGAAATCCATCACTTACTCCTCTTGAAAAGATGCCGGGATCTATTTTCCAGTCCTGTTTTCTCAAAATATCTCCATATTGGTAACCCAAACTATAACTATCCTTGTCATTCTGATCCTTCATCATATTATTATCATTTCCGAAACAATATCCGTTCACCATAGTTAAGCAGACGATAATAAAGAATATTTTTTTCATGTCGTACCTTTCTTTCATTTAGTTTGTTTCCGTCCGGAAAGGGTCTTTTCCGCGTGAGTATGTCGAGCTGCAATATCGCTTGGAAGAGACGTACGTGATGTATGCCTTCCAAGCAATTCTTTGATCCCGTCACAGCAATCAACTTAAAAGCCGGGCACATGCTTTCTTTGCAGGCAGGACATTTAATATTTTGAATGAGTTTAGAACTTTTTTTTATGAGAGTGTATTCGGAAATAACTGAAAAATTTCTCTAAATTTCTTATTTTTCATTTCTCAAAGTTCTGTTCAATTTAAACACTTGACTTACAAGAGATGCCGGGATGTAAGGAAAAACGATATTGCTTTAGTTGAAATATTTATATTCCATCGTCAAAACTGAAACTTATTTAAATAGAAAGACAAGTCGAAAAAGGAGGTTGGGTAAAATAATAAAAAAGGTTATCCGCTTGCAGCTTCGGATAACCTTTGATCAGGCA
>CAZWCA010000068.1:0-14430 GCA_964632255.1 uncultured Smithella sp. | reverse complement strand
GCTTTAAACGGCAGTGCAAGAAAAGATGGGAATACGGCAATTTTACTCAATACTGTCTTAGATGAGCTGAAAAAAGAAGGAATTCAGACTGAACTTATTCAACTTGCAGGAAAACCAATAGCCGGCTGCAGAGCCTGTTATAAGTGTTTCGAGAAGTTGGATCGCCGTTGCGTTGTCAAAAAAGATATCCTCAACGAAATCATAGAAAAAATGGAAGACGCCGATGGCATCCTTTTGGGTTCGCCGACGTACTTTTCCGATGTTTCCGCAGGCATGCGGGCGTTCATCGAACGTTGCGGTTTCGTCGCCCGGGCCAACGATTATTTTTTCAAACGAAAAGTAGGCGCTTCCGTTGTCGCTGTCAGACGCGCCGGAGCGATCCCCGCCTTCAGCTCGATGAACCTTTTTCTTCATTACATGCAAATGGTCATGCCCGGTTCCAGTTACTGGAGTCTCGGAGTAGGCCGTGACCCCGGCGATGTGCTGAAAGATGAAGAGGGGATCCAGACGATGAAAACGCTGGGCGAAAACATGGCGTGGCTGCTCAAAAAGCTCGACTCCGGAAAGACGAAAAAATAACCGCCAATGGCAAACCTGCCGTTCCAATTACCCGGCGGCAGGTCCAGCCATAATGACTTTTTGATGCCAATAAAGCAAACTTAGAGCATTCAGATTTTCGTCAGCAGTGCTTCCAACTTTTGTTGTCCGGAAGCAGATGAAGAATCCTGAACCATTGCCCATTGCCGGAGCTTTTCGATGGCGCGATTGCTTTCGATTATCTCCCTGCTCAATTCCACGCCCTTTTGCAGGCTGTCGCATTTTCCAGCGGTATAGAGAATGGCTCCCGCATTCAGGCAAGTAAAATCTACGCAGGCCTGATGTTCTTTGCCGGAGAGCACTTTCAGGAAACGGAAAGCTTCTTTCGAAGGATCGCCCAGCGAGGCTATTTCTTCGAAGGGCTTTCGTTGCAAGCCGATATCTTCCGGACAAATTGTATATTCCTGACGAGCATTACCGGTAAATTCAAATACTTTTGTTTCGCCCGCAATAGACAGCTCATCCATGCCATGCCCGGATATTGAATCTTTTCCATACACAACCATTCCTCTTGCATAACCAATATTCTGCATAACCTCGGCAGCAACCGGAAGCAGTTTTTCCGTGTAAACGCCGCGCAGACCCAGTGTCGGCCGGCAGGGATTGGCAAGAGATGCGGCAATATTTAACGTTGAACCGAAGCGTATTTGGCTGAGTATCCTGCCCAAAGCTCCCGGATGAACTTTGGGGCTCATGCCGTTAAAGATGCCGATTCCGGCCTCTTTAATGCTTTTTTCCACAAAACTTACATCACATTCAACATCGATACCTACCGTTTCCAGGATATCTACCGTTCCGCAACGGGACGTAATCGCCCGCGCTCCATGACGGGCCATCGTGACACCGCCGGCAGCAGCAACTATCGCGGCCGCACTGCTGACGTTGAATGTCTTCAAAGCATCCATCCCGGTGCCGGAATTCTCAAAGACACCGCCTTGCACATCGGGGTTAACATGCACTGTGTCAATCTCATCAATGGCGGCCCAGGCCCCGGCTATCTCCTCCACTGTTTCCCCTTTAGCCACCAGAGCAGCGAGAAAGGCGCCCTGCTGCAGATCCGGCTGTTCGTTCAAGAGAACTTCCTTAAACATTTCATAGGTTTCGTCTCGCGATAAATTTTTTCCATCAATCAGTTTTTGAATCTTTGTTCCGAAATTCATGATTTTTACGGCATCCATATTTGCTCCTGAATTTATTTGATTTAAGTAAAACTTACATTCAATTATTTCCTTTAGGGAAGAAGATGTATTTTCATACATTGACGGTTGGCTACAAGATCGAGAGCGGATTCCAGTTCTTCCAGCGGCATCTTGTGGGAAACCAGGTCATTTACTTTCACTTTACCGCTTCCGATATACTCCAGGGCTAGTGCTCCGTGGCGATAAGAACAGCCGTAGGAACCGGTGATACTCTGCTCATAATAGTGGAGTTGGTTAAAATCGACCATCATGCCGGCTCTGTCCGGTGAAAGTCCGGAAAAAACTACCAGCCGTCCGCGTGGAGCAAGATGAGCGAGCGCTTCGGCGTAAGCATCATTGGAGCCCACGGCGACAATGCAGACATCAAACTTCATATCCGGAGGTGTTGAATATCCATTTACGGAAGGACAGCGATTTTTATCGGGCTCAATAATAAAGGGAGTGGCCTGTAAGGCTAGCGAAGCTCGCGCAAGCAGCGTTCCTGCCGGGCCTGCCCCCCAGATTCCGATGGTTTCATTTTTTTTCAGGCCGGCCTGTTCCAGACCATTAAGACAGCAGGAAAGCGGTTCGGCAAAAACCGCCTCCGCATCGGTAATATTATCGGGCAGGGCAATCAGGCTTTTGGCCGGAGCGAGGACGTATTCGGCAAAACCGCCGTCTCGATGAAACCCCATAATTTGCATCTCGCGGCACAAATTTCCGGCACCGGCGAGGCATTGTCTACATTGACCGCAGCTTGTACCCGGATAAACGTAAACTCGCTGATTTATTGAATATTCTTTAACATCCGCACCTAACTGGCATATCGTTCCAACAACTTCTTCTCCAGGCACACGGGGAAGGACAAGGTCCCGGTGTCCGACACGGATCAATTTCAAATCTGTCCGGCAAACACCGGTAACTGTTACCCGTAACAAGACCTCGTCCCTGCCGGGACGGGGAATGTCCCTTTCCTGAATAGTAAAAGATCCTATTTTCTCAACAACTACCGCCTTCATGAACCCTCCTCAGAATAAATTCCCATAAAAAAAGGGTTCCCATGGATGATATTCACCCACAGGAACCCTTTGCCATCGGATTCCAATTTCTGTGCATCAGCGCGTCTTCTGGCTCCCGGATCAACCGGCGGGTTGCGGCCTTCCCGCCGGGATTCTCCCGGCAGTGGCTGAACAGTTCACAGCAACCCCCGTCCCCGATTACAGCGGCGGGTCCGCCACGGTTTTGCACCGTGTTCCACTTGGCTGAAGCAACTTTACAAAAAAACCATCTTTTATCGCAAATTGCAAAAATTACTTTGTTATTTGTAAGCCCGTTCTTATACAAGGAAATACTTGACGTGTCAACCTGGCAGTTGCAGGAATCGACTGAACATAAGTGCTAAACTATAACCGCTGCTTAAGAACATGGGATTATTCATCTACTTCATATCTCCTGAATACCATTTGCCGTCATCGCTCTGTACCTGTTCAAAGCGAAATGCTTTATTTAAAAAAAGATCAAGGCAGACATCGACAACCTCGGGATCATAAAGAATTCCTCGATTTGTGCGGATTTCGTCCAATGCCCTTTCAATGCCGAGAGTCGGTCTATAGGGACGGTGAGAACCCATCGATTCCACAACGTCCGCAAGGCCAAGGATGCGCGCTTCGATCAGGATGTTGCCTTCCTTTAATCCCCGGGGATAGCCGGAACCATCCAATCTTTCATGGTGCTGCAATACGATTTCGGCAATCGGCCAGGGAAAGTCAATTGTTTTCAGGATATCATAACCGACTTGAGGGTGAGTACGGATTATCCCCCTTTCGATATCACTTATATGTCCGGGTTTACTCAATATCTCGGCAGGAACATAAATTTTGCCCAGATCATGGATTGACGACGATACATAAATCGCTTCGATGGTTTCCGGTGGAAGGCCCATCTCAGTGGCGATAGCGGTCGCCAGTTGTGCTACCTGATGCTGATGGCCGGCCGTGTACGGGTCACGTGTCTCTACGATGACGTCAATAGCCCAGATAACACCTGTCATTACCTTTTTAAGTTTGGCAACATTTTCTTTCAGTTTATCTTCAGCATATTTGAGGGAAGAAATATCCGTCATGGTTTCCATGGCGCCAATCATTTCGCCCTTACTATTGCGAATGGATGCCGATGTAAAGTGCAGCCAATAAGGTTCCTTGCCGGGAAAAGTAAACGGGCCGGTTGCTTCATAGGCCTCATCCAGCAGTTTCGAGCGGCGGTAGTCCCTGCCGTACCATTTTTTGATATTCTCAATTATATTCGGTGATTCATCTATCAACATGTCGGCCACAGTCGGATGCTTTTCATGATTAATAATTTTTGCATGTTCGCCGGTCGCGATTACGCTATTGCTGCTTACGCCGGTCAGCTCCGCCAGAGCCTTATTCCAGACCATAATCCGGTGATGTTTATCAACGACAAAAGTCGGCGTTGGGGAACCCTCAAGGATTGCTCTCAGCCTTTCTTCACTTTCCTGGAGCGCCTGCTCCATCTGTTTCTTTTCCGTAACATCTTCATGAGTTTCTATAGCACCGATAATATCGCCTTTGACATTCTTTACAGCCGCGGCAGTTATGCGCAGCCACCGGCCTTCCTTGCCCAGTTCCGGGAAAAAATCGGTTGCTTCATACGCTATATCCGTTAAACTGGAATTAACGTACTTCCCGGAATAGTAATGGGGAAGGGCATCCAAAAACCCGTCAACCAGTAGATGCGCCATGCAGGGCCGCTCTTTCCCGTACAGTGCTCTCAAACAATCTTGTATTGTGCCGATCGCATCTTCCGCCTTTATCCCACTCAGTGCTTCCATTGCTTTGTTCCAGTGCATGATCCGGCGATCCTTGCCGATCGCAAAAGTTGGGAATGGCGAGCCCAGAATGATGCTGTGCAATCTCTCGCTTTCCCTGAGCGCCTCCTCGGCCTGCTTGAGATCGGTAACATCCAAAGCGTTACCGAGAATAGCCGGCTTTCCATTATACTGGATAGATGTTACTGTTTCCGAAATCCACCTGATATGATTCTGCTTAGTTACCATTCTAAACTCAAAGGCGGCATTACGGGATCCGGACAGCATTTCCTTCGACATCATCCTCACCTTTTCTCTGTCTTCCGGGTGAATAATGATGTTGGAATTCTTGCCGATTAGTTCTTCCGCGGTATAACCGGCATAGGCGATAGCGCTGGTATTGATAAAACGGAATTTCCCATCCTGTGCGATGAAAACGGCGGCAACAGAGCTTTCCGCCAAAGTTTCATATAGTTCTTCAGCCTGCTTAAGTTCGGTTACGTCCAAAGCATTGCCGAGGATAGCCGGCCCGCCCTCATACTGGATGGGGGTCACCGTCTGTGAAATCCACCTGATCGCATTTTGTTTAGTCACCATCCTGAAATCAAATGCTGATTTACGCGTTCCGGCCAATATTTCCTTGGATAGTTTCTTTACCTTTTCCCTGTCTTCCGGGTGAACAATGATGTTGGAATTCTTGCCGATTAGTTCTTCCGCGGTGTAACCGGCGTAGGCGATAGCGCTGGTGTTGATAAAACGGAATTTCCCGTCTTTCACAATGAAAACGGCGGCAATGGAACTTTCCGCCAAAGTTTTGTAAAGTTCTTCAGCCTGCTTAAGATCGGTAATATCTATGGCGTTGCCCAGGATAGCCGGTTTCCCCTCATACTGAATGGGTGTAACCGTCTGTGAAATCCATCTGATTTGTTTATTTTTCGTCAGCAGCCGGAAATCGAAAGATTTGCGCTTTCCAGTCAAAACTTCTTTGGTCAGTGCCTTTACTTTCTCTCTATCTTCCGGATGAACCATGATGTAAGGATCATGTCCGATGAGTTCTTCCGAAGTGTAGCCGGCAAAAGCAATGGCGCTGGTGTTAATAAAGCGGTATTTGCCGTCCTGCACGATGAAAACGGCGCCCAGGGAACTTTCCGCCATAATTTTGTACAGTTCTTCCGCTTGTTTGAGATCGGTAATGTCTATGGCGTTGCCGAGAATGGCCGGTCTTCCCTCATACTGAATGGGAGTCACCGTCTGTGATATCCACCTGATTTGCTTATTTTTCATCACCAGCCGGAAATCGAACGCCGACTTGCGCTTTCCGGCCAATATTTCCCTGGCCAGCGTCTTTACCTTTTCTCTATCTTCTGGATGGACAAGCATATCCGAGTCATGTCCGATAGCTTCTTCCGCGGTATAGCCGGCATAGGCGATGGCGCTGGTATTGATAAAACGGATCTTACCATCTTGCACGATGAAAACGGCGCCCAGGGAACTTTCCGCCATGATTTTGTATAGTTCTTCTACTTCCGCCAGCTTGCGTCCCGTCTCCGATTCTTCAATCTCCGTAACACAATGGCTGGTTTGGGTAATTTTTTTTAAATGTTTTTCATTCATCTTATCATTTTCTTCCATAATTAACCTCGCAAGCGGGATCATGAGTAGAACAATAAATAAGGCAATTTGCTTATTCCACCATTAAATCAAAGCGCTGTTTTGTCAGCTCGTTGCCTGTTCTTGCCATGAATTTTATTAAAATTAATTCTTTTACTAGCAGCAGTCTTCTAACTATGTAAAATAAAATAATAAATCATTACAAATCATTATCGGCAATATTTACTTCGGCATGCATTAAACAATTTCTGCGTGGTTTAAAATTGAACTATGATTAATTGTATTAAAGGTTCTTCAGATAGGTGACGGACAAGGGCTTTTATCCTTGCCAGAGAGTAATTAACATTATTTAAAAAACTCGATTTTAATTTCTTCATCAAATTTAAGAATTGCTTCAGCGCTTCAAATTTATATCCCTGCATTAATAAAAAATTTACATACTTTTTTCCAATAATCTCTTGGACGCGGTTGAAAATCTGCCTCTGTATATTTTGCTTTGGCTTATTTTTCTAAATCGATCCTATTCGCTGGCATCCGCATTACATTGGATTTTAACCGGTCTCCTCATATCTTTAAAATGTAATTTCTACTATTAGAATGGACTGAGTATAGGAAAGACATGATTACATGTCAATAATAAACTGACGAAAATACGGTAAATTGAAACAGCCTACGGCGAACCGGTTTAAAATTTTTCCCGATTGACCACATTTATTTTAAATGATGAACAGGATCGGGACAGCATATTGAAACGAATATTCGGTAAAAACGCTCAGGTTGAAATTGCCATGGTTTTGCAATCAATCTATTCCAAAGCCGACAAGAAGAGGTTTGTAAGGGTTGTTCCATGCCCAACGAAACAAGCCATAATCGCCAGGTTCAAGTCCTTCTTTGGGGGTAATCCGCCACAGCCCTGGTTTGTCTTCAATAGCAGAGTACTGAATGTTACAGGATTCATCCGGATCGTTCGATGTTGCCTGCCCTTCCCAAATTGAAGGTGATATCAAGTCGAGAACCAATGAGTCATTATCCTGCCATGGTTTTAGCTTGACCAGCCATAGCGCCTCATGCGGGTTGCTATCAACATTCAGAAGCAATGTAGGAAAACGTTCTTTGACACGCGTTGCTGTTGCGGATATAGGAAATTCAACAAAACGTCGAAAGCCAAACATAGGGATAGTGGCGCTTTTAAATTGACCTGATATCGGAGCAATATTTAAAGTTTTTTCTTTCGTGATTAACGCGATTGTGGGAGAAACTGCACTTCTTGCCGGTCGAGCTTCTGAAACTACACCTGACAAAGGTCGCTCCGGTATAGCCCCTCTGATACCTGATTCCTTTAATTGTTTCCCCTGAGCTCCATGTTCCTCCTGAGCTTGAGATGCTTCTTTATTGTAAAGTTCAAAGGTGTATTGGTCCCTGTATCCTGTTATCCAAGGCCACGAAAGAACAGGAAACCAAAAAATACGATGAACATATAAGCAATTCTTCGTTATTTCTACTTCTCTATCTTCGTATCCCTTTTTGGTAAAATTAACTTTTACAGATGCCCCGGCAGGATATCTGTCATAATATGAAACAGGGCTTATTCCGTAAAGTTCACCATCAACCCAGACTTTCGCACCGCTAGGAATTGTCCGAAATTCAGTTGAACTTGCACAGCCAGCAATAACGAGAAGTGCAATAATTGTCGAAAAGAACTTGCTCATTTCATACTCCCTCCCATTCTTCAACGGTTCCAACCCACCCGGCTGTCACGCAATAGGACAATAAGGAAAAATACGGACGTGTAACTTATGTAACTTATTTCTTTATGTTCACTTTTTTGTTTGCCTTCATTTGATAATTCTATGAAGAACCGTAATCTGGTTTCCATCATAATAGGTGCAGCAATTTTCAATTTTATTGTAAATTTCCTTTTGTTATTGCTATGATAACTTTGTATTACAATTTAGATTTCATAAAAACCATAAGAAATAAAAGGCAGGATATTGGTAGCCATAATCTCCAAAATTACTCATTGCTATTCCAGGACATTGATGAGGTTACTGAATAAATAAGGCTCAAGAGTTTATTGGAACTTGGTGCGAGGTTGGTGCAGAGCTTTTGAAATAGCTATTATAACCACAAGTCAAATAGTGAATCCTTTACCTGATATCACCGTCGATCTTTAATAAGGGTAGCAAAAAGAAAAGGGCTCGCAAACTTTAATTTGCAAGCTCTTGATTTTACTGGAGCCGATGGGCGGACTCGAACCGCCGACCTACTGATTACGAATCAGTTGCTCTACCGGCTGAGCTACATCGGCATCCTAAATTAGGATAATTTCCGGAAAGAGAGGCAGTATTTATCTTAAGGCATTGGCCTTGTCAAGTTTTTGTATCTATAAATAAATCAGCGGCTTCATCTCCGGCAACGTATCACCGGGGAACAATACTTTTTCCAGAAAAAGGCCGGAAGGCGGAGCCGTGAAATGCGCCGGAATTTCTGAATGAGAGTTTAGCAGTTGTTCAATATCGCGAAGATTGAATTTGCCCCGGCCGGCTTCACAGGTTATTCCGACAATTCGCCGCACCATTTTCCACAAAAAATGCGAAGCAACAATACGTATAGCAATAATATCACCAAATTCTTTGAGTTCAACCTTTTCTACATTAACCTGGGTTGAAGTTCCCTTATCCATCCTTTTGTCGGCAAAGGAAGAAAAATCATGGAATCCGGCAAAAACATTGATTGCCCGCCGCATCTTTTTTGCATCCAAATCGTCTTTAATCCACCAGACATAACGTTTGCCGAATGCTGTGCGCCTTTTGGCAATAAAATAAAGGTAGCTGCGGGCAACTGCCTGGTGGCGTGCATGGAAGCGGAGCGGGGCATTTTCGATTTTCAGAATATTGATACCCGATGGCAGATTGTCATTGAGCCCGATGCGCAATGTTTCGGGATTGATTTTCCTGGAAGATTCCAGGTGAGCAACTTGACCCAGAGCATGAACTCCGGCATCCGTGCGTCCCGCACCTTGGATTTCCACCGGAGAATTCAGAAAATGTTCAGCAGCAGTTATTATTGTGCCCTGGATGCTTTTGGCATTATTCTGCTTTTGCCAGCCGCTGTAATTGGTGCCGTCATATTCCAGAATTATTTTATATTTATATGTCACGGATTTATTATCCTGCGGGAATCATTGGTCAAGCTATGTTCAGGCGCCAGAATACTCATGCCGGCAATATGATTTAATAAATCACCGGCTTCTGAATCAAAATTTCTCAACTCGTGGCCCGGACGCAACGTTGTAATTACCGCCTGCCCGATGATTTTTCTTCCCTCACATCCTCTTAAATCTTTGGTTCTGATACCCCAGATATTATGGAAAATCAGGGCCTGACCATCTTTTACACCAATATACATCATCACATGGCCTTTGCGCCAAAGCAGGGTTAAATAAGGGATACCTTTCTCGATTATAGTTTTTTCCTTTTCTTCCGCCGTCATGCCGCTGAGATCAATATAGCGGCCTGCTTCCTTGACTTGATCTTGAGAGTGGCGTGGCAGCCATATTCCAAAAATTGAAAAAAAATCCCGGGTCATGGCTGAGCAATCACGGTTTCCATAAAGCCCGCCCCAACCATAAGGCTCTCCGATGAGTTCATTGGCAATTCTGACTGCGTTGAAAGGATTCATCTGCACAAATGCAATTGCGGCATCTTCCCGGGAAACGTAGCTTTTTTTGATCACGGCAGAGTCGCTGAAGCTGCTCGTTGCGGCGACAAGAATTTCCAGTTTTTCCTGTGTTTCCCCGACCAGGGGAAATCGATATCCTAACGATGCCTTTAAAGCGAATTGCCCGTTTTTATAAAAAATCGAGGTCTGATCTCTGGTAATTACTGCATAGCGGCCCGCTTCCCATTTTTTGATAAAGTCGTTGTCCACCCGGCCGAAATCGCTGACCGGCATCCACCCGAAAGTAAAGCAGGTTTCCACCAGCGCCCAAGCTTTATCGGCGCTTAAGTGATAAACAAAAACCGGCGTATTGGCTGCTACTGCTGACCGCTGCAAATTATCAAAAGGCCAACCATCGCTGTCTCCCCCCGGCTTTGAAAAATGAGGATGTAATGTGGGCAATGCCCGAAGACTGCTATTGCGGATTGTAATCGCCGCATAGCGGGTATTGGGGTAACTATCCAACGCAGCATTTTTCAGCAGTTTGTCATACCAGCTTTTGCTATGTCTTCTTTTATTTTCGCCATAGCCGAGATTCGTTCCAAATCTTTGCGAATCAATTTTTACATTGCGGGGAGTTGCGTAAAAAGGTTCCCGCTGGTGCCAAACAGAGAAAAAGATAATGTTGTAATCTTCCGCTAAACGAGCCTGTTCTTCCGGATTAATCAAGTCTTTGCTTTTGGCCGGATCAGGTAAATAAGAAAGATGATTTTGCGGCAAGTCTCTCACATCCTTAATAATTTCCGGCTCTTTCAGACAAGCGGTCAATGAAAACGCAATAAGGAAAACGATAAGGATTTTTGATTTTTTGAAAAATACTTTAATCAAGCTCAAGCTACCTTTGCTTTGGACAATTTTAACAGAATTTTTATAGTCTTTTTTAAGTAATTGGGCAAGATTAATTAAATGAATAAGGATTGTAAATTTAAACCCCGCACGAAATAAATTATTGGCATAAGAAATAGAAGGCTGGTATAAGGGCCAGTTATTCAAACCTAAGATTAAGGAGATAAATTATGGTCCCGGTCGGACTGTTAAAGGAGTTTGCCTTTTTCAAGGGATTTAGTGAAGAACAGTTGAATAAGTTATCCGAGATGGCAATCGAGCAAAGTTTTTTAGCCGGCAGTCACATGTACAAACACGGCGATCCGGCCGAATTTCTTTACTTGATTAAAAAAGGTAAAATTGTCTTGTATATAGAAAATAAGACGGGACCAAATGAACCGCCGATGCAGGTTACGGTAGACATGATCTCCGATGGAGAAGCAATAGGCTGGCCATCCGTAGTGGAACCTTATATATATTCTTTGAGCGCGCTTTGCATTGTTGATGCGGAAACGATAACTTTTAATGCTGCCGGTTTGCGCAAGAGCATGGATGAAGACAATATACTGGGATTTAAAATGATGCAGGCTGTGTCAAAAACTATTGCCGCAAGGTTGACGCACACACGAACCATTTTAGTAAGCGAAAGAAGCGGTTCTGTTGCAACCGAAGCTAGTCATGAGAATTAATCCAGCCTGTCCAAAAAGTTTATTTTGAATTGCGGCTGCTGTACCCATTCCTTTCATTGGGGACAACGGAATTTTTAACAAATTGTAAATAGAATAGCCTTTAGGGCCCAAAAAGGAGATGAAAGTGTCAGGTTTGTTTGTACCGAAAAAAATTTTTTTTACAAAAGGTGTTGGAACGCATAAGGATGAATTACATTCCTTTGAGCGGGCGCTGCGTGATGCCGGTATCGAAAAATGTAATCTGGTCCAGGTTTCCAGCATCTTTCCGCCCCACTGTAAAATGATATCCAAACCACTGGGACTGAAGGAATTGGTTCCCGGCGCCATTACATACTGTGTAATGAGTCGCTGCTGCAGCAATGAACCAAAGCGGCTTCTGGTTTCGTCTGTCGGCTGTGCAATTCCTGCAGACAAGTCATCATACGGATATATCAGCGAACATCATGCATACGGACAAACAGAAAAGCAGGCCGGTGAATATGCAGAAGATCTTGCCGCGGCAATGCTCGCCTCCACTTTAGGTATTGATTTCAATGTTGATGAAAGCTGGGATGAAAAGAAGGAAATATTTAAAATCAGCGGAAAAATTGTCCGCACACTCAATGTAACGCAATCAACAATTTGTAAAAACGACAAGTTCACAACCGTAATCGCTGCTGCCGTGTTTGTTTTTTAATTCTAAAAATATTTTCAGGCAGGGCGGGATATTAATAAATGAGCAGGAGATAAATGGAACAGGTAAATGTAATAAATGAAGCCGTCAAAGTCACGAAAAGTATGGAAGGCAAGTATTTGACCTTTTCTCTGGCCGGAGAAGAGTACGGTATCGGAATTTTAAAAGTCAAAGAAATAATCGGCATGATGCCTATTACCATTGTTCCTCAGACACCCGACTATATTAAGGGAGTAATTAATTTAAGGGGAAAAGTTATTCCCGTTATTGATTTGCGCGCAAAATTTATAATGACGACGGCCGAATATACTGAAAGGACCTGCATTATCGTAGTGGAAATAGCGGGTACGGGACGAACCATTCTTATGGGTATAGTTGTCGATTCCGTTTCAGAAGTACTCAATATAAAAGAGAGTGACGTCGAAGAAACTCCTGCTTTCGGAACCAAATTCGATACGGAATATATACTGGGTATGGCGAAAATCGGCAACGGCATAAAGATATTGCTCGATATTGACCGGGTTTTATCTGTTGAAGATGTTCAAATGGTTGAAGCAAGCGGTAACAAGGAGGCTTTGAATTAATTTTCCGGCAAGTTGATCCTTATATTACGATTGGCTGAAAAGAGAACAAAATGGTTGAGTTACGCGTGCAGGATATAGACGGCGTCAGGCTGCCTTATCTTTTCTTTGAATCGGCAGCTTCCGCACCGCAAATGATTTTTATGCATGCAACCGGTTTCCTGCCCTGGCTTTGGGAGCCGATAATAGAAGAATTTACTTTAACCAGCAATATTCGCGCTCCCTTTATTTGCGACTATCGTCCCACAAATCCCGAAACAGGTTTAAGCTGGGATATCATTGCCCGGGATTTTTCAGCTTTCTGCCGCCTGCAGCAAATCCGTAACCCCTTGATGGTCGGACATTCCATGGGCGCGACCATATCAGTAATTGCCGCTGCGGTTTACGGTTTACAGCCACGCGGCTTAATTCTTATTGAACCGATATTCCTTCCTGACCGATTTTATTCTGCGAAACCTGATATTCAAAGCCATCCTCTGGCCGCCAAGTCGATTAAAAGAGCAAACCACTGGAACAATGAAACTGAGTCCTGGTCTTACCTTAAATCAAAATCATTTTTTTCCCGCTGGGATGAACGGGTTTTACGGCTCTATCAAAAATACGGCATGCAAAAACAGGAAGACGGAAGTTTGCGACTCACCTGTTCGCCGCAAAGCGAAGCGGCATTATTCATGGGCGGCCGAATTATGAATCCCTGGCCGTTACTTGAGAAAATAAACTGTCCCGTGCTGATTGTTGAAGGAGAAATGACAGAAAATAAGGGACTGGTCGATGTGCAAAAAGCGGTTTCTCTTTTGCGCAACTGTAAATATCAATTGGTAGCCGGCGTCGGCCATTTAATTCCTATGGAGAAACCGAAGGAAATTGCCGAAATAATCAAGACCTTTGACCGAGAGATTGCATAATTCCGGTCCAAATCCCCCTTCATGTCCCTTTTAAAAAAGGGGGAAAACAAGGTCGAGTCTTTTAGTTCCCTCCTTTTCTAAAGGAGGGTCAGGGAGGATTTTAAGAAGTGCGACGTAGTTGAGTAAACAAGCCACGTGAAATACATTTAAAAGGAGTAAATTATGAAGCCGGATATAATTGCCATATGTAATCAAAAGGGCGGTGTAGGCAAAACTACTTGTGCTTTAAATATTGCCGCCGGATTGGCGGTACTTGGAAAAAAGGTACTGCTTATTGATTTCGATCCTCAGGCACATTTAACCTACTCGCTTGGTATTGATGCACATGATCTCCGGCAGACTATTTATTCCGTATTAAAGGGTATGGTATCATTGAATGAGGCTGTATTGGAGCACGCCGGAATGAGCGTGCTTCCGGCTAATCTTGATCTTGCCGAGATGGAAAATGAAAAAGATGCTTTCCCCGACGGTGAATATACCTTAAAAAACAAACTGGCCGGCATCCGTGACAAAGATTATATCATCATTGATTGTCCGCCTTCAGCAGGATTCCTGACCGTTAATGCCCTCGCCTGTTGCCGGGAGATTTACATCCCCCTGCAGATGGAATTTCTGGCATTAAAGGGAATGGGCCGCCTGCTCAACCGCATTGAAGAAGTGCATAAAATTCTCAATAAAAATCTGACCGTATCCGGCATTATCGCCACGCGCTTTGACTCCCGCAAGAAACTGAATAATGCCATTATGGACAGCATTCGCGACCGCTTCGGGGATAAAGTGTTTGCTACGGTAATCCGTGAAAATATTGTGATTGCGGAAGCCCC
>CAZWCA010000067.1:0-14437 GCA_964632255.1 uncultured Smithella sp. | reverse complement strand
TTGTCCAGCGCAATGCCATGAAGTCCTGGGAAGAAGGCCTGGATTTTCAAGAACTACTCAAGCAAGATGCTATGGTCACCCAATACCTGACAGCTAACGATCTGGCGGCGATCTTCAATGTAAATAATTTTTTAGTTAATCTGGATTTTATTTTTAGCCGTGTATTTGGAGAAGATAAATAAGGACGACCTCGTAAAAAGGCCGGATGCTAAGTGAATCCGGCATATACCGGATGCACTTCATCCCTCGTCACTGCAGCATACAATAAAGTCGCTCACCTTTCGATTTAGCCACGCTCCCCTCTTTTCTTAAAGAAGGGTTGGGGAGATTTAACCAGCAGAAGGGAATGGAAGTTTCTCCATGAGCATTAACAGCAACGCCGCCGCAGATGTCATGAGTTGCCGGAAGGAGGGGAAGCGGATCCTTTGCTTATGTCGATGCCGAATTCCAGGCACTTGTTGTAAAATAATGGTTATTGACACCATGAGACAACATGCCTTATCATACAAATTCAGTAGGAAATTGAAAGGCCCTGCCAGACATGAAAATTTACCTTGATAACTGCTGTTTTAATCGTCCATTTGACGATCAAACTCAAATACGCATAAGGATCGAAACTGAAGCGAAACTTAAAATTCAAGAAGAAGTCCGATCGGGGAACGTTCAATTGGTGTGGTCATATATATTAGATTACGAAAACAACAGAAATCCTTTTTTTGAAAGAAAGACACGAATAACCGGCTGTAAGAAATATGCGATTGATGATGTTGAGGAAACTTCTGAAGTATTGTCAACGGCAGGTCTGATGAATAAAATTGGAGTTCATAAAGTTGATTCTTTGCATATCGCTTGCGCCATTTTTTCATGTTGCGATTATTTCTTAACCACAGATGATAAGATATTGCGATGGAAGGATCGGATAGTCCAGATTAAAATTAATGATCCAATAGGGTTTATTAAGGAGGTATTTCCATGATTACTGACACAGAAATTAAACAAAAAGGGCTTCAAGTTTTAACTGAATATTTAGGTGATATCGAAGCGGAACGTTTTGTCGCTTTAATTCAGAGAGAACCCTTTGATTATACGAAATGGCGGCAATGCATGGATGAAGAACTGTCAATTGAAGAAATAAGTAAAAAAGCCATGGCGTTTAGAAAAAAGCTTAGTGAACGGGAATAAATAGGGGGACATCATAATAAAAAAGCCGGATTAAACCGGCCTTTTTTTACTTTATTCTTTAACAATTACCGTATCTTTCCTCAGTTCGTCGTTGGTTTCGGGGTAATCGACATTATAGTGCAGGCCGCGGCTTTCTTTGCGGCTGATTGCGCAAAGAACGATCAGACGGGCGATAATTGTAATATTGCGTAGTTCAATCAAGTCTTTAGTCAACTTATAATTCCAGTAATAATCATCAATTTCGCTTTGGATGAGATCAATTCTTCTCATGGCCCGTTCCAGTCTCTTATCCGATCTGACAATACCTACATAATTCCACATGCATCGGCGGACTTCATCCCAGTTATGAGTAACAACAACACTGTCGTCGCTTTCCGAGGTTCCGCTTGAATCCCAGGGAGCAATGAACTTTTCACTTTCTTTTGCTTCGGCAAAGCTTTCTGCAATCCTGGCACAAACCCGGTGGGAATAAACGACCGCTTCCAGTAAAGAATTGCTGGCCAGCCGGTTGGCGCCGTGCAATCCGGTGCAGGAGACTTCACCGCAGGCAAAAAGCTGAGGAATGGATGTTTCGCCATGAGCATTCACGGCAACGCCCCCGCAAATGTAATGTGCAGCAGGAACTACCGGAATTGGATCTTTGCTTATATCGATACCGAATTCGAGGCATTTGGTATAAATGTTGGGAAAGCGTTTGACGAGAAAATCGCGGTCCCGATGCGTGATATCCAGCAAAACGTATTCATCACCCGACTTCTTTATCTCCGAATCTATAGCTTTGGCGACAATATCTCGCGGGGCCAGGCTTTTCAGGGGATGATATTTATCCATAAAAGGAGTGCCGTTTTTAAGTTTGAGGATTCCTCCTTCACCCCGTACAGCCTCGCTGATAAGAAATGCCTTAGCTTCCGGATGATAAAGACAAGTTGGATGAAACTGAATGAATTCCATGTTGGAAATTTGCGCTCCGGCGCGATAAGCCATCGCGATTCCGTCGCCGGTGGCAATGTCCGGATTTGTAGTGATCAGGTACACCTTGCCGGCTCCGCCTGTGGCCAGAATTGTATATTTGGCACGATAAGTATGAATTTCATTATTATTGATATCCAAGACATAAGCCCCGAGGCAGGATAAGGGTTTTCCTGTATCGGACTTATCTATGATTAGGTCGATTCCTATGTGATTTTCATAGATTTGAACATTAGGAAAACCTTCAACTTTTTCATGGAGCGCCCGCTCAATTTCCTGGCCGGTTAGATCTTTGGCGTGTAATATCCGCCGGTGGGAATGGCCTCCTTCACGGCCGAGGTCGTAAGGATAGGGGGACACTTCCCGTTTGGTAAATTGCACGCCCCACTCAATCAATTCGGCGATGCGGTCCGGGGCTTCGCGGACGATGAATTCCACTACCTCTCTTTTACAAAGTCCGGCGCCGCAAATTAATGTATCCCTTATATGCTCTTCAAAACTGTCGGTCTTATCAGTAACAGCCGCAATGCCCCCCTGAGCATAGTTTGTGTTAGACTCAGTTTTTTCCTTTTTGGTGACAATGGCCACGCTGCCTAATGCCGATGCTTTTATGGCCAGACTTAGTCCTGCAATACCACTGCCCAAAATTAAAAAATCCGTCTTGATTTCCATGAATGAATTATCCTCAGTTTATCTTCGACATAAAAGAATGTTTACAAATTATCGTGACTTTTATATACGTACTTTTTCGTTTTAGCAAAGAATTTATTGGAAATGGAAAATTATGCTGGTTTTAGGAATTGAATCATCCTGCGATGAAACAGCGGCGGCAGTTGTTTCTCGCGGTAAAATGCTGTCAAATGTAATTGCCTCGCAAATTAAGGATCATAGCAAATATGGCGGCGTAGTGCCGGAAATCGCTTCACGCAAACACATCGAAGCCATAAACGTGGTAATAAGGGAAGCACTGGACAACGCTCAAGTGACTATTAACGAAATTGAGGGAATCGCGGTAACCCGCGGTCCCGGTCTCATTGGTTCGTTGCTGATTGGTTTGTCGGCAGCCAAAGCTCTGGCCTATGCGTTGGATATTCCATTTGTCGGCGTTAATCATCTGGAAGGACACATTGCCGCATCGTTTCTCTTAGAAAAGCCGCCGGCGTTTCCTTTTGTGGCTTTGGTTGTTTCCGGCGGCCATACGAATGTTTATCTGGTTAAAAATTACCATGATTTTGTTTCGTTGGGCCAAACGCGGGATGATGCTGCGGGCGAAGCCTTTGATAAGGCGGCGAAGCTGCTCAATCTCGGCTATCCCGGCGGGGTAATAATCGATAAACTGGCCAGACAAGGTAATCCCCAGGCAATAGCTTTTCCCCGTCCAATGAAGGATTCTCCTGATTTCAGTTTCAGCGGTTTAAAAACGTCGTTACTGACAATGTTGAAGAAGCGTGGCTGTGATTTTGAAGAAAGCCAATTACCGGATGTAGTTGCCGGCTATCAGGAAGCAATTGTGGATGTGCTGGTAGAAAAAACAATAAAGGCTGCTCAGGATAATGGAGTTTCTCGTATTGTCGTTTGCGGCGGTGTCGCTGCTAACGGCAGGCTGCGTGAAAAATTTGCAACTGCGGCTTCCGCCGAAAAAATAGACCTGTTTATTCCGCCCATTGTTTTATGTACGGATAATGCCGCGATGATTGCCGCCATCGGTGAAATTATGCTGCTTAACGGCCATACCGATTCGCTGGATTTAAATGCCGTTTCACGGTGGCCATTAGCATAATTTCCATCACGAAAGTTCCAAAATGCAAACTCCCAAAGATGTTGTTAAACTTTACAATATTAAGCCTCGCAAAAAATTTAGCCAATCCTTTCTTTTGGATCAGAATATAATTAAAAAAATAGCCGGTGCCGCACAAATTACCAAGGACGATATTGTCGTGGAAATTGGTTCCGGAATTGGAGTCTTGACGGAAATTCTGGCACAGGAATCCCGGAAGTTGATAGCTGTAGAATTAGATGAAAATTTAGTCGCGGTATTAAAAGATAAATTGGCGGGTTTTCCTAATGTGGAAATTTATTCCGGTGATATATTGAAATTCAGTTTCAATTTAATATCAAGGACATATAACACAAAAATTAAAGTAGTGGGTAATGTTCCTTATAATATATCCAGTCCCGTGATTTTTCAATTATTAGCTTTTCGCAAGGTAATAGACAATTTCATTCTGATGCTGCAAAAAGAAGTTGTCGAGCGGTTGGTTGCTCCTCCCAACAATAAAAGCTATGGGGTGCCTTCCGTGCTTTTACAGATGTTCGCCCAGGTGGAAAAACTTTTTGATGTGCCCGCAACTTGTTTTTATCCGCAACCGAAAATCGAATCAGCGGTAATTAAAGGGATCTTTTTAAGCGAACCATTAATAGAACTCACAAGCGAAACTTTTTTCACCAAATTAGTAAAAGCTTCATTTGCCCAGCGTCGAAAAATGTTAATAAATAACTTGAAGAATGCAAAATTCCCGGAAGGATTTTCTGATCAAGAGCTAATGGAAGCTCTGTCTAAAGCCGGTATTGACGGCAAGCGGCGGGGAGAGTCTCTCTCGGTTTTAGAATTCGGACATTTAAGCAATACCCTGATTTCCAAGCCTGGATCCACATTACATAATCAGTAATACCATGTACTTGATTTATATAGGAAAAGTGTTCGCCCATAAGACATTCTTTTTTTCCGGAGGCTCCAGGAAGCATTGTCAGTCTTTGATAATTTGATAATATCCAGGTCAAAATTATCCGCCAGAATTCTATGTGCGTCATTTCAAGGCAGCAAATTTATTAAAAACATATTGACTATAATAGATTGAAATAATAATGCTGGCTATTATTAATCAGATTGGATGAAAATGAAAAATAAATTGTTATATATTCAAACATTTGGCTGCCAGATGAACGTTCACGATTCCGAACAAATGGCGACTTTGCTTGCAGACGAAGGCTATGAAACAACCAATGATGTAAAGTTAGCCGATCTGATATTGATAAATACCTGTTCTATCAGGGAAAAAGCGGCGCAAAAGGTTTACAGCGAACTGGGGAGAATGGGTTTGCTCAAAGAACGGAAGCCCGAATTGATAATTGGTGTGGGCGGTTGTCTGGCGCAGCATTTAGGTAGTAAATTTCATAAAAGAATTAATCACTTGGATTTTGTTTTCGGCACGCATAACATTCACTGTTTGCCGGAAATGATCGCCGCCGTCAAAAATAGAAAAGAAAAGATTACCAAAATTGATTTTTTTGACTCTCCCAATTCCATCGGTATTTATGCTCCTCCGGCAAATGGTAAGTTGAGTGCATTTGTCACGATCATGCAGGGCTGCAATAATTTCTGCGCATATTGCGTTGTTCCTTATTTGCGCGGTCCGGAAATGAGCCGCCCTCCGGAGGAAATTATTGAAGAAATAAGGAGGCTTGCCGATCAGGGCATTAAAGAAGTAACTCTTTTGGGACAAAATGTTAACTCTTATGGAAAAAATTTGGCAAAGAAAATCAGTTTTTCAACATTGATTAAGAAAATAGATAAAATTTCCGGTATGGAGAGAATTCGTTTTACCACATCTCACCCCCGTGACTTGTCGGAAGAATTAATAAATTGTTTTGCAGAAGTAGGAAAATTATGTGAACATATTCATCTACCTGTACAATCAGGTTCAAACAGGATTTTAGCATCAATGAACCGCGGTTATTCGGTAGAAAGTTATATGGAAAAAGTTGATCGTTTACGTCATGTTTGTCCACAAATAAGTATATCTTCGGATATAATAGTTGGGTTCCCGGGAGAAACGGAAAATGATTATCAAGAAACCATTGACATGATGGGAAAAATCAGGTTTGATTCCACTTTTTCATTTAAGTATTCCGAAAGGAAGGGAACCGCCGCTCAAAAATTGGAAGGCAAAATTGATGAAGGGGAAAAACAGCGGCGATTGAAGTTTTTGCAGGAACTTCAAGACAAGCACACACTGGAAAAAAATATTCAATTGGAAGGCAGCCGGCAGGAAGTTCTGATTGAAGGAAAAAGCAAAAATTCCGAAAATGATCTGACCGGGCGCACGAGCTCCTGGAAAATAGTTAATTTCAAAGGAGAAAAAGAAATGATTGGTAAATTAATGAATGTAAAGATTTCCAGAGCTTATTTACATTCATTGCGAGGCAAGTTGATCGAGGAGGTTGGGAATGGGAATGTTAATTGAAATGAAAGTATCAGGATTAACTATTGATCCTATTACAAATACGCCGATCGTGATATTAAAAGACATTCAGGAAAATAGAGCTATTCCGATCTGGATCGGCATTTTCGAGGCCAGTGCTATTGCCACGGAACTTGAAAAGATTGTCTTTTCCCGGCCAATGACTCATGATTTGTTCAACGAGTGCTTAAAAATATTAAATGTAACTGTAAGCAAAATTGAAATAGGGGATATTCGCAATAATACTTTTTATGCCAATGTTCATTTAAGCCGGGAAGGTCAGAATTTTAGCGTTGATGCCCGGCCAAGTGATGCCATTGCTTTGGCATTGCGTGCCCATGCACCGATTTTTGTTGATGAAAACGTAATCGAAAAATCGCGTAATATTGATTTCGGTATAAAACTCACTGATCTGGATAAATTAAAAGAAGATAAGATTAAAGAATATTTGGAGAATCTTTCTGCTGAAGATTTCGGCAAGTATAAAATGTAAAAATTAAAATGAATGACCTGATAAGGAGTTTCCAGACTTATTTAACGGCTGAGCGCAATGTTTCCGAAAATACCCGGATGGCATATATAGGTGATTTGGAAGATTTTGCTGAATTTCTTTATGCAAAAAATTACATAAAAAATAATGATGAGATTATTAATATCGGAACGGAGACAATCCGGGCATATTTAGTGTATCTTTTTCAACAAAGAGTGAGAAAAGCGACAGTAAACCGTAAAATTTCTTCATTAAGATCATTTTATAAGTATTTGATTCGCAATGGTAAAACCATGAAGAATCCGGCGGAAATGATTCAGACAATGAAGATGGAAAAATATATACCTAATTTTTTATCGGTTGATGAGATGTTTGAGCTGTTAAAAACCCGTAAGGATAGCTCAATATCTGATTTAAGAAATCTAGCTATGCTGGAATTGTTTTATTCATCCGGCTTGCGTTTGAGTGAATTGGCCGGTCTCAATGTCGCTGATCTGAATTTTAAAGAGGCACTGGTTAAAGTACGAGGTAAGGGTAGAAAAGAAAGAATAGTACCCATAGGAAGTCCGGCAAGAAGCGCTTTGCAGGAATACTTGGCGAAGACCGGAGAAGTCAGGAAAAAAAGTGATGCGGCTTCTTTGAATAACCCGCTTTTTTTAAATATGCGGGGAGCGCGAATTACAGGGCGCAGCATAGCACGCATACTTGATGACACGGTGAAAAAAAGCGGAATAGGCCGCAAAATCAGTCCGCACGCCTTACGGCATACTTTCGCTACGCACCTTTTGAATGAGGGGGCTGATTTGCGTTCAATTCAGGAATTGCTGGGTCACGAAAGTCTCTCGACGACACAAAAATACACTGCGGTTAATATTAGCCGCATGATGGAAATATACGATAAAGCACACCCGCGCGCGAAAAAGTAAATGAGACTTGGCTTTTGGCGGCAAGCAAAAGCCATAGTCGAATTTATCCCGTGCGCGAAGCGATACACGGGATCCAGTAGTTAGAAATACTTGGCTTTTGGCGGCAAGCAAAAGCCATAGTCGAATTTATCCCGTGCGCGAAGCGATACACGGGATCCAGTAATTAGAAATACTTGGCTTTTTGGTGGCAAGCAAAAAGCCTTAGTCGAATTTATCCCGCGCAAGCTGCAGCACAAAGAAATGAAGTATGGAGAAGAAAATGCACATTCGAGGTACAACAATATTAGCTGTAAAAAAAGATAATAAAGTAACAGTGGCCGGGGATGGTCAGGTTACACTGGATACAACCATTTTAAAGCATGGGGCACGTAAAGTACGCAGGCTGTATGATAACGAGGTTATTGTCGGGTTTGCCGGCGCAACCGCTGACGCTTTTACCCTTTTTGATCGTTTTGATCAGAAATTGGAACAATATAACGGTAACTTACTGCGAGCTGCAGTAGAATTAACCAAAGACTGGCGCACCGACCGGGTATTGCGGCATCTGGAGGCTTTAATGATTGCCGTGAGCAGGGAGTATTCCCTTATAATTTCCGGAAATGGTGATGTCATTGAGTCTGATGACAACGTCATGGCTATCGGATCCGGAGGACCCTATGCGCAATCCGCCGCGCGGGCGCTGGTACGTCACACTGATTTATCTGCAACCGAGATTGCAAAAGAAGCAATGAAAATAGCAGCGGAAATTTGTATTTATACCAATGATCATATAGTTTTGGAAGAACTTGAACTAGATGGTGAGAGGACGGCCGCCACAAAGAAAAAAAGTAAAATCAAGGAGCTTGTATAAATATGTCCAATAAGGGATTAACTCCCCGCGAAATAGTCGAAAAACTTGATCGGCATATTATCGGCCAGGGTGATGCAAAAAGAGCAGTGGCTATTGCTTTGCGTAATCGTTGGCGCAGGCAGAATGTGCCGGAAGAACTTGCTGAGGAAATTTCACCGAAGAATATAGTAATGATTGGTCCAACCGGTGTTGGTAAAACCGAAATTGCGCGCAGATTGGCGAAACTGGATAATTCCCCGTTTTTAAAAGTGGAAGCTTCCAAATTTACGGAAGTGGGCTATGTCGGCCGGGATGTCGAATCCATAATTCGCGATCTTGTTGAGCTTTCCATAAATATGGTGAAATCTGAAGAGCAGGAAAATGTCCAGGTGAAAGCAGCGGAAATAGCCGAGGAAAGATTGCTTGATTTATTGCTTCCGGCAAAGCCAAGCGAGAAAAAAATAGATGAGATGCTGGCAGGTCCGGAGCAAAACGAAGAAGATTTGCAAATAACCGAAGAACAAATGCGAAAAAATGATGCAACTCGAGAGAAGTTAAGAAACCTACTCAAAGACGGCAAGCTGGACAACAGAGTTGTGGAGTTGGAGGTAACCGAGGCAAAAAACGGTCCCATGATCGAAATATTTTCAGCAGTAGGTATGGAAGATATGGGTCTCAATATTAAAGATATGCTGGGTAATGCTTTTCCCCAAAAAAAGAAAAGGAGAACCGTCAAGGTTCCGGAAGCTCTGGAAATACTCGCGGAAGAAGAAGCCCAAAAATTAATCGATATGGATAAAGTTCATAGAACCGCCCTGGAAAGAGTGGAACAGTCGGGAATAGTTTTTCTGGATGAGATTGATAAGATTGTCGGCAGCGATTCAGCACATGGTCCGGATGTTTCCAGGGAAGGTGTACAAAGGGATTTATTGCCGATTGTCGAAGGTTCCAATGTCAATACCCGTTACGGAATGGTAAGAACGGATCATATCCTCTTTATTGCCGCCGGAGCATTCAGTGCTTCAAAGCCCTCCGACTTGATTCCGGAATTGCAGGGAAGATTTCCGATCCGGGTCGAACTGGATTCACTGGGAAAAGAAGAATTTATCCGGATACTGACCGAACCGAAAAATGCCTTGGTCAAACAATATGTTGAAATGATGGCGACGGAAGGAATTAAATTATCATTTACCGATGATGCTGTTGCAGAAATTGCCGAGGTTGCAACAGAGGTTAATGAAAAAACGGAAAATATCGGTGCCCGCAGACTTTACACAATTATGGAAACTCTTCTTGACGACATATCTTTTGAGGCACCGGACATGAAGGAAAAAGAAATTATAATCGATGCCAAATATGTAGAGGAAAAGCTTTGCGATATAGTCGAGGATGAAGACTTGAGCAGATATATTTTATAATGGGGTTGAGGATGGAACATATCTTAAATTCGATGGACAGAGCGGATATTCTTCTCGAAGCTTTGCCTTATATTCAACGTTTTTATAATAAAACCATCGTCATCAAATATGGGGGACACGCCATGATTGATGATGAGTTAAAAGATAAATTTGCTCAGGATGTAGTCATGATGAAGTACATCGGGATTAATCCTGTTGTAGTTCATGGCGGTGGTCCGCAAATCGGCAGTACACTGAAGAAACTTGGCAAAGAATCCAGATTTATTCAGGGTATGCGGATAACCGATGAAGAGACGATGGACATAGTGGAAATGGTGTTGGCTGGCACCGTAAATAAAGAAATTGTCGGCCTGATCAATCGCCATGGCGGCAACGCCGTTGGATTGAGCGGCAAGGACGGCAATCTGGTCGAGGCCGAGAAATATTTTTTAAGCGAAGAAAAAGCTAAAAACACACCACCGGAAATCATTGATATCGGTTTGGTGGGAAAAGTAAAAAATATAAATTCCCAATTGATTACTACCCTCACGCAAAATAATTTCATCCCGGTAATTGCGCCCACGGGTATTGGTGAAAATGGCGAAACATATAACATTAATGCCGATATTGTAGCCGGAGAAGTGGCGGCCGCCCTGAAAGCAGAGAAATTGTTATTGTTAACGGACGTCCAGGGTATTCTCGACAAAGATAAAAATCTGATCAATACCATGAACGATAAGGAAGCCAGGAAATTGATTGATGAAGGTGTGATTGAAGGAGGCATGTTTCCCAAGGTTAAGTGTTGTTTAAAAGCGCTGAGGGGAGGAGTGGGAAAAGCTCATGTCATTGACGGGCGTTTAAAACATGCTATTTTACTGGAAGTATTCACGGACAAGGGAATAGGGACGGAAATGGTTTTATAACGCTTCAAAAAAATCCGTATGCTGCGTTGCATTGCAGCCTTTCGTCACTGCGGCGTAAAAAAATGCTCGAATTCGAAGGCCATGCACGCATTGCCTCTGAAATTTTCTCGAAACCGGATCAATAAACAGGAGTTAATGCAATGAATGAAAGCGAACTAATGGCCTTGGCCGATGAAAATATAATGAATACCTATAAAAGAGTCCCTATTGCTCTGATTAAAGGTTCGGGCGCGAAAGTCTGGGATATCAATGGAAAAGAATACCTTGATTTTGTAGCCGGAATAGCAGTGTGCAGTTTGGGACACACTCATCCGAAGGTAGTGGCTGCATTAAAAGAACAAGCTGATAAGTTAACTCATGTTTCCAATTTATACTATACGGAACCGCAGGCGAGACTGGCTAAGCTGCTTACGGATAATTCCTTTGCCGATAAAGTATTCTTTTGCAACAGCGGGGCGGAAGCAAATGAAGCGGCGATAAAACTGGCGCGAAAATATGCTCATGAAAATTTAGGTGATGATAACTTTGAATTAATCACTATGAAGGATTCTTTTCATGGCCGGACGATGGCGACAATAACCGCAACCGGTCAGGAAAAATTTCAATTCGGTTTTACACCGTTGCTGGATGGCTTTACTTATGTCCCATTCAATGACTTGCCGGCGCTGGAAGCGGCGATTTCTGACAAAACATGCGGTATTATGGTCGAGCCGATTCAGGGAGAGGGCGGTGTCAATGTGCCGGACACAGATTATTTGGCTAAGGTGCGGGAGATATGTGACAGGCATAATATTTTGCTGATTGTTGATGAAGTTCAGACGGGAATCGGCCGTACGGGAAAACTCTTTGCTTATGAACATTCAGGAATCAAGCCGGATATAATGACTTTGGCAAAGGCGTTGGGTAATGGTTTCCCGGTGGGAGCAATGTTGGCCACAGATAAAGTGGCCAGGGCCTTTGTCCCGGGAAATCACGCTTCCACTTTCGGCGGAAATCCTCTGGCCATGGCCGCGTCTATTGCCACTTTGGAGACTATTCTCGAGGAAGGCCTGCTTAATGCTTGCCGGGAACTGGGAGAATATTTTCGCAATCAACTGAAGAAGCTGCAAACAAAACATAAAATTATTAAAGAAGTAAGGGGAATGGGGCTCATGATTGCCTGCGGCCTGAACATAGAGGGCGGCAATATAGTTAATGAGTGCATGAAAAAAGGATTACTTATTAACTGTACCGGCGGTAAAACCCTGCGTTTTGTACCACCATTGGTAATTTCCACAAAAGATATTGATCAGGTTATCAATATTCTTGACGAGGTAATGGAGGGTAAATGAAAAAAGATTTGCTGGGTGTTTATGAACTTGATCTTGCCGATTTTGAAAGAATATTTGAAAATGCCGCGAGGCTTAAAAAAGCCTTGAAAGAAGGCAGGCCCCATGAGTCTTTAAAGGGAAAAACACTGGGAATGATTTTTGATAAATCCTCCACCCGGACAAGAATTTCCTTTGAAGTGGGAATTTACCAGTTAGGTGGTATTGCCCTTTATTTGAATTCCCGCGATACGCAAATCGGTCGCGGCGAAACTATCGCTGATTCCGCCCGGATGATGTCCTGTTTTCTAAACGGCATAATGATCAGAACATTTTCGCAATCGAATGTGGAAGAGCTTGCCGCAACGGCGTCGATTCCTGTAATTAACGGGCTAACCGATCTTCTGCATCCCTGCCAGATATTGGGCGATTTACTTACAATTAAGGAAAAAAAGGGAACTTACGAAGGCTTGAAAATCGCTTATATCGGCGACGGTAATAATGTAGCCAATACCTGGATTGATGCTGCAGCCCGTCTTCCTTTTGAACTTGCTCTGGCGTGTCCGGAAGGCTACGATCCGGATGCTCAAATTATGGCCAGAGGATTAAAAGAAGCAAAAGAAGGAATCACGCTTTATCGTGATCCATTCGAGGCTGCAAAGAATGCGGATATTCTTTATACCGATGTTTGGGCGAGTATGGGTCAGGAAGCCGAACAGGAAGAAAGAAAGAAAGTATTTAAAAATTATCAGATTAATATGAAAGTTCTAAAGGAAGCAAAAAAGGATGTTCTGGTTATGCATTGCTTGCCTGCGCACCGCGGAGAAGAAATTACCGCTGATGTAATTGATGGTCCGCATTCAATAGTAGTTGATGAAGCTGAAAACCGTTTACATGTGCAAAAAGCAATTATGGAAATATTACTTTAGGAGGAATTGATTTTGTCGTCGGAAATTAAAAAAGTAGTACTGGCTTATTCAGGCGGGTTGGACACATCGGTAATCGTACGTTGGCTTATTGAAACCTACAAATGCGAAGTCATTTGCTTTGCCGCAGACTTAGGCCAGAAGGAAGAGCTGACCGGTCTTAAGGAAAAAGCGCTCAATACCGGCGCCAGTAAAATATATATTGAAGATTTACAGGAAGAATTTGCACGGGACTTTGTATTTCCAGCTTTGCGCGCTAATGCCATCTATGAAGGTACCTATCTTTTGGGAACATCGCTTGCCAGACCGTTAATCGCCAAAAGGCAAATTGAGATCGCCCAGAAAGAAGGAGCGGATGCCGTTTCCCACGGTGCTACGGGAAAAGGAAACGATCAGGTTCGTTTTGAACTGACTTATTATGCGCTTGATCCGGGGATTAAGATTATTGCCGTGTGGAAAGACGACAACTGGAAATTCGATTCCCGGGAATCAATGTTTGACTATGCCGAGAAATACAATATACCTGTTCCGCTGACGAGGGAAAAGCCTTACAGCTCGGATCGTAATCTTCTTCATATTTCGCATGAAGGCGGAATTTTGGAAGATCCATGGGCGGAGCCGCCGGAAGATATTTTTGTTTTGACCAAGTCACCGGAAGCGGCACCGGATAAACCGGCGTATGTGGAAATTGATTTTGAAAAGGGTAATCCGGTGGCCATCGACGGACAAAAAATGTCTCCGGCGAAACTTATGGATTATATGAATACAGTTGCCGGAGAAAATGGAATCGGCCGTGTGGATATGGTGGAAAACCGCTTTGTCGGTATGAAATCACGCGGTGTTTATGAAACCCCCGGCGGAACGGTTCTGTGGGCGGCGCACCGTGCTCTGGAATCCATCACCATGGATCGGGAGGTTATGCTGATGCGCGATTCCCTGACCCCGAAATATTCTCAGCTCGCTTACAACGGTTTCTGGTATTCACCGGAAATGCGCACACTGCAAACTTATATCGATGCAACGCAGGAAACCGTTACCGGCACTGTACGCATGAAATTGTACAAAGGCAACTCAATCGTTGTCGGACGTAAATCACCATATTCTCTTTATAGCGAAGCGTTTGCCACTTTCGAAAAAGACCAGGTCTATAATCAGAAGGATGCAAAAGGATTCATTAAGTTGAATGCCTTGCGGCTGATTATTCAAAAAATGCTCAAAAAGTAACTTTTTGGAAGTTTGGAGCTAAT
>CAZWCA010000066.1:10464-14631 GCA_964632255.1 uncultured Smithella sp. | reverse complement strand
CGCATTTGCCCGAAGTTCCCTGCAATATCTACTCTGATCCACCTCCGTCGCTTCGCGCCACCTCCGCCAGCGGAGGACAGATAGCCATTACTTGTCCCCCTTTGGAGAGGGTGCAGGGGAAGGATACCTTTGCCCAAACACGCCATACTTAGGGCAAACACGCAGGTTTGCTGTTAGTATTAGCCGAAGTTCAGCTTTAATGTCTATAAAAAGTTCTAATTACAGCTCGCTTTTCTTTAATTTTAACCGGCCTAATTTTTTTAAAAAAAGGGCTGACATCAAGCGGGACTGTCAACCCTTCTGTAAATTATCTCAATAAATTAAATTAAGGTACTGTTAATCGATCGCAATCATGACATTGGATGCCTTGATAACTGCATAAACTTCCATACCTTCTTTCAACCCGAGAGCTTCTGCTGAAGTCTTTGTAATAATCGAGACAACCTCTGCTCCGCCGGGAAGTTCAACTACAACCTCTGAATTGACAGACCCAGCCTTAACTTTCTTAACCTTTCCCTTTAGTGTATTACGTGCACTTATTTTCATACTTTCCTCCTCCTTGGTTTTAGGTTTGGGAAACTTTACCCGCATCGTGCTAAAAATGACTTGGCTAAAAAGATAATACTAAAAAATATTCTAAAGGCAAATTGCTTTTTTTCATGAATAGTCCTTGAATGCCTTAGATTGGTCGGGTTTTATTAAAAAAATGGTAAAAGCACTATTTAGCCGTAATCAGAAGGTGAGGAACCGGTAAGGCCTGTATTTCTTTTGTATTCACATTTTAGGGCTATTTTGCTAAAGTCCACATTAACACATTTACAGGAAAAAGCTTTTCCGGCTTCAGCCGTGTGTAATGGAGGTATTTCTTGTTTTTTAAAGTAAAGACAGCGGAAGAAGTATTGAACATATTGAGAGACTTTGACCCGGTAGGAATGGAAACAATCTTCACCGGGGATGCCTTGGGCCGCGCATTGGGCAAAGAAATTGTATCCGAAGAAGACCTGCCGGATTTTTCGCGTTCGTCGATGGATGGTTATGCAGTTCAGGCTAAAGATACATTCGGAGCCTCGGACAGCCTTCCGGCTTTTCTGGAAGTGGCGGGAGAGGTGCTTATGGGCAGCATACCCGCGGAAGTCGTCACGCCGGGAACAGCCATTAAAATATCAACCGGCGGCATGATCCCGGAAGGCGCGGATGCCGTGATCATGATCGAATATTGTCACTCTGTGGATGATAAGACCATCGAGGTCAGCCGTTCAGTAGCACCTTTGGAAAATATAATAGGCCGGGGTGATGATTTTAAAAAAGGAGATATCATTTTTAACAAAAGCACGGTTCTCCGTCCTCAGGATATAGGCGTCCTTGCCGGCCTGGGTATACAGGAAATACTCGTGTATAAAAGGCCGAAGATTGCCATTATCTCCACAGGAGATGAGGTCGTTCCCATTGATCAAAGTCCAAAACCGGGGCAGGTAAGGGATATCAACAGTTACACTTTGAGCGCTTTTTGCACCCAGTCTGGAGCGATTCCCGTCAACATGGGATTATGCAAAGATAATTTTGATGAGATGAGGGAAATGGTTGCCTGTGCTCTCGATTCCTGCGATTCAATATGGATTTCAGGCGGAAGTTCAGTCGGCGCACGTGATATGACCCTGAAAGTTCTTGAATCTTTTGCCGGTATGCAACTGCTTGTCCACGGCATTGCCATAAGCCCGGGAAAACCAACGATCATTGCTAAAATCGGCAATAAGGCTATCTTTGGTCTGCCCGGTCATGTAGCCTCGGCCATGGTTGTTGCAGAAGTATTTTTAAATCCTTTTTTGTCAAGGTTGTCCGGGAAAGAAAGCGCAGCCGGGGATAATCATATTTACAAACAGGCGGAGCTTACCCGAAACGTTGAATCGGCAAGCGGCAGAGACGATTATATAAGAGTTAAACTGAATAAGCGGAATGACCGGATTTATGCGGAACCGATTTTCGGAAAATCAGGGTTGATATCCACCTTGGTTGAGGCCGATGGACTGGTCAAGATTGATAGAAACACGGAAGGGTTTTATAAAGGACAAACAGTCAGCGTGATGCTTTTTCGGCCCTTTGATTAAGTCCTACGTCCACCTCCGTCACTTCGTGACACCTCCGCCAGCGGAGGACATGAAAAATAATTAACTTTGCTGTTTTTGCAAATTTATTAGGTGTTGAGATGAAAAGAAATGTTTATTTGGCAATGAAGGGCCGGGAAGAGGCTCAGGAAATCTTCTCCAAAGTGTGGCGGGACAAAAAAACGCTTCCCGAAGAGATCAAGGCCGAAGATGCTTTGGGCCGGGTTACCGCGGAGCCTGTGTATGCTCAAGTTTCTGCGCCTTCCTATCATTCCGCCGCCATGGACGGCATTGCCGTGCGGGCGGAAGTAACTTACGGTGCCTCGGAAATAACTCCGAAAATTCTGAAAACAGGCGATGACGCGGTATGGATCAATACGGGCCATGCCCTGCCCGAAGGCTATGATTCCGTAATCATGGTGGAAAAAATTCAGGAACTGGACGATGATCATATTGAGATCATGGCGCCCGCCTATCCCTGGCAGAACATAAGGAAGGTTGGAGAGGATATTATCGCCACGCAGCTTTTGTTTCCGCAAAATTACCGGATTCGCTCCTATGATCTGGGTGCACTGATTTCGGCAGGTGTATTTAAGTTAAAGGTTAGGAAAAAACCAAAAGTAATTATCATTCCCACCGGAACGGAGATTATCAGCTATAAAGATGTAACGGATTTTAGCCGGCTGGGAAGCGATAGGATTATTGATTCAAATTCCGTAACTCTCTCCGGGCTTGTCCATGAAGCGCATGCGGAAGCACAGGTTTTTGATATAACTTCCGATACGGAAGAAGAAATCCGCAATGTCCTTTTGAAAGCAGCGAATACCGATGCCGACCTGATTCTGATTAATGCCGGATCATCGGCAGGTTCCAAGGATTATACAGCCGGCGTTCTGGCTCAGATAGGAGAAGTGCTGGTTCACGGTGTGGCCATGATGCCCGGAAAACCAACCATTCTCGGCACTGTCAGTGGGAAACCGGTCATCGGAATTCCGGGATATCCGGTTTCGGCGATTCTTTCCTTTGAACAGTTTGCCCGGCCCCTCCTTTTGCATCTCCAGGGTTTGTCTCTGCCGGAGAGACCAGCCATCACCGTCCAGCCGTCACGGGACATCCCTTCAAAACTGGGAACGGAAGAATTTCTCCGCGTAAACATTGGCAAGGTCGGGGATCATTTTATAGCCACGCCGCTTCCCAGATCGGCAGGTTCCGTCACCACCCTAACCCGGGCCGAAGGAATTATCCGCATTCCACCTCTTTCCGAAGGTATAAGCCAGAATGAGGAGGTAAGGGCTGAACTTCTTGTGGATGAGGAAGAGCTGGCAAATACGATAGTCATAATCGGCAGTCATGACAATTCGCTGGATATCCTTGCCGATGAAATCAGGCACACCTCGGGAAGGAACATCAGGATTTCATCGGGAAACGTGGGAAGCATGGGCGGCCTTATCGCAATCAGAAAAGGCATCTGCCATATTGCCGGTGCGCATCTTCTGGATACCGCAACCGGCGAATACAATGTTTCATATATCAAGAGATATCTGAAAGGCGTTCCCGTTAGCCTTTTCCATCTTGTCCTGCGGGATCAGGGCTTGGTTATTTCCAGGAACAATCCCAAGGGTATAAAAGGAATTATGGATCTCACCCGCGATGACATTTCTTTTGTGAACAGACAGGCTGGTTCAGGCACCCGCATATTGTTCGATTACAATCTGGCCCACGCAGGCATTAAAGCTGAATCCGTACGAGGATATAATCATGAAGAATTTACGCATATGTCCGTAGCTATTGATGTGTTGAGCGGCGCTGCTGATTGCGGCATGGCCATCTATGCTGCCGCCAAAGCGCTTGATCTGGACTTTATTCCCATGGACCGGGAACAATACGATCTTATTATTCCTACCGATTTTCTTGAAAATCCGAATATTCAGGCCCTGCTCGATACAATCCGCTCTCCGAGATTTCGTGAAAGGGTTGCGGCCGCAGGCGGATATGATCCGTCCATGAGCGGGGAGTTGGTGATGGGAATAACATAGAAAAGTGTTGGCGCTTATCAGTGTAAACT
>CAZWCA010000066.1:5252-10364 GCA_964632255.1 uncultured Smithella sp. | reverse complement strand
CGAGTACGGCGGCCGCCATTTTATACTCCGCCGGCTATAACCTGATTCTTCCATCATCTGACATTTTCTTAAATTGTAAAATCCGCAATTACCGCGCAGCATCAAATTGTTAGAAAATAATTTTACATGTGATTAAATATTTTATCAGCTTAATGCTTGCTCTGAAATTATTTATATGGTAGGCGACAGTGCGCCGTCGGTCATATACAGGCTAAGCTTTAGGCGTAACCGGAGTTGGTTATGAAAGTGTTTAATAAGGAGGAAGATAAGCTATAACGGTTATTCCGATTTTTTAATTATACAGCTATAAAGGATTTTTCGCGTCATGCCCCGAAAATGGAATTGAGTTTCGGCGATTTGTTAAAACATCAGGACAGTTTTGACGATCTCCATAGTATCCCGGCAAACAAGCATTTTGGTCGATTTCATAATATTCAATAATTCTTAACTTTCTTTACCTTTGATATTTCTTTTTTTCCTGCAATAAAATCTGTCACATTTACTTCGATCTCTTTTGTCTGAGCAATAAAACCACCACTGCATCTACAGATGTCCTTCATATTCATAATCTTTTTTTTAACGGCCATAGTCGGCTTAATTTCGCCACAACGGAAGTGGGGTGGCGACGATGAATCTTGGAAAGACAGGCGGCAAGAAGGTTACAAGGAGGCGGTCGAGAGCTCCTGAAAGAAGACCTTCATCCGCAGGACATTGAAACAAGAGGCAATTGTTATTGTCTCTTCAAGAAATACAAACAGGAGGAGTATTGTAACATGTTAAATTTCATAAGGGCTTCAGAGAGATACAGGAACACCGTGACCAAAATACCGGGGCACGACTGGAGCCAGCTGTACAGGGTCGATAGTGTCGGCCCGGAGGGAAGGTTCCTCTGCTTCAAAGAGGGACAGGAAGGCACCCCCATGTTAGTTTCGCCGCCGTATGCCGGGCACAGGTCAACTGGCGTGGATCTGGCGAGAGGAAGGTCGCTTGTAGGGGAAATGTGCGAGGAGTTTGATAGGGTTTACTCATGGGACTGGTCATCCGCAGATCATGAACGCCGGAATGACGGAATATCGGCATACGTTGAGAGGATGGACCGGGACATAGAAAAGATCGGTGAACCGGTGGCGCTGGTCGGCGTGTGCCAGGGCGGCTGGCAAAGCGCCATGTACGCCTCGTTGCACCCGGAAAAGGTCAAGTTGCTGGTAACGGTTGCCGCGCCCATAGACTTCGCGGCGCCAGGCGGGTTGAATGTCTACTATAAGAATCTTCCTTATTCGTTTTACGCAGGATTGGTCAAAATGGGAGGAGGAGTCATGGATGGGCAATACGCGCTGATGGGGTACAGGATGATGCATGCAACTGCCCGATTCGTGGGTGACCCAATGGACCTCTTTTGGAAAATGTATCGTGGCCAGGAGGGTGATATTGTTAAGCAGCTCAATTTCATATCGTGGTACGAAAATGCAGTGCAGAGGCTTCCCGGCGCGTACTATCTGGAGGTGATCAAAATGTTTCAGCAGAACAAACTGATCAAGGGCCGGATGAAGATAGGCGACCGGAACATCGACCTGTCCAACATAACATGCCCCGTCATAGTCGTGACCGGCGGGAAGGATGACATAACTGGGCGGGAGCAGGCAAACGCTCTCGGAAAATACGTCGGCAGCAACCGTGTCCGGTATTACGAAATACCGAAGGTCGGCCATTTCGGCAGCTTTTCCGGAACAGCCAGCATGAAGCACTGGCGCAGCAGCATCTTTGCCATGATGCGCGAAGATCTTTGCGAAGAGTAAGAAAAAAGAGGCTCATGGCCACGGTCATGAGCCTCTAACTTCTTTAATTATCATAATATTGCTGTTCAATGCAGGATTTCATCATCAAGTAATCATGAAGGTTTGCTAAACCAGTCAAAATCAGCAAACTGAATTTGACAATTTTTGAAAGCTTAACTATCGTTCCGGCGAGTGTCAGGCATACAAATTTTTTAGCTTTTAATAAATGAAAAACATAATGGAGTTCAATGTTACATCAAATACAGAATATTATTTTTAAATCGCTGGTTCTTGCTCTGGTGGCTCTTGCTCAGATATATCTTTTTTCTCACATTCGCCAGGCTATCAGATCATTGAGAGGATCAAACCGCTTCAGGTCCGGAGCAATCTTTCTGGTTGGAACAATTATCGGCTTATTGACCATTTTGAATGGATATATGATAACTAAACCGGTCCATTGGACAGATCCGCCGTTAGCCGCAAAGATACTTTTTTTCGATTTGCCGGCGATATGGATTTTCGGGTCTATTTTTTCTGCACTGTTCCTGATTCTTCTACAATTATGCAGAAAATTCAGAAGAGTACTCAGACGATTATATCGTGATGATCAACTCAGCACACCAACAGAGTTAATGCCTTTTAATCAGAGTCGCCGCTACTTTATCCAGGCCGCAATCGGCGGAATAACCATGGCGCCCTTTATATTTTCCGGATACGGTGTGGCTTATGCCAGTAATGCTTATAAAATCGAGGAGCTTACCTTGCCTTTCGGACACCCCCTGAGGGTTGTTCAGCTTTCCGATATCCATGCAGGTATTTACATGACTCCCAAAGCGATACGTCGCTATGTTGAGCAAGTTATCAAACTTCAACCTGATATATTTGTCATTACAGGGGACTTCGTTACAAACTCGATATCATTTCTTCCGGACTGTCTGAAAGAGTTAGCCCGGGTGCGGGCGAGGTATGGTACATTTGCTACGTTGGGCAATCATGAACACTGGGCAGGCAAACTGAAGGAATACCAAACGATCTTCAAACAATACAAGATTGAACTCCTGCAAAACGAACACCGATTGATTAGGACGGAAACGGGTACTTTTGCAGTTGCCGGCATAGATGATCTTGAGGCAGGTTATCCCAATCTGCAGGCGGCTTTACATGGACTTGATCCTGCTGCTCCCACACTGCTCCTTTCTCACCATCCGGAGATTTTCCCTCAGGCGGCTGACCATGGAATTCCATTGACGTTAGCAGGTCACTATCATGGCGGTCAAATCAAACTGAAGCTGCCGGGGTTGGCTTTTAGTTTGGCCAATCTTCGAACCCCTTATCCGGAGGGCCTTTACCGGATTAATTCTTCTCATCTTTACGTAAGTCGCGGTATTGGTACGACCTTTACGCCAATAAGATTGAATGCCCCGCCGGAAGTCACCCTGCTTCATCTGACATGAGATATTTCCGGGCGAGAAGCATGAAAAGTATCTTTAAAAAAATATTATTAGTTCTTCCTGAGCTGGTTGAAATTCGTGCTTTGTTCCGGATAGAAGCGTTAAAAAATTAATTTAATAATTTATCTTTTAAAGCCGATTGCAGCTTCCTGAGTCGTTCCGGCTTTTTGTTATATACATTGGTTGACACAAATATCCTTTGATTAGATAACTCGTTAGTGCTACAATTAACAATACAATAGGAGGTACAATCAATGCCAAGTACACCCAAAATTATTCCCATTTCTGATCTTAGGCAGAATGCCAGTGATGTAGTAAAAAATGTTCAATCTTCCGGAGAACCTGTTTTCATAACTCAACGCGGTAGAGCAGCTGCCGTCATGATTAGTATGGAAGTCTATGAAAAAAATCAGCGCGCGCTGGATATTTTACATCTTCTGGCCAGAGGCGAAAAAGAAATTGCTGCAGGTACAGGATATGAACTTGAAGACGTACTAAAGGAAGCTGACCTTTATCTTGAGGCGGCAAAAGCTTGAAAATCTTATTTACATCGACAGGCCGCCGCCAGTTCCTTGAGGCTGTTGCCCATATTTACCGTGACAAACCTTCTGCGGCATTAAAGTTCCGTCAGAAATCGGAAGAATTACTTTCTCGACTCAAAATGTTTCCCGATTCGGGGAGACGGATACCGGAATTTCCTGAGCTTACTTTCCGTGAAGTTATCATAAGTCCCTATCGCTTTTTTTATAAAGTTAAGGATGACACCGTATGGATCGTGGCCGTATGGCATGGTGCTCAATTGCCTGATGAACCTGAAAAATGACAGCAGCATGTTCTGATTCCGGTGTAGAGCTGACAAAGTTAGTCAAAGAAGCGGGATGATAAGTTTTTTATGCAGGAATGCTAACCCTATTAGAAATCACTCAACAACCAGTCTTTCCGGGCAACTGTAAATGAATCCGCCGGTTTCGCGGACATAACCCAGGATGGTCACGTTGTGCTGCTGGGCAAGCTTGACGGCGGCGGAAGTGGGTGTCGATTTGGATACCAGAACCGGCACGCCGATCCGGATAATCTTCGCCATGATTTCCGAAGAAATTCTTCCGGAAACAAAAACAATTCCACGGCTGAACAAGTCCATTTTATCGAGCTTAAGTAAATTTCCGGTCATTTTATCAAAGCAGTTATGCCGGCCGATGTCTTCCGTCAGAAGTTCAAAACCGGGAGTGTAAAAAAGGACGCTGTGCACTCCGCCGATGGTTGCAAATATTTCCGATTTGGTAACAAAGGTTGTCATCAAATCCAGGATATTATTGATTGAAAAGACTGAATCCGATTGTACCTCTTTGTACTGGCTTTTTTTAAGCGGATTGATGTAGGTGTAGCATTTCCCGCAACCGGATGTAATGCTTCTTAAACTTTCCTGCCGGTCAATGATCACGCCTTCTTTCAGTTTAATGATTACCGCCAGCATTTTATCATTAAAATAAATACCTTCCACATCCGCGAGCGAATTGATTACCCCTTCATTATAAAGAAATCCGAGTGCCAGCTCTTCCTGTTCGTGATTCATGCACAAGATGGAAACAAGTTCCATTCCGTTGACAACTATTTTCAGCGATATTTCGGCAATTACTTTTTTGTTAATATCAGACAGGCGACAGCCGTTTTTATTTCTCGTTATTTCACGAACTTCAAGTTCTTCATAAACGATATCTTCCAAAAAAAATCTCCTTTTTTCAGGTATTTATTATTTTTTGTCATTCATGCATGACTACGAATCCCTGCTCTTCCTCGCGAAATCAGGGAACGTCGTTAATACTGGATTCACGCCTTCATTGTTACTATAAGAAGGCGTTCGGTATTTACAATGCAATATCTTCTAT
>CAZWCA010000066.1:0-5152 GCA_964632255.1 uncultured Smithella sp. | reverse complement strand
CATCTGTAATTTCCGGATGGACATTAGTGAGGCGACTTTATATTTTTTATTTTTAATCAAATATTTCCTCAGCCAGTCAGACAATCTCCGGTTTTTTATGTAGACATGACTTCAATGCCATTTTTGACATATGTCATATATGGCATAAGTATCTGATATTACTAATATTATTTATTGACAACCGCCTCCATTAAATATATACGCTCATTACATAATAATAAGTTTATTTTAGAATCTATCGTGCTCTTTAACCTTGGGTTTTGTTCCCAAATTGGTACTTTTTTTCAAAAAAGATTGCCTCAGGTAAGCGGTTTTTCTCGAAGATTAAAGATCATGTAATAAATATTAATTCCGGGGAAAGGAGAAGGAATATGAACGTCACCAGAAGGGGTTTCTTAAAGATTTCCGGTGCTGTGGTGGCGGCGAGCGGTTTGGGCATCAGCCTTAAACCGATTGCTGCGCATGCAAAGCCGCTGAAAATCAAGTATGCCAGGGAAACCACTACCGTTTGCCCATACTGTTCCGTGGGATGCAGCATTATTGTATCGACGCGGGAAGGTAAGGTAATCAATACAGAGGGAGATCCTGACAGTCCAATCAACAGAGGTGCTTTATGCAGCAAGGGCGGTTCGATTTATCAAATGGCCGTCAATGAAAACCGGCTGAGCAAACCGCTTTACCGGGCGCCATTCAGCTCCGAATGGAAAGAAGTAGAGTGGGATTGGGCGCTGGATAAAATTGCTGAAAATGTTAAGAAAAGCAGGGATGCAAGCTTCAAGAAAACAAATGCCAAAGGTGAACTGGTTAACCGTACCGAAGGTATTGCATCCGTTGGCTCCGCGGCGATGGATCTGGAAGAATGCTTTACGTACCAAAAATTCTTAAGGGGGTTGGGCCTTGTTTATATTGAACATCAGGCCCGTATCTGACACAGCCCGACTGTACCGGCTCTGGCAGAGTCGTTCGGACGCGGCGCAATGACCAATCACTGGGTCGATTTAAAAAACAGTGATGTTTTATTGATAATGGGAAGCAATCCCGCTTCCAATCATCCAATTTCCTTTAAGTGGATTCAGGAAGCTGTAGATAAGCGCGGTGCAAAGATCATCTGTGTTGATCCGCGATACACGCAATCGGCATCTAAATCACACCTTTACGCTCCTTTGCGTTCAGGCACCGATATCGCTTTTCTGGGCGGCATGGTCAAATATATTTTGGAGAAGAATCTTTTCCATCATGACTATGTACTCAATTATACCAATGCCGCATTCCTTGTAAATCCCGATTTCAAACTGCCCGGAGACAACAATGGTGTGTTTTCCGGTTTTGCGGACGGCAAGTACGTGAAAGATACCTGGTCTTATCAAACGGATGCTTCCGGCGTCATCAAGAAAGACCGGACTTTACAGAATCCCAACTGTGTTTTCCAGCTCATGAAAAAACACTATTCCCGTTATACTCCGGAACTTGTTACGAGGATTACGGGAACACCCAAAGACAAACTTCTGGAAGTTTACAAACTTTATGGCTCAACGGGAAAGCCGGACAAAGCCGGTGTTGAATTGTACGCCATGGGTTGGACGCAGCATACGGTTGGTGTTCAGAATATCCGCACAATGTGCATTATTCAGCTTCTTCTGGGTAATATGGGCATTGCCGGCGGCGGCATTGCAGCAATGAGAGGTGAGAGCAACGTCCAGGGGTCTACGGATCACGGCTTGCTATTCCACATATGGCCGGGTTACCTCAGCACGCCATCAGGATCAATGTCGTCACTTGCTATCTACAATGAAAAAAATACTCCCAAAACCATGGAAAAGGAAAGTCTCAACTGGTGGAAGAATAAACCGAAGTATGTGGCCAGTTTCCTTCGCTCTATGTATGGTGAAAGTGTGCCTCTTGATGAAGCTTACAATCTTTTGCCGAAGGTTGATGACGGGGCTAACTATTCCTGGCTGACAATCTTTGACCAGATGTACAAAGGCAAATTCACCGGCTTCTTTGCCTGGGGCATGAATCCCGCTTGCAGTGGTGCGCACTCGAACAAAGTACGCAAAGCCATGACCAAAGTAGACTGGGTGGTCAACGTCAATTTATTTGATAATGAAACAGGCTCTTTCTGGTGTGGCCCCGGCATGGATCCCAAGAAAATCAAAACTGAAGTATTCATGCTGCCCTGCGCTGCCTCCATCGAAAAAGAGGGAAGCATTGCCAACAGCAGCCGTTTAATGCAGTGGCGTTATAAAGCAGTCGATGCTCCGGGAGACGCACTACCCGACGGCGATATCATGAGTGAGATTTTCTTCAAAGTAAAAGAAATTTACGAGAAACACGGCGGACCCAACAAGGAAGCCATCACGAAGCTGACTTGGCCATACGGCAAGAAAATCGGCTCTCAATTTCATTATGAACCTCGTACGGTAGCTAAAGAAATCAATGGGTTTTTCCTGGAAGACAAGAAACTGGAAAACCCAACCAAGAAGGGCGAATTCAAGGAATTCAAGAAAGGTGATCAGGTACCGACTTTTGCCTGGTTGCAGGATGATGGCTCTACTTCATCGGGCTGCTGGGTTTATTGCGGTTCTGTTAACGACAGGGCCAATCTGGCCATGCGTCGCAAAACTGATGATCCGACAGGTCTAGGGCTTACCCCGGAATGGGCTTGGTCATGGCCGGTCAACCGCCGCATTATTTACAACGGTGCTTCTGTTGACACAAACGGCAAACCCTGGGATTCATCCCGTGCCGTTATTAAATGGGACGAGGCTGAGAAAAAATGGAAAGGTGATGTTCCGGATGGAGTCGGTGATCCCGGCAAGGGCCGTCCGCCGTTCATCATGAAACCGGATGGCGTGGCCAGTCTCTATGGTCCGGGCCTGGCTGATGGTCCTTTCCCCGAGCATTACGAACCATTGGAATGCCCGGTAGAGAAGAACCTGATGTCTCCGCAAAAGAATAACCCGGCGATCAAGCGTTTCGACAAGTCCGGAGTCGGTTCCGATATGGATGTTTATTCCGGAGTTGCCAGCTGCGACCCGCGGTTCCCGTTCATTTGCGCAACTTACCGCGTCAGTGAACACTGGCAGACCGGCGTTTTAACCCGCTGGTGCCCATGGCTGGCGGAAATGCAGCCCGGCATGTTCGTGGAAATGAGCGTAGAACTGGCGAAAGAAAAGGGTATTTCAAGCGGAGATAAATGCGTTGTTAAATCAGCACGTGGTGAGGTTGAGTGCACAGCCATAGTTACACCTCGTTTCAAGCCGTTCAATATCGATGGAAATACCATTCACGAAGTCGGTATTCCCTGGCATTTTGGATGGATTACGAGTAAACACCGGCTGTACAAACGGGGCGATAAAGTTCCGGAAGTGTACACCCACGGCGATGCTGCAAATCTTCTGACGTCAACCATTGGCGATGCAAACACGATGATACCGGAGAGCAAAGCCTTCATGGTTAATGTTGTGAAGAAGGGGGTGTAAGATATGACCGAGAAAATTAAATTATATGATGCTTCGAAATGTACAGCATGCCGCGGCTGTCAACTGGCCTGCAAACAGTGGAACGGATTAAAAGCCCATCAAACGGTACATAAGGGAACTTATCAGAATCCGCCGACTTTGGGGGCAAATACCTTCATGCTTATTCACTTTCAGGACTATGTTGATCCCCATGGTAATATAAAATGGCTTTTCCGTAAAGAAGCGTGCATGCATTGTACCAACGCGGCTTGTGTGACGGTTTGCCCCAGCGGCGCTCTTTACTACAATAAAGAGTTTAAGACTGTAGGCATGGACAAAGAAAAATGCATTGGTTGCCAGGAATGTACCGCGGCCTGTCCATTTGAGATTCCCCGCTATGATTCAAAAACGGATAAGGTTTCCAAATGCGATATGTGTGAAAGCCGCATTTCCAATGGCTTGGATCCGGCCTGCGTGAAGGCTTGTCCTACCGGAGCCCTTAAATTCGGGGACAAAGATAAAATGATGGCAATTGCTGAAGGGCGTAAAAAATATCTGGGTGAAGGCGCCTCCATTTATGGTGACAAGTTTGTCGGCGGGACACATTTCATGTATGTCCTAAAAGAGGATCCGGCAGTTTACGAAGGCCTGAAGAAAGATCCGAAAGTTCCGCTCTCGATTACAGTCTGGAAGAGCCTGTTAAAGCCGCTCAGTCTGCTGGCCGCGGGAGGTATTATTGGTGGTTCCTTACTCCATTATGTACTACACGGACCCAAGAGACCGAAACCCGAAGATGCGGAACAGGATGAAAAGAAACAGGGAGGTGCAGTATGAAAAGAGGTATGGTTTTAGTTACTACAAGATATGAACGATATGTTCACTGGATACTGGCCATTTCCTGCCTTCTCCTGTGTTATACAGGATTGGGGATGATGTTCAATGAACTTAATTTCCTGGGCTTCTTTATGGGCGGCTTGAAAGGTATGAAGGTTGTTCATAATTACACGGCCATAGTTTTCGGCATATCTCTGGTGCTCGCTATCCAGATGTGGTGGAGAGAAGCAGGCATCTTCGTTTTTCCCGAGGATTGGGACTGGATCATGGCGGCGGGCGGCTACTTGTGGCATGTCGACAAGGTTCCCGAAACAGGTAAATACAATCCCGGCCAGAAAGCATTTTTTCTTGTCGTGGCCATTTTCGGCATGGTGATGATCGGCACAGGATTCTTCATGTTATTCCCGAATTATTTCTTCCTGGGAGACTATCTTCTTGACTGGTTGTATCCATTGCACGTACTCGGCTTCGTGATCATCTTCGCTTTCTTCTTCATTCACCTGTATCTGGGCACCATCGGTAATCCCGGAAGTGTTCAGGCCATGATCACCGGCTGGATGGAAAAACCCATATTAAAGATGCTGCATCCCAAATGGGTCAAAGAAATGGAACATGAGGGAACACTAATTGTTTATGGTGAAGAAAAGAAATAAAACTGTAATTTCCTAAAAACATTTACATTAAATCTTTTGAAAGGCCCGGAGTTTTTACTTCGGGTCTTTTTTGTTTGGGGCTTCATGAATAAAGACCTTTACGAAAAGTATTTATGTGTCATCAAAAAGAATCCTTAATCTTACTGTTCTGTAGATTCCGCTGAAACCAGCAGGTGAATCCGGAGGAAGGCAGCACCCTGCTGC
>CAZWCA010000065.1:0-14930 GCA_964632255.1 uncultured Smithella sp. | reverse complement strand
TTTTGCTTTTCAGTACCATCCAAAATAATAAAAAACGGTTTTTGGATTATAATCATTTTCGCCAAAAAATTCTTTTAGCCAATTCACCAAAAGACGGCCCGGTAATTCTTTACATGCTGCCCTGGTTGCTAAGCGTAAACAGGCCATCAATTCCCGGTTATGTAAAAGAATTAAAAGAACCTTTTCATGTATTCAATATCGAAAATAACAAAGAAATTATCAGGCACGAAAATTCTTTTAAAAGGATTTTTAATATAAAAGAAGAAAAATCCTTAATTCTTCACTATGCTTTTCAAGCCCCTCAAATTCAGGGAATCTATACTATCGGCTCTGCCGGGACAATCAGTCAAACATCCCATTCCGATTGCGATGTCTGGATTTGCATTAATAAAGCCGATTTTACACAAAAAGCTCTTCAGCATTTGAATGAAAAAGTAAATTTAATCAAAGATTGGCTGGACATTAGATCAAAATTGCCTGTTTACTTTTTTTTAAGTGATATTGAAGACATAAGGCAATGTAACTTTGGCAGTCTGGATTTTGAGAGTTCGGGATCTGCGCAAAAAAATATTTTAAAAGAAGAATTTTATCGCACAACAATTCTAATTGAAGGTAAAATTCCTTTCTGGTGGGTCTGTTTTGAGAACAATGAGTTGATTGATTACGATGATGCTTATGCAAAAAGCGGCGGCAACAGTATTGGCGAACGGAATTATTTCGTTGATATGGGTAATCTGAAAGAAGTTAATCAAAATGAATACTTTGGCGCTTCCCTTTGGCAATTCAATAAATCTCTCACTCACCCCTTAAAATCCATTATTAAAATGCTTCAATTAAAAATGTTCCTGGAAACACCCGAAGAAGAGCTCTTGTGTCACAAGTTCCGGCAGGCTGTTTTGGAAGGGAAAAATAAAATCTCTTTTCCCGATCCCAGTATTTTTACTATGAATGCAATACTGGATTATTATTCTCAACATGAGAAAGCAGAATATTTTGAATTTATAAAGAAATGTTTTTACCTGCGGTTTGATCTGAAATTGCTGTCCAAATCACACACGTTAAAAGAAGAAATGGCCGGCGAAATCTTTAAAAAATACAAAATAGACCGTAAGGAGATTTATCGTCTTAATGAATTCGAATCATGGGAATTACGTGAAAAAATCAATTTCGGGGAACTCATGTTTGAGTTTCTTATAGATATCTATAAAGACATCGTTCGTGTACAAAAAGGCAAAAGCGGAGAAATTGACCCGCAGGATTTAACAATAATCGGGCGTAAATTATCCTCATCTCTGGCGCAGAAAGAGAACAAGGTCTCCGTTTTGCATATACCTTCGGAAAATTATAAATTGCCGGTGCTTTCTTTTTCTACGACAGGAAAATTATGGCATGTTACTTCTTCCGAGGAACGGTCATTTCCGGTAATTTCCAATGAAAACATAATTTTTTGTATAGCATATATAGTCTGGAATGGTCTTTATGAGCCGGCACAGACCAGAATGTTGCCCAATCAGACAGCCGTTACAATACAGGAAATTATTAATTTGGGAAAAATGATCCGGGATTATTTCGGATGTTTCGATATAACCAATGTGCACTTTGCTAATTTCCTGCAAAAAGAGAGCATTTCTAAAATGTTATTGGTTGTAAGCTTTGAAGAGCAAAGGCTGAGTATGGATATTCATGATTTTTGCGTGATATATAAAAATAACTGGGAAGAACTTTTTGTGCGCAGATTTGCCTCGGCTGAAAAAATGAAGGTTTTTTTAGCAAATATATTTAAAAATTCCCCTAATCTGGAAGTGCAGTACTATATCCAAAGAAATAATAAGTATTATGAAAAAATAATTGAGCGAACCAAGTATATGGTAACTCAAATGTTGAGGATCTCGTAAGAAGCAACCCAGCCATGCACGGAAGATGCTGTGGGCATATCAACTACAGCGATTCCGTTATGGAATAAGAAGTCGCTTTGTAATTTCCGCCATAGCGGAAAACAGGCTCAGCAAATGCCGGGCAGATAATCAGCGGCGCCATCCTAAATCTAAATCCAAATCTTTCGGTGCTTCCAGTTCCACCGTATTTTGAATTGTTATCTTCTGCCTGGCAGGCACATCGACGATCCAGATAAATTTTGTATGATCTTTTTCCACTGGTTCGGGGTTTTGTTGGAAAGTCAGATGAATCCTTTTATCACGAGCCTGCGGTACGGGTTCTTCAATCCGCAATTTAATATTGCTGTTGCCGGCATTCTTTGCTTCGATCAGCCATTGCCAGAGTTGAGTTTGTTTATCCTGAAATACAGTCCTTTCACCTGCTTTGTTCGCTAAAGTAGAACTTGTTACGGAAATTAACGGACTTGTGCCGAAATAGAGAATTCCCTCATTTCCGGCAAAGGAGAAATTGCGCTTGCCTAAAACCGCTCCATCAATCAAAAATAACGCTTCACCGGAAGGTATTTCCACGGAACCGGCCAATTTGACCTGAGCGCGTACGAAAACCTGCTGCCCCAGACTGGGCCGGGCAAGAAAGAGAAAATCAGCGGGCCAGTTTTCTTCCTTGATTTTCAACCGTTGCTTTCCACCTGCCGGAATATCTTTCTTGCCGATGGACCACACCGAGTATGTAGTTTTAACAGTTTCCTCAACAATATTTTGATTCTCATCGGCCATTGATTTTCTTTCCATTGGCGCGGCAGCACCCGCCATGCTTTTTTCCATACGCAGGGAATCATAAATCCGCCGGGAACGCTTTTTAATTATCCAGTCGGGTAAATCGGGAGGTACAACAGTTATGGCCGGTTGCAGGGTGGCCAGATTTATTTGCGCCTGCTTCCAGTCTATTCCGGAAGATTGCCACAGTTGTGCTTCCCAGGAAAAGGAAACTTGCTTGTCAGCGGAGAGCGCTTCAATACGGTAAAGCGGCAGCCAGCCGCAGCCGCCAAGATTATAATTATAAGATAGAGTTATTTCATTTGATCTGTAGCCGGAGAAGGTAACGGTCGCTTCCCATGCCGTTTCCTTGCCGCCTGCCATCTGGTTGAGATTGTCCTGAAGTTCTTTAAGTTGTTTATCAAGTTTTTCAATTCCGTTTTCGATTACAAATTTTTCCTGATTGGCTCTCTTAACATTTCTGCCGATGGCTGCGGATAAATTATCGGCATCAGCAACGGTTTTTGTCTTAGCTTTCGTTTGCAGTTGCCAGAATTGCAGTTGCACATTGAGCGCCTGCAATTTCGCCTGGAGATCATTACGATTATTTTTAACTTTGATGATTTGTTTGCGCAGTTCGGAAATTTTTGCTTCATCCTGACGGGTAACCGCTTTTATCTGAATGTCATCGATTTTCGTCCGGCTTGCTCCGGGTAGAGAAACAATTAGTGATTCCGGGTCTGTCTGGGATGGCAAAGTCAAAATAGCCCGGCATTTTTCATTATTACCGCATTGCAGATGAACCTTTGTCGTTTCCGTTACCTTGGCGGCGTTGGGAAAAAAAGTAACCTCTTTGACGGCAGTATGGCCGGTATACGTAAATGATAGAATAGAAAATAAAAATACCAGCAATGAAAAAGAAATTATTCTGATATGCATTAATCTAATCTCCTTCAGGCTTGTAAGCTTTTTTTAATATTAACGGCAATTTCACTGACTTTCCGCATAATCCCGGCTTCATCCAGAGTTAGAAGCCGGCGTTCTTCCATAACGATTTTACCATTGATGATTACCGTATCAACGTCGGCGCCGCCTGCGGCATAGACAAGGTGCGAATATTCGTTATAAAGAGGAGTTAGATGGGGTTTGTTCAAACCAATAATTATGATATCGGCCTTTTTACCCACTTCCAGCGAGCCGGTAATTTTTCCCATGCCGAGAGCTTTAGCGCCTTCAATTGTCGCCATACGGACAACGGTTTTAGCGTCCATTACTGTCGGGTCGAGTCTGGCTACTTTATGCAATTTAGCAGCAGTGGACATTTCTTTAATGATATCAAGAGTATTATTGCTGGCGCATCCATCAGTGCCTAAACCGACGGTTACTCCGGCTTTGAGCATATCCGGGATCGGCGCTATTCCACTGGTCAGTTTCATATTACTGGCAGGATTATGTGAAACCTTGCAGCCATTATCGGCAAATAGTTGCATATCTTCTTCGGAAAAACAGACACAGTGAAAAGCAATCAACCTTTCATCAAGAATGTTTATCTCTTTTAAGAAGGGAACAGCACCTTTGCCGAATTTCTCCTGAAGCTGTTCTTTTTCATAATTGTTTTCCAACAAGTGAATCCCCAACGGGACTTGAAATTCATCAGCCAGTTTTTTGGCTTTAATAAGCAAGTCAGGTGAACACGTGTATAAAGCATGAGGTTCTACAATTATGTTTACCAAAGGATCGTTTTGCCATTTTTCAATAAGCATCCGGGTGTAATCAAGCCCTTCCTCCGGAGATTTGAAATTAGGTGAAGGAAAATCAAAAAGAACTTCACCCAGAAGGCACCGCATACCTGCCTGTTTGGCGGCACGTGCCGTTTCATCTTCAAAGATGTACATGTCGCAGAAAGCGGTGGTGCCCGATTTAATCATTTCGGCGCAGGCAAGGAGAGATCCCCAGTAAGCAAGCTCTTTATTGACATTTTTGGCTTCCGCCGGGAATATGTAATTATTGAGCCAATCCATGAGTTCAAGGTCGTCCGCTATACCACGGAAACAGGTCATGGCGGCATGAGTATGGCAGTTGACAAAACCCGGCATAACCAGGGAATCTTCGGCTTTGATCGTTTTTTTTGCTTTATATTTTTGGACTAATTCCTCAGTCCGTCCTATGGCAATTATGTTGCTGTCATTGATGGCAACAGCCGACTGATCGAGCTCGGTATTATTGGAATCAAGAAGAAGTATTTTCCCACCCAAAATCAGAATGTCAATTTCCTGCATAGCACCTTTATCCACGTTATTTAATTGCAATCATAAGTCCCACTTTGAGAATTCGGAAACTTACGGATAATAAACTTTCGTTTCCGAATCGGAAAAGAGCCCTTTCCGGACGGAAACTACTTAATACAAACGCGCCGTACCTGCTTAAAATCGGTAAATCCTTTAAGAGACTTCTCAATGCCGTCCTGCAGGAGTGTGGTCATACCTTCCTTCATGGCCTGATCCCGCATAATTTCCACTGGTGAATGTTTCTGGATCAATCTTTTAATTTCATCAGTGCCCACCAAAAGTTCGTGAATGCCCATCCGGCCTTTATATCCGGTTCTATCACAGGCATCACAACCTTTGGGACGATGAAGCATGAAATTATCATCATAAGGTATATTTAACTTGGCAAAATCTTCTCTTCCGTAGGTTTCCGCGATTTCTTCGTACTCTTCTTTAGTTGGATGATATTTTTCTTTACAATTTTTGCAAAGCGTGCGGACAAGGCGCTGGGCGAGAATTCCCAACAAAGCATCGGCGAAATTAAGAGGATCTATGCCCATGTCCAGCAAACGTACGATTGTCTCCGGTGCGCTGTTCGTATGCAATGTGCTGAAAACCAAATGGCCGGTAAGTGAAGCTTCAACGCCTGTTTTAGAGGTTTCGAAGTCACGCATTTCGCCGACCATGATGACGTCAGGGTCGGCGCGTAAAAATGCCCGCATTGCCGCGGCAAAGTCAAAGCCGATCTTCGGCTGAACCTGTACCTGCCGCAAGCCGTATTGAGTGATTTCTACCGGGTCTTCCGCTGTCCAGATTTTTCTATCGGGCTTGTTGATATGGCCTAAAGCCGCATGTAATGTAGTTGTTTTTCCGGAACCCGTCGGGCCGACAACCAGGATCATGCCGTAAGGCTTGGTAATGACATTGATCATTTCCCTGTAATTGCGTGCAGATAAGCTCATATCCTCCAGAGGCATGGTTTCACCTTTGGCCAGGATACGCATGACCACGTCTTCTACTCCCCCTTGTGTAGGAATAGTCGCCACGCGTAATTCAATCTCATCACCACCTGATCTCCGGAACTTGATTTTTCCATCCTGAGGCAGTCTTTTTATGGTAATGTCCAGACTGGACATTATCTTGATACGGGAAATAAGCGCAGCCCGGTAGCTGAAAGGAACGGTCTGGTAAAGGGCGCAATCTCCATCAACACGGTAGCGGATTTCCACATTTTTCTTGCCGACATTGGGTTCAACATGAATATCCGAGGCACGGCGGGCATAAGCATCGTTGATTATTTTATTAACGAGCTGCATAATTACGCTGTCCGATTCCGTAACGGCATCACCGCCGTCTTCATCTTCTATTGGTGCATCTTCCTCGTCCAGTTTTCCTAATAATTCGCTGAAGGAGTGTTCATCTTCGGGCGAGTGGTAGAAAAGATTGATATACTTGATTATATCTTCAGGGAAAGCGATATCGTATTTGACCTGTTTTGTTCTCAGAAGGCTCTCAATTGTATCTCTTTTTAATATATTATTCGGATCATCAATAATCACATAGATATAGTCATCTTTTTTTTCCAGAGGGACCCAAAGTTCCCGGCGTAAATAGTCTTTTTTTAAATTTTTAATCAGATCCCCCGGTATGACAGCTTTGTCGTTATATGTAAGAAAGCGGCAATGATAAAATTCCTCATAAGAGTGTCCGATATCCGCTTTGGATATTTTATATTTACTCATGAGGAAACCTTCCATGGTTTCTTTTTTCTCACGGGCCTCTTCCCAGGCGCTATCCAATTCTTCTTCTTTGAGCAGATCCCGGCTGATTAAATAATCAAATTTTGTTTTTCTACGACGGTTAAATCTTTGCTGATTAAAAAAGGCAATGCCGAGAACTTCGGCTATTTCATGCAAAAGATTTTTTTCCTCCGGGGAAAACCTGTCCTGGCCGATTTTACGGTTGAGGATTTGAATTACCCCCATGAGTTCATTTTTATTAAAAATTGGAGCAGCGAGGATTTGTTTTGTCCGGTAACCCGATTTCTTATCCCAACTGAGGTCGAAAGATAATTCAGGATCAATTGCTCGAAGTTCGCTTTGGTTATAGGCATCGCCGATATTGACAAATTTGCCGGTATTCGCAACATATCCGGCAATGCTTTTATTACTGATGGGAACTCTGATTTCTTTTAATTCTATTCCGCCAGCAAGAAACATGGAATAAATTTCCTGACGCAGTTTATCAACGACATAAATAGTTATAGATTGAGCATTAAAAAGATTGAGGATTCCGTCTTTTAGATCGACAAGAATTTGCTTGATATTTTGGGCTGCATGAATGCGGTTGGTTATGTCCTGCAGAGCTTTGCTCAGCCGTAACTTTTCATCGATACTGAGCGGGGATGCTTTGATCTGATCATTCATTAATTAAAATACTCCCTTATAATCCTGAGCTTCTAAACGGTCCCGGTAGGAACCGGGCAGGCAGATGGGAAATTGTTGGAGGAAAAACCTAATATCTTAAAAACCACACGCAATGTACCTGCCGGATTGCGCTAATTCGCTATTTATTTAAAGCATTTTGACTTGATGCATTTAACATCTTGAGTAATAAATTTTGAATGATTATTACCTTAATGTACTGAAATACCGAAGATTCCGTACACTTCAACCTGCAGTAACGATCCTGGAAAAATCGGCGATTTCGTGAAATGTGGCTGATATTTCGGAAAGCAGAGATAGCCTGTTAAATCTCACTTTTTCATCTTTGTCCATGACCATGACACCATCGAAAAAAGCATCAACCGGTGGACGAAGCCGTGCCATTTCTTTTAAAGCAGAATTGTAATCATCTTTTTCAATACAGCTGGTTATTTGTTTTTTGATTTCATTGGCCGCCGAATATAAATTTCTTTCGACGTCAGTAGTAAAGAGCGCCTGGTCCACCTTTGCATTACGAAAATCTTTCAAAATGTTGTCAACACGCTTAAAAGCGACAGAAATCGGTTCAAATTCAGGATTTTCACGAAAAGCTTGCAGCGCTTTAATTTTTTCCATTGCTGAAACGAGATCAGTTAAACCTCCCGCGAGCACTGCTTCCACGGTATCATATGCATAACCTTGAGCGATTAATTGGTTTTGGAATCGGCCGGCAAAGAAGTCCTGAACTTCTTTTTTAATTTCGGTTGCCGGTTTCTTAAGCACGTTATTTAATAATTTCAAACTTTCATCGATAAGGAAATCAAGTGGAAGTAAATAACGCCGATCCAGAATAATGTTAATTATGCCTAATGCCTGCCGGCGTAAAGCGTATGGATCTGCCGTTCCTGTGGGCGGCAGCCCCACGGCAAAGAAGCCGGTTATGGAGTCAATCTTATCGGCAATACCGACTATGGCTCCTTCATCCGTCTGCGGCAAGTCGCCGCCGGCGGCGATCGGCAGATAATGCTCGTAGATGGCCTGGGCAACTACGGGATTTTCATGGGCAAGAAGAGCATACTCCCGTCCCATAATGCCCTGCAATTCGGAAAATTCGCCGACCATTTGTGTTTCCAGATCGGCTTTGGCCAGAAGGGCCGTACGATCAACAGTTTCTTTTATTTCCGGTTTTACTTTCTCGGCGATTATCGCCGCAAGCTTACGAAAACGCATTACTTTATCGTAAGAAGTGCCCAAAAGCTTATGGAATACGACTTTCTTTAGAGCATCCAGACGGGTTTCCAGAGGCACTTTTTGATCTTCTTCGAAGAAGAATCGTGCATCGGCAAGACGGGCACGAATGACTCTTTCATTACCACGGGCTACCACGCTCAAGTCGCGGGCCTTCGTATTACTGACGGCGATAAAATATGGCAGCAGGCGGCCTGAGCCGTCCATGACCGGAAAATACTTCTGATGAGAAATCATTGTCGTCGTCAATACTTCCTTGGGAACTTCCAGAAACTCCCGGTCAAAACCGCCGCGGACAATAACAGGATATTCAACGATGAAGGTAACCGTTTCCAGCAGTTCCTCGGTATAGAAAATCTTTCCGCCGGCTTCCGCCGCAGCTTTTTCGGCTTCATCCAGAATTATCTTCGTTCTTTCAACAGGATCGACGATGACAAAATTTTCTTTTGTTTTTTCCAGATAGTCGGCAAAATTTTTCACAGCAAAGGGATTCGGGGCCAGAAAACGATGGCCATAGGATAAATTGGAACTTTTGGCCATCTCCAGATTGACCGGCACAATTTCGCCGCCATAGAGAGCCAGTATCCAGTGAATAGGACGCGGAAAACGTAATTCATAATCCGCCCAGCGCATGGATTTGCGAAAGGGAATTGCCGTGATAAGTTTCGTCAGGATTTCCGGCAAAAGGGACGCGGTCGGTTCTCCGGCTATAGTCTTTCTTGCCGCCAGATATTCCCCTTTTTCGGTCGTTACTGTTTCCAGTTGGGAAATATCCAGCCCTTGTCCACGGGCAAAGCCGAGCGCCGCTTTGGACGGATTGCCTTTTTCGTCGAAAGCAGCTTTCTTTGCCGGGCCCAGTTTTTCTATAGTCTGATCTTCCTGTCTCTCCGCTAGTTCGGCAATGCAAAGGCACAGGCGGCGGGGCGTTGCCAAAACCTTAATGCCGGCAAACGGAATTCTTTTTTCGCTAAAAGATTTTTTGACTATTTCTTCAATATCAATAATAGCTTTAGTCAAAAAAGCGGCGGGAATTTCTTCTGTTCCAATTTCAAAAAGCAGTTCTTTGCTCATCTTATTCTCCGTGACTGTTTAACTCTTCGGCAAAAGCGGATAGCCCATTTCTTCGCGCTGTTTTAAATATAATTCTGCGCTGATGCGGGCCAGATTCCTGACGCGGCCGATATAATTTGTCCGTTCATTAACGCTGATTGCTCCCCGGGCGTTGAGCAGATTAAAAATGTGGGAACATTTCAGGCAATAATCATAGGCCGGTAAAACCAGTTTCTTTTCGGCAATACTTAGGGCTTCCTGCTCATACATATCGAAAAGCTTTCTTAACATATCGATATTGGCAATTTCAAAGTTGTAAGTCGAAAATTCGACTTCACCCTGATGATGAACATCGCCATATTTGACTTTGTCCGTCCATTGCAAATCATACACGTTGTTAATACCCTGTATGTACATGGCGATACGTTCCGTGCCGTATGTCAGTTCAGCGCATACCGGATGAAGGTCAAAACCGCCGACCTGCTGGAAATAAGTAAATTGCGAGATTTCCATACCGTCGAGCCATACTTCCCACCCCAGTCCCCAGGCGCCCAGAGTAGGAGATTCCCAGTCATCTTCGACAAACCGGATATCATGATCAAGGGGGTCGATACCGAAGCTTTTTAGCGAGTTCAGATAAAGTTCCTGAATATTTTCCGGAGATGGTTTCATAATCACCTGGTACTGATAATAATGCTGGAGACGGTTGGGGTTTTCGCCATAGCGGCCGTCGGTCGGGCGCCGGGATGGCTGGACGTAGGCAACGTTCCATGGTTCCGGTCCAAGAGCACGCAGGCAAGTTGCCGGATGAAATGTTCCTGCGCCGACTTCGATATCATAAGGTTGTTGAATTACGCATCCTTGAGAATGCCAGTATTGTTCCAGGGCGAAGATCAATTCCTGAAAAGTCAAGATTCCCTCCTTGCCGGCAGCCGAAAACCGGCTAATTTACAATCTTTTTTTATTTACTTCGGTTAACTTTGTTGATTCAAGTCATAGGCTTTCTTGAATATTAAGACGCCTTTCCGACTTTTTCATGCCGCCGCCTGATCGAATCGAAAAAGAACAATAAATAATTGCGGCAAAAGCACAGTGTACCTAGCATGAAGTGCTCTATGGTGTCAATACTAAAGGGTAAAATGTATTGGAAACAGTTGGTTCAATCAATAAAAAGAAGGCGAAATAAAAGTGCTCAAATTCATCTTTTTCTGCTGATATAAACATATTGATCGCACTTGAAAACCGGTTTTTTTAAAGTCTAGTCGTGTCATCCAACCGGCTGATCCAAAGCTGTGAGCAAAATAGTACATCATTCAACTTCCTGATCCGTGATACTTTAAATGCAACTGTTTCAAAAATTAGATGTGAAAGTTTAATTTTATAAAACAATATTTTACATAATTTTTTAGAAAATTTTACAATGATCAAATTATTTATGCTGCAAGTATTAATTGACATGAAATATTCAAGAGATGTAAAAATAAAATTGTAATCAAAAATTTTCATATTAATTCTAAAAAAATAAAGGAGGCATAATGAAAAAAATTACTGTTTTTATTACAGCAATAGCATTGTCAACTTTAGTTACAGTTGGACACGCACAAATTAATCCAAAATCTTTTTCAATAACACCTTTTTTTGGCGGTTATACATTTGAAGGCAATGAAAATATCAGCACCTCTGCAGTTTACGGTTTGAGAGCAGGTTATAATTTTACGAAAAATTGGGGTTTCGAGGGATTTTTTAATTATATCCCGGCTAAAGTCAAGGATGTAATTGGTGATGATGATATGAAAATATCAGGCTACGGTGCTGAGGCACTTTATCATTTTATGCCCGAAAAAAAATTGGTTCCTTTTCTGGCTTTAGGAGCGGGTGGAACTCATTATTCACCTCCTGCTGGAACTGACAGCTACAATAAATTTACCCTTGATTACGGCGCCGGACTCAAGTTTTTTTTAACGGAATGGGTCGCGCTCAGGGCGGATGTTCGTCATGTGCTTCCTTTGAACGATAGATATAATGATTTGCTCTATACCTTCGGAATTAATTTTGCTTTTGGTGGAACAAAGAAGACCCAGATTACTGAAACCGTTCAGGAAAAGCCGGCAGAAAAGGCTGCCGCTCCGGAAGTAGTTGAAAAACCGGCTCCTCCTCCCCCGCCCGTTGAAAAGCCTGCTCCTGCTCCAAGTGTCGAGGAAGCAAAGCCTCAGGCCCAGGCAGAACGTGAAATATTGGAAAAGGGAAGAACAACGCTGGATGTAAAATTTGATACCGGCAAAGCCGATATCAAGAAAGAATCCTATAAGGATATCAATAAACTTGTTGAGGTTATGAAAAAGTACCCGGAATTGAATGTTACAATTGAAGGGCATACGGATAATGTAGGTAAAGCCGCCTACAATAAAAAGCTTTCTCAGAAACGGGCCGATGCTGTAAAGGCATATATGGTAAAATCCGGTATTGATGCTAAACGTCTGACGGCGAAAGGTTACGGCATGGAAAAACCGGTTGCGTCCAATGCTACGAAAGCAGGAAAGGCGAAGAACCGCCGTGTGGAAGCGGCTGTTGATTATACGATAAAAAAGTAAGGCGGACTAAAGGAAGGCCTTTAGACTGAAGGCTGTTAGACTGAAGACTTTTAAAAAAAAAGAACCTCTGTAATATTCTACGGAGGTTCTTTTTTTTACCTTCAGCCTATTTATGGATCTTCTTGCGCAGCAGTGCTCCCATTGGCGCCTCGACTTCCAGCGGAAGATAGATCCGATTGCCGCCGTGAGCTGCCAATAGCCTGTTCCCGTCCACATCAGTCATGCTTTCCGTAGCTATTTTAACCGTATCATTCAGTAGTAAAAGTTCCAGCTCATCGCCTGCAAGCAAGCGATTTCTTGCTTCCATGAGAATCCTTTTCCGACTTTTATCATATTGGAGCACCATTCCTGCCGGTTCATGAGTCTGAACATATTTTATATTCGGATTAGTTGCGGTTATTTTTTCATTGCTGAAAGCAAAGCCTGTCGTGTAGCCGCGATTGGATATTTTCCCCAGTTCATCCAGCCATTGCGGTTTACATACATAGCTTTCAGGATGCTGCAGCAAATTATCCAATGCCTGCCTGTACGTTCTTGTTACGACCGCTACATAATAGGAGGATTTCATCCGGCCTTCAATTTTCAGGCTGGCAATACCGGACGATAATATTTCCGGCAGGTATTCAATGAGGCATAAATCTTTGGAGCTTAATATATAACTATAGCGTTCATCTTCTTCGAGAATCAGTGGGTCGGCAGGGCGGGACATTTCGGCAAGTAAATATTCCCAGCGGCAGGGTTGACTGCAATCTCCCTGATTGGCGCTGCGCCGGTTACGATAAGAGGATAAAAAGCAACGTCCCGAGTAAGCCATGCACATGGCGCCATGTATGAACATTTCCAGCTCAACTTCCGGAACGGCAGCGGCAATCTCGCCCACTTCTTTTAAATTCAGCTCCCGGGCCAGTACAATTCTACGCACTCCCTGATCATGCCAGAAGCGCACCGCTTCCGCGTTTGTGGTATTGGCCTGAGTGCTTAAATGAATGGGCATGTTTGGCGATAGAGAGCGAATCAGCCTGATCATACCGGGATCGCTGACAATGAGAGCATCTATATTTAGGGCGGTAAGTTCAGGAATTATTTCTTTTGCTTTTTGCAGGTCGGCATTGCGGGCAAATGTATTGACTGCGCCATAAACCTTAACGTTTTGAGCATGAGCACTTGTGATTCCCTGGGCCAGATCTTCAAGAGACATTTCCGCTGAACCGGCCCGCAGGCTCAAACCGGGTACACCGGTGTATACGGCATCAGCTCCATACAAAATAGCGGTTGTCATTTTTTCCAGATTACCGGCAGGAATAAGTAATTCCGGTTTTCTAACTTTAAGCATAGAAAGAAATACACCTCAAAAAAATTTGCCCGCTTATATGACGATCGAGGAAAAGAAACAAGAAACAATTATCTAATTCCAAAATCAGCAAATAAGCAGCCGGGAAGCAGATCATACACGGCAGCATTGCAAGACGTCGCAATAATCGAAGCACCTTGTTTGGATGTAACAATATGTTTTTTTGCATTATCTTCTTGTTCATGTATTATTCCGGTGCTTTATGAAAACGTGTATGACCTACTTCGGTGCACCGAAGTCGCCGGAAATAGGCAGGACTTTACGGGGCTCGGTTCAAGATGCAGTAAAAAAGGATTTTCCAGAGTGTAAAAATGAATGGTTCAATCAACATGATTGAATGATGATTGATTTACGCACATTGTGTGCTAAGTAAGAAGGTAAAAGAGCCCAAAAGTCCGCTTGATTTTTAACAACCTGGAAAGAATGGTCTGCTTTTTGCTTTATAATAACTCCCTTTTCGGGGATAAATTAAATGATTTCATTCAGATAATAACTTGTTGAACAATTAGAAAGTGAGAAGATTATGGAATCGTTTTGGCTTGAAAGGAAAAGGACTGCTGACGAAAATCACGAAGACAGTGCATTTAATTCAGATAAAGAAGATGCCCAATTTCAGCGTGATCGTGCTCGAATTATTCATTCGGCCTCTTTCAGACGTCTTCAATCAAAAACTCAAATTCTGAGCCTAGGTGAGAGTGATTTCTATAGAACGCGCCTAACTCATTCACTTGAAGTAGCTCAATTGGGATCAAGTATTTGTGAAGGACTAAGAACACGGTACGCTGAACATCCTGAAATATCGTGCATTATACCGTCGACAAGTTTAATTGAGTCAATATGTTTGGGACACGACTTAGGGCATCCTCCTTTTGGGCATGGTGGTGAAGTTGCGCTCAATTTTTTCATGAAAAGTGAAGGTGGATTTGAAGGTAACGGTCAAACTCTTAGAATTGTATCAAAATTGGGAGAATACTCTCCATCACATGGATTTGACTTAACACGTAGAACATTACTTGGCTTACTCAAGTATCCAGTTACTCATTCGCAAGTGTCAAACTACTCAGATGCTCCGGAAACAATAACTACAAACATTGAATATTCAAAACCGCCAAAATGTATTCATGATGATGAAATTGAAGTTCTCAAATGGATTTTGAATCCACTTTCAGAAAAGGATAAATCTCTATTTACCGAAATGAAAATAAATGCTGGTAAGCATCATAAATCATTACGGGAATCATTTGATACATCAATAATGAATATAGCAGATGACATAGCATATGGCGTGCATGACCTGGAAGACGCTTTAGCCTTAGGTCTAGTTACACTAAAACAGTGGAAAAATGATG
>CAZWCA010000064.1:10660-14941 GCA_964632255.1 uncultured Smithella sp. | reverse complement strand
CAAGAAGGAGGTTTAAATTACCTTGCGGATTGGCCAGATTAGCGCTGAGATGCTCAAGATTATCCGCGATTTTACTGATTTTTTCCAGAAGAGGCTGCACTTTCGTAATGGCATCATTGATATCATTAACAGTTTCCATCGGGACTGTTTTATGTTCCGGTAAAGGAGGACTCATTAAATTACCGGTTGCCACAACAATGCGCGCCGCACCGATTAATGGACGGTAAAGAATAAAAGTACTATCCGTCTTGATCCATTTTACATGCCGTTGCGGAATTTTTATTTTGATAAGGACTATGCCCTTATCGTCGAGTTCCAGCTTGCTTACCTTGCCGATATCAAATCCGGAAAAAACCACAGGCATTCCCTCGGTAAGACCATCGCCGGACTTTGAAGAAAGGGTAAAAGTATAAGTCCTGGAAAAAAATCCTTTCTCATGGGCAAGATAAAATAAGGAAGCTACTATGGCTAAAGTGGTAATAACAATAAATAATCCTACTTTAAGTTCGCGACTCATATTTCTCCATACTTTTGGGCCATCCATTGGTAGTCATATATATAACAGGTTGAGTATAGATCCTCAATTTTTTTCAGGGTTTTAAAAATAAAATCACTGTCTTGAAGATGGGGAATTATTTTCAGGGGACGGTCGATCATAACGAGCGCATCGCGTACCATGCAGGCCCGAAGCAGCATTGTGCAAAACCTTTCCTCACTGGTCAGTGATGGATTTCTCAGGTAGGCGATATGTTCGAGGTCAAGCCGCCGGAGAGCATCCAAAACGAGATTTTGAGCCTGCCGCCGTGGTACATTTTCATGATATTGCTTGATCAATGCGATATTCATCCATACTTCCTGATTGGAAATAAGAGGCAGATCAACGGAAACCGGAGCCGCCCGGTGAAGGTTGGCTTTCATAAACTGGGCGAAAGCTTCGGTTAGTGTTTTTTCATTTGTAAAATAGTTTAAAATAATTTTGTTGCTAATGACATCACCTCAATAATGATAATTGCCGCAAAAACCTTAACCATGCCGCCGGAAACGGAAATGGGAATACTGGTAAACTCTTTGGAAGCGCTAAGGCCGGAACGAATTGGAATTAAAGTGATAAAAAATCCGAAAACTGCACATTTAACCAATGAAATGACTATATCGGAAAAATTCGCCGAATTTAATAAAATATTAGAATAAATTTCGGTGCTTATACCAAAAATTAGCCTGGAAAAGAGGATTCCGCTGAATAGCAATACTATAGAGAAGAGACTGCTTAACAACACAAGGGAAACAATGCCGTTTATTATTCTCGGAATTAACAAATAATTAACTACATCAATCCGGAAAGTCTCCAAAGTATTTATTTCACCGTCGACTTTCATTACGGCCATTTCCGCATTGATAGCGGACGATGAGCGTAATGTAATAAAAAGTACTGTAAAAAAAGGCGACAGCTCGGTAACTGTAAGGCCCATCAAAACGTTGCCCAAGTAGTCGGTTAAACTCAACTGTTTCAAAAGTTGAAAAGCAATGCCGATAAGCAAAGATCCAAGAACTATCGAGACAAGTATAAAAACCGGTAAAATCTGTACGGAGGTAAAATAAATCTGGTTAATAAGGACCATACGCATTGCACTGTTGTATGTCCGGGGAATGAACATCCGGGACATAACTTTACCGGCAAAAGAAAGGGTATCAAAAAAAGACCTGGCGGTTTCTATTCCCGAATGTCCTATATTAGCTAGTATATTCATAGGCTTAGCATGTGTTGGCTAAATGGTAAGTCAGTTTTCCTAAGATTTTTTTAATCATTTCCAAAACTTGATCCGGCATTTTTAATTTGCGGAATACTAGCATATGATGTTTAAGACTTCAAATCAGGATCACGGCTGCTTTATTAATTCTGTTGGGAAGGGTCCTTTGCCCAAATGCGTTGATACAAGGCGAACATGGAAGTTTGCCCCGACATGAACAGCCCCTGCAATATCTACTTCTGATTCATCTCCATCGCTTTACACCTCCGGCCGTGGAAGACATAAAGCGTGTTTTGGTTATTCCGGGCGACAACCCCTGCAAATACACAATCAACCTATTTTCATTTTTGCTTTAACCAGCAGAGTCATGGATGAATCCTTTACTTAAGAAAATTATTAATTATGCCATTCAAGTTTCCGGATGGAAACTAATTATGTTTGACAAATATTCTGTAATCGTTATATTGACAACGGCTGTTTAGGATATAAGAGGTTCATAAATCAATAGCTTAGCCGCAAGAGGCATAGCGGAGGAAAGATATGAAAAATCAAAATCGTAAAACATTTTTTATGTTTTTAATGGCGTTCCTGGTTGCTTTTTTTATTGTGTCTTTAGTTGAAGTTCTAAGATCGTCATTTACACCATTCGGCACGCCGGAAATTCAAATGGCTTCCGCCGTTTCTACAGACAACGTCAAGACACCTTTTTCTTTTGCTGATTTAGCGGAAAAAGTGAAGCCAGCGGTAGTTAACATCAGCACAACCAAAATATATAAGGGGCAGGGCGGTTTCGGCTCGCCATTCGGCCGGTCCCCTTTTAACGGGCCTTTCGGAGATGATTTCTTTGATCGTTTTTTTGGAGATGTTCCGCGGCGTGATTTCAAACAGCGCAGCCTCGGTTCAGGCTTCATTATCAGCAGTGACGGATACATTTTCACCAATAACCATGTTGTGGAAAAAGCCGATAAAATTCTTGTCAAGGTTTCCGATAATCAGGAATATGAAGCAAAAATTATCGGTACCGATGCCAAGACGGATATTGCTTTAATTAAAATTAAACCGAAAAACAGTCTGCCGGTTGTTGAAATAGGAGATTCCGATAAAGTCAGAGTCGGCGAATGGGTGATTGCCATTGGTAATCCTTTCGGATTGGATCAGACCGTAACCGCCGGTATCGTCAGCGCCAAAGGCCGTGTAATCGGCGCCGGCCCGTATGATAATTTTATCCAGACGGATGCTTCGATTAATCCCGGCAATAGCGGCGGTCCTCTGTTCAGCATGGACGGAAGAGTAATCGGCATCAATACGGCGATTGTTGCTCAGGGACAGGGAATCGGCTTTGCCACGCCGATTAATATGGCTAAGAGCATTCTGGGAGATTTAAAAACAAAGGGCAAGGTATCACGCGGCTGGCTTGGTGTATCCGTTCAGGATGTCAACGAAGATATAGCTAAAAATCTGAATCATAAAAGCAGAAGCGGCGCAATTGTTACTGATGTATTTAAAGGCGATCCGGCTGACCGGGCGGGGATCAGAGTTGAAGATATTATTATAGAAATTAATGGAAAACCGATTAAAGATACCCATGATTTGCTTCTGAAAATTGCAGGATTTCGAGTTGGAGAGAAGGTTTCTCTAAAAGTTGTCCGTAATGGAAGAGAAATGATGTTTAATCTTACGGTTGCCGAACGCAAGGATAAGCCGGAAGTTATCGCTTCAAGAGAAACGAGAGGATATTTTGGTGTTATGGCCCAGGAAATCCCACAGGAAATTTCCCGTCAGTTGGGTATCTCGCGCGATTCGGGAGTTGTGATAGTTGACGTGGAAAACGGCAGCCCCGCGGAAGAAGTAGGTCTGCAGCCGCAGGATATAATCGTTCAGGTAAACAAAGTGAAAATTTCTTCCATGAAAATATACAAGAGAGAGATGAGTAAAGCGGTAGAAAAGAGAGCTGTAACGCTGTTGATTCAACGTGCAAGATCAAAATTCTTTGTAAGTTTGCATGTAGAATAAAAATTAAAAAATATATGACCAATTAAATAGGCAGGCCTGCAAAAGCCTGCCTATTTCTATGTCCTGCCTTCACCGGTTTTAGATCAATTCCACTTCAAAAACTCTTTCCGGTTCGGAAATGATTTATTTGTCATTCATGTTTCGGGATTAATACTATGCTTTTCAAAGGATGAACTGGACAAGAATCTTAGAAGGAATAAAATATTTATTATGAAATTCTATGATTACACGGGAACAATCCATTTTCATTCTTCTTTTTCTTTCGATGGTCATATAGGCCTTGACGAAATTATTGATGCTGCTGGTAAAAATAACATTGATTTTTTAATGCTGACCGATCACGATCATTTGCGGGCGCGGGATGAGGGCTGGGAAGGATGGCAAGGCAAGGTTCTTCTTATTGTCGGTGAGGAAATCGCCCCGCGGTTTAATCATTACCTGGCTTTTAATATCAGTAAGCCTATCGAGAAACCGGCTGATGCCGAGGGAAGGTATCCGCAGGAATATATAGATGCGGTTA
>CAZWCA010000064.1:0-10560 GCA_964632255.1 uncultured Smithella sp. | reverse complement strand
GAGAAACCGGCTGATGCCGAGGGAAGGTATCCGCAGGAATATATAGATGCGGTTAATGCCGCGGGCGGTTTTGGTTTTATCGCCCATCCCGACCACGAAGGAGCGAAAATGTTTCACGTGAAACATTATCCCTGGACGGACTGGTTAGTTGACAATTATACCGGTATCAGCATCTGGGATTTTATTAGTGACTGGCTGTCAAGCCTGAAGGGGCGCCCGCTCGCTTTAATCAGCTTTTTCTTTCCCGCTTTCTTTTTACGCGGTCCACGCCGGATAACGCTGGAAAGATGGGATTTATTAAATCAAACACGGAAAATTGTCGGCATCGGCGAGTTGGATAATCACGGCAGCGCTGTAAAAATCGGTCCGCTCAAAATATCGGTTTTTTCTTTCTACCGGGCCTTCAAATTTGTTCATACACACATTTGCACCAGGGAACCATTAACCGGCAACAGCCGGAAAGATATTTCTTTGCTCTACGATTCATTGCGGCAGGGCCGCTGTTATGCAGCAATGGAGTATTTTAAGTCTGCCCGTGGATTCAGCTTTATAATTGCCCAAGATAAAGAAGAATATTCCATGGGAGATTCGTTTGTTTTAAAAGACAGGGCCGATGCCTTCATTGCTCTTCCCGCATCGGCACTGGTGCGAATAATCAAAAACGGTGCTCTTATTGCGGAAAAAACAAGCTCCGAGATTATGCTTTCCATCAGGGAAAAGGGAATTTACCGCGTTGAAGCTTATTTGAAACAATACGGAAAATACCGACCCTGGATCTTCTCAAATCCCATCTTTGTAAGGCAATAATTTTCTACCATATTTAAGTTATGACCTGATACCAGGCTATATTAATACCAAGTCTCATTCTTCGCCTGACTTTGATTACTGCATCGTCGACTTACCCAACGTATAAACACGGAATAGCACTTGGTCTTTGGATGAGTAGAATCAGGCCGGAGGCGCATTGACCGTCATCTGACATTGATGGTACTTTATCCTAAAATATTAAGGAGCCCCGATCATGAAAGATCGCCTGAATGCTTTGAAAGTCGCTTTGGATAATGAAATACGGGAGCGTGAATTTTATGAGTTCAATGCCAAACGAACAAATAATCCTGTCGGCAAGGCCATGTTCGAACAGATTGCCGCCGATGAGCTGGAACATTACGAGCGTCTGAGACAGCTTCACGACAAATGGGTGAAGGAAGAGAAATGGCCCGAAACCGTTCCTTTGAAAGTTGAAAATACCGTGGTCGGTGATATCTTGAAGAATTTGCCGGAAAAAGCCAAAAAAGGGCCGGCTGCGGATGCCGATGATTTGCAGGCCATTCGGACTGCTATCGACTTTGAAGAAAAAGGTGCCGCTTATTACGCCATGCTCCGTGACAAAGTCACCGATCCCAGAGAAAAAGCCTTTTTTGCATTAATGGCCAATATTGAACATGAACATTATGTCTCTTTGAAAGAGACGGAGGAATATTTCGTGGATCCCGTATCCTGGTTTCGGCGGACCGAAAAAACCGGCTTAGACGGAGCCTGATTCCTCGTAGTGATTGACCTTCTGAAATAGTCCCGCGGCAACCGTCTGGTTTGGAATGTAATGGGCATTGTTAGCCTTTTAATCAAAACTTTTGCCTCGGCTAAATTAAGGCTGATTTATCCGACGATTAAAAGCAGTATCTGAATATTAAAACAAAGGAAGATAAAAAACCAAGGACAATCAGGGCCGCCGTTTCGTTACGTCCGAAATGCAACCGGTTCAGGCTCGTCCTTGGTCCGCGTGAGTAGCCTCGGGCTTCCATTGCCTCCGAAAGTTCATCGGCTCTCCTGAAGGCACTGATCATGAGGGGCGCGAGCATCATAACCAAAGATTTCAGTTTTTCTCTGTAATGGCCTTTTTCAACGTGAGCTCCCCGGGCTGTCTGTGCCGTTTTGATCCGGTTGTATTCGGTGAGGAACGTAGGTACGAATCTTAAAGCCATGGAAACCATGATGGCAATGTCCTCCACGGGGACGCCGATATATTTCAGCGGGCTTAAGAGACGTTCCAGTCCGCAAACGAGATCGGAAGGCGAGGTAGTCATAGCCAGAATGGCGCCGCCCATGGCCAGAGATATAAATTGCCAGGAGATAAGCAGGCCGCGGGAAAGGCCTTCCCATGTCATTTTAAGGGGCGAATACGGTATTTGCAGAAGAACGGTGCCATCGGTAGAGAAAAGATGCAGCAGGAACAATAAAAGCGCAAACCAGACAAGAGGCCTGAATACCTGCCGAATCTGCGATAATTTTAAACGGCAGGCAACACAGACGGCACAGATGAAGGTGCAAAGCAGGGCTATTCCCCAACCTCGCGCCTGAAATATAAGTATAGACACTACAGTTGTAGCTCCGATTTTAACCCGTGCATCGAGGCGGTGCACAAATGTATCGCCTTCACGGTACTGGCCTAATTGTATCATAGCCGCTCCGCAGGCAATGCGCCGTGCTTCTTAAAAATCCTTCCTAACCCTCCTTTAAAAAAGGAGGGAACTAAAAGGCTCAACCTTATTTCCGCCTTTTCCAAAGGGGGATGAAGGGGGATTTTAATTCCATAACCAGCCATTTTCATGTTCTTTTTGACCTGCAACTCATGGATGATTCATTCTATACTTTCCGGAAAGCAGACGATGAATCTTCTCCGCGGCTTCTTCAACGGAAAAAATATCCGGCGTGAGCGGCCATCCCCGGCTTCTCAAATTAAACAGCAATTCCATTACGGGCGGCAGCGATATAAAGGAATCGTGACTTTCCGCCATCTTTAATAATATGTCCAGGGGAGGGCCATCCATAATGATCCGTCCCTTATCCATAACGAGCAGACGGTTTGCATCAACCATATCATTAATATCGTGAGTAATATGAATAATACCGATTCCTTCCCGGTGCAGCCGTTTCATGGTTTGCAGCACCCGAAGCCTGCTTTCAGGGTCAAGAAAAGCGGTTGGTTCATCAAATGCAATGTAACGGGGATGCATAATGAGTATACCGGCCAGAGAGACAAGGCGCTTTTCTCCGCCGGAAAGGGTATGGGGTGCACGCAAAGCCAGAGATTCCAGACTGAGATTCTTTAGTACCTCATCTACCCGCCGGCGAATTTCCTGTGGCGGTAGATTAAGATTGCCGGGTCCGAAGGCTATATCCTCTTCAACGGTCATGCCGATGATCTGATTATCCGGATTTTGAAAAAGCATTCCGACAATGCGGCGGATTTCCCTGTGCTGTGCTTCAACACCGGTATTCCGGCCGTCGACGGTCACAATACCCTGATCAGGCCTGATAAGAGCATTCAATTGCCGGATCAGCGTTGTTTTGCCGCACCCATTTGGGCCAATCAGGGCCACGTATTCGCCTTCCTTAATTTCCAGGCTGATATCGTTTAGGGCCGGACTGTCGCAGCCGTCATATTGATAGAATAAATTCTCAATTTTGATCATATCTTATTGAAGATTCGCGGCCGGATTTTTTGGCAGACAAAGGAGGAAACGATGATTTTAATTATATCGCCGGGAAGAGGCGGCAGCAGACCGACCGCAATGGCCTTGATGAAATCCAGCTTCGCGATAAGCATAAGTTGAATGATGCCAAAGGTATAAACAATGCCGATTCCCGCACTCATTGCCCCCATCAGCCAGAGGATGCCGGGTTCACGGCGCAGAGAAGCCAATTTGCCGATGACATATGCTCCCACCACAAAGCCGATAAGATAACCGCCGGTTGGGCCTAAAAAAACACCAATGCCTGCCTTGCCGCCGGTGAAAACAGGAAGCCCGATCACTCCCAGGAGGATATAAACAACCTGACTTAATGCTCCGAGATAACCACCCAGCAAAGTTCCCGATAAAATTACGAAAAGGGTCTGCATGGTAATAGGTACTGGGGGAAGGGGAATCATAATAAAGGCCCCGATAGCGGTCAGGGCTCCAAACATCGATGCATATGCCAATCCCCGGAGGGATCTTTTTTGGGCGGTCATTGTAATATATCTCAAATTATCGTTATGTCCCCGGAGAAGAGGTGCCTTTCCGATCCTTCTTCATCCCGGAGTATTAAAAAGCCGTCGCAATCCATATCTATGATTACACCTTTATAACTGCCGCTGATTGTTTTGATTGTCGCTTTCTTTCCAATCATGTTCGTTAAAGCTTTCCAGCGGTTGACAACGGGTTGAAAACCTGATTCCCGCAACTCATTGTATCCTTTCTCAAACATTTCCAGGAATCTGCAAAGGAGAAAAACACGGGAGAAAGGTTTGCCGGTTTCCGCAAGCACACTGGTAGCCTTTTTACGAAGATCTGCCGGAAATCTTTCAGCGGCACTGTTGACATTGACGCCGAGCCCTACGACCAAATATTCAATGGCATCCATTTCCACAGCCATTTCCAGAAGAACACTGGCTATTTTCCGGCCATCCACCAGAATGTCATTAGGCCATTTTACGTATGCCGGGAGGCCGGTGGCGGCGATAATTGCATCGGCCGCCGCGACTACCGCGAGCAGGACCATCCGCGACGCCTCGGTCGGTGACAGGGATGGCCTTACGATAAAGGATAAATAAATATTTTCTTTTTCCGGTGAAAACCAGAGCCGGTCAAGACGCCCCCGGCCATGAGATTGCTCCTCGGCAATAACTAGGGTACCTTCAACCGCGCCCTGGGCGGCCAATTCCATGGCTCTGATATTTGTAGAGCCGGTGCTCTCATACCGAAAAATTTCCCGTTTTCCGAAAACAGCGGTATTGAGTTCGTCACGGATTTCCCGGACGAGCAACAAATCGGGGATAGAAAGCAGCCGGTAGCCCAGCCGGGGCAGCGATTCAATCTCATATCCTTCTTCCCTGAGAATTCCGATATTCTTCCAGATAGCGGAGCGGGTCATTGATAATTGTTTGGCCAGTTCCTCGCCGGAAACCCACTTTTCACGATTTTGCTTTAAAACATTTAATAAAATATCTCTGGGGATATCTGCATTCGGAGCTATTTGGTTAGTACCGATCATTTCGTCTTCTTAGTTGTGTTCCGAGCCTTCTTTATTGTTATTGGACATGTACACGTGGGTGCCGCCTCCCGGGTAACCGTTAAGCCAAGGTCGGTGATCATCTCCAAATCCAAAATGGCGCTGCGTCCCGGTGCCGTTAAATAGTTGCCCGTCATCAGGGAGTTTGCACCGGCCACGATGCCGAGCGGCAGCAGTTGCCGCAGTTTTTCCTTTCCGCCGCAAAGCTTAATATCCCGATTAGGAAGCATGAAGCGGAAAACCGCTATGGTCATCAAAATTTCCAATGGAGGCAGTGGTACCATTCGTTCAAGAGGTGTTCCCTTAACAGGGATGAGGATGTTTACGGGCACGGAATCCACATCCAGCTCGCGCAAAGTCTCCGCCAGTTCGATGCGCTGGGTGATGCCTTCCCCCATTCCAATAAGACCTCCGGAACAGATCGAAAGACCGGCCTCTTTTGCTGCCTTTATCGTTTCCACGTCCTGTTCATAGTCATGCGTTGTGCAGATATTAGGAAAGAAACTCCGGGAAGTCTCCAAATTGTGATGATAACGGAAGAGGCCCGCGGCTTTCAGATCCCGTGCCTTCTGCGAATCAATAATACCCAGCGAGGCACAGGGTTTAAGTCCGAGTTTGCCGATTCCGTCAATGGCCCTGAAAATTTCCGACCACTCCTTTTTCGTTTTGATCGTCTTGCCGCTGGTTACAATTCCAAAATATTCTGCGCCATTGCGAACGGCGGTCACGGCTGAATCGAATATTTCGCGGGCTTTCAGCAAAGGATAAGATTCCACCCCTGTTTCGTGATGGGAAGACTGGGCGCAGAAGGAACAATTTTCAGAACATGAACCGGACTTGGCGTTCACAATGCCGCACAAAATGATTTCCCGTCCCTTGCTTTGCTCCCGTATTTCCGTAGCTGCCGCCATGACCCGAAAAGGAGAACCCGCGCCTTCAATAAAAAGATCCAGGGCCTGATCAATAGAAAGACCGTTCTCTCTAATGGCCTGGGTTTTCAGTTTCTCAATGATATCCAAAGAATTGCCTCCAAATAGTTGCTCCGGTCTTATTAAGTAAAATGAAATAAAATGTCAACTATAATAATAAATATGGTTGACGAAGGATTCCGAATAGTGCAAAGGAATATATTGTACATGACTTAACCTTTGCCTTCCCGTTTTCAAAAAAGATTATTCGTAATTCATTATCCGTCATTTCGAAATCCTGCGGTTTTACTCAGGATAAACTCCACGAGAAACTTTTATGTCTAATAAATTCAGCATATTAAGATTCATCGCATCTACCCGGAATGACAATCCTGTAATTGTGAAATAGTTCAAAACGAGACGGAACTTCTTACATCCATTTGAATATTATTCTTGACGAAACTTTCGCCTGCCAATAAATAGTTCTAAGGAGAAATCATGACAGGAAATGAAATTAAACAAGTAATGATAAACGGCAGGTTGATCGGCATCAGCGGCCTTACGGAAGCCATAAAGGAAGTAGCCGGAAATGCAAGTCTGAGAGATAATGAAATTCAAAAAAAACTTCTCGAATTCATTGCCATGCATAATTATATTCCGGCCTCCGCTGAAGAGGCTTACGGTAAAGCCGTTTTACGTGAATTTAAAATTGCTCAGGGAATTTCCGTTGATGAGGCACCCATTTCCGGATTCAGAATAGCTGTGCTGGGCGCCGGTTGTATGCGTTGTACCCAACTGGAATCGGATGTCCGTGATATTTTATCGGAAATGAAAATCGCCGCTGATCTGCAGCATGTTATTGATTTAAAAGAAATTTCAAGATACGGATTAATGGGATTGCCTGCGCTGGTGATAGGTAATAAGGTGGTATCGGTCGGAGAAGTGCCGCCGAAGAACAAAATCCGCCAATGGATAATTGAAAATTTCAATCTTCAAAAATAAGACTTAGGTAGCAAAATTTTAATGAATGATTTTCAACAAAATCGCCGGTCAAAAATTACGGCAAAGCTTTATCGGGCAATCAGGGAAGCGGCTGTTCTTTTCGTCATTGCGGTAATTGTCGCCATTATTGTCAACGCTCTGCGTCCGGATGGAATTCCTTTCTTCGGATTTACCCCGGCCTCCCCTAAAAAACAACAGTCAACTATTCAGGAAATTACACTTTCCACCGCATACGAACTTTATCTGAAAAATAAGGTTGTTTTTGTTGACGCCCGCGATCCTTTCAGCTTTGAAGAAGGCCACATTGCCGGAGCGATAAATATTTATCCCGATGAAGTAAATATTGGGACACCCAAATTAAAAAAAATAATGTCTCCGGATTCCGTAGTTGTGACATATTGCGATGGTCCGCGGTGTCCGCTCAGCAAAGAAACGGCGCAGGGATTATTACTGCAGGGAGTGCCCGTTGTGAAAGTACTTGTTGACGGCTGGGCCCTCTGGAGCAATGCCGGATACCCCGTGGCGAAAGGCAACAAATGAAATTGCAAAAATTAGCTCCACCTTACATACCGCTTATAGCCCTTGTTTGCCGTTTGGCTCTGGGAATAATCTTTTTCTACGCTGGCATAGAGAAAATTATTGCGCCCCGGGAGTTTGCTTTGGCCATTTATAATTATCAGATTTTGCCTGATTTGCTAATTAATCCGGTTGCTCTTGTCTTACCCTGGCTGGAAGTATTTCTTGCCGCAGGCCTCATTGCCGGAATTTATGTGCGCGGCGCCTCCTTTCTTTCATCAGTGCTGTTTTTAATTTTTGCCACTGCGCTGACTGTAAATTTAATACGCGGCCTGGATATTTCCTGCGGCTGCTTCGGGACGGCAAGCGGGAATATCAACTGGCTCTATCTCGTCCGTGATACGAGTCTGCTTACCATGTCGATTGTCGTTTTATTTTTTGACCGCGGCTGGAGATATTTTTTCAGGTCGCCGAATAACGGGTTTTCTTAAGAACAACCAATACTTTGCTTTGGAGGCAAAGGACTTGGTTCTCTTTTCTTCATAGCTGCATTTCTATTTCATGCCGGTTTTGACCGGCGCTTTCAGGATGTCCCCTATATCCTCTCCAGCGACACATTAATTTTCCTTTTTGCAATTACCCTCACATACCGCTTGACAGACAAAGCAGGTGTAATAATTGCCAATCATAAAGTTTTGCCAGAGATCCATACTCAGTTTACTGCCCAGAAATTTTTTCTTTTCGTCTCCTTTAACTTCCGTCAGTTGATTAAGAAAATCGTACCATGCCCGAAATCCGCCGGGAAAAACTGTATCTCCGCATGTTTTCTTGTTGATGTCATGACCTGACAACGCCTTAGCCGGACAAGCATCCAGACATTTTGTGCAATTACCACAAAGACTTAGGTCCTCTCCCAATAATTTAGCAGGCGGCAATTCTGCATCTGTTACTACCCCAACTATTCTTATGGCAGAACCGTATTTTGGAGTCACAAGCAAACCTGATTTTCCTCGGACACCTATCCCCGCCGCAATACCTGCCGTACGCCAGTCTATTTCGCCTTTCATTCCTCTTTTACCCGGACTCATATCAATCGGGATAAATGCAGGGACTGCAACAGCTTTGTATCCCATGGACTCAAGATCCATTACCACGTCATGAGCTGTGTTAGCGTTTACCTCATACGTGTGGATCACATCATATTTCTTGACCTCCACATTATTGGAATTAATCGCACTTCTGGAGTGAGGTGCCGCCATGACGACTACGGAACGGGCACCGGGAAGAATATTCTCAATTGCCTCTTTGTCTTTAGGCAAAGAATCCACAGAGCAAAATCCGAAAACACTTACTCTGTGCTTTGCAAGTGTTTCCCCGATAATGTCGCGAAACTTTGTTTCCATAATCAACTCTCCTTTTTTTAATGAATCTCTCCTTAGTTTCAATAAATACCGCTTGGTTCCTAAAAACCTTGCCTCCTTATTGACAATTCCGCTTTATTCACACACATCCCGTAATACCTGCAAAAGGCTTTTCGCCTTATACACCATCAAACCATCCCATACAGAGCATGGGAACGAGAAAGAAAATCAGCAGTGAGCGTAGCGGGTCAGCTTTATGGACAATATCAGCCCTTTAGTAAATCCTCTGATGCCACTGCTACCTGGGTAAACATTCCTTTAGCGACCAGCTTCTCAATCCCATCGGAAACAGAAAAGACTTCAGCTTCAACTACTTTGATTTTTTTACCGTTGTTTATTACTTTTGATCGGCAGATGATGAGGGGACCAGTAGCAGGTTTTAAATAGTTTATTTTAAATTCTACCGTCAGGATGCGGAATTTCTCGGACACGGTCGTAAAAGATGCGTATCCGGAGGTATGGTCGGCCATTGTTGCTATCACTCCCGCATGAACGAATCCGTCCTGCTGCCGATGTTTATTAATGACATTCAGGTGGGTTTCAAATATGCCATAATCTGCGTGGATGACTTCAAAACCACAGAATGCGGGAAAGCCCTGAACAAAATCTTTTTTTATAAATTCAAACCAATCAGACATCATTTATATCCTATATTTTCAAAAAGTGATAAAAAGTGAGATTGAAAGCAATTAACCGGTCCGGCTGATTACGGCGAAGAGACGCTCCCGGACGAGTTCCACATTTCCGGGGTCAACGGACAAATCGACCCGGATCATCCGGACAGCCGGCCCCAGCACTTCACGGAGGCGATCGTAGACAAAGCCCGTAGCAAAAACGACCTCGCAGGTTGATAGCATCTCTTTTACCTGCGGCTCCTGATCGAGACCCACCAGAACGCGGGTCAATTCCTTCCCGTCCGAAAAATAGGAACTCTTGAAGAAGGTCTCGGTACTGCGCTGATTGGCGCAGCAGTATCCCACTCTTGTGCCCGCAGGAATCCCCACTATCTCATTCATGATCCGGATGTCGGGCCTTAACAGCACGGCAACGACTTCCCTGTCATTGGCGGGAAGGGCTTTACGGAATTCCTCCACGTGGTTGAAGCCGCAGACCACCAGGTCTTTGTCTTTCATTAACTGAAGCGACTTATCAGGGTCCTTTTCGATGTCCTGAATAAACGCACCCTCAACTTCCACATGCAATTCCCCGGCGATGAGTCCGCATAAATAATCGATGGTCTCCCGGTTGCAGTCAATCACCAGAACCCGGCTGCCTGATAATTGCTGCGCATAAAGGGGCAGGTGGGTCAGAAGAAAATCCGTTATCTGCCGGTCATCGAACCCCATGCTTTTTGCCTCCATGAATGCCCTTGCAAAAATTCCGTTCAATTCATCCATTTTCTGACCTTCCTTGCCGCCACAGGCAAATGTTCCCGCCCCGACCTCTGTCCTCACATATCCTTCCAGAGCTAATTCCTTATAAATGTGAGCGACCGTATTCTTGTTTACGTTCAGTATGGCTGCCAGGTCCCGGGCGGACGGGAGACTGTCGCCGGATTTGATATCGCCGCAGGCAATCAAATGGCGGATCTGACGTTTGATCTGTTCTTTGATGCCCAAAGGCCCGACGCGGTTGATAGATATTTTCATATTGTACTATGC
>CAZWCA010000063.1:0-15476 GCA_964632255.1 uncultured Smithella sp. | reverse complement strand
CCTGGAAAAAGAAGCCTTCATTGGAACCGGTACGGTTTCCGCGGTCATCGTTGATGTTGCCCGGGTGAGCGTGTATGGATTTAGTTTTTACACGGCCAGTTTTGCTTCTATGAGTAATATATGGCCCGTAGTGGCAGCGGCAACTTTGGCGGCTTTTGCCGGGGCATATGCAGGAACACGTCTAATTAAGAAAGTCACCCTCGGAGCCATTCAAGCCCTTGTTGGAGTCATGATGGTGATAATCGGACTGGGCATGGTGAGCGGAATGCTGTAATTAGAAAAAAGATTTAGCCTTATTAATTTTTGAAGCTTTGGAAATAGACGAAATTATGGTTATTTAAAATAAGATAAAATATAAGGAATAATTATTCAATTTAAAGTATATAGGATAATCAGGAGGAAAAAAAATGAGCATAAAACAAAATCATTATGAGATAATCGGTTTAAAATTTGATTATGATAAGTTCTTTGATGAAGTAAAGAAGGCAAAGCAATTAACGGAATATGAACTGGAAGATCTTATCGAGCCTTACCGTGATAATATTGAAGGGATCCATAATTATAAAGGTCTATGCATAATCGCTGAAGATATGGAAGGGGAGTATGTATACATCGGTCACGTAAGCAAAAAAAGCAAAAATTACGGTAATCTCTGGGATTTTAAAAATACTGAAAAAACGCCGGCTGCAAATGAAATTCAAAAAAAGATTAAAGAACAGTTCGGCATCGACCGGAAGTGCAGAAAGTACACTTTCACTCATTACACGGAAAAATTTTTATAGATAAATCCAAGGGAAATAAAGCAGATAATCACTTGATAAAAAAAGATAAATTGGTCGGGGCGGCAGGATTTGAACCTGCGACATCTTGCTCCCAAAGCAAGCGCGCTACCAAGCTGCGCTACGCCCCGTTTTTTTTAATTGTTTGCTATATTTAATAACTCTTTTTTCAATTTGGCAAAAGCCTGACCGCGATGACTGACTTTATTCTTAACATCCGCCGGTAATTCGGCGGCGGTCATTTTCAATTCCGGCACCCAGAAAACCGGATCGTAACCAAAACCGTTTGCACCGCGTTTTTCATCAATAATTTGCCCTTGCCATTTACCTTCAAAGAAGCTGATTTTCCCGTCTTTTTGGTAAAGAACCAGGACACAGTTAAATGATGCGGCTCTTTTGCCGGCAGGGACATTTTTTAATTCGGCCAATAGTTTTGCATTGTTTTCTTCATCACTTGCATCCGGGCCTGCATATCGCGATGAATAAATGCCGGGTTCTCCATTTAAAATATCCACCGTCAATCCCGAATCATCAGCCAAAACATCTTCACCGGTAAATTCGGATATAATTCTGGCCTTCTTTAATGCGTTTTCCTGAAAACTTACTCCATCTTCAATGATTTCCGGAACGTTTGTGTAACTGTTTAAAGAAACCAGCTCTATTCCGGTTTCCGCCAGCATGGCCTTGATTTCTTTGACTTTGCCTTCATTTTTTGATGCAAAAACTATTTTCATGGCTGCCAATTGCCGACAGCCTCTTTTTGTATGGCCGTTATTTTATTAATAGCATTTACAGCCGCTTCGGTCATCCTTTCTAACTGCTCTTTACTGAAAGGCGCATGTTCAGCAGTTCCCTGAACCTCAATAAACTTGCCTGATCCCGTCATAACAAAATTCATGTCGACTTCGGCTTTCGAATCTTCTTCATATTCCAGATCTACTATAACTTCTCCGTTCAGAATACCGACGCTGATTGCCGCCACATAATCATTAACAGGAATCTTTTCCACAATTCCGTCTTGCTGCATTCCTCTGAATAAATCCATAAGGGCTACAAATCCACCGGTGATTGAAGCCGTTCTGGTCCCGCCGTCGGCCTGGATAACATCACAATCTATGTAAATTGTTTTTTCGCCAAAAGCGGTTAAATCTGTAACGGCCCGCAATGATCTGCCAATTAACCGCTGGATTTCATGTGTGCGGCCGCCTTGACGGCCCCGGACAACTTCACGTGCGGTTCTTGTCTGTGTGGCCATGGGCAACATTGAGTATTCCGCAGTCAACCAGCCTTTGCCCGTATTCTTTAAAAATGGGGCAGTCTTATCAGCTAAACATGCGGTACAAATAACTCTCGTATTGCCAAACTCAATGAGTACAGACGCTGTATGTTTTAAATAGTTGTTCGTGATGTTGATGGGCCTCGGTTCATCCCATCTTCTATCGAAATTCCTCTTCACCACTCAGTTCACCTAAAAGAAGGTTTTAATACTCTTAGCCAGATTTTTAGCAATTTCGCTTTGACCGTCAATGGAAAGCAGTTTCTTTTTTTCCTCAGGTTTCGAGGCAAAACCTATTTCTACGGCGACTGCCGGAACATTCACTCCTTCCAGAACAGGAATTTCCGCTTCCCGCAAACCTCGTCCTTTACGTGGAAAGAGTGTATCGAAGTTTTTCTGTATGATCTGGGCCAACCTTACAGAGTCACTCAAATATTTTACATCTTTTTGCCCGTCTTTGACTTTCTTTGTCTTATCAGCCGCTTCTTTGAAGCCGGGATAATATATTTCAAATCCTGTTGCGCTCTTGCCGAAACCCGCGTTGATATGCAGACTTAAAAACACAGCCGGCTTAATCTTGGAAATATTTTTCCTGCGGTCTTCGCAACTGACCGTTTTATCGGAATCGCGTGTTAAGACTATTTCAAAATTACTTTCTTTGGCCAGTTCTTTCTGCAATGCAAGGGCGATTGCCAATGTGATATCTTTTTCGCCGACTTTATCCGTTATATTTACTCCGGCATCCTTCCCGCCATGGGCCGGATCAATCATGACGATATGCCTCTTTTCGGCAGCAGGCAAATTCTGCAGCCCACTTAAAATAGCACAGATAATCAATAATGCTAAAAAAAATATTTTTCCCGCGCGGCAGAACATCATTTCACCTGCTTAAATTTTGCGTTTGCTTATAGGCAAACTGTCAATGTTTGTCAACATCCAAATTATTAAAATGTTCAGGATTTATGTATTCTATCGATGAATTTGACGGCTTTCAGTTGTTTAATTGCCGATACTATTTGATTCAATTGCTTTAAATTATTTACGTCAATCACGAAATTACAGGTAGCAATCATGTCATTGGTCTCAACCTGCGCATAACTGATATTTACATCTAATGAAGAGATTGTCGAACTGACTTCAGTTAAAATTCCCTTACGATCTTCGCAAATGACCTTTATACGGACGGGATAAGTCTGCTTCTCCCTGACATCCCAATTAACATCGATAATCCGATCCGGATCAAGACTCTTAATATGCAAGCAATTTCGCGTATGTACCGTAATCCCGCGTCCCCTGGATATGTATCCCACTATTTCATCGCCGGGAATAGGATTACAGCACTTGGCAAATTTGACCATTACATTGTCAATACCGGTTAATGATATACCTGATGAAGCCGGTTCATCTTTGGCTTTGGCTTTTTTGAGAATCGGCTCCGGAGTTTTTACCGGTTCTTCGGACAGTAATTGATTAACAACTTGTTTTGCGGAAATCCGGCCGAAGCCAACCTGAGACGTTAAATCATCGAGAGAATTTATGCCGTACTCGGGAAAATATTTTTTGATTTCTTCAATTTTATATGAGCTGAGTTTTAAACTATGTCGTTTGAATTCTTTCTCCAACAAATCCCGGCCAAGTTCAAGGGAGCTCTTTTTTTCCTCCAGATTAATCCAGTTTTTTATCTTGGAAATTGCCCTTGATGTTACGACATGTTTCAACCAATCCTTACTGGGATGATGTCCGGCCTGGGTTATGATTTCTACCCGGTCGCCGTTTTGCAGCTCATATCTAAGAGGAACAATAGCCCTGTTAACTTTCGCGCCGATACACTTGTTTCCAACATCCGTATGAATGCTGTATGCAAAATCAATGGGCGTCGCCCCTTTGGGAAAGGCAATAACATCTCCCTTGGGCGTAAATACGTAAACTTCCTCAGGAAACAGGGCCAGCTTCAGATTCGACATGAACTCCCGCGGATCTTTGATTTCCTGCTGCATTTCCAGCATCTCGCGAAGTTTCTTTATCTGGGCATCTTCATCGTCATTAAAAGCCCGCCCTTCCTTATATCTCCAATGAGCGGCAATTCCCTTTTCCGCCCATTCATGCATTGCTTTAGTCCTGATTTGAATTTCCAGCCGCTCTCCATAGGGACCAATGACTGTTGTATGGAGAGATTGATAATTATTTGCTTTGGGCATGGCAACGTAATCTTTAAATCTGCCCGGAACCGGCTTCCATAGAGAATGAATAGCGCTGAGCGCTTCGTAACATTGTTTGACGTTGTCGGCATCCAGGATCAGGCGAAAGGCCGTGAGATCGTAGACTTCATCAAAATTGAGGTTTTGCTCCTGCATTTTTTTGTAAATACCGTATAAATGTTTGGGACGCCCCTCCACTTCGCCTTTAATGGAATATTTTTCCATTTCACGACGGATGATACTTTTCACTTCCTCAGTATAAAGTTCGCGTGATTCCCTGGTTTTGGCCACACGCCGGGATAACTCGTTATATTCTTCCGGATACAAATATTTAAAGGAAAGATCCTCAAGTAATACTTTCATCCAGTTGATGCCCAGGCGATTAGCCAGCGGTGCGTATATTTCCATTGTTTCTTTGGCAATGGAAGCTCTCTTATCAGGCGGGTGATGCTGCAGCGTTTTCATGTTGTGAATACGGTCGGCCAACCGTACCAACAGGATGCGGATATCAGCCGACATGGCCAATATCATTTTGCGGAAATTTTCAGCCAGCCTTTCTTCCTGCGAACCGAAAGAAATACGGCTTAGCTTGGTTAAGCCGCCGACCAAAAATGCAACATCTTTACCGAATTCTTTTTCTATTTGTTCCTGAGTGGATAATGTATCTTCGACTGTATCGTGCAATAAACCGCTGATGATGGTTGCCGCATCCAGTTTCATATCGACAAGAATTCCGGCAACTTCCATAGGATGAGTAAGATATGGTTCTCCGGATAGCCTCACCTGTCCCTGATGTGCTTTCGCCGAATAAATATACGCTTTCTCGATCATTCCCAACTCTTCGGCTGTCAGATACAATTGGGCTTTATCGAGAATATCAGTAATTCGAAGCATGAAACTCCCTGCAAATCTAAACTTCCGGCGACAGCCTTTCTGACGGATTCAAACCTTCGGCAATATTTTTTTTGATTTCAAATATTATTTTATCAAGAGGATAAATCTTGGTTTCTCCGGATTTCCTGTTTTTTAGCTCGACATTTCCCGAAAGAAGATTCTTTTTCCCTACCGTGACTCTCAACGGAATGCCGATAAGATCAGCGTCTTTAAATTTAACACCCGCCCTTTCGTCGCGATCATCTAATATAACTTCGACTCCATCAGATAGCAAGTTGTTATAAATTTCTTCTGCTGCCTTTAAGACATCGCTATCATTAACATTTACCGGGGTAACAATGACCTGATAAGGCGCCAGCGGCATGGGCCAGACGATGCCGTCGGCGTCATTGTTCTGTTCAATGCAGGCGGCAACCGTTCTGCCGATTCCTATTCCGTAACAACCCATAATCATAATTTTTTCCTGGCCGTCACGATCCAGGAATACAGCTTTCATCGCCTTGCTGTACTTCGTTCCCAGCTTGAAAACATGCCCTACTTCAATTCCCCGGACAAACTGAATATCTCCGCCGCAACGTGGACAAATATCATTTTCTTCAATAACGCGCAGATCGGCAAATGACTCCACTTTGCAATCACGTCCGATATTGACGTTCTTTAAATGATAATCTTCTTTATTGGCGCCCGTCACAAAATTAATCATGTTCATTACGGAATAATCGGCAACAACCCGGCATTTAATGTTTACCGCTCCGGCAAATCCACGCGGAGCTCCCGTTGCCTTCAGGATCATTTCATCATCCGCAAGTTCCAGTTCATTGGCACCCAAATAATTTTTGACTTTGATTTCATTTACTTCCTGATCACCGCGAATTAATACGGCGCAAGGTTGACCATCGGCATTAAAGATCAACGTCTTCACGATATCCTGGGGCGTGACTTTTAAAAATTCACTGACTTCTTCAATCGTCCGGACATTCGGGGTATGCACAGTTTCCTGCGGCAGCCGGTCTTTCTCCGCCGTGTCAACCTTTTCAGGCCGGGCTACTTCAGCTTTTTCCAAGTTAGCTGCGTAATTGCATTTATTACAAACCACGATGGCGTCTTCGCCGGATTCAGCCGTTACCATAAATTCATGTGAATATTTTCCGCCAATGCTTCCCGAATCGGCTTCCACCGGACGGAATTTCAAACCGCATCGCCGGAATATATTATTATAAGCAACAAACATCTTTTCATAGCTGATCTCGGCTCCGGCTTCATCAGCATCAAAACTGTAGGCATCTTTCATTCCGAATTCACGGGCACGCATCACGCCAAAACGTGGACGGACTTCATCCCGGAATTTAGTTTGAATCTGGTAGAGATTTCGGGGTAATTGGCGATAAGTCTTGATATCGTTGCGCACGAGGTCGGTAATAACCTCTTCATGAGTCGGTCCCAGGCAATAATCACGCTCATGACGGTCACGAAATCTCAGCAATTCCTTGCCATAAAATTCCCACCGGCCGGATTCCTGCCAAAGTTCAGCGGGTTGTACCATAGGCAGACAGACTTCCTGCGCTCCGGCTTTATTCATTTCCTCACGAATGATTTGTTCAACTTTACGGATAACCCGATATCCCAAAGGCAAATACGAATAGATGCCACTGGTTAGCTTTCTGATCATTCCCGCCCGAATCATTAACTGGTGACTTATAATTTCCGCATCCGAAGGAATTTCTCTTCCCGTAGGCAGGAACATTTCTGTATAACGCATTTAAACTTAACCCCCTTACACTAATTGTCCAGCGATTTTATCTCTTCAAGTAAAACCGGTACAAAATCTTTTTCATCAACCCTTTTGTAGGCTACTCCTTTTTTAAACATCATTCCGAAGCCACGGCCCCCGGCTATTCCGATATCGGCATCTGCAGCTTCTCCCGGACCATTGACAACGCAACCCATCAAGGCAATTTTTAAGTATTCTTTTTTACCCGCCAGAGCTTTTTCAATCTTCGCAGTCAATCCGAGAAGATCTATCTGGCAGCGGCCGCAGGTGGGACAGGAAATGATTTCAGGACCGACTTTCCTGATTTTTAATGAACGTAAGATTCCATAAGCGACAGGAATTTCCAAAACCGGATTCCCGGTAACGGAAACCCTGATTGTGTCGCCGATTCCCTGATAGAGCAATGTCCCGATTCCCAAAGATGATTTTATAGCTGCATCAACCAGAGTACCTGCTTCCGTTACACCCAGATGCAAAGGATAGTCGGTTTTTTCGGCGATCAATTTATAGGATTCAATCATAACCGGTACGTCGGAAGACTTCAAGGATAACTTTAAGTTTTCAAAGCCTGCTTCTTCAAAAAGCTCGATATTTTTCAAAGCACTGGCAACGAGAGCTTCCGCTGTAACGCCGCCGTATTCCAGGACCATATCTTTCTGCAATGATCCCGCATTGACTCCTATCCTGATTATGACTTCGTGATCTTTGGCTACTTTAATTATTTCCCGGATTTTTTCCTTGGAAATATTACCCGGATTAATTCTAATACCGGCAACTCCATGCTTCATTGCGTCTATCGCCAGTTGATGATTAAAATGAATATCGGCGATCAGGGGAAGATTTATTTTTTTTATAATTTCCGGAATAGCGTCTGCCGCTTCCTGATCAGGCACGGCAACACGGATAATTTCGCAGCCCGCTTCTTCCAACTCCTTGATCTGGGCAACCGTGGCTTCTACATTGGATGTATAAGTATTGGTCATGGACTGCACAGCTATCGGTGCATCGCCCCCAATTAATACGCCGCCCAGATTAATTTTTCTTGTCTTTCTTCTTATTATTTTGGATGAATCGTCCACGCCGCCTCATTCATTATCATAATTTGATGGAATTTATAACATGGTGCCATTTCTCTTACAATGAGTAATATGCCGGATCGACAGATTAAAATCAGCTGTCTGCTGCAAGGCACGATTGAATTTCCGGAAGTCCAACTGCAACCGTTTATCCAGATTTTCCAATAATTAATACAGCGGCGCTTTGATAAAAAAAACATTAAAGCGCCACGTTGACTAATCCAATTTTGCTATGGCGTTATTGATTCTCTTCAGGCCTTCTTCAATATTTTTTAAAGAAGTTGCATAAGACAAACGGATATGATCATCACTTCCGAAAGCTGCGCCGGGAACAGTGGCTACATTCGCTTCATCCAATAAATAATTAATCAATTCCGTTGAATTGGTCATTTTTTGACCCTGGAACGAACGGCCATAGATTCCGGATACATTAGGGAAGACATAAAAGGCGCCTTCCGGCGACAGGCATTTTATTCCGTCGATTTCATTGAGTAATTTCACAATTATATCTCTTCTTTTTCGAAACTCGCCGACCATTTGACCTACTACACTCTGATCTCCGTTCAGCGCTTCCACGGCAGCTTTTTGCGAAATTGAGGCCGGATTGGATGTATTCTGACTCTGAATTTTACCTATGGCGGCGATTACCTGTTCCGGACCTACAGCATAACCGATGCGCCAGCCGGTCATCGCGTAAGCTTTGGAAACACCATTTACCACGATTGTCCGGTCTTTCATCTTCGGTTCTACTTGAGCAATATTGGCAAAGGGAAAATCTGCGTATAGTATTTTTTCATATATATCATCGGAAATAACCAGGATTTCCTTATCCAGAAGCACCTGGGCCAGAGCTTTTAATTCTTCCGGAGAATAAGCGGCGCCGGTTGGATTAGATGGACTATTAATTACAACAGCCCTCGTTCGGGAAGTTATTGCAGCTTGCAGTTGCTCCGGTTTCATTTTAAAGCCGTCTTTCTCCTGCGCATTGACAATTACCGGCACTCCACCGGCAAGGATGGTAATGTCAGGATAAGAAACCCAATAAGGTGCAGGAATAATAACTTCATCACCGTCATCAAGAAGAGCCTGGGCAAGATTATACAGGGAATGCTTTGCCCCGCAGGAAACCACTACTTCCGAACGTTTATATTCAAGATTATTATCACGCATTAATTTGGCGATAACTGCATCTTTTAATTCATCCGTACCACCAACCGGTGTATATTTGGTAAAACCCGCTTCAATAGCTCGAATTGATGCAGCTTTAATATTAGCCGGCGTGTCAAAATCGGGCTCGCCTGCACCAAAACCGATTACATCTCTGCCCTCGGCTCTCAAGGCATTGGCCTTGGCTGTAATCGCCAAAGTTTCCGATGGCTTAATCTTCGCAACTCTTGTTGCCAGCTTCACAAACAACCTCCTGCTTTTTATTAGTTTTTCCCCTGGTGTTTTTTAAATTATATTTTTTCATTAGTCTTTTATAGACGTTCTCCGGAACCAAACCTTTTACCGTGCCGCCGATGCTGGCAACAGATTTGACAATCTGTGAGCCGGAAAAGAACCACTTGAAACCGCTCAGGAGAAATACTGTCTCAATTTCTCTGGACTGCCGGCGATTCATCAGGGCCATTTGAAACTCGTATTCAAAATCAGACAGAGCGCGCATACCTCTTAAAATTACATTGGCCCCTGCTTTTTTCAAATAATCAACAAGAAGCCCCGAGTAACTGTCCACTCGCACGCCCTGGATATGACCCACGGCCTCCTTTATCATTTCCACACGCTCTTCCACTGTGAATAAAGAAGATTTGGCGGGATTATAGGCAACAAGAACGATTATTTCGTCAAACATTCTGATCCCTCTTTTGATAATGTCTACATGGCCATTTGTGACCGGATCAAAGGAACCAGGATATACCGCGATTTTACAGCCAAATTTTTCTTGTGTCATGAGCGCTCCATTTTTAAAAAAGTTAGGGCGTTGTCGCCATATTTTCTTTGATCTTTGATAATTAACTTATTTTCTGAATCCGATTTAATATCCTCTCTTGTCGAATGCTGAATGACAACCAGCGTATCTTCACTAAGAACCGGATTTTCTTTCAGTAATTTAATTATTTTTTCCACCAATCCCCGGCAATAGGGAGGATCGGCAAAAATGATATCAAATTCACATTTACTTTTATAAAGATCACGCAACCCCGCGCCTGCATCTCTTATTATGACGCGGCTATTTTGGTTAAAATTACAGGTAATAATATTTTTTTGAGCTATTGCCGCAATTTTATGATCTTTTTCAATAAAAACTACATTTTTCGCACCGCGGCTGGCCGCCTCTATTCCCACACTGCCGGAGCCTGCAAATAAATCTAAAAATGATTTCCCTTCAAGCGGACCCAATATATTAAAAAGTGCTTCCCGTAAAGATTCGGCAGTCGGCCTTTCCCTGGATGAGGCCGGAAAAAGTAACGGCCTTCCCTTGGCTGTGCCTCCGATAACCCGCATGTCCTACACCATTTTTTTATCGCTATCTTTGGCCGTTTGTTGAACCTGCTTTTTATCCTTGGCTTTTTGAGTTACCTGCCGGCCGAATTTTGCCAGCCACCAAAGCGGCCCGGAAATTACATAACCCATCATCAAGACAAAGGACATTATTTCTTTTTCCGCGGCAATAACGATTAAAAGGAGGACTAATAATAAAAAAGACATGAAAGGTTTGCGGGCGAACAGTTTCATGTCTTTTCCACTGTAATATTTAATATTACTGACCATCAGCAGAGAAAGAATCATAACGAAGAACAGCATGTAGGGATTATGAAACTGCCCTTCCACGCCGATATAATCAAAAAAAATCACCATCGTGGAAACAAAGGCAGCCGCCGCAGGTATCGGTAATCCGTTAAACACTTTGCTTTCAATGATGCCGATCTGGATATTAAAACGAGCCAGCCGCAATGCTCCGCACACGACAAACATAAAGGCGGCGATCCATCCCCACTTGCCGTAAAAAGACATCGCCCAGTTATAGGCAAGCAATGACGGGGCCACGCCAAAGGCTACAAGGTCAGCCAATGAATCGTATTCCGCGCCGAATTTACTTGTTGTATTGGTCATCCGCGCAATTCGCCCGTCCAGACCATCCAGAAAAAGAGAAACTAAAATTGCGGCTGCGGCAATTACAAATTTTCCTTGAAGAGAAGCGATGATGGAGTAAAAGCCTGCAAAAAGAGATGCGGTTGTAAAAAGATTAGGTAAAACATAAATTCCTTTTTTTATTCGGATTTTTTTTAGCGGCTCATTATTATTCATTATAGTCTCGATAGAAAATCGTTTAATGAAATTATGGCAAATATCCTAAATATGTTTCACCTGCCTTAACCTTCTGACCAATTTGCACGGTGATTCTGGAATCTTCAGGCAAATATACATCAACTCTTGAACCAAAGCGAATCAGACCGAATCTTTCACCTTTCTTAACCATATCTCCTGATTTAACCCAGCAAACAATCCGGCGGGCAATTAGACCGGCTATCTGAACCGCCCAGACTGAATGATTATTATCAGTGCGAATCAAAATTGCATTGCGTTCATTGTCGCTGGATGCCTTATCCAGATTGGCGGATACAAATTTTCCTTCATGATAATTGATTGCTTCAATTTTTCCGCTATAAGGAATGCGGTTGACATGAACATTGAAAATGTTCATAAAGATACTGATTTTTTTGAATTTTCCGGAAATTTCACCATTGTCCATTGCAACATTTTCGACCTTAATTACTTTGCCGTCGGCAGGAGAAATCACGACCTTTTCTTCTTCATGGAAATTCCGTTCAGGATTACGGAAAAACCATATAGTAAAAAATGAAATCAAGGCCGCTAAAGCAGAAAGCCAGAAGATACCCAGAAAGGCAATAAAAACCGTAATTATTAAAAAAAATATAATAAAGGGATAACCCTCGCGGGCTATAATTCCATTATGTTTCATATAGTTATCATCTTTTAAGAAATGAAGTTTTGTTAGATATTACAATTAAGTAAGCTTGTCAATATATCTTTAACCTGGTCACTTTTCTCTTTGAAGGGCAACATGCTGATTATATAGTTAGTATTTAATTGCAAGGCTTTAAAATGACCGATAATTCATAAAAAAATTCTTATGCATCTTTTTTGATTAAGAATTAAAAGCCTTTGCTTTATTTTCTTTGGAAATAACATTAGTATAAAATTCTATCTTAACAAGTTTTCAGGCGTTATAATGAACATCTAATATCCCATTTAAGGCAGGCGATGGATTTATCGCAAGAGAGAGACATTAGATTTAGCATGGCCAGTCGAATCATCACCATTGGTTTCTGGACCAATACGGTACTCATGGTCATGAAGCTGCTTGCCGGTTATTTCGGTGACTCCGAAGCCGTTTTCGCCGACGGAATAGAGAGCGCCTGCGATTTTGTATCCATCATTGCCACAATTATCGCCCTTAAGATAGGACGCAAATCTGTCGACGCTGATCATCCTTATGGACACGGCAAGGCCGAAGTTATTGCCGCCGTTTTTGTTTCCTTAATTATTTTAGCTGCCGGCGGCGGTATCTTATATAAATCAATTATTACCTTTATTCGCAAGGCATATCCCGAACCTCAATTAATGGCCGTTGCGACTGCTTTCATAACAATTTTTGTAAAAGAAATCCTTTTTCACTCCACTCACCGTGTTGCCGCAAAGCTTGACAGCCCCGCCGTTGATGCCATTGCCAAGGATCACAGGAAAGACGCTCTGACCTCTGTCGGCACGCTGATTGGAGTTACAGGAGCTTACTTCGGAGTATTTTTTTTAGATCCCCTGGCCGCTATGCTCACTGCGGTTTATATCTTTTACATTGGAATAACAACATTTAAAAAGTCATGTCACGACCTGATGGATGGCCAACCTCCCCGGCAAATATTGATCTATATTAAAACTATTGCTGAAGAAGTTCCGGGTGTTGACCGTGTTCACGAAATAAGGGGACGGCGGTCTGGACAATACCTGATTATTGATTTAAAATTGGAAATGAATCCGGATATGACGGTAAAGCAATCACATGCAATCGCAACCGAGGTAAAACACATCATCTTCAACCGCTTCCCCAACGTTGGAGATGTCATGATTCATATTAATCCCTCCAATGAAGAGCACGAAGATTTGATAAGACTGTAACAGGAATTCGGGCATCCGGAAGTCAAACTAATTCTTTAAAATTGTCTTGATTTTACCCGTGGGATAAGTTAAGACATCGCGCTTAATTCAAATTAAGTTGCTTCATCTCTTATATGTATTGAAAGGAGCTTTCATGGCAAAATACGAATCCAAATCCCTGCGCAACCTGGCTATAGTCGGCCACGGCGGTACAGGCAAAACATCTCTCTGTGAATCCATTTTATATGTTTCCGGAAAAAGCGATCGGCTGGGCCGCGTCGATGACGGCTCATCCGCTATGGACTATGAACCGGAAGAACAAAAACGGCGAATATCGATCAGTTCAGCCGCTAATTTTGTTGATTGGGATAAGCATAAAATTAATTTTATTGATACTCCGGGCGATTCCAATTTCGCCTATGATATAAAATGTTCATTGAGCGTCGTGGACAATGCTGTAATTGTTATCGATGCCGTTGGCGGCGTTGAATTTCAGACTCAAAAAGTCTGGGAAGTGGCGGATGAATTCGGCCTGCCCCGGACAATTTTTATCAATAGAATGGATCGTGAACGCGCCAACTTCAGTAAAGCTCTGGAGAGCATCAAAGAAAAATTCAAGAAAAAGGTGACCCCTCTTTGCCTGCCCATCGGTGCCGAAGACAAATTCAATGGAATTGTCGATCTGATCGCTTTTAAAGCCTATTCATTCAGCGACAATAAAGGAATTGGTAAAGCAATTGATATCCCGGCTGATCTTATGGAAGAAGCTAAAGCATACCACGATACAATGGTCGAGGATATTGCCGAAAGCGATGATGACTTAATGAATAAATATCTGGAGGAAGGTGAACTTTCTCCGGAAGAACTCAAAGTTGGATTAAAGAAAGGCGTTGCCTCCGGCAGCCTGATTCCCGTTATCTGCGGTTCGTCATTGAAAGGAATTGGTGTTTCATTGCTGCTGGATCTGGCAGTCAGTTCTTTCCGTTCTCCTGATGAATGCGCTCCTAAAAAAGGCAAGAAACCGGGCACTGATAACGTGGAAGAAAGAAAGCCCGCCGAAGATGCTCCTTTTTCCGCCATTGTTTTCAAGACGATCGCTGACCCCTATGCCGGCAGACTGACCTTATTCCGTGTATATTCCGGTAAACTTTCATCTGATTCCAATGTCTATAACTCAACAAGAAAGACTACTGAAAAATTCGGCCACATTTTCTTCCTCGAAGGCAAGAATCAGAAGCAGACTGAATCATTGATTCCGGGCGATATTGCAGGCGTAGCCAAATTGAAAGACACTGTAACGGGTGATACCCTGTGCGCCGAAAAAGAACCCATCATTTACGATAGCGTGGAAATACCTAATCCGATTATGTCTTTTGCCATCGAACCCAAAACACGAGGTGATGAAGATAAAATTGCATCTTCAATTCACCGGCTGACGGAAGAAGACCCGACAATTGTATTTTCCCGCAATACGGAAACCAAGGAAATGATTCTCTCCGGGATGGGTCAGGTCCATATTGAAGTCAACATCGACAAGATGAAGAGAAAATTCGGGGTTGAAGTGAACCTGAACACTCCGAAAGTCCCTTATAAGGAAACTATTAAAGGAAAAACCAATGTCCAGGGCAAATACAAAAAGCAGTCGGGCGGACGCGGCCAGTTTGGCGATTGCTGGATTGACTTGGAACCCCTACCCCGCGGCGGCGGCTTTATATTTGAGGACAAAATTGTCGGTGGCGTAATTCCGGGACAATATCGTCCTGCTGTTGAAAAAGGAATTGTGGAGGCAGCGGCCAAAGGCGTGGTCGCCGGTTATCCCGTGGTGGATTTCAAGGTAGCTTTGACCTTCGGTTCATACCATACCGTCGATTCGTCGGAAATGGCCTTCAAGATCGCCGGTTCTCTGGCCTTCCAAAAAGGTGTGGAACAATGTCAGCCTATTTTGCTCGAACCGATTGTTAATATTGATATCGAAGTTCCCGATGAGTATATGGGCGATGTTATCGGCGATTTGAACAGCCGCCGTGGCCGTGTTCTCGGTATGGAAACCAAAGGTTCCAATCAGGTTATTAAAGGCCAGGTTCCGCTGGCTGAAATTTTAAAATATGCGCCGGATTTGCGTTCCATGACCAGCGGCCGGGGTAATTTCACCTACACTTTTTCTCATTATGAAGAAGTACCGGCTTTTATTGCGGAAAAGATAATTGCCGAGTCGAAGAAAGACAAAAAAGAAGAAGAATAAATTCCTGGACCGCCGCTCACAAAGCGGCGGTTTTTTTTGCTTATTGAATGCTATCTAATATC
>CAZWCA010000062.1:0-15566 GCA_964632255.1 uncultured Smithella sp. | reverse complement strand
TCAAAGAACAACCCCGCATGCGCGGGTTCTACGAACTGTTGCGACACAGTCTCCCTCTAAAGGGGGACAAGTAAAGCGGAACTTCGGCAAATGTACCTTATAAAATCTATTTTCGAACGAGAATTAAATGGAATCTTTTACTTCAAATTCATCGCCTCTTGTGGAAATCAAGAATGTTTCAGTCTATTTTAAATCTCTTCAAGCCCTCAAAGATATTTCGCTGCAGGTGGCTTCCGGACATATTTTCGGTCTGGTCGGCTCCGATGGTGCAGGCAAATCAACTCTTTTACGCCTGATCGCTACCATGATCAGGCCGTCGTCCGGTACCATTCAAATCGGCGGCCACGATATTGTAAACGAACGGCGGAAAATAAAAAATATTATCGGCTATATGCCGCAAAGGTTCGGACTATATCAGGATTTGTCCGTGGAAGAGAACATGGATTTCTTCATGGACATTTTTAATATTCAGAAAGACCAGAGAAAAATAAGGAAAGAAAAATATCTTGGTTTTTCCAATTTACTGCCGTTTTTGGACAGACTTGCCGGCGATCTTTCCGGCGGCATGAAACAAAAGCTGGGGTTGGCCTGCGTGCTTGTGCACGAACCGCAATTGCTTATTCTGGATGAACCGACCAATGGCGTCGATCCCGTATCGCGCAGTGAATTCTGGGATATACTGACCAACATGAGAAAAGAAGGCATGACAATCATGGTCTCCACCGCCTATCTTGATGAAGGCGAAAAATGCGATGAACTCGCGCTTATGCATAATGCGGTGATTCTGGAATCTTCAACGCCGGAGATGATGAGCCGGAATTTTGCATCTCTGGAAGAAGCAATGATCGAAAAAATATTAAAAGTAGATAAGAGGCTGGCCGATGAAACCTTCCGCCTCTGACTCCATCATCGTGAACAATCTGGAAAAGCGATTCGGCAATTTTGTCGCCGTCAATAAAATTTCCTTCTCCGTCAGGAAAGGTGAAATCTTCGGTTTTCTTGGCTCCAACGGCTCCGGCAAGTCCACCACTATCCGCATGCTTTGCGGCATTATCACGCCTTCTTCCGGTTCCGGCTTTGTTGCCGGTCACGATATCATGACTGAAGCGGAGGAAATAAAGCAGTCCATTGGTTACATGTCCCAAAAATTTTCTCTCTATGAAGACTTAACACCCTATGAAAATGTGCGTTTTTATCTTGGGGTCTATAACGTCCCGGAAAGCCGATGGCCTGAGCGAATTGAGTGGGTTTTGAATATGGCGCGATTGCAGGAAGTTCGCAATCATCCGGCCGGAGAATTGCCTCCCGGCTGGCGTCAGCGTCTGGCATTGGGCTGCTCGCTTTTGCATAAACCGGATATACTTTTTCTCGATGAACCAACCTCCGGCGTCGATCCGATCACCCGCAGTCATTTCTGGAATTTCATCAAACAGTTGGCGGCAAGTGGAATAACCGTTTTTGTAACCACTCATTATATGGATGAAGCCCGGTTTTGCGAGCGTATTGTTATGATCAATCAGGGGGTAATCGTAGCGGCGGGCAGTCCGGCGGAGATCACAGCAAAGGCTTGCCCCGATGATCCGGAAGCCGATCTGAACGATGCGTTCATCAGGCTGATGAACAGGAATGAGAAGACAACTTGAATCCTACGCGCCTTACAGCCGTCATTCGCAAAGAATTTTACCATTTGATCCGGGATTACCGTAGCCTGTACCTTGCTTTTGCCATTCCTCTTCTGCTGATAATTCTTTTCGGGTACGCGCTGAGCCTTGATGTCGACAATGTGGAAACCATAGTAATCGATTATGACAAGACCGAACTCAGCCGCGATTTTATAACCAGGCTTACCGCTTCACCTTATTTCCGAATAACATATCTTAACGAAACAAAAAAAGCCGTGGAATATCTCGACAATAACAGGACAGCAGCAGCCGTTATTATTCCGCCGGACTTCATGAAGAATATCCGCGCCGACAGAACTGCGGCGCTGCAAATTATCATCGACGGGAGCGATCCCAACTTTGCCGGAATCGTCCGCAATTATCTGACGGTTATCTGCGAAAAGTATAACCAGAAATTAATGATGAATTTTCTTAATCGGCAAAATCTATCCAGGATAAATCCTCCGGCGGACGGCCGTATCCGCGTCTGGTTTAATGAAGATCTGGAAAGCCGTAATTTTATTGTTCCCGGAATTATTGCGCTGATCATCATGATTGTCGCTGCGCTTTTAACATCGCTGGTCATCGCGCGGGAATACGAAAACGGCACCATGGAAACGATTAAATCCCTGCCTTTAAAAGCAGGTGAATTCTATCTGGGAAAAGCCGTCCCCTATTTTTTAATCGCATTTACTGACGTGCTGATTGCCATGATCTCCGGCCAGATTCTTTTCGGAGTAGTCATGAAAGGCCACTTCTGGCTGATGCTTCTGGCCACTTCGCTGTATATTTTTGTCGCGCTTTCGCTGGGTTTATTTATTTCCAACGTTACTAAATCACAAATGCTGGCCAATCAAATGGCCATTCTGATTACATATCTGCCGTCGCTTTTGCTTTCCAATTTTGTTTTTCCCATTATCAATATGCCTGTTTTTTTACAGTACTTAACTTACCTTGTGCCGGCCCGCTATTACATCGATATACTTACGGGCATTTATCTGCGCAATACGGGGTTCAGTTATCTCTGGCTCGATATATTGGTTTTACTGACCTTTTTTGCCGTTTTATCAGCGCTGAACTATCGAATTTTGCGAAAGGAAGGCCTATGAGTTGGTTGAGAATCCGCGAGCTGGTACGCAAGGAATTTATTCAGCTTTTTCGCGATAAACGAAATCGCGTGCTGCTCTTTGCCGCGCCTTTGATTCAAATACTGGTTTTCGGTTACGTGGTGAACTACGATATTCGCAATATTCGCGTTGGTCTGTTCGATTATTCTCATACGAAGGAGAGCCGGAATCTGATTGATGATTTCACCGGCAACAAAATCTTTCACATCACGCATAACTTAACCGGAGATAAACAGGTGGCCGAGGTTTTATTAAGGAGCAAGGTGGATATGGTAATCATCATCAGCCCTGATTTCGCTTCCCTGATTAGAGCCGGCCGGACAGCACCGGTGCAAATCATCGCCGATGGTTCGATGAGCAATATGGCGGCAATGCGCATAGCTTATACTTCTTCCGTACTTGATAAATTTAACCGCGAAACACTTCGCCAATTGTATCCGCAGGAGATAAATTACGGAAAAATCGACGCCCGCATTCGTACCTGGTATAATCCCAATCTGGACAGCCAGTACTTCTTTGTTCCCGGCATCGTCGCCTTTGTTGTCATGCTTACCGCCCTTCTTCTGACCTCAATTGCCATCATTCGGGAAAAAGAAGCCGGAACGATGGAACAATTGATCGTCACTCCTTTAAAGTCCTATGAATTTATCATGGGTAAAACAATACCTTATATAATTGTGGCATTGCTGCAAATGACGCTGGTCGTAATCTTTTCCGTTTTCTGGTTTGAAATTCCCATCAAAGGAAGCATTCTTTTATTGTTTTTTACAACATTACTGTTTCTGCTCAGCACCCTGGGAATAGGTCTTTTTATTTCCACAATTTCGAGCACCCGCCAGCAGGCAATGATGACGACCTTCTTTTTTATTCTTCCTTTCCTGATGCTGAGCGGTTTTATCTTTCCCATTGCCAACATGCCCCAAGTTATACAATGGCTCACTTATCTTAATCCGTTGCGCTTTTTCCTATTGATCATCAGGGGAATTTTTCTCAAAGGGGTAGGCATCGAAGTCCTCTGGCCGCAATGCGTAGCTCTGACTATATTGGGGATTATTGTTTTTTCCGGCGCGATCAGCCTGTTTAAAAAACGTTTGGATTAGTCTTTAATTTTGATATATTACTCAGCCACAACATTCCGGAAGGACGATTACTTATGCTGAAAGTTATCGTTGACCAAGCGGCGATCAGAAAATATACCCGCCAATTTGTCAGACAGTTCAAGCCGTTTATTGATGAGAAAATAAAAATAAAATTGGGACATCAGGGAGCAAGTTTACCCGCGAAAGTTTTGTGGTCAAAAAAGCTTGGCATCTGGCTTTTTTCCCATGCTGTTGACGAAGTCCGCTACTGGAATGCTTTCGGCGCCGGTAAGCCGCGTCCGGGAAACGTGGTACCGATCATCACCGAAATTAATTTTCCGTTTAAAGGCATCGACCGGAAAACAGGCGGCGCGTTTGCCCGCGACCCCAGGGGCAATATCTTCGTTATTCACCGCGGCAAAATCGGCGGAGGCAAAAAAGGAGTCGGCAAATTATTTTTTGAAAATAATTACCGCGGCGTCTGGTCTTTTATGGAAGACGGCGGGGACATCACTCAGGTGGCGGTAATTGGGGCATTGAATTCACCGCATCTGGCCCGGCAAACAGCTCACTTTGTGAAAAAAGTGGAAATGCTGAAATCAACCGCCGTTGATTCCCCGCAAATGGAAATGAATTTTGCACAAACGAGTTTCCGCGAAGATCTGGTAGGCGAACTTCCTTCATCCGAGGAACCTGATTTCAAGGCCCGATGCAATCATGATCTGATTATTTGTAACTTGGCTGCACTTCTGAAACACAGGAAATTTAAAATTGGCAATGATCCAAGCCACGAGCTTTTCCTGCTGGAGGCTTCCAAAAGCAGGAAATCTCATGTTTTGGAAGTTCTTACTGATGCCCGGGAAAAAGACGTTTTGGCGGCAGCGGCAAAATTGTTACTGCAGAAGGCAAATAACCAGGATAATCCCAAACTTATTCTAATTTTACCGGAAGAGAAGGTAATTACTTATTCTCAACTTCTTCAGAAACTGGGTATAACCGTCACTGGTTTTTATTGGGATGGTGATAAAATTTTTTTCCCCGAGCTGGAAAAAATCAGACTTGACCAAAATCACCAGTTGTGAAAAGAAACGGTCACTGTTAATTAAAAGCACAACTATTGATTTTTAAAGGCAGGAATATGACAGAAGAAAGAAGAAAGCGAACGAGAGTCCCGGTTGCCTTCGATATAGATATTCTTTTTCAAGAAAAAAGGATAAAAGTTCAGACATCCAATCTCAGTTTAACCGGTATTAGCTGCACCGGCAATCCCCGGTTTAATGCCGGGGAACTATGTGAAGTAATTTTGACGCTGGATGAAGATGTCAGTTTAAAAATTGCCGGAAAAATTCTTCGAGCCAGCGAAAAGGAAGCGACAATCGCTTTCCTTTCCATGGATGAAGATACCTTTTATCACTTGAAAAGAATAATGGAGCTTAATGCTGCCGATGCTGATGCAATCGACCGGGAACTCAAGAAACCGGCTTTTTTATTGAAGTAAATTTTATTCACATACCGCCATTGTCATTATTTAAATAATAAAGGAGATCAACTATGCCGAAAATTCCGGTTGATAAACTTGAGCCCGGAATGAAGCTTTCCAAGCCCGTCACTGCAAAAAACGGCATGGTTTTGCTGGGAGAAGGCACGGAGCTTTCCGAAACATGGATTAAACGAATCAGCGAGATGGATATTACCGGTGTCTTTATTGAAGGACCGGCTATCCAGACCATTTCCAAAGAAGAAGCACTTACTAATCTGGAAGCGAGATTTGCCAAAACAGAGGGCAAACCTTACATGAATTTAATCAAAAAAGTCACCAAAGAACATATCGAAGGATTGTATGAGTAATATTGATCCCAAAGTCCTGCGCCGCAAGGTGGAAAATATCAGCAAGCTGCCTACAGTGCCGGGTTCTTTGAAAAAATTATCAAGCATCATTGAAAAGCCGCGTATAACTTTGGTGGAAATAAGCTCATTTATAGCCAATGATCCTGCTCTGACTACTAAAGTATTAAAAATGGTTAATTCCGCCATTTACGGATTTCCCGGCCGGATTGCATCCGTTTCCCACGCCACCATGCTTTTGGGACTTAACGTTATCAAAGGTCTATTACTTGGCGTTTCCGTATTCGAACTGATGCAAAAAGCAATGAACGGTCTTTATGAACATTCTCTTGGCTGCGCTATTGCATCCCGGGTGATTGCCCAAAAAAAAGGACTCAAAGAACCGGAAGAAGTCTCCGTCGCCGGCCTGCTCCATGATATTGGTAAAGTTATTTTAATGCTTGAATTCCAGAAAGAATATGAAGCAGCCATGGATGAGGCCGAAAAGAAAAAAATTACCATATTTGAAGCGGAAAAAGTTCAATTTAATGCCACTCACGCCAATGTGGGAGGCTGGCTTGCTGAAAAATGGTGTTTTCCGCGTGGCTTAATTGAAGTCATCGAATTTCATCATCGTCCCGCCTCTGCCAAAAATGCCCCGCTGGAGGCAGCGATAGTCCATATGGCTGATGTTTTAGTACGTGCCCGCGGTTTTGGCTTTGCCGGCGAGAATCTGGTACCGGAAGTTAATCCTGCGGCTTTTGAGCTTCTGCAGCTATCCGTGACAGATATCAAAGATGTGCTGAAAAACCTGGAAGATAATATGGAGATGGCTGAAAATATCTCCTGACGACGCTTACTTATTGATAGAACATTTATGCTATGAAAACAATCGTCGTTGTCTGTAAAGATATTGTTCTTAACAATGCTATAGACCGAAGCCTTAAAAATACGTTTCAAAGCGTCGTTTTCAGCAGCATGTCTTCCGCTCTTGATTATATTTACAATTCCATTCCTGATTTAATCGTAATCAATATCCTTAAAGATGATGATTTCACCGTCAATATCTTAAGGGACTTAAAGACCGATCCCATGTTTCATCAACTGCCCGTATTGGCGATCCTGCCGGATAATTTTAATCTTTCCAACTCACATGATTTAGTGATTGAAGATTTTATCTGGGAAAAAGATATGGAAAACGATTTTCTTCTGCGTGTTAATTTATGCATTACGCGCTCACAACGGATTGTGGAAATCAATCCATTAACCCGTCTGCCCGGCAATATTTCCATCAACCGGGAACTGCAGGAAAGAATCAGCAAAAATCTCGATTTTTCCTTCGGGTACTGCGACCTCGACTTCTTTAAACCTTTCAATGACCGTTATGGTTTCAGTCGCGGCGACGAAGTTATTAAAATCACCGGCAGACTGATTTTGAATATAGTCAAGAACAAGCAGCCGCAGGGAAGTTTTGTGGGACATGTCGGCGGCGATGATTTTGTATTTATTATTGATTCGGCGCTGGCGGAAGAAGCGGCAGCGGAAATAATCAAGGCTTTTGACAGCATTATACCGACTTTTTATGATCCGCAAGATTCGTCCCGGGGATTTATCGAATCATTCGACCGGAAAGGCAAGGCATCCAAATTCCCGATTATGGGCATATCCATCGGCATTACTGAAACACGCGCCCGTTCGTTTACGCACTATGGAGAAATAACAGAACTTGCCGCGGAAATGAAAAAATTCGCCAAACAATCCGAGGGCAGTTGTTTCAAGTCGGACAGACGAACAGAAGAAGACATTAACAGAAAAAGTGTAAAAAAGAAGAAAAGCCTGCCGAAAAAAATGCAATGTAAATAAACGTTATCCCGCCAGTTAAGCCAAGGGGACGGCAAATCTTGCCGATTATAAATCGTATTTGCCTTCCGCTTCCGGTTGATAGAGTATTTTTGTAATCTTGAGTGCCTTTTTACCGGAGGGGAAATTCCATTCAATTACATCTCCGACACGGTAACCGATAACGGCGGTTCCAATCGCCGTAAGGATGGAAATCCTTCCCTGCTCCAAGTTGCTCTTTTCCGGATACACGAGTGTAAAGGTTTCTTCTTTCCCCGTGGACAGGTCTGTCATGGATATGGTCGAATTCATCGTTATCACATCAGCAGGCACATCCTGCGGTGCGACAATGATTGCCCGCTCCAGTTCATCCTGCAATTGGACAAGATGCGCCTGACCGCGGTGATTACCTCTTTTAACGGCCTCCAAAAGATCCGTCAAGCGTTCGAGATCATAGTCGGTTATATAGATAGGTTTGGGATTCATAAATACTCCTTCCAGATGCCGCCTTTATGTGCATTTACAATCAATCTTTATTCTGCGTTATAACAAACAGGCCGCACCCCGACTTTCATCAGTTGGCGGCCTTGTATTTATTGGGCTTTCCCAAAATTTTAACTTTAAAATATCATTGATAAAATTTTATGTCAAACAAAATACAAAAATGCCCGCCGCCTTAGTTTCCGTGGTGGAAACACTTAAGCTGTGTCCTCACCCTGGATGAATTTATCTTTTCTCTTCAGGAAGATGAGACGGCTCAGGCGCCATAAGCGATTGCAGATAAGTCGTCAGATTGATTTGCTGGTTTGTAATATTAAGTTTCCGGCGAATGTGTTCGCGGTGCCGGTTGATCGTTGCGGAGGAAACTCCCCGTAGCTGGGCTATTTCTTTGGTCCGTAATCCATTCCGTATCATATTGCAAATATTAATTTCCGCGGGAGTTAGAAATCGATAAGGATTTAAATTACGGTTGATGAAGGGAGAAGTAATTTCTCCAAGACTCGTTTTTAATAAATCTATGTACTTCCATTTGTTTTTCGCTACGGCAGGCATCAGGGCGTGGAGGAGCGGCATGACCACCTTTTCTATATTCAACTGGATATGTTCATAAATTCTTTTTTTTTCCTCTTCGATATTGGCAAGAACCACCCGCAGGGCTGCATTCGCTTCTTGGAGCGCTTTCCTTTCCAGCAAGAGCTGTTCGTTATTTTCCTGTAAATCCTGTTCCGCTATGACCCGGACGGCGATCTCCCCGATACGTTGCGCAACGCCTTCCAATAAAGCTCTTTCCTCTTTAAGAAACGGCCCCTCATCAGCCGTCGGACGTTCCTCCATATAAATAATTGTAACATCGCCCACTGATTGATTGCCTACCTGAATTTGTGCAAACTGCCGCCATTGGGCCCATTCAAACCTTCTGCTTTCGAAGGTTTCCCCTTGAAAAACGATGCGCGCACAAGCGACGTCGGCATAACGCCAAGACGAGGGAAGAAAATCGACAAAATCCTTAAGAAAGTCCCCCATAGAACCATGGTGGCGTTCCGCCAGGCGAGCCATTTCATATAGACAATTCAATTCCTTGATGCGCTCTTGCAAGGCTACTGCAAGACTGTCATTTTGCTCCATCATGGTCATATCCTTTACATGCCGTTTATTGCCTATTTTATATAGGCATTTATAGTGCATTTTATAAATATTTACATCTGGTATTTCGTCAACTAAAGAAAATGCAAACAAAGAAATCACGTATATTATCCAACTGCAGCGTTTCGGAATTAATTATCAGGTCGTGAATAATTCGCTATGCCAGCTTAACTTTGAGATGCGGTCATAAGACAGGAAGGTTCCGTACATGAATATAGAGGTACAACCAAAGAAGATACAAGCACTGTTTCCCACGGACATTTTGTTTCAAACCGCATACTGGAGCCAGGTCAAATCTCATCTCGGCTGGAAACCGGCCGCATTTGATTTCCAATCATCGACCGGCCAAAAGGGCGACATTTTGGTTCTGATTAAGTCCCTCAATAACAGCATGTCTTTTGCTTATGTGCCCCAAGGCCCCGAGTCCGGACCCGACTCTGAAAAATACGGTCTGTTTCTTGAAGTTTTGTCGCAGGCCATCGTTAAATATATGGATTCGTCCATCGCTTTTATTCGTTACGATCTTCCCTGGGAATCACAGTACGCTGCAAACGCCATAAATGGACAAACGTGGTCCGGTTATCCCGAACAACGGCTGCAGGAATTGCGCATGAATATAGGTACCTACACCTGGAACCTTCGAAAAGCGGCTGTGGATATGACTGTTGCCGATACGTTGATAATCGACCTCGCACGTACTGAAGAGGCAATTTTTGCGGATATGAAGCCAAAGACCCGATACAATATTCGCCTTGCGCAACGGAAAGAAGTACGGGTTTTTAACGCTTCTTTAGAAATGCTGCCGGTATTCTATAAACTTTATCTGCAAACGGCCAAACGCAACGGCTTCATTCCAGGTTCCTACCGTCATTTTTTCGCACTTTTCTCGGCACTCGTTCTCAATCCCGGATCATCCGAGATTCTTTTTCTCCTCGCCGCGAAAGATGAGAATATCCTTGCCGGGGCGATTATCGCCATTTCCGGACGCCAGGCTGTTTATCTGTATGGCGCTTCCGCTAATGAACAGCGTAACCTGATGGGACCATATGCCCTGCATTGGAAAGGCATCAAGTTGGCACGTGAAAAGGGCTGTCTGACCTATGACATGGGTGCAGTTTCCCCCGCTCCTGATCCAGGCCACCCCTTTTACGGTATGTATCGATTCAAAACCGGCTTCGGCGGAAAAATAGTCCATCGAAGCGGTACCTGGGATTATCCGCTTGCTCTGCCGGGATATATGGCATTTCACAATTTTGAGTTGTTGAACAAAGGGTGAGTTAATGACAAACACGATAAAGAAAGGTACTGATCATGAGTCGCTTATCCGTGATGAAATCAGTCTATCGATTAGGACGGCACAGTCGCTGTCTTGAACCATTCACTTTGCCTGGCAGTGTTGGGCAAAAGGGTTATCCCCTGGGCGCTGGAACGCATAGTTCAATGCAATTCGCCGATTACACGCCCAAGGGCACAATGCACTCTATACGGAGATGCCTTACGTCACGGAACACTGTGGCAGAATCTCTGTCTTGAACTCTCTGGACCATGTATAACAAACAGGCCGCACCTCGACTTTCATCAGTTGGCGGCCTTGTATTTATTTGGTTTTCCAAAATTTCACTTAAAATATCCCAAACAAAATACCGAAATTTCGCCGCCTTAGTTTCGATGATGAAAACACTTAAGCTGTTTTCCGGCGCTGAACGGATAGGCTTGGTCCAGCCCTCTGCTTTGGCCCGGCCGTTTTTCCGATAAGAAAGCGGAGTTTGTCGCGAGATAAATCATCTACTCCGGAAAGGAAAACGAAAGGCGGACTTTCTTTACGCAGAATAGCCGGACACCCCTTGCCAAGATTAAGCTGATCAGTCGCCGAGTAACTACAACGTTGACTATTCAGGCAGAATATGCTGTAAATATTAACAATAAACAAAATCATTCGGTAAACATTACGAAAAGCGCCGACTTGTCTATCAATACCCGGAAACAGAAAGCAGCCCGAACAGGTAAGAATCGAAAATACTTGATCATATATCCGCGGCAAAAAAATATTTAATTTAAACCGGCAATTTGTCGTTTCAACAGAAAATCGAACTTACCATATTTAATACTATTTCAAGGCCTTTACTCGGCATTTTCATCGAAAGAACTTGTAATATATTGATATAATTGACACAAGAATATATTAAAAGGCCATGACATATAATCTAAAAAGTGTCTATCCGGAACTACGGAAGACAAATCAAATCGTTTCCGAAGCGGAGAAGAGCCCCTTCGGGACGGAAACTAAAAAAGAGTTGGATCAAGACTTTTTTATTTGCAGGAGATAATGATGACGGATGAATTAAGCATTCTGCTAACCTTTGCCGTTGGCCTGACCGGGGCCTTGGTCTTTGGTTATATTGCCAACCGCCTGAAGTTTTCCCCCATCATTGGCTACCTGATTGCAGGCATTATGGTTGGTCCCTTCACCCCGGGCGTCGTAGTCAACCGGGTTATTGCCGAACAGTTTGCTGAAATCGGCGTCATCCTGCTTCTCTTTGGAATCGGGTTGCGTTTTCATTTACACGAACTTATCGCGGTGTGGCGTGTGGCCATTCCGGGCGCACTGATCCAAAGCACGATGTCTACGGTTGCTTTAGCGTTTCTCTTGCATCTGATGGGTTGGAATTGGACATCCGGATTGATTCTGGGAATGGCGATTTCGGTAGCCAGCACCGTCGTCATGGCTCTGGTACTGACCGATTGGCATGATCTGCATGCTACGATCGGTCACATCGCCATCGGCTGGACCGTCGTTGAAGACATTCTCACGGTAGTTCTTTTACTCCTGCTGCCTATCCTGTTTACCCCCAACGCTGATGTCGAACAGAGCATCCCGGCTGTTCTCGGACTCGCCGGATTAAAAATCCTGGGTCTGGTCGGACTTGTGGTGGTTTTGGGCAAATGGGTAATCCCCTGGGCGCTGGAGCGCATAGCCCATACCCGTTCACGGGAGCTTTTCACGCTTGCAGTGCTGGTTCTGGCCGTCGGTATCGCCGTCGGTGCAGCCAAGATCTTTGGAGTTTCGATGGCTCTGGGCGCTTTTCTCGCCGGCCTGGCCGTTGGCCGTTCGGAGTTTGCAGCAAGGGCCGCCAACGACGCGTTGCCAATGCGTGACGCTTTTGCCGTCCTCTTCTTCGTCTCGGTCGGCATGCTGTTCGATCCGCGGAGTTTGATGCAGATTCCTCTGATAATCGTCCTGGTGTTATTTGTGGTTATAATTTTCAAACCACTTGCCGCGACGTTGACTGTGCGGGCTCTCGGCCAGCCCCTGGCTACAGCAATCCCGATCGGCGCAGCCTTTGCTCAAATAGGTGAATTCAGCTTTATTCTCGGTACGGTCGCTCTTGGCCTCGGACTGATCAGCAATGATGGTTGGAATGCACTTGTTGCCGCCTCCTTCATCTCCATTGCTTTGAACCCGTATGTCTACGGCTGGGGACGCAGGATTTCCGCACCCAAAAACACCAGAAAGATTCCGGTTGACGCAAGCCAGCGTCAGGCAATCGATCCCAACCGCTGCATCCTGGTCGGTTATGGCCCGGTTGGAAAAATTGTGCACAGGCTTCTCCGCGACCGCGGCATTGAAATCACGGTAATTGATCTTAATCTCAACACAATTCGTCAATTACGCGCCCAAGGGCATAATGCACAATACGGAGATGTCTTGCGTTCCGGAACACTCGAAGATGCAGGCATCGCCACAGCCGGCAGCCTGATCCTGAGTACGGATATCAAAGATGCCGCAGAAATCATCAAACAGGCACGCCTGCTTAACCCTGATATTCAGATTATGGTGCGGTGCGTCCACCTTCGTGACGCTGCCTCGCTGCGCCGGGCCGGTGCTACTATCGTCGCGGCCGGTGAAGCTGAAGTCGGCGTAGCCCTGGCCGAGATTGTAACCGCAAGTGATCAAATGGCCTGCGATACGGCGGCAGAATATCGTGAATACATCCGAAGCAGGCTCTATAATACGCCGGAAAGCCAGACTAAATAGTTTCCGTCCGGAAACGATTAGTTTGGCGATTCAAGTTTCCGGATGGATACTAAACAATTTTTATTAAATTATTAATTTTTCAATCTTTTGCGGAGGCGGTTATGGAAAACAGGTTCATTGTATTAATGGACTTTTCTTCAGATTCGGAACATCTGCTTCGATTTGCCTACGACTGGAGTAAAATAATAAATGCGGAAATACTTCTAGTTCATAGCACCGAGGTATTACTGCCCATAATGACTCCCTATGAAAGCAAAATAAATCTGACCGCCATGGCCAATCTAAATGCTTTTGAAAAGTTGAAAGAATATGCAGAAGCTGTTCTTCCGGAAGGAACATCCGCCAAGCCTCTTGCATCGGAAAAACCTTTAGTACTTTTACTTCGTCAATTGCTGGAAGAACATTACAATAATCTGGTATTTTTAGGTTTAAAAGAAACAGGTTTATTAAAGAAAATATTTCTCGGAACTCAGGCTGTAAAGGTAATTGACGGCGTAGACAATTTGATTGTGGCAGTACCGCAAAATGCCGCCTGCTGTTATCCGGAAGCTCTTCATGTTGCCGTTCTAAAAAATTATCCTCTGAATATATTTGAATTTAATAAATTTTTGAATTTCACCGGCGGCAAAATAAAAAAAATTGTCTTCTTTTCCTTCGCAACAAAGGATGATAACCGGGATTTGGCTAAAAAATACCTGAAAGAATTAACTGAATTATATTCAGACAAGCAAGACGCATCTTACGAACTCTATGAGGGAAGCGCTGCATTACCAGGTCTGAAAGTTCTAATTCAGGAAAAGAACAATGAGTTTATCGTGATTCAAAGAGGTTCACGAATGTTTCTGGATCAGGTATTCAGAAAATTTCTGATAAATGAACTTGTGTATGAAGGCCGTACGCCATTGATCATATTGCCTTGATAATTGGCAATCAGGAATGCTTCTTTTATAAATTTTTGGTAACCATGAAAGATCTGTCCGGAAATAAAGGGCTGGCTTTTTTAAGTACAGGCAGGGTCATTCGGAAATTAAATAGCGGCCATCCGGAAGCAGATACTCTTTTGAAAAATTTACTCATTTTTAAATTTATCAATGATATGGGCGATTTTTCACACTGCACAAAAGCTGGTCTTTTTCGCAGGTATTGCACTCGAACTGCAGGATCGGGTGATCAATTTTAAATCTTTCCAATAATACTTTTCGGACATTCTCAGCCAGTTCATCCACCCCGCTCAGCATTTGATCGGGAACATTTATGTGAACAGCAAGGGCAATACTTTCGGCGGAAGGATTCCATACATGGAGATCATGAATTTCCGTAATTCCTTCAATTGATTTGAGAGTATGCTGAATTTCATTTAGATCAATTCCGGGCGGTGTCGCATTCATAAGAATAAGAATACTTTCTTTGAGCATTCCCCAACCGCTATATAAAATCATGACCACAATCATCCAGGAAAAAAGAGGATCAAGCCAAAACCAGGGTTTAAATAACCACACAACACCTAATAAGGCTACGGCGAGCGACGTTGCCGCATCGGACAACATATGAAGAAACGCGCTCTTCATATTCAAATTGACTTTTGACCCGGAATGCAGCATCCAGGCGGAAATTACATTACCGGCAAAGCCCAGCAGCGCGATCCAGATAACATACTGACCGGTAATCGGCTGGGGATTGCGCCATCGATGCCAGGCTTCGAGAGCCATATAAAAACTGATCCCGTAGAGCATGGAAACGCTGATTAAAGTGGCGAATATCTCGACTCGTTTATAGCCGAAAGTCTGCTTGTAGGTCGGGCCCCGCAACCCAATAAGCAGCGCTCCGTAATTGATAAGTAAAGCAATAAAATCGGTTAAATTGTGCAAAGCATCGCTGATCAGGGCCATACTGCCGGAAATTATGCCTCCGACAATTTGAATAACGGGAATGATCAGATTCATCACCATGGAGATCACCAGGCGTTTGCCCCAGGTCATCTCCAGATCATTAGAGTGCTGATGATTGGACAATATCCTCTCCTGTTTTGCCATTCAGTATTTCCAGAGCCAGATCAAGCGCACTGTGACTGCCGAAAATAATAAGCTGATCCGCCGCCTGAAAGACAAAATTACCGGCCGGATGGGTCATTGTTTTGTTTTCCCTGATAATATTAAGAATAGTTGCACCTGTCCGGGCTTTGAGATTTAAATCTTTGATGCTTTGGCCGATTACGGCATTACCGGCCGCAACATAAAAAGTTTCTATTGTTCCCTGAGCCAGAATTTGATTGATCTGCTCAAAAGCTTCTTCGGTAAACCGGACTTCCCGGAATACTCCGTAAGACCTGTTCCGGATTATATTGCCCTGCGCCAGG
>CAZWCA010000061.1:0-15603 GCA_964632255.1 uncultured Smithella sp. | reverse complement strand
ACTTTAGAAAAGTCATATCCCTGTCTGTCTTCATCAGTTTCAAAAGTTTTTCTAGAAGTTCATTCTTTGTTAGTTTGCTCATATATATTTTTTTACCAGGATCAAAAAATGAAAATCCATATAAAAAGTCTGGTGCAGCAAAACTTCCTCTTTTTCACTTCGGACTTTCTATCCCCACATGCGTGGGGAATGTTACACGGCTCGCCTCATTCGTTAAAGTGATAATAGGTCTTTCAATCCCCACACATGTGAGGAATCGTCATATTAATGATAGTTGCTTAATTTGCAAAAATATTAATCATTCCGAAGCCTAATCCTTTAGAATGTCCTATTCCGGCAGATAATGACTCTTTAAAACGGAGAGCATCTGTTACTTCGCATATTCCTACAGCATATACAGAGGCCAGTGTTATTATGAAATCTTTTTTCCTGGATATACGCAGACCTTCATAATGATAAACAAATTCTGTATCCATACCCGCTGAAGCCAGTTTGCCGTTAATCCATTCCTTTAGTTTATTTCGTTCAATAGGGTGTCTTCTGCCTTCTTTCGTTTTTACCGGATTAAGTCTGATTGTGAATGGAAACTCGGATCCTTTATCGATTGACGCAATATCACCGGCAATCATTTTTACGGTCATTGGTGTATTACGGACAGCAGGCGCTTGATCACTCATCACGATTATCTCAAATTGTCCACGCTGGAATAGAATGTTAGCGCCGTCAAATATTTTTTTTAATTTTTGGTGTGTCTTATAATCATCACCTGTTTCGTCACCAATTCTGATTAAATATCTCATCATAAGACTTCTTTCCTTTCGATCGGCGCTTCAATAACCGGTTCTGCATTCCGAACAAGATCAGCAGACCAATCGTCGATTCCGGCAATGTAAGCCATGCCTCCCTCAAGAACAGATGCAACTCCGCATCCATTTGCCAGACGAGCTAGCAAACTGTCATTAAGCGGAACAAAGATTTTACCGGATAACCTTATAATTTTTTCCGGACCAGAGCCGATAATCTGCATATTCAATTTGGCCCTGTTATCAGAGTGAATTGTAATCGAGTTCTTGTTACCGCGTGGATTAATAATATTGACAAATGTTGTCAGCTTTGCCTGCAGACACTGTATACAGAATGTCTGCACTTCCGGACGATCGTAATTGTCATGAAGTATTTCCATAGCCCGTTGCGCCGTCATGTTTCCGATTACTGCCGCATCCTTTGTAATGCCTTGCACAGTATTGATGAAATCCTTCAACAATCTTGGGCCAAGAATCCTTTCGAGCCGCCTCCAGTAAATCAATCCACCCTTAATCGGCACTGGTTGTCCGCTGAGATGGTAAACCGTCTTCGCGGTCTGATAGGCGTTAGAAACAGATTTCCGGGCATTAATTGTCTCTTCACCGATATACTTGCCATTGTCGGATATTGGCGTATTGATAATTACAAGCGCCTTTTTTGCCGCTTCCTGAATTGCTTGGTCAGGCTTTAACAATGTCCGGCGAATTGTCGGAACCGGGCGTTCACCCATAAGGACATGCAAAATATTTGAAACATGCCGGTAATCAAATTTACCTGCCGGGATTTGCATGACAGGCGCCGCAGATCGCGGTGTTTTGCCATCTTTTATTCCATAGAGGTCATACATTTTATCCGCTGACCAGCGGGAATAAGGAAATATGCCGGCATTTTTAAATTTAATTACCAGGGCTTTTCCGGCCATTCTTTTTCCCCTCTATGCCGTTTTCTTTCTTTGCCGTTAATGCTTTTCTGACTTGCCGCGCCTGCAGCATTCCTTCCTCTATATCGTTAAGCATTTCTTTCGCAGCCGAGTCGGAAATGCTTTCGTATGCTGTTGCGATACTGTCAATCTCGATATCGCTTATATCTTTGATATGAATCCAGCCGTCCTCACTGTCCATTTTATCAGTGATAGGATTGCGAACATATTTTACCTGCAATTTGGAAAGACTCGCATAAGCGCTGGCGTTGCGAGTAATGTTAAGAGACAGTAGACGTTTGAAGAATTCCTTAACCAGCAAGATTGTCTGTGGCTGAGTTAATAGCAGTCCTTCTTCCGGAAGAGGATTTACGGCATTTTTCATAATGTAGAAGCCGGGATCAGCCACCTTTCCTCCGACTGATTTTTCCAGATGCGGCCTGTACAAATTCTCAAATTCATCAGGATTTACGGCCATACGGTCGAATGCTTCAGACAATGAAATAAACTGCAATTCGGTAAGATTTATCACACCGGAGAAGCCATATTCGACCGATCCGATAGTTTCTTTAAAAAAAAGTGAAGTGCCGGCAGTATCATCATTATCATTTTTCTTTTTAGATCCGGATGTAGAGTGAAGATCAATGGTAGAAAGAGAATTGCAGGTTTGTTCTGCATCAACGATAATTACGGGGGATTTGCGTTTAAGTCCGGTGAAGCCCACTGCTTCAAACATATAACCGCGCAACAGACCGGCAACAGAGGCGATTGACCTGTTGAGTAATTTTTTTGAGTGCATGATTGTGTTATTCTGGAAAGGGAAATCCATACTGAATATGGCATGGCGAAGGCAGTCGGATGATATCTTCAGCTTTACATCATAGTGAGGCTTGTTATTCTCGTCACGGCCGATTTCCCTGAACGTGTGTTTGCCTGCTTTGAAATTATCAAAATCGAGTGCGGAGCCGCCTTCATTACGCTTGTGCAGCTTTAGCAGCCATCTTTTATCCTTTCCGTCATAATTAACAATACCACGGCCCTTTAACGTTCCTTTGAATAATATTGCTTTCATATGTACGGCGAACTCTCCTTAATTCTTTCTTTATTTTTTATTATTCCAGGATTGCGGATTTTTCTTCTTGCGGGGGCCGTGCGGGAATTAGTTCTGTTTTGCCTTCGATTATTCGGCTGCGAGGCAGCAGTACCGGCATGCATCTCCGTCAAGGCTTTATGAATGGAGTCAATATCCAGTACTCTGTTATCAATCCACCACTTTGCATATTTTTCCAGCGTGATAAGCTGCATGAAAGATCGCAACTTATCACCGGAGAAAAAAAAGCAAACACGCTCATAGTGTTTTTGGCGAATTGTGTTTGCCTGAGAGATATGTGAAGGTATGCCGAGCAAAGGTGGAAAGCCGAGAGCAACAGCCAACTCCGCCGCTTTTAAGCTTTCATATGTTCGCTCTATCTTTTTTTGTTTACCATAACAATCGGGGCATAAATTATTGTTCATCCATTCAAGTTTTTTTTCACGAGCCCGAATTGTTCCGGATAAATCGGCCTTTATTGTATGACCGCATCCGTAAGTTACATATACTTTTGCCATTCCATAAATTTTTATAAAAATTTTTATATTCTTGGAAATCTCATCAGCATTATGAAAATGCTTCCCTAACCTTAAAAACTTATTAAAGAATTTTCCAGCATCTCGATATATTGCTCGAAAGTTATATTTTTAAGGCCGTCGCCGGTATATATTTGATTGGGATCCAGCATACGTATCAATGATAGTTGTTCAACTGTCGGCGGCTCGGTAGTCTTGACATCAGGGGATACCTTTAAGTCCCATGATACTTCACTACATACTTCCTCGACAGTCACACCGGGATGTACGCTGTCCAAATACGCTTCTTTTGATACCGGATCAAAACGGAATATGCATTTGTTGGTAATGATTGCAGATGGCCCGCCTCTTGATAACCCTGCCTCTTCTCTGGAATCATATCCTTTCAGGTAACCAGGTGAGCTGACATAGTCCACTTTTTCCAGGAATCTTCTTTTCTGGAGCGGTAACATGATAAGCGTTCTTTGAGCGCTGCTGGCGATATCGTTTGCGCCGCCGCTTCCCGGCAGACGGGTTACGGGAGTATAATAGTCGCCGTCGCCGAATATGGCGGTGCTGTTCAGGTTGCCGTATTTGTCCACTTGCGCTCCTCCCAGCATACCTACATCAAAATATCCCCTTTGCTGGTCGCTGAAGAGCCGCCACAGTGATGTTGCTATAAGGCAATCTTCTATGCCGGGGTTGTCTCCGATTCCCAGAATGATTCTCTTGGGCTGCGGACCAATACCGCCGCATTCCGTGGCAATGATCGCATTTTTTGCATGAGTTAACTTTGCCAGTAATGCTCCGAGAGTAGGAATTCCAACGCCTGCGAAAATTGTTTCATTATCATTGAGTTCCCGCGCGGAAGCAGTAACGAGAAATTCGGATAAATTATAATCTTCTGCATATTTTATATTTTCCATTTCAATACCCCTTTTAATAGTTTGATTTGCAGAATTTACGCTCTATTCTGGCAAGATCGTTAAGTCTTTTATAACCAACTTTTTCTAAATAGGCCTCGTGGTCCTTCAAACTTAAACACCATTCATTTATCCATTGCTCAAAACCTTCTCTTGTTGCAAACTGGGCTAATTGTTTAGAGTGAAAAGGAATATCATAAGCATAGGCAAAAGGCATATTCCACGGGTGACAGGCGTAAGGCAATTCAACCACGGCATCCACGCAATATTCCGGGATGATCGTTAAGTTGCCGAATTTTCTGATTTCATCAGTCGAGACAATTTCTTCGCAGGTCAATATTGTATGTTTAGCCGCCCTGGCCATGTTTTCCGCGTTAGAGGAAAACCCAAACATCTGTCCATTCCCTCTCATATCTGACCTGGACACATGAACAATTGCTACGTCGGGATGTGCCGCCGGCAGCAGGGAAATAGGCTCACCGGAATAAGGATCCTTATCAATCTTAATATTCTTGTTATAGACAGGTAAATCAGACCCTAAAAGCGATTTTGAAGGTATATACGGTATATTGATCGCCCCCGCTAAAAAACGAAGGCCGATAGTATAATTGGAATAGTCATCCACTTCAATTTTATGAGGTATTCCCTTTTCCACAGCCCGGCGGAAATTATATCCTAATCCGGCAACGGCATATGCACAAAATGCGATTTCCATCTTTTTTAATACGCCGGCGCCCGCCAGCAAATCACCGGCTTCACAGGGACTATCCCCTATCAAGGTAATATTTTTCCTGCCCTGCCTGATGACTTCGTATGTCTGAGCCACACATTGTGCGCCGCCCATACCGCTGAAACTCAAACTGCTATTATCCCTGACAAGTTCTGCTACCGCTTCATTCAGAGCCATTCTTTTATCTGCTTTCTTTTTTAAATTATCGCTCATCGCTCATCATCCCTTCTCGTTGTATAAGATATTGCCTATTCACAAAATCATCCTTCATTTACAGATATTAACCCTTCACATATTCTCGGCCCGGCCATTTTTTGTTTAGTTTTGTTAGCCGGCTTCCTGAATAACTATGAAAACTATTTCATTCACATGGGTTTCATACCAGCAGTCAAATTTCATCAATATCTTGCCATTTTTAATTAAATTCTACGCAAAGCCATGCATTGCGGTTTCATTTGGAGAGAGTTTTGCCGTTTTCAGAAATGCCGGATGGAAAAAAATCAAAGCACCATGCTACAGCTCAAAAATTAATTATTTTGGAAACTCGTTAGAATGTTCTCGTATTTTAATCATCTATACGGACAAAATTCATTTGCAGTCATTTTTTTTACATTATTACATTTCCGGTTTTTACAGAATATGATACAAAGTTTAGCAAATTTTATAATTATCGTGTATGAGTATCATATATAAAAATATGTTTATTCTCATATACCATTTGTGGTAAATATGCCATATATAAAAATTCAAATTTCTCTTCTATAGTTGAGATTCAAGCTCGAATTAATACTGGGATCTTATGTAAAGCAAAGTTATTGAAGCTTGGGATTCGGTGAATACGCAGAGACCAAGAATTGGAAAATGTAAAACAACTTATGCAGCAGGATGAGAATTATGAAGCAGCTAAGATTAAGAAATCGAGGAAGTGAGCATGGAAAGATAAAGATTAGGATAGAAAATAAAAATCCATGTATTGACTATATTGTTTGCTATCATGGCCGCATGGATCTGGAGGGTGAGCTTACTAATTCCGTTAAGGAATTCTTTACTACTTACACTTTGAATCGTGAAACTGTCTCAGACGAATGTAAGCATCTGTTCCTTTCCGATGCTCAAATAAAATTGGAAAATTGCCGGACCGCGATGGATGCTCAGGAGATGGCAAATATGTTGCAGTTTGTAATTAAAAAGGTCTTGGAACCTAATGGCCTGATTGCGAATGGTTCAATTGACTGGGAAGGCATAAGGCGTGACGATATTGGAATGATTATAGTAGATGAAAACAATATTTCTATTTATGACGGGCGTATTGAGTACAAGAAAAGAGTCTGATATTTTCCTGCCTTTAAAGATCCGGTAATTACGTATGCGGAAGAAGATAAAAGTAAACGTTGCTTAATGAAATAGGCGGACCCGAAACACAGGGAAAACAGCAGATCAATGAAGGAATTCCAAGAATGGCGGAATCAGGCAATGGTTTATGAAAAAAATCATGCACTACGCTATAGGCATTTTTATTTTGTTTGTTATGATTATTGGCGGTGTCGGGCAGATATCATTTAATTTGTATCATTTTGCTCAAAAAGTTATGAATACGCCCGGTGCTGTCTGCCCATGAAGGATGTTTTTTATAGCGTGTCTGTGCGGCAAAGCTCATGCAGGCAAGCAGATTCCTGTCATAAATAAAACGATCAATGCATTCAGCAAGCGCCGTCTCATCTCCCGGAGATACGAGAAACCCTTCCACGCCGTCATTGATAATTTCAGAAACAGCTCCCGCTCTGGTTGCAATTACAGGCAAGCCATAAGCCATGGCTTCCAAATAAACGATGCCGAATCCTTCATAAAAAGAAGGAACCGCCAGGCAATGATGTTCTTCCAAAAGATTTGCCAGTCTCGCATTGTCGATTGAATCCATCATGTGAACTTGATCTTCGAGACCGGCATCGTAAATAAGCTTTCTGATTCGCCGGGCATATTTGGCCGCCATAGAAAGGCTTCCCACAACTGTCAGCCGCCAGAGATGACGTGGAAGGCGGCGAAGGGCGGCAACCAGCGTATAAAGGCCCTTTCTCGGAATTACATTTCCGATAAACAAAATCTTTAAAGGCCCGAAACCGCAGTACCGTTCATTGATCCGGGCCTCGGTAACGGCGGGATTTACGTGATCACCTCCCGGATAAGCAACAACGGAAAGCCTGTCCTCACCGAGGAAATCTTTGAGAACGGCACGGGTTGTTTTGCTGTTGAAGATGAATCCGTCAATGGTTTTCAAATATCTTTTTTCCGTATCCCGATAAAATTTGATTTGCCATTCAGGATGCACTTCGGAACTTCGCAGATGATGGACAATGGAAATGACCGGGCATTGCAGCTTTTGTCGCAGTCTTTGATTCAAATGAAAAAGAGAAGGGTGACAAAGTTCATCCTGCAAGAGGATGTCTATTTTGTTTTTCAGGATGATGCCTGATAGTTTATCGGATAAGTTGTCCATTATGCTGAAAAAATAATTTCGGGAAGGCAGCGATATTATTTCAATTTTCTCACCCATACTGCGCAGACGGTTCACGATCATGCGGTCATACAGGTAGCCGCCCGATACCTGATCAAGATTACCATAGATCATAAAACCTATATTCATGGAACTGCCCGTCTGCAGGAGGCCCAGGCGGTATCATCCTCAAAGACCTTGACAATAACGGCTTGTATAGGCGGTCTTGTCAATTCCTTGATCAGCCAGCGGCAGCATAAGTCTGCTAAATGTTCAATGCTGGGATTTAAACCATTGAGATCGGGAATGTCGTTTAGAATACTGTCATTAAGCCGATCCACAATCGCATCCAGAATGGACTCGATTTTCACTATATCCATAAGGAACCCGTGCTGGTTAAGGAGCGGCCCTTCCAGTCTTATCTCCAGCGCGTAGCTGTGAGAATGTTCCTGATTTTCATTACCCCAGTCACCGCCTATGAGAAAATGACGGGCTAAAAAATGTCTTTTTACCGCGAGTGTAAACATGGTAATAAAATTCCTTTCTTCCGGTATTAACGATTTTATTTGTTACGGTCGTCAATCCATCCTCCTTGTCATCATTTCCCTTCGCCTGTTGTATTTCCCTTTCCCTGTTGTTTCCCTCCTCCTGTCATTCCTCTCCTTGTCATTTCCATATCCCTGTCATTTCCGCGAAGGCGGAAATCCAGTGCTCAGTTATATTGAGACGATTAATAAATTATCTTTAATGACCGGTTTCAATTTTACCGGAGTAAACCCGGTATGCTGTATCAATATTCAAATATTACCTGAAGGCATTTTTCCGGTTGCCTGTCCAGGCAATCGTATGCTTTATCTGCATTGTTAAAGGAAAAGCGTTGGGTTATAAAACGTGCGGGATTAATTTTTTTTAGGAGAGGCCAGATAAGCGACAGACGTCTCGATTTCGTCCAACGGCCTGTAAAATCAGGGTTCAACGTGCTGACCTGACTTGCAGTCATCTTAATCCGGCTACGATGAAAACGGCCTCCCAGGTTCAAATGAACAGGTTTCATGCCGAACCAGGAACCGATAATGATTCTGCCGTCAAATCCGGTCACGGCAATGGCCTGCTCCAAAGCTTCCGGAGCTCCGGATACTTCATAAGTCAAATCGGCACCGTCCCGGTTATCCGCTGATTTAAGCAGATTCATAATATCAATTGTAAAATCCGGATCTTCCGGATTAAAAATCCTACTTGCACCGGATTTCAGAGATTCTTCCTGACGTAATGGATACCGGTCAACAGTTAAAAGCCCTTCCAGCGGGTGCATTGCCAGGAGGGCCGTTGTCAGCAAACCCACAACGCCCTGTCCAAAGACGACCACTTGTTCGCCAATTACCGGCCTTCCGTCCATCACAAAATTAATGGCGGTTTCCAGATTGGGAATGAAAAGCGCTTCCTCCGGTGAAATATTTTCCGGCAAAGGTAAAAGTTCCGCGGTATCAGCAATAAAATGACTTTCATGGGGATGAAAGGAAAAGACCGTGCGCCCTTCCCATTTCTCAGATACGCCGCTCCCCAGGACAATCACCTTTCCAACTACCGAATAACCGTACTTCAAGGGAAATGTACTTCTTCCCTGAAGGCTGGGGATCGACTCGTCAAGAGGAAGATCTTGCGGGCAAAGCCCGCGGTAAATCAGCATTTCAGAACCGGCGCTGATTGCCGAGAAAAGCGTTTTGACGAGAACCTTACGGGGCGGCGGCGGAGATAAGGGCTCTTCGCGGATTTCAACCAGGCCGGGAGCTGTGAAATAGAGGATTGCGCGGTTCATTTTTTATCCCAGACAATATCGGCCCGAAGAACGACATCCGTTCCGCATGGCTCCCATTCCATATTCCGGAGGATGGGCGGATTAAGAAGATTGAGTTGTAATGGTCCAACGGCGTGCATTCCGCCAACATAAATAGGACTGACTGTCAAAACAACTTGGTCGACCAGTTTTTCTTTCAGGAAACTGGTAATTATTTCCGCGCCGCCTTCAACCATAATACTTGTAATGTTCATCTCCATCAAGCGTTGAAGCAAAGTTTTCAAATCAATCAGGCCGTCTGCATGAGCAGGAATGCGCAGAACAGTAGCGCCTGATTTTGACAAAGTCTGTTCACGTTTGATGTCGGAAGTTTCGGCCGTTGCAATCCATGGCAAGTGTTGACTGTTCAGCAAAACCTGAGCATTTAAAGGAAAGCGCAGCCGTCCGTCAACTATTACAGGCTGAGGGCTCTTGCCTTCTATATGTCTTACAGTAAGAGAGGGATTGTCAGCCAGAATTGTACCAATGCCGACGAGGATTGCGTCATGGACCGATCGAAGACAGTGAGTAAAGGCAAGGGATTCATTACAACTCAGAGCCAGTGGTCTCCCCGGCCGGTAAGCAATCGAACCGTCTATGCTCTGAGCGTAGCTGAGGGTTACATAAGGGCGGTCGTTACTTCGGTTGGATGCTTTTTCAAGATATGACTGAATTTTGCTGAATATATTACATCTTTGCATCATAGTTTACAGGATCCTGACTATGGTTTTAATGAAAATTATCAGCAACTAGCAGGCTGTTGAAAAAGGCCCATCTGCTTCGTTACGCTGCAAACCTTATCGCTCAACGTATTTCAATATACGCCTTGCGATTCGGTTTTTGCGGTGCCTCGCATCTGAACTTTTTGAACAACCTGCAAAAGGATTTTTTAATATTAGAATTTCAGTATAACCCACATCAAGGTTGTATTCAACAATAATTAGTTCGAGCAATAATGCTTACTTGGACTATTTCTTTGAAGTTGCAAATTAATTTCACGCAGCTTTTTTTCCCGTATGTTAATTGCCTGGCCATCGTTTATTATGACCTTATATAAAAATTATTTTTCTTGCCGGGTTTTGTCATTATCGTCCGGCAGAGGAAGATAGTTATTGGATTTCAGGCTTATGTGCATCAAAGGCAGTCCCAAATGGCGACGTCGCGTTTCGCCCTTCAGGCTGGTTTGCTCACGCACAGTGGGAGTGCCCCGGCGGCCTTTACCCATTTTCTCAATCGGATGAGAAGCCCCCAGATGCAAAGTATGCTTGCCGAATCTTTTCCCCAGTTCATCAGCGGCGGCGTACAGTTCTTTTATCTTTTCTGCCTGTACCGGATCATCAAAAAGAGAATATTGTGTGCCGGTATCCGGTTTGAGATCAAGAAGAATAACTCCTGTCGCGCGATAAATTTCCTCCGGCCGGAAACAGGCATCAAAAAGATTACGGATGATTCCGGAAAATTCCAGCGGACAGGCGCAGGGGCGTGAAAGCATTGCATCGCTGCCTAAAAAATCAAAATTATTTTTCTTCAGGAAAACAGCAATTTTATGAGGTGCCAGTCCGTAGCGCCTCGCTTTAATGCAGGCCGATTCCATATTACGCATCAAATGAGCGAAAAGATATTCTGCATTATTTGTCGGCGGGGCAAAAGTTTTTGTTTTGCTGATTGATGCGTAAGAACTTTTATCATCTGCCGTTACCGGATAAACCGACTGGCCGCGCAATTCCTGCCAGATTTCTACACCGGGTTTGGTAAATTTTTTAAGCACTGTTTTTTCAGGCAGGCTGGCGAACTCCAGTGCATAGTGAATATTCATTTTGGCCAGATAATTGGTTGTGGCATGGCCGATGCCCCAGACTTTTTCCATGGGCAGATTGTGCAGGTATTGGGCAATATCTCTTCCTTTGATTATCGTCATGCCTGCCGGTTTCCGGTACTTGGAGGCGACCTTTGCTAATACCTTGGTGATGCTCAGTCCTACCGAAACGGTAATGCCCAATTCTCTTTCGATAGCCTTCTGCATTTGGCGAGCAATTTCTTCATACGATGAGTGCAGAGCACGGCGCATGCCGGTGATATCGGTAAAGGCTTCATCAATTGAATATTCTTCCACATCGGGTGTAAAGCGCCGCATGATATTAAACATTTGCCGGGAAAACAGGCTGTAAGTTTCATAATCGGACGGCAGGATAATAAGTCCGGGACAGATTTTCCTTGCCTCATGCAGAGGGACACCGCGCTTGATTCCCATCTTTTTTGCGGCATAACTGGCGCAGGCAACAATGCCGCGTTCGCCGCCGGTAATCAGCGGTTTCCCTCTGAGTTCCGGATGAATGGCTTCTTCGCAGGAAGTAAAGAAGGCATCCCCGTCAATATGAGCGATAGCCCGCGGCCAGGAACGGAGATTAAATAATTGTTCCGACATTTTTTACCTTTATTTTTAGCTGAATGTTATGTTTCCCCTGTTTTACAGGGATTATGCAATAAAAGGGTCAAATCTTTGCTAATTCAATACTAAAATTACTTAAATCTCTTTTTCTTCCAGTCTCTTTTTTGCCCGATTAATACCTGAATCTTGCTCGTATCATGATAATAGCTCTATTAAAATATTGCTTTCTGCAGCTCCATTGCCGTGCCCATGAGTGTGCGGCATGTTCATAGCTCAAGACCACCTGTTCGTGATAGCCTGATTAGGATATTTTTCTGCTTAATTGATCAACTAATTTTAAAAGGGTTGGAATTCTGTTTTTTCCATGCATTTTTGAAATATAATTTTTAGCCAGTTCAAGATTAATTCCGATGGATGTTATGAAAAGCGGTCTTTTACTGTTTCCTCTCAGCAGTTCACAATATGGCGGAATGCCGTTGAAATAACTTTTAGCCACGCCAATGACAGGTGTTGTACAGGATAAGGAGTCGTATAGATAAAATCCCAGCCCAGGTTTTGAAATACCATCTATAAATACATAACCGTCAATAACAATAAATTCAGGGTGCAGAGAAGAATCTTCAATTAATTTTAATATGCCGGGTAATTCCCTTTTACAAAATAATCCTGATTCATATTCAGCGATATTATCATTTTTTGCAGTTAACTCAACCGCCGGATTTTCATCGTTCCAGTTCTCGAAAACGACACCTCCAATATTGCCTTTGTTCTTAAAATAAAATACATCAACCGCAAGTATCATAACTCATATAGTGTCAAATCTTTAATTATATATTTGACCGGATTTTTTTCTTTTGCCATTCCCGCTTTTGGTCTCTTCCTGCTTAACGGTTTAATCTTCAGCCGATCTGCGCTTGCCCCAAATACTGAAATGTCATTAGGGATCATGCATTTTGCTTCTGATACTATGCATAGCTCCTTGCATAGGTTAAAACGGATCTTTGCCGATCAATTTTCTTGGGTGATCAATATCAATCAACTGGAGATCATCTGCTATCGTTTTGGAAGATCAGCAAGCCATAATACCGTTGCACTATCCGGTTTTTCATTTGAAAATTATCCTTTTTAAAAGTTCGCTTAATATGGGTCAAATCTTCATATTTGAATAATTCATCGGCCATTTCGTTAAATGGCCTTTGCTTCGACCTCCAAACGAACCATCCTGACGTGCGTGTTACCGAGGAAATCAATTGGATGCGTCGCCGTATAAGCCGCGACGACATCCGCAAGAAAAGCATCCCGAAGTTCGATCGGCAAACGATCTGTGTAGGGAAACCAGGTTGTCCGGAGCCAGCCCAATAAACCTTCCACTCCCTGATGCTGCATGTCTTTGGAAACCAGCTCAACACGCACGCTGCGAAAACCGCTCTTTATTAGCCAGTTTTCATATTCTTCCAGCCCGTAAAAATAATATGGCGGTTCAAATTCCCGATAATAATGTTTCCATTGAGGATGTTGCATTACCATTTTCACGGCGCTGAAAACATCGGCTGCATTTCCTCGTCCACCCATCTGCAACAAAATCTTGCCACCTTCTTTAAGGCAAGTGCGTATCCCACGAAGGACTGCAATATGATCTTTTACCCAGTGCAGGGCAGCATTGGAGAATGCGACATCGAATTTTTTGGACAAACGGATGTTTGCTGCATCCATGCATAGAAAAGACAGATTCGGATATTTATCCGAAGGAAGCATCTCTTCAGCAAGCTGGATCATGTCTTCGGACAGATCAATTCCAACTACACTTCCGTTTTTGACGGCCAGTGCGAGCTGGGCGCTGATCTTTCCATCACCGCATCCGATATCAAGCACAGACTCATTACCCTGTAAGGCAAGCTTTGAGATCAGCTCTTGCCCCCACTGCAGTTGTGCAGAGGAATTTTTTGCGTAATCCTCAGCATTCCATTTTCGTGGTATTGATTGCATAGATTTTACCTTCAAATTACATTTGAAATCTCGGAAAACTTAGCAACGCTATCAGTGTGTTGAAAAATCATTTTTACAGGCTATTCAAAAAGATCCAGATACAAGGCATCGTTAAAAACATAATCGGGAGGCGCATATGAGAATACGGCAAGTGTTAGGTTTACAGCGTGACGCCGTAGACGGGTCTTTTTTGTGAGTCTGCTATATATTTCCGTCAACATCAATGAGAATATGCTCGACAGTAAAAAAGGCAATTATTGTTGCCAAGTATCGTCGCTTTAAGTCAGGATAAATTAATCGCAAGATATTTCTTTTTTCCCTGCTGGTAAAACCTGCCCGCGGTTAAGCTGCAATAGAACTGGGATGACTATCTTAACAGCTCTGTTAAACTCTTTTTTGCATCCACACCGTATCGAAATCCAGTCCGTTTTTTCTTCCGACCTGTTTAAAACGACCGCATTCAACAAATCCATTTTTCTCATGGAACCTGATGCTTCCGGGATTAAGGGAAGATATACTGGCCAGGATGTTTTTAATGCCTTTTTCTTCTGCGCCCTGCTCAAGAAAACCAAGCAGCATTTTCCCCAGCCCTTTCCCTGTATAATCCACATGAATGAAGTATGTGACTTCGGCAGTCTGTGAAAAAGTCGGCATTGGGTTATGGGAACGAAGCATTCCGAAACCAACGGTTTTGTCATTTTCGTCCTTTATCACCCCTCTCGGAAAGCCGCTCGACATTTGCAGAAATATGTCAAAAAACTGATATGGAAATTTCTTTTCCGGATATGCGGCAAAAGAGTTCTCTACGTAATGGTTGAATATATCCATTACCGATTCCCGGTCTTCACTGGATAGCGGGATAATTTTATATGCCATTTGTTTCCTCGCTCTGTGGTTGAGGTAAGCAGGCTGTGCAGCTTTTTACCTTAATCAAGTTATTAGTTATTCCTATTTTTATTGATATGGTCTTGAATATGCTAAATAGGTCAGTTTATCCTTCAATCCACATAATAAAGATGTGACCCCTTTTCTTTCCCCCACTTCTAATCCTTTACACGAAATAAAGAAGATTTTTCCCTGATAAGAATGAATTCCATGTCGTTCTTTGCATTAGGCTCGTATGGCTTGCCGAGAAATTTTGATTCGTTGGAAATCTCATACGATGCATTGGCAATCTTTATGCCAGACAATGGGATTAAGGTTGTCAAAGCCGATGCGTCTGCAAATAACGGAGATATCGGCGTGCAGCGGAAAAACAAGATGACAGCCGAAGTTGCGGCGAGCGACACACACATCACCGACTACGCAAACCAGGCGTCCTTCCGGAACTAGAACCCTGAATACGTGTCGCCATACTTTCTCCAACTCCGTGAGAAATGTTTCATCGTCTTGAACATGGCCAAGCTGACCAGGGTTTTCGTTGTAGCGCTTCAGGTTCCCGTATGGAGGAGACGTCACAACGAGATTTATGGATTCGTCCGTCAAAAATACCAGATCACGGGCGTCTCCATTAACCAGTCTGTGCGTAGTATGTGGCATAATTTTACATGGATGCTGAGACATGCCGATAAGAGTCCTTGTGAAACGTTCCACCGAAAGATCATCGGAAGGAGTAGCGTATATGCCGTCAAGACCTTCGTCGACTGTGTAAGTGATGAATGCAGAGGCGGTGTAGTGCCGCTCTAAAACCAATTTCCGGCGGAACAACTCGCAACGGCGCATGTAGGATGCGTCAATAAATTCGAGGAAAACCTTGAAGTGAGGTTGTTGTACACTCACAGGGCGGTTTGACGCATCACAATCTTCCAGCATGAAGAAGTACCCGAGAAAGGATTGCGGGCTCGCATTTGCCCGAAGTATTATAGAGAGCATAAGCTTCTGCAATCATGTATTCAACTTTATGCCCGTTGAATAACTCAAAC
>CAZWCA010000060.1:5949-16066 GCA_964632255.1 uncultured Smithella sp. | reverse complement strand
TCGAAAATATGTCCGATTTTGCAACGGCTCTGTTAAGCTTCTTTTTAGAAATTCTGGAAGAAAGAAACTTCAAAAACTTATCCGGAGTACTGTAAGGATTCTCCCATAATTGGAAAAGCTTGGTCCTTCAATTCTTTATTTTGATTTTTTATCTTGCTAAATTACCTTATGCCCGCTTAATCCGGGAAAGGGAAAGAAAATGAAAACAGAAAAAGAAATCGCTTATCATCAATACAGCTGCCAAAATCAGGTATGTTTGAACATGTGGAATCAGGATGGAACGATTGATTGCGAGGATGAAAACGGGAAGGCAATCAAATGCCCTAAATGCGGAAGTGATAAGGTAATCTATATTATTAACTGCTGCTCTGATTAATTCTGTTCTTAGCCTTTTACTCTGTCACGGAAGTTTATAAATAGGGCTATTCTTACCGAAGTTTATAATCAACGGGGTTTGAGCGTGCCCGCTCTCTCTGGAAATTTCCGGCGTTTTGGATTTTGGAATATTCACCAAGGCTGGCAATTGTTACCTTGCCGTCTTTGTTCTTACCGGCATCCCTGTTGCTATTCAGACCACTGAGCAATACGTGGGTAAGTCTCATAATGGCGTGCAAATATTTTGCCCATCACTTTAAAAAAGTGTTACCGAACAGCCGCTTGTCACGCAAACGTGCATGGTTTAAAATTACCACACTTTTGGAATCAGCCGGAAGCGAACCTTTAGGCAATATCTATCATAGCCCGCAAGGCTTTGATGCAGGAGCTTTTCTTCGTCCAATAATCTCAATACTATTGCAAAGCATATCAAGATTGCAGGAAATACCCCCCACCAGGAAGCCAGAGCGATTGGAGTAAATAAAATCATTATAATAGCTCCTGAATACATCGGATGCCGGACGCTGGCATACGGGCCTGTAGAAATTACCTGCTGATCCGTGGAAACTTCAATGACCGACGAAGCATAGCTGTTTTCCCTGAGTGCCAGAAATTCGATATACCAACTGTAAAGGACAGCAATATTGGCAAAGATAACAAAAATTGCAGGAACATGTGACCAATCGAGGCGATGATCAAATCCGGCAATGATAAATAAGGAAAAAAACAGGGGAGATATCATCAATTGAATTATTTTTTGTATTGTTCTTCGTTCCTGGGAGAGGCCTCTCATTCGCCGTTCAACAAGCTGCGGGCTTTTTATCAAGAGATAGATTGTTATGAAAACGGTAGGCACAAAAAAGACCGGCAAGTATAGCCATGCCTGCCAGAAATTGAATGATCCGGCAGGTAAAAACACCGCGAGGCACAGGATAACAAACATAATTCCAATTTCGGCAAGAACTTTCGCTGTAAGCTTATCCATGTTTTTGACTCCAATGACGCTGCCGCGCCTGGTGAAATCATAATTGCCTTTCCTGATTGGATCATTTATAGATTTAAATTCCAGCCTTCTCTCGCATCATCAAAAGCTAAAGCTAAAAATTCATTGCCGGGATTATTTCGATGATGTAAATAACTCTCCCAAATTAAATTATACTATACTATCGTTATTTTCTTAATAAATAGAAAGAAAAAACAAAAGTATTAATCAGGAATTATGAACGAAGGAAATTCGAAAAAAAGAGGAAATAATATGTTTGATGCCACGAAACATGAGCATCACTTTGAATATCCCTGCCTGTGGATATATAAAATAATTGGCACAGATCAGCGTGAAATGGAAAGTGTCGTTGCGGAAATCATCCGGGACCGGTCATACAAAATATCTTTTTCGCGCCGGAGTGAAACGTCCCGCTATGTTAGTCTGAATGTGGAACTGGTAGTGGAAAGCGAAGCGCATCGCATCGATTTGTATAAGGCGCTGAAGGCCAACCAAGCTATAAAACTGGTCCTGTAAGATTTACACCGGCAATAATGAACCAAGATTCATCCGCAGGAATAATTAAAAGACAAAAAAAATTGCTATTCAAGGTTCATGCTGCTTCTGATCAAGCACCTTTTTAACTGCGTAACCAATTCTCTCCAAAATATAAGGTTTTCGAACAAAAGCTCCGGCACCCATTTCCTGAGCTTTCCTGACCCGGTCCGTTTCGGAAAAACCGCTGACAATAACCGCCTTTTGCTTAGGATTTATTTCCAAAATTCTTCGATAAGTTTCCATCCCATCGATTCCCGGATACATGATCATATCCAGAATGAGAAGGTCAACTTTTTTGGTTTTGAGGTAATCAATCGCCTCTTCCCCGCCGGCTGCCGACTCGACACGATATCCAAGTTTGCTCAGCATTCTAACAGCCAGTTCGCGCTGTGCCTGTATATCATCAACTACCAGAATGGATTCACCATTTCCCATATAGGACACTGATGAAACGGCCTTTTCAATTTGTTCCAACTCCTCTCTTGTTGCAGGAAAATAAAGTGTAAATGTGCTTCCCTTGCCCTCTTCGCTTTGTACGTCGATATATCCGTTATGATCCTTTGCGGTTCCCCAGACAACGGCCAGTCCAAGTCCAGTCCCGCTTCTTCCCATGACTTTCTTTGTATAGAAAGGTTCAAAAATCTTACTCAGATCATTAGCGGAAATACCTCTGCCGGTATCGGAAACCGTCAACACCACGTAATCTCCCTCCTGAATTGCATCATATCCGCGTACAGGGTGGTCTAGGTAATGATTCGTAGTCTTTATCGTCACTTCTCCATAACCGGGGACAGCCTCTAAAGCATTAGAGACCATGTTCATTATCGTTTTGCCTAAATGGATGGGCGACCCTTTGATGAGCAAAAGTTTTTCTTCGAAGTCCGTCCGGATTTTTACATCCTTATGATAAGATTTAAGCTTCTCAAATTCAGGAGTTTTGAAATAATCAAGGACCAACCTGTTCAGATCGACCACTTCCGAAACGGTTACGCCTCTTCTGGCTAAGGTTAATAAATCCTGAATTATGGCTGCTCCTTTTTCGCTTGATTTCTGAATATTAACAGCATATTTCCTTTCAAAACTGTCTTCGGGCAGAGACTCGGCCAGAAGCTCCGAATAGCCGACCAATACTCCGAGAACATTATTCAGATCATGGGCGACGCCGCCCGCCAGAGTACCCAGGGCCTCCATTTTCTCTGCCCGATTTAATCGCTCCGCCAGTTTTTTGCGTTCGGTATTGTCGCGAATGCACTCTATGGCTGCAATGGCCTCGCCGGAGTTATCGCGAAGAACAGATGCTGTTCCGGAGATATGGATATTGCCGATCAACAAATTTTTGGTAAGTGCTTCACCCAGAAGAATGTCTCCCACCCGCTGAATTGCCATGTAATTGTTCTTAATTTCTCTTTCGGGATGAAGGACAAGATCAACAAGGATATTTCTCCTGTCTCCATAGAAAGGCATTGCATATTCGTGGTCGCCCTTACCGAGCATATCTTCTTTTTTTACTCCCGTCATAGCTTCCATAGCTCGATTCCAGGCTATTACTTTGCCTTCTTTATCAATGACGAGAGTAGCATCAGGAAGGAAATCGATGATATCCGCCAGTCTCCGTTGCGATTCCTGGAGTGTCCTTTCGGCCTGTTTACGTTCGGTTATATCATGCAGGGAAGCTATGCTTTCTTTTGTGCTGGGAATCATGTCAACACTGATGGCAATGTCTTTAATATGGCCATGCCTATCTTTTAATCTGCATTCATATTTCCGCAAAACACCTTCTTTACCCATTCTGCGTAATTGATGATACTGCAGCATCCGGCTTAAATCCTCATGAACGAAGAATTCCGTCCAGCTTTTTTCCCCTTCAATCTCTTCCTTAGAAAACCCGGATAATTTTTCAAACTCCGAATTTGCCAGAATTATTATGGTGTCCTCACGCACGAGTATATTTGCAACACCTGTATTCTCGAAAATTGCCCGGTATAAATGCTCCGATCTTTTCAATGCCTCCTCTGCCTTTTTGCGGGCGGTAATATCCGCATTTGTGCCTTCAAAGTATAAAACATTCCCCCAAGCATCACGAACAGTATGGCTGTTTATCGAAATCCAGAATTTGCTTTTGTCTTTACGGTAAATTTCAACCTCATACCCCTCTACACTATCGTGCTCATGGAGAAGCCGCACCAATTCTTCACGGACTTTCGGGTTTACATAATGCTGTTCACCAATATTCGTAACGAAATCGATCATTTCCTGCGGAGATGCATAACCGTGCATTCGCGCAAAGGCAGGGTTTATATTAAGATATATACCTTCGGGAGTTGACTGGTATATACCCTCGGTGGCGCATTCAAAAATCTGCCGGTATTTATCTTCGCTGCTTTTGCGGGCTTCCTCCGCCAATTTTCGCTCGGAAATTTCTTTCCGCAGCGCTTCATTTGCCTGTTCCAATTCTGCAGTTCTTTCCTGGACTCTGAGTTCCAATTCATCATGGGCCTTTTGCAAAGCCTTTTCGGCAAGCTTGAGTGCAGTAATATCCCGAACAGACTCAATGGCTCCGATTACATGACCATTGCTGTCGTATAACGGTCCTGCTTTTCCCCAGAGAATGTGCGGCTTGCCCCGGACAGGCACTTCCGCCTCCGCCAGAAGTACGTCTCCCTCTCTCTCGACAAAGTTATATTTTTTTTCGAGTTCTTCATTAGATTCAAATACCAGGTCAATCAGTACCGGTCTGGCCGTCCCATAAAATGGAATGATATATTCATGATCACCCTTGCCCAGCATATCCTCCGCTTTTACACCCGTCATTTCTTCGACGGCATGGTTCCAGGCAATAACTTTTCCGGAGAGGTCAATGGCATAAGTAGGATCAGGGAGAAATTCAATAATATCAGCAAGCTGTCTCTGCGATTCTTTAAGAGCTGCTTCCATTCGCTTGCGTTCGGTTATATCCAGCAATGTCAGCAAAGTCTTTTTTGTGCCGGGTATTATAGTGACGGTTGCAACAATATCTTTTGCTTGCTCACTCCGGTTGACCAACTGAAATTCGTATATACGGGAAGCAGGAGCAAACGGTGGATCTGCAAAGTTCTGGAGATGATGTTTAATTATCTGCTTCAAATCACCTTCTCCGGCAACAAATTCATTCAATTTTTTCTTGCCTTCTACTTCCTCCCTGGTGTACCCGGAAAGCTTCTCGAATTCGCCGTTTATCAATAGTATAGTGGAATCTTTTTTAAAAATGACTGTTGCGATTCCGGCATTTTCAAATACGGTCCGATAAAAATTCTCTGATTCAGGATCAGGTTTGAGAGTCTTTTTTATTTTGGAGGGTGGCTCTTTTGTTTTGTCTTTATTATTCATCTGATGTACCTCTAACAATAACAATCGAGAATAATTAGGCTTCCGAAAAAGCTTTTATAGAATTCCGGCTATGTAATGTCGCGTATTGATCAGTCCGATATTGCAAAGGCAACAACTATAACAATCGAGTCAGCTTCAAAAGGTCGAGTTTCAGAAAGGGAGGTGTATTACCAAATTTAAGTCTATATTTGATGCTCGTTAATATTTGTTTCTTACTAATAAGGGACTTTTTTACGGCCTAAATTTATCAAAAAGGATTTTGCTTTTAATCAAATATATTTTTTTATAATCGGTCGTTATTCTTCAAACTTTAGTTAAAAATTGAGAGAATTTTCCATGTAGAAAGATTGCCTGCATCTGTTGCGGTCATCTTGAGCAAAACAAGAAGAGTGATGATGAACTCTATTTCTTCAAAAGACGGTAAGGATCAGCCCTTGTAAGCCAGGGACTGGCAGGATATCCCTTCTTAAGCCGATCATAGATTCCGATTAGATGACTGATCTCGTGACTCTGGATGTAATTGGAAACACCGCTCATATAAATAGCCTCCGGAGTTAATGAATTGTCAGGATATTCAGTTACGATACGGTTGAAACAATCTATGGCGGATGTCCGATTTGCTTGGTTAAAAAAGACTTTTCCCTTACCCAGCAAGAGAGAGGGAATTAAATCTATGAATGAGGTTCAATCTTTCTTAAAAATTGATTCCAGCTTCATCCTGGCATTTTCCGCCGTTTCAAGTGCATCTTCTTTATTTGTTTGCGGCCCGGATCCAAAAGCAAAATAATCGCAAAAATTACTCCGGTTTTTTTCAATCACTCTTTCCGCCTGCGGTTCCCGGCAATCATTATAGGCGCCGATCTTGTAAAATTTGCAATTCAGACAACAGTGGAGATCTGATCCACAAAATTCGCAGATCTCCTGTCTTCCGACAGGGGGATTGATATTTAATTCCTTTAAGCATGCATGACATTTTATTACAGCCATCTTGGTCCGCCTTTTACAAATAAGATTCTATTATAATTGAACATTTTCAATTTTGGCTTTGGGCGGTTAAAGACCTTTGCTTAGCATTTCATCGCGGGAAACGTAACGCGACGCGGTGATCTCTTTAATAACCGTCGACTATAAGATTGCCTCACTCCATTCGGACATTTCCAAAAAGTCTTGGTTAGCATAATAATTATTAGAAACGGGCTAAATAAAGCCGATTGCAGGAATTGAATTGTCATTGCCGCTCCAAAAGCAATGTCGCACAAAACGCCCCTATTCTTAATCCGGACCAAAAAGCCTTGACTGTATCGGAATTTGAAATGGGACTGTCTGAAAATCTTACATCCATTGTGTATTGAGATATGTAATTTAATTCAAAAACCATTTCAGCGGGGAATTCGGCATAACGACTGATTTCTTCATAAATATCAACAATTTTATGCTTATATTTTATTATCTCTTCTTCGCTTTTTCCGGATAAATGAAATAACGAGGCTTTAAGCATTTTTTCAGCCAACTGACGTGAATGAAATACCGCACCGTTTGTGTCAATGGGCCCTTCCAGGCAATCAATAGCTTCGTCTTTTTCTTCTATAGCGCTATCCAGGAATGGGTTATTTCTTTTCTTAGCTCCATCCGTTTCCTGAAAAGAATATAAATCTTCAAATTTTTGAAGCGAAGAAAAGCCTTCCATAAATTGATTCCGGATTTCATCGAGTTCAACCGGCGTCAGGCGATAGGCCATAGCGGGAGTTAACCCGCTTATAAGAGAGAGTACATTGATTTCATTTGGTTCATAAATTAAAGGTATTCGAACTAAACAAATCTCCTCTTTAATTATTATCGCGATTTTGCCCAGATCTCTTGTTGCATAAGCACGCCTGCCATATGCCTGTTTGTACCAACTATTGATTTTTTCCAATAAATTCGGTCCCTCATATTCTCCATAAGCCGAACGGTCCAGCTCGTAAATCATTAATGGCCCTTTATAATCCGGGGCGATTATCGAAAAAGCCTGAAATGCACGTTCATGAACTGGAATCTTTTTCCCGGCAAGCTCTGCATCTATCGACAGCATTTTTTTATGAAATTCCTGACTATCCATTATTTACCTCATGAGAAAATCAAAGGTCATTAAGCAGGATTTTCAATCCTCTTAATGGCCCGTATAACAAAAATTATTCGCAAATGTTAATCTTTTAATTTCTTATTATGCAAGGCTTATTTCTTTGGGAGGGTATTGAAATTTAAAACTTTAAATATTGCACAAAATTAAGCAAGCCCTTAATGGAGAGGAGGATAAACTTGAATAAATTTGAGGAAATATCGGCATAAGCGGAAGTAATCTGTAAAAGCCACTATCCGCTTTATGCCGTTGTTTGCGAGCCCAATATCAACGGCGTTTCCAACCACTCCAGACAGGAAAACCGTTTTTGTCGCGAAGCTCCAGTACTTCATTACCTTTCTTAACTTCCGCAGCAATAATTGCCGGATGACCTTGGAAAGTGATTCGTGAACCCTTGATCTCAACCTTGTCGCCGGGTTCAATTTTAATATCCTGATTTTCAATATACCATGCAGGGCCTAAATGAACGGATATATTCTCTTTTCCTGTTTTTACCAATGCATGCACGCCATGGGACATCCCCTTGGTCGGAGTGATGGTCTCTACTTTGATTACTTCACCGGTAATTTTTTCCACAGTCTTTGGGTTGTACATTCTACCGTACTGGGTTCCCATGCCCCAGCCGCCGCTTCCCTTCCATTTCATTCCCATTCCCGGTTGCGCGAAACAGTTGGAAGTCAATAAAACAAATGTAAAGAAAAACATTGCAGCAAAGATTGTTACATTTTTTTCATTTTTTATCCTCCCTTTCTGTTAATCTGAACCAACCCTTTTCTAACCGGCATGAAATTTTCTATCGAATGCAATATAAATAGCGTTCATCAATAGAAGAGCCATGTCAGTTCCGACATTACTTTAAGTTACAATATGGAGCAGCTTTCAGATGAAATCAAACCATAATTTCATTATCTTTTTTCTTATAATGTTAGTGCTTTTTGCCCGAATGGTTATTCTTGGAGCGGCCTGAAAATAAATTTTGGAAGGAAGTGGTATTGTTGAAAAAGCCCCCTTAATTTCTGGGCTCTGGAAGCGGTTTTCCTGAGTTCCGGGAGCGAGGGAACGAAATAAAATAGATGAGTCATTACATTGTACGCCGATAGGCAAATACATTGCACGCCTTGCCCGCGACTTTTACGAGTCCATCAATCCATTACATTTCTTTTAGCAGTTGATTTTCAGAAAGCTTTTCAATTGTTTTTGCAAACGCTTCGAGAGAGGCCGACAAATCGGCAAATTCGGCGGCATAGATAAATGGTATATAGTTTAGTCCTCTCTGCTCCATCGCATTTACAACGTACTGTATTGTCAGCTTATCCGGATCAAGGGCCGGTTGGTAACCGGGCTCTTCCCCTCCTTCAATTTCTATTTTTGAAAGAATATTGCTCTCGACCAGTTCAAAGAGAACATCATTGACAAGGCTGATAGGTATATCCAGTCGATTCGATATTTCATGTGCGGTCAGAGGTTTTTCTCCCGTGCTAAAGTTCTTTATCAAAAGGCGGGTAATGTGAAGAGAAAGCAGTGTTCTTAAATGGTGGCTGACCTGAAATGCATCCTGCTCAAACTCATAAGCATCTACATTCTGGTAAGCAAATGAAAGCTCCGCGCCGTAAAGGATGATTAACCAACTTAGCTGAAGCCATACCAGAAAAAGCGGCAGGGCCGCAAAACTCCCATAAATAGTGTTGTATTCCACCATGCCAACCTGGAAGGTGATGTATACCCATTGAACGATCTGAAAAATCGTTCCGGTAATGATGCCTGCACAAACTGCCGAAGATAAACGCACGTTGGTATTGGGCATGAAGATATAAATGAACGTAAAAAGAGCCCATATAAGGGTATATGGCAAAATTTTCAGCAAATAAAAAACAATAACTGTGAAACTTTCCGGCATGGTAAATGTTTCCATGATTATATCGAGCTGTGTGGAAACGAAGACTGTTACACCGCTGGAAAGGATGAGGATGACTGGACAGATCAACATAAGAGATAGATAATCGGCAAACTTCCGGCTGATCGTTCGCTGATTTTTAACACCCCAAATGTCATTAAATGAATATTCCATTTGTCCCAAAACTTTGATTACGGCCCAAAAGAGCGTAACAAGGCCAATACCCGCAATCAGGCCTCCTTGTGTGTTCGCCAAAAGAGAGTGGGAAAACTGGATGATTTTGTCAAAAACTTCTTCGTGGCCAGCCAGACTTTCACGCAATTGGTATTCCAGAACTTTTTCCATACCAAACCCCTTGGCAATGCCGAAAGCCATGGCCAGCACTGGAACAATGGAAATCAGCGAGTAAAACGTCAGTGCCGATGCGCGCAGCTGGCATTTATCTTCATCAAATTTCCGCACTGAAAGAACAATAATTCTTAAAATATTTAGAAAAAAAGATTTTCCCGGAGTCAAATGAGTCCGCGGGATTCGCCAGACATCCTGCTTAATGAAATTTACCGCTTTATGGAATATTTCTCCAATTCCCACCATGATGACTCCTTTGTGAACAGTATTCCTTATAACTAAAGTTGCTTTTATTTTCTCCTGTCATCTCGGAGTTGGGGAGTATTTGAACTTCGACTTGGGTTATGAGTGAAATTTTCTATCCTTCTTGCAAGGAACATAACTTCACAGCAGTATCGATAATACAAGGTTGAAATCAGAAAGAGTACTTTTTTATCTAAAACTCAAGTAAACGACTTCAAGAATAAAGTGTGGT
>CAZWCA010000060.1:0-5849 GCA_964632255.1 uncultured Smithella sp. | reverse complement strand
AAGAGTACTTTTTTATCTAAAACTCAAGTAAACGACTTCAAGAATAAAGTGTGGTTTGTGATCGTCCTTTTAGGCCGGGTTAAATCCTTGAACGGTAGTTATCTACCGATGATCGCAAAATGACGATCAGTAAGTCGTGTCAGGTCTGACAATTTAAGATTAAATATGGGACAGATTTTGGCTGAAATCAAACCGTAATTTTATTGTCTTTTTTCTTATGATATTAGAGCTTTTTGCCCAAACGATTATTTTCTTGGAGCACTCTGGAAATGTCCTTTGAAAAACCCCGGTGAATAACAAGATGGCATAAACTTTTGTTCTACAACTTCTTTTTCTTCAGCATTAATCCATCCAGCAGATGCTGGATGGTCAGCACGGGATAGTGCCAAAACAAACGTGGACCGGCATACCGCATCACATCCCGGACCCGCTTCCGCATGGCCGGCTTGTAACAATGAACAGCACAACGATTACAGACAGGTTTTCGTTCGCCGTAAGGGCATTTGTCGAGGCGTTTTTCAGCATAGGCCAGGAGAGCCTCGCAATCCGGACACAAGGTTTCTTTTGTTCCGTGCTGTGGCTGGCAGTAAAGGCGGATCATGGCCTGAACAGTCTTTAATTCCCTCTGTAATCTTCTCTTTGTCATGTGCCCGGTAAATCGGCCTCGGCCCCGTGCACCTCTTCCACCATTCTTTTTACTTTTTCCAGATCCTTTTTAAATCGAATCGGTCTTCCATCCGGAGCCAATGCATTGGTTTTCGTACAACTGTCCACTCCTGCCGGCTGTACTGTCATAACGGCTTCCCGGACATTTTCGCCGTTCAGGCCACCAGCCAGGATTACGGGACGGGAGCAGGCAGCTACCGTCGCCCTGGCAATTTGCCAGTCACAAGTCTCGCCGGTAATACCTACAAAACCCATTACAGGCTGCTCCCGTTTAGCCCCCGGCAGCCCCTGTAATGTATCGAGCAGGAAAAAATCACTGACCGGTTCCAGTTTATTCATGACAGCAAGAATGTTTTCAATGATTTGTTCATTTTCAGCAATGCCGGTTCGTGGTATCGACAGAGAACGCATAATTGACGCCGGAAATCGCTTTTTGACTTCCTCCTGCAATGAAATCAAAGCATCGCATTGCTGCATAACCAGCTTCCGATCAGCGGGAAATGGTGGCAGAACCTCACAAAAATGAACAAAATCCGGCTGATAAAAATCCAGCATGCGAAAGATCGTCTCCCTGTCGCCAAATAGTGGAATCAGTCCACTTTGTGCTCCCATTCCCTGGACAGCACGCACTGTTTCCCTGAGAACCGGCACCTTCCAGTCATCATTGGACAATATAACAGTCCCGATGCGGTCCACTCCTAAAGATATTACGGACTCCGCTTCCCACGGGTCTTGAATTTCATAAATTTGAATCATGATTTGTCGCATGATTCGGCTCATATCATCCTTGAAAGGTTTGATCAATACAGGACATTATTTTTCCGGACTTGTAATGTAAAATAACCTGATCCCATCGAGATCTCGTTGAATTGACAATTTTTAATGAACTGGGTATGATACATTTAAATTTTTGTTTTAATGAAGTAAATTTTGCAGGAAACAGCTTGTGCAACGGTGCGAATGGGCCAATAAAGATAACTTGTTAAGGTCATATCATGATAACGAATGGGGTGTACCGCTTCATGACGACCGCAGCCTGTTCGAGTTTCTTATTTTGGAGGGCGCACAGGCCGGACTGGGTTGGTCTACTATTCTCAGAAAGCGGGAAGGCTATCGAAAAGCATTTGATAATTTTGATGCCCGCAAAATTTCCCGATACAGGTCTGATGATATTTCCCGTTTGCTTATCAATCCTGATATTATCAGAAACAGGTTGAAAATAAACGCGGCCATAACCAACGCTCGGGCACTTTTGCAGGTACAGGAAGAATTTGGAAGCTTTGACCGCTATATCTGGCAATTCGTAAATGGCCGGCCACTGATGAATTCCTGGAAAAGCCTGGCAGAAATTCCCGCCAGCACTCCTCAGTCGGCTGCCATGAGCAAAGATTTGCAAAAAAGAGGATTCAAATTTGCCGGACCGACAATTTGTTATGCATTTATGCAGGCTGTGGGAATGGTCAATGATCATGTGGTCAGTTGTTTCCGGTATCAGGAGTTAAAGAATAAGGAATAAAGATGAATAATGGTTATTCTGATTACCGGCCAGTCAGTCCCGGCAAAACGGGATTAACAGCAACCTTTTAGAGAAAGGAGAATTGTTATGATGCTGGATTGGAATGGCTACAGGCAGGAACTCGGCGGCAGAATAGCCGAAATCGCGAGAATTAGTCCGGAAATTATTCGCGGGTACCGTCAAATCAGTGAAGCAGGCTTAAAAACTGAAAAACTCGATGCCAAAACGCGGGAATTGATTGCCTTAGCCGTTGCCGTAACCCGCCAATGCGACGGATGCATTACCCATCATACGGATGCGGCAATTAAACACGGGGCAACCAAAGAAGAAATAACAGAAGCTCTTGGAGTTGCCATTGCAGTAAATGCCGGAGCAACACTGATGTTTTCGGCAAGAGTTATGGATGCATTTGAGGCCAAGAAGCCATGAATTCGTTTTGCATGCAAGGATAATCGATCAGGAAAATCCTTACATTAGCCATCAATATAACGGAAGACGGAAGCTATCAAGTATATATAACCAAAGGATCTCTTTATGAACAGCAGGAAACAATTTTTCAAACTCGATCTCTGGCCCAGTTCAGCACTCACCAAAACTAAAGAAGTTATAACTGTTTTGCCTTGCACCAATGCTGATTTTGAGAATTTAAAATTCATGTACGATACATATGAACCGAAAGCCGCCATTCAGGGCCTTCCTCCGGTTGACCGGAACACTCGTAAAGAGTGGATACACAACTGCCTGAAAACGTCGTTTAATTTAAAGGCCGAGATAGAAGGAGTCATTGTTGCTCACGGCATGCTCTTTCCGATGCCGGATACTACTGAAGTCGAGTTCAACCTCTTCGTCCATAATAGAAAGCAGAACAGGGGTATAGGCAGTATCGTGGCTTATCTTCTTTTTGCCGCGGCTAAGCTTCTCGGATATAAAAAGGTCTGGGCCTTTGAAAGCCGTTCCAACAGGCGCGCTTTTCGTATTTATTATAAAGCCGGTTTTAAAGAGATCTATCGTGAAAATAATGAAGTGGAACTTGAGCTCGACCTTGCCGACATTTCCGAAGCTCCGGTACTTTCCGAAATTGTTACGCCGGTGGTGCCCTCGACTGGAAATATCAAGTCACCTGATTACCTCGCCAGTCAAGGTATTTTGCCCGACACCCGCTCAACAATTATTTATTCACCCCGGTTTGATGAATTTACGATCAGCAAAGATCACCCTTTTGTCACGAACCGTTCCCGGCTTTTCATCAATATGTGTGCACGTTACGATCTGTTGGACCTGCCCGGCACGCAGATAATGGAACCCTTACCTATCGATGAAAACTCCGTTCTGGCGTTTCATGATAGCCAGTATTATCACTACCTGATCATGGCTTCCCACGGTGTATTTCATCCCCGTATGCTTTTTTACAGTATCGGCAATGATGATAATCCGGTAGCCCCCGGCCTTCTCGAATACTTCCTCCTGGCAGTCGGCGCTTCCGTTATGGGTGCCGACCTCCTTGTTACACAGCCGAATATGAACCTCGTCTTTAATCCTAATGGAGGATTCCACCATGGCGGGCCCAATTACGCTTCCGGATTTTGTTACCTGAATGATGTCGTCATTGCCATTAAGTACCTGCTCCAACATAACCGCCGCATCGTTTACTTCGACATTGACGCTCATCATGGGGACGGCGTCCAATTCGCTTTTTATAATGAACCGCGAGTCCTTAATATCTCGCTTCATGAATCCGCACGTACACTCTTTCCCTGGAATTCCGGTTTTGAAAACGAGCTTGGTGAAGGCGCAGGCTATGGTTACAACATTAATGTTCCTCTCGCTCCGGGCACAAATGATGAAATCTACCGGGAAGTCTTCGGACGCATCGTTTTACCTCTTGTTCGGGCATATAAACCCGATATTTGCGTCCTTGCCGCGGGTGTTGATTCAATGTACACAGACGCCATGTCCCATCTTTCGCTGACTAATAATATTTATGCCGAAGTAATTCAGGGTATAAGACAGCTCGCACCAAAGATGCTGATGCTCGGTGCGGGCGGCTACAATCCCGTCAACATTGCCCGTGACTGGACACTGGCCTGGGCTGTGCTGCACGATGCTGAACCGGAAGGCGACTATTTCGGCCAAATGGGCGGTCGGAATGCTGCGGTTATTGAAGGCTCATCACTTAGGGATTCCTACCCGTTCATATCTTCTACCAGGATCGCCGGAGCACGCGCCGAAGCAGGCCGCGTTATGGCATACCTTGAACAAAATGCATTTCCGATCCACGGTATAAAACCTCAATCCTGACTGGCTCTTGCCAAATGATGGATTTTAAATAGTTTCCGCCCGGAAAGGGCTCTTCCCGGGCGAAAACTTTAGTTTTGTCGTGAGTAGAATGAATGGACAACTAAATAATTTTGTGAATCTGTTACTCCGTTTCCAAATCGTAGATAATACCGCGGCGGCTGGGAGGAGGCGGCGAGGCGTGGTTCGATAAGCTCACCATGATCGACTATTAATTATAAGCCTCTCCTGAGCCTGTCGAAGAGACCAAAGATAGTGCTTGATTTGGAATTGGAATTAAAGCACATTCCAGATACAGGTGGTCATCGGTTCATAACCTTTCCCCTGCATGATCATATCCAGATGAATCAGGCTGATTGCGGAAACATCCATGTCGCGGGCTAGAAGGTCACCAACCCGGTAAAGAGTTATCAAATACTTTTTGCATTTATCGCAGATAAAAGCGGCCTCCTGGGTTTTGTTCTCAATATAAAAATAATCCATACCCTCAGGTGCTTCACTTTCACACGCGGGACAAATTACACGGGTAAAACGCCAATCGTATCCGCAGGAACTGCAATGAAGAAAACGTCTGCCGCCCTTTTCTTCAATCAGGGCAATTGACGGAAACGAGCCGCAAATGGGACAGTAACCTTTATCCCACTGAAATTCATTAAGCTTGGTTTTAATTTCTATTGCCCGTTGTTCCAAGATAACGCGACTGACAAGAGTCATTAGAAAGGCAACATTAGATGATGATATTTTCAGGTCTTTTGCCAAGTCGGAAGTTTTGTCATTTTCTCCCTCTGCCGGCGCTTTAAAATAATCTGCCGGATTAATTTTTCCCTTTTGAATCAAATCGACAATCCGATCAATATCTTCCGCAAGTTGCGGCATACCCTCGGATACAGCCGAAGCCATTGATATGACAATTCCTTTTAATGAATCGTCAGGCAAAAACAAATTAATCTGACGGCTGACCGGCACTCCCGCTTTAAGCTTTTCTTTATCAATAAGGGAGCAATCCATATTTCTAAAGGAAGACAACACCGTCAATTGTCTCTGCCTGATGATAATTGGTTCAAAAGCTTTTAAAATTTCACCGGCCTGAGGATTTTGTTCGATAGCTTGGGCGAAAATGCTTTTAATTTCAGATCTTTCTTCGCGAATCATAATTTGTTTTTCCTTAAAATATAATATTAATTCTGATTGAGCGGCGACCAAGAAATAATTCTTAGAAAGCAGCAATCAGCCTTATTAGTGCACTTACCAGATGAACATTTCTTTTGCCAGTTTTATTGTTTGTCGATTTCCGGCTTATTCCTTTTGGTAATAATTTCAATGAATATATAAAACTTATGAATTTGCTATTTACCCCTGTTTCTGTTAGTTC
>CAZWCA010000059.1:0-17474 GCA_964632255.1 uncultured Smithella sp. | reverse complement strand
CTTTGGCGAACACATAGGTTTTAAAGCGGCGTCTAGCCGCCGCACTCCAAAGTTCCCGAATGATGCCCTCTTCGGATTGTTCGGGGAATAGCTCTTACAATGCCATGCTTAATCCTTCAGTCCTCAGCCTGAACCATTTTCATGTTTCGTTGTGCCCGGCGGGTCATGGCTGATTCCTTCCCTAACGGAAACTACCCGGCATTCACCTTTTTACGTGGTTGCCTCCTGTTGAACAAAGATTGTCCTTGTAGGATAAGCAAATTCGATCTTTTCCTGCCCGAATCTCTGGTATATTCCCAGATTTATTGCCTGCTGGATATCCATATAAAAATTGTAATCGACATTCAGAACATAATAGATTGCCTGAAAATTAAGCGCCGATTCACCATACTCTTTAAAATGAACACGATCAAAACGCACTTGCGGTTGTTGCTGGATTATGTCGCGGACTATATCGTTTATGAGAGGTAATTTTTCCGGCGGCGTTTGATAGGTAACCCCAAAACTAAATTCAATTCTTCTTTCCGTCATTCGTTTGTAATTCCTTATGCGGCTTTTTAATAGATCAGTATTGGAAAAAATTAATTGTTCGCCGCCAAGGCTGCGCAAGCGTGTTGTTTTTAATCCGATATTTTCAACTGTTCCCATAAATTGATCAATAGTTATAAAATCTCCGGGAACAAACGGCTTATCAATAACGATGGAAAGTGATGCAAAAAGATCGCCCAGAATATTCTGCGTCGCCAGAGCGACGGCGACACCGCCTATTCCCAGTCCCGTAACCAGACTGGTAATATTGACGCCCAGATTATCAAGAATGAGCAGCAGAATAATCGACCACAAAAGAAACTTGCCGATAAAACCAAGAATGGAGATCGTCGCGGCGCTGGCAACATTGTCCGTCATTCGTTTTTTTACATTCAATCTGATCAGAAAGGTGATTCCTTCACTTAACCAGAATCCTATCTGTACAACCACCGCAATGAAGAAAAATTTATTCCATATCTCATTAACTTTTTTCGGTATTCCCAGAAGATTTGAGCCCGCATATAAAGCGACAATAAAAAGAAAAGACATCTTTGTTTTGGAAAGGACGGCAAGCATCAAATCGTCAATTTGCGTAATGGTTCGAACCGCCAATTTAGACAAATGACGAACCACCATTTTTTGTATGAGAATGAGGATTATAAAAACAATAAAAGCAATGGCCAGGGAGATAAGCCAAATTATCACGGAATTACCTAAAAATATTTGATCCAGAAAATTCATGATCGTTATCCTTTAAGAAACATGCTGGCTTTTTTTATTATTAATCAAATCGCGGTGCAATCTTTTTTTGTTATGCTCACGGAAGTTTGAAGGTGGTATTCCAACCCCAATATGGACTTCCATGCCCAATGCCATTGACTTAAAGGTCATTTCCGCATTTTTTGGCGGGGATCCGGGAATCACCGAACTATGGATGCCCGACAAGAACATTCGGGCATGGCACGAGGTGATTAAGCTAATGACATTGCTTCCATTCCGGTGAAATAATTAACCCGAATGGTAGAATCTAACTACCGGTATGCAGCCTTTTTTCTAACCTTGTTAATATCCGGATACCAATTTAAAATCACAACAAAAGTTAACCTTCAGGAAGAATAATTGATTCGCCTTATACAAAGATGCTCCCCAGGAAATTAACTTGAAGCCAAAACTACTGTAAATCCATCATCATACTTTTAAAACAGGTTTTGTCTGTTAACATCCTTATATTTAACGCTTATTGTAATCCGGCTTGGATAGTCTTATAAATAACTAGGTCAATTTAATGACGAACAACAATTAAATAAAAATTTTCCATAATAAATTCAGGGAATAAAATATATTTTTAAGGAGAAAGAAATGAACAAGAAACAAATTATGAAACAAGTGAATGATTCCAACAAAAAAATATTGGAGAAGACTTTTGCACTCTCCCAAGCTTCAAAATTAATCTCCCGTTGCCTTGAAAAAGATTCGTCCATCCTGGAAGCAAATAAAAGGATAATAAATAAACCGGGAAAAATTTTTAAAAGAGAGTATAAAAGTCACGAAGTTTCCTCGGAACATATAATGACTTTGTATCGGATCGCTAATCAGGAGATCTAATGAATAGACGCTATCTCGTTATAATTACGGTGATTCTTTTGCTGTTTGCAGCCGGTTGTGCGCCGCGGTTTAACCTTCTCAGCAGTAGCCGTGAGCCGCTTAAGGAATATACTCTGGAAGGAAAGGGCGCCGATAAAATATTGCTCATTCCCGTTAATGGGATGATATCCGATTCTCCTAAGAAAGAAGTAATGTCTTCATCACCAAGCGTAGTTGAGCAGATTGTTTCTCAACTGAACAAAGCGGAGAAAAACGGCGATATCAGAGCGGTAATTTTAAAAATAGACTCTCCCGGAGGCTCCATTACGGCCAGTGATATCCTTTACCATGAAATACTGTCATTCAAGGAGCGGACAAAGGCAAAAATCGTTGTTTCGATGACCGACCTGGCGACGTCGGGAGCTTACTATATTTCTTTGCCCGCAGACATCATCATGGCGCACCCGACGACCATGACCGGATCGGTTGGGGTGATTTTCCTGCGGCCGAAAGTTAAAGATCTCATGGACAAAATCGGCCTGGGAGTTGATGTGATAAAATTCGGTAAATACAAAGACATGGGTTCGCCTTTCCGCAAAAGCACCGAAGATGAAGAAATGCTCATCCAAAAAACGGTCGATATTTTCGGTGATAGATTTTTAAAACTCGTACAAAAACACCGTCATCCGGAAAAATCGTCATTGGATAAGATTGCCACAGCCCGAATTTTTACAGCCGATGAAGCGCTTAAAGTCGGCCTGGTGGATAAAGTAGGCTATATCAGCGATGCCATCAAAGAAACGAAAAAAATCGCCAATTTGCCTGCAGACGCCCGGGTGGTTATGTTCCGTCACGAAGAAAAGGCTCCCGATATCAATTACTATAAAAGCAGTGTCGCCGGTTCTTCGGCGGTGAACGCCATCAATATCGATCTTCCTGAAATGAACTTTAAAGCAGGATTTTATTATCTGTGGCCCGCTTCAATTTCCTGTCAGGAATAAATCAGATAAACTTGGGTGGCAAACCAATACGGGACTATAAGACTTTTTAGCCCCGCTTATTCCAATTCCAAATCAAGACCTTTAAATAAGTTCATGCTTCGACAACTCAGCAACCTTGAACATAGAACATGGAACTTCCAAAACATGACACTTTTTTGATGTTTGTTACAAGATTGCCGAAGGCGCTGTTGAAGAGGCAGCCCCGGCAGAGTTAAGCTCATGCAGAAGTCTGGGAATTTCCTGCTGATTTTGCAGGAAATAACGGGCTTTTGTTTTATAGTCCACTCCCACACGCACGGTAAAAATGTGATCCCCCGGCAGTTTAAAAATATCTTCATCCGTGACATCATCGCCCACAAAAAAACCCTTTAAAACCCCGGCGCAGCGCATCAGGTGCAGCATGGCGGTTCCCTTATCCGGCGCCTGGGCAGGGATAAGATTTTCTACATACTTTCCGCCTTTTCGTATTGGGCGTGGGATTAGTTTTTCTATTGCGTCGACAAGCATGGAGTGAACCATATTATTTTCGATTGTGGAATTGCGATAATGAACCGAAATTGTCGGCCCTTTATTCTCGATGAGAAGCCCGAGCTTATCTGCATCGGGTAACATTGCCTGCAGTTGCTCTTCCCATTTTTTAGCTAAACCGACGAATTTTTCCTCCTGACTCTCCAAACCCGGCACCCCTTCCGCACCGTGATTTCCAACAAGATATTTCGGAGCAAACCCAAGATGAAGCAGGGCATTATTACGGGAACGCCCCGTAATAACGGCCACGTAGGCCCATTGATTTAAAATGATAAGCTCATCAACAACCGGTTGCGGTATTCGAATACCGTCGGGTTCGGCAACTATCGGAGCAAGAGTGCCGTCAAGGTCAAAAGCAAATAAAGTCCGTTTGTCGATAAAGCTGTGTAATGCAGCGAGTCCTGAATCTGTAAAAAGATAGGGCATAGTCCTGACCATTGTCATACATTGCGTCCGATACGCTCGGATATCTTTTCCCGTTGCCTGATCCGGCCGGCATCAAGCAGCATTTTCCCCGCCCAGCGGTAGACGTTAAAGTCGCGTACCACTGCCCGCATACTGCGCATTCTTTCCTTCTGTTCGAAATCCGGCATGGTCAAAGCCTGGAACAAAGCATCCGCAGTTTGTTCTATATGATAAGGATTGATGATAAGCGCCTCATATAACTCATGGGCAGCGCCGGTAAACTGACTAAGCACCAGTACGCCTCTTTCATCATCACGGGCGGCCACATATTCTTTTGCTACCAGATTCATCCCGTCATGCAGGCTTGTAACTACGCAGACGTCGGCGGCTCGATAGTAGATGTTGACTTCTTCAGGCTCGTGATTCTCTATTTTAAGGCAAACGGGTTGATAAGAACCGCTGGAAAAGCGTGCATTAATATGAGCGGCAAGTGAGCGAACCTGTGAATCCAACAACTGATAATCATCAAGGACGGAACGGGAAGGAGCGGCAATCTGAATAAATGCAAAGCGCCCCACAATCTCCGGATGGCGCTCCAACAGACGTTCGACAGCCTTTAAGCGCTCCAGAATTCCTTTCGTATAATCAAGACGATCCACACCAAGACCGATCAGGCAATTTTTATTAATGTTCAGCAATTGCTGTACATCATTGCGGCATTTCTCAACCGACGGCTGCGTCTGCTGCCAGGGCGGGGGCCATTGAATGGAAATGGGATAAGTTTCAACCATGGTCAGCTTACCGCTTTGAGATATGGTTGATAACGGATGATCGATTCTGGCTTCAAGATAACGTTCAACCGTTTCCAAAAAATTCTTACAGTGCAGAGGAGTATGAAATCCTAGAATCGTACTGCCCAGCATACCCTGAAGCAGCTCTTCACGCCATGGACAGATGCCGAACGATTCCGGATTGGGCCATGGAATATGCCAGAAAGTAATGATGGTTGCTTTAGGGAGAATATCATGGACCATTTTCGGCAGGAGAGCAAAGTGATAGTCCTGAATGAGCACAACAGGATCTTCTTTGTTTGCTTCCTTAACCACGGCCTCGGCAAAACGCTTGTTGATTGCCGTGTAATGGTCCCAGTCGCTGGTTCGAAAAAGAGGCCGGACATGGGCGATATGGCAAAGAGGCCAAAGGCCTTCATTGGCAAAACCGTAGTAATAACCATTTTCCTCTTCTGTGGAGAGCCAGATTCGCCTCAACGTGTACTCCGGATGCTCAGGCGGCACCGGCACATGATCTTTTTCATCCACGACATCGCGATCCGCCGAACCACTGCCGTGAGAGATCCACGTTCCGGAACAGGCCCGCATTACAGGTTCCACCGCCGTTACAAGACCGCTGGCCGGCCGGTGAACTTCAATTCCATTCTCTCCTTTTACATGGATGTAGGGTTCCCGGTTGGAAACAACAAGAATCTGATCACCGGTCAGCTGCTTGTGCAGCAGCTTACGCAAAGTGTTCGGCGTCCAGGAAACGGCGACATCGTCGCCGAAACGCCGCTCCGCGTTCATTATCCGCATCATGGCGCGCAAATCACCGATCAGCGGCCGCAATTCAGAGTAAGACGGCGGAATAAGCGGTTGAACGATTTTTTCACCGCGCAAAAGAGCGCTTACTCCCTGCATCCATCCCCGCCAGCTCAGGTGAGCGACTAATACGGTAATAAGAGAAATGACCAGGCCGATCACGGCAAACATAATGATTATATATTTCCGCGAAATCTCACTGCGATGTTGAATGAAGCTCATATCGTGCAGAAGGATCAATGATCCGGCCGGCGCTCCGCTATAGCTTATCGGATTTACGGTAACGTGCACCAATACCTTGGATAATTTCAATAATGAACCGGATTTATCCAATGAAACATTGGGAGATTTACAATTGAGATCAGGGGGAAAAGTTGATGTCCGGTAGAGCACAGTACCATCTACATTGCAGTAGCCGATGGCAAAAAGCTGCTCATCCGTTATGGTACGGGTAAAAAGGTTATTAATTTTCGTTTCATTGCCTTTTTCCAGAAGCTCGCCGAGCGGTTCCTGAAGAGCCGTGGTAATGAGTTGGGCGCGGCTGTCCAGGTCACGGACAAACCAGTGCAAAGTGAGTCTTTCCACAAGGGGCATTACCGCATAGGCCAGTAATGTCAGAGCAATAGTAAGGGGTATGACAAAGCGCAACGCCAGCCACAATGATTGAAATGAAATCTTTTTTTTACGAAATTTCATATTATTTACATTCCATTCAAAATTCGCTGTCCCAGCGTTTACTCAGCCGGATGGCCGAGTTGATCAGCCCGACCATGCTGTAGGTTTGCACAAAATTACCCCATTGTTCTCCCGTGAGTGGATCAATATGCTCGGCGAGGAGTCCGTGCCGGTTCCGTTTGGCAAGAAGATAATTAAACATTTCACGGGCTTCATCCGTACGATTGAGCGCCCAAAGTGCATATATGTACCAGAAACTGCAAACCAGAAATGCATTTTCGGGTACTCCAAAGTCGTCGGCTTCAATATAGCGGTAAATGTAATAACCGTGTTTCAGTTCACGTTCAATTGCCGCCACCGTCTTGGCAAAGCGTGGATCGTCCGCCGGCAGAAACCCGAGATCATGCAGGAGCAGCATGCTTGCATCCAATGTATTCCCTTCGAAGGAACCGACAAAAGATTGCTTTTCTTCATTCCATGCACGCCGGCATATTGTGGAGTGGATAACGTCCGCCTGCTGCCGCCAGTAAACCGCCCGGTCTTTAAGGCCAAGATGAGCGGCTATTCTGGCAAGGCGGTCACAGGCCGCCCAGCACATGACACTGGAAAAAGTATGTATTCGCGGAGTATATCTCAACTCCCACGGTCCGGCATCCGGCTTATTGCAAACCGAAAGAGCTGATTTACCTAACGATTCCAGGCGATAGAAGAGTTCGTCATCCCCTCGTTTTACGATGCGCCGGTCAAAGAAAATATGGGCTACCGCAAGAATCGCCGAACCGTAAACATCATGTTGAATCTGTTCGGAAGCCTGATTGCCGGTACGCACCGGTCCCATTCCTCTATAGCCGGGCAAGCTTGTCACTTCATATTCCATAAGCTTTGCTTTGCCGTCGATTCCATAAACGGGCTGAAGATGTCCCGCAGAAGTTCCGGCCACGACATTGATCAGATATCTTAAATATCTTTCCATAGTATTCGAAGTACTGAGACGATTCAGCGCATTGACGACAAAGTAGGCATCCCTGAACCAGCAATAGCGGTAATCCCAGTTCCGGGTAGAGCCGGGGACTTCGGGAATGGATGTGGTCATGGCGGCGATAATGGCGCCCGTATCCTCAAAGGTATTGAGTTTAAGAGTTATTGCCGCACGAATAACTTCATCCTGCCACTCGAAAGGAATTCCCAGATCCCGTACCCAATCATGCCAACTGAAAATAGTCTCCTCCAGAAAACGATGCGAAAGTTCGCCGATGGCTTCGGGAAATGTTTCATCAGGACCAAGAATCAGGGTTGTCCGGTCTTCAACAAAAAATGGAATTTCCTCAAGAATCGACGTAAGGGATGCATCCGTACTCAACCGCAAAACCCAATCCGGGGCGACATAGCGGATGTGATGGCTGCCGTAGGTAAGTGAACAGCGTTGATTTCCATAATCAAATGCCGGCCGGATACGCACCGTGACACGAGGTGTTCCGTGAATTCGACGCAGTTGCCGGATAATCATCATGGGAGTAAACATTCGGCCGTACCGGCGGAAGCGGGGGGCAAAGTCTGTTATTTCTATAACTGAACCCTGGGCGTCCGTCAAACGGGTAACGAGCACGGCCGTGTTTGTAAGATAAAATTGTTCGGAAGCAACCTGGTCCTTTAACTCAATAATACAATAGCCGAAGTTCTCGGCGGACATATGTTCGCGCAATAGTGAGCAAAAAACGGGATCACCGTCAAATCGCGGCAGACAATACCAGACGATTTCAGTGTTTACATCGATTAAGGCGCCGATGCGGCAATTACCGATTACTCCAAGATCAAGGGAACTTTTCATAACATGCCTCCCATTTTTTCCTGACCTGATGCGCAGATACGCCGGGAAATCCCTGCGGTATCATTACCCGCGCTGTGTATGTACCTTCCTGAATACCAATGGTTTAAAAAGCATATTTTCCGGGCGCTGTTGTGAACTTATGAAGGATGCATCCGCATGGAAATAATGAAGCATTTACCGGCATTAAAGACAGTAATTTACATCCTGCATGCAAACCGAATCAATTGCATAACGGGCGGCGCCAAGAAGAGCGGCTTTGGAATTGGTTACTACATGCACCGGTATTCTATCCATAAGTCCCGACATGCGGCCCTTGTGCCGGAAGGCATCCATAAAAGTACTTTTTTGCAGTGCCTCAATAATACGGGGTGGAATTCCACCCCCGATATAGACTCCGCCCGACGCCATAATCTTGAGCGCCATATTGCCTGCTTCCGCACCCAGTATATTCATAAACATATCTAATGCAGACCGGCAAAGCGGACATGGATGATCGTCATCCAGGGCGGCTTTGATAATAACCGGCACCGGGTCGTCAACAACCGATAATTTTCCGGTCAGCCAACCGGGTTCTTCGGAGTATCCGGTCTCTTTCAAATAATGGTAAATATTAGCCACACCGCAACCGGAACAAACCCGCTCAATACTGACATGATCGAAGCGTGTCCGGAGATAATCAAGCAAACCTTCCTCCAAAGCATTTGCCGGGGCAAAACCGGCATGTCCTCCTTCCGACGGGTAGGCGTGATAATGTTTTTTGGACCAGGTCAGATAGGCTTCACCCAGACCGGTACCCGGAGCGACAAGGGCTATGGCGCCTTCAGGATCAGGTATGCCTTCATTAATTGTATATAAATCACTTTTTTCGAGAGTCGGCAGAGCATAGGCGCAAGCCAAAAGATCATTACAGAGGCAAACTGATGAAAAATCAAATTTGCGGGCAAGCTTGGCTTTGTCTACTATCCATGGAAGATTGGTTATTTTTGCAATACCGTCTATGACCGGCCCGGCAACTCCAAAGCTTGCACAATCTATGTGGATTCCTTTTGCGTTGTGCGTAAGGAATTCCTGAATAATTGATTCCAAACCGGAAAATTTTACACTGGAAAAGGTCGCCTCCATCAGGGGAGATTTCACGCCGGCTTCCATCGATACAATGGCCAAATTTGTTTTAGTGCCGCCGATATCACCGGCTAAAATTATTAAGCTTTGATTATTCATAATTAGCTCTTCCCATTTTACATAGAAAACGGTTGCAGATTTCAGATATCGCGAAAGAATGAGGGGCTATATAGAAATTTTAAACGAAAGGCTTAAAAAGTAACGCAGCAGATGAACCTTTTTCTACAACCTACTGTTTTCCTTTTTTACTATTTAAACACATTTGGCAGTGAGAATGCAACAATTCTTATAATGAGAGGCTATTATTGACTGACACCGGCTTTTTTTCCCACAAACCATTTCTCTTCCACGCCGGGGATAACAGAAGAAAATACAGCAACTTTGAAAGAGGCGGAGGTCATAAATCCAACAATGCTTTTTTCACTTCGAAAGCGCTCCGGCGTATGAATGAATATTAAATGCATTGATTCGATCCAGCGCTTCCAAGGTATTTTCCTGCCGGAAGGGACAGTCGCCCGGATAAGCAGGGTCCCTCCCGGTTCCAGTTTTTCACAAATCCTTTGTAATACAATTTGCAGTTCTTCATCGGAAATTAAATGCAGCATATCCAGCATTATAACTGTATCAACTTCACCCTCTACTGCTGGTAAATCGGGAGCACGGCCCACTTCGACCCGGCCACGCCCGCCGATGACCCGGGAAGCGATACGCACTCTCTCTTCATCAGGTTCCAGGCCGTAAATTTTTGCCGCCGGATAAATTTCCAGCAGCCACACGGCCGGAACTCCGTAACCGCAACCAATATCAATTATTCTGCGGGGATTTTCGACATACTGATCCAGCTCTTTAAACATCGGGTCCATGATCATTTTAAAACGGGCAAAAAGCCGCGGATAGGCGGGCAGGTGCCGGTAGCGAAAAACGGTTCGCCGGAGATGCTCCCGTGAGCCGATTATCAATTCGCCTGTGGGATATTGAGGCGGTGCGAATATCCTTTTCGTCAGAATCGGCAGAATAAAGAATACCCCTAGCAAAGAATAACCGATTCCCAAAAATGAAACTATTCCGATGCTGCGCAAAAGCGCGTGGTTGGCAAGCGCCAGCACACCGAAACCTATTAAGGTTGTAAAAGCCGCCAAAAATATGGCCAATTTAATGGTATGCATTGCCGGAAGTTTTTCATCAAAGTTACGCTGGTAATGGCAAATATAATAAAAGGCATAATCATCCCCCATGCCCATAATGACAATCCACAACATAATGCTCGGTATATCCAGCGGATGGCCGATGATTTTCAGTGTGCCCAGTGTAGCGCAAAGCGCGAAGACACTAGGCGCCAGCGCCACAAGGGATATTTGCCAGTCCAGAAAATATAAAAAGATAACAAGCACAAGCCCGATGCTGACGATAACAGCGATTTCCATAAAAATATTTTTTAGAAAGCCGCCCAGCCTTTTATTGAACAAATCGCCGTCAAATATTTTGGCGAGACCGCGTTGGGAAATACGTTTAAAGAAATCATCGGCGTTATAATTTTTTCCGGCGGTAAGCAGACTCAATTGCGTGTAACCTTTGTGGTTTTTGGCAATTCCCAGCATTTCAAAATATTTTTGGGGAATCTCGAAGACCGCGGGAGTTTCCCGACTAATGATTTTCCAGAACGGTTCAAAAGCATTTGGCGCAAAGCCGTTTTCCTGCGCCGCCATGTTCAGGTCATGCTGCAAAGCAGCCACGCGGTCTTTATTCCAGAAAGCACGCCAAGCCGCAAAATTGCTCCGGCTTGTATCCGGAGACGGAAATAAAGTGGACGGTAGAAATACGGGGGAAAGTTTTTCATTTTGCACATCGTTAATCAGCAAGTTCATTAACTGATCGTTTTTTTTCTGCAATTGATCAAGACTGGGAGCTTCGAGAAGAACGTAGCATTTCCCGGAAAGATTACCCCATGTATTTTGCATTTTTTTTTCGGCGTTTATTGTCTCTTTGCTCATGGAATTCATGGCGTTCATATCTACATTAAATACCGGCCTGGCGAAAAACAGCATTATCAGACCAAAGACAGTCGCGGAAATTAATTTCCAATTTGCGGGAGCGGCAATTTTTTTTACAGCATTGAAAAGCAGTTGATTGCTTTGCCTTGCCGCAGGCGGCATGGCCGGGAAAATTTTCGGAAAAACAAAGTGAACAAAGAGAAAGGCAAAAGCGACTCCGAGAGCGGAAAAAACGCCTATTTCCGCCAGAATTTTAAAATCGCTGACGAGCAGCAAAAGAAAGGAGCCGACTGTGGTTAATACGGCCAGAAATTCTGCTGACCAGACCTCCCGCCCCACTTGCTCACCATAAGTGGTATAAGGCTGGTCAAGAAAAAGCAGATAAGCAATTCCCAGATCAACGGTGAAGGCCATAATTGCACCGCCAAAACCTACAGCAAGCATGGACATGGATTTGAACAAAAAAGAACAAACAAACAGCGCAGCAATAGCTCCAACTGTTGAAGGCAGAAGCGCCAGAAGGCCGATGAGCGGACGGGGAAAAGCGAAGATCAGCAAAAGGGCTATGCCCAGTGTCGTTAAAGTTATGGCCATCTGCATGTCACGGCGGGCGATAGTTTCATTATCCAGGGCGGCGCGGTAAGCACCTATGGAAGTTAATTTGTATTGATTACCGGAATCCGCATTCCTTGTCAGATTTTTTTGGCAATCTTCGAGGAGATTTTGAATTTTAGCGGCCGTTTCCGTATCGGTTCCCGAACCTTTGATTCCCGCAATGATCAGGGCATTTTTTCCGTCTTCAGAAATCAACTGCCCCTGGTAAAATTGCGCCTTATGGGCAGGAAGCAGGGCGGACATCTGCCGTAGAATAACGCCGGAAAATCCCAGAGGATCTTTGGCAATCATCTCGCCCCGGCCGATTCCTTCGAGCTGCTCCAGAGCCAGCCGGTTTTGCGCCATGGCCGCCCTTATTTTGTCCGGTTCTAAAAGCGGTCGAATCTTTTGTTCCAGATCGGACGCACTCATCAAAGAAGGGAGATTGGCGTTTACATGGGCAATGAGTTCCGGAAAATTATCGGCTTCATCACTGATACCGACCTTGATAAACAAACCACTCCTGCTTAATTCGTCCGCAACGAAAGACGCCGCTCGAACCAGTTTGTCACGGTCATTTGACGCCTGCTCCAGATTAACAAAAATCTTATCCTGAACGGGCAAATGACTGATGACTTGACGTGCATCCGATAATACTGGATCATTTTGCGGTATTGATTCCAGGATGTCTGTTTCAATTCTCAGATGACTGGATTCCCAGAAAAGCAGGAGCATAACAGCAAAAGCAACTATTATGACCAACGGCCATTTTATTTGGTATTTACCGGTGGATGACATGCAAGCCTTTAAATTTACGCAAGTTTTATGAAAATAGAAGCTTTTCTAAACCATATTTAAGGGAAGGCCGCAAGCTAAAAGAAATTTAATTGATCTTTTACGAAATCCTGAAGTTGAGATAGGATCGCGGTTCAATAAAGTTTTACCTAATCTTTGCCGAAAGAAGTAAAGGTTCTTCAAAGCATCATTTTGAAAAAATTAGAAATGCAAAATTTAAAAAGAAGACTTTGAAAAGTTATGATAGTTGATTAATGAAAAGTTAATAAAATTAAGTTCTGCAGTATATTAAGACATGAATAATATTAACAAATTTTAAGAAATTTAAATTATAAATATATGAAACCGGTCAACCCAAAGCAAACCTTAAATTTAAAATCGAAAAAAGTGCTCATTGTTGATGATTTTTTTAATTTTCGCCTGACCTTGAAAAATATGATGCGCTCCTTGAATGTTGTTTATCTTGACGATGCAGGAAGCGGAGAAGAAGCAATCTGGAAAATGGCCGTCCGTAAATTTGATATAATTCTTTGTGATTATAACTTGGGCGAAGGGAAATCGGGCCAGCAGGTTTTGGAAGAAGGCAAATTTCGCGGTTATATTAATTATTCAACGATCTTTATCATGGTTACGGCTGAAAATACCATGGACATGATTATGGGGGCGGTGGAATATCAGCCGGATGACTACCTGATAAAGCCTTTTTCCAAAGAAGCCCTGGAAAAAAAAATACAGCACCTTATTGAAAAAAAAGGAAATTTAAAAGAAATCGAAAAGGCTCTTGCAGAGGAAAACTATTCCAAAGCCGTCGGAATGTGTGATGGACTGATTTCCCAATCTCCGCGCAATCTTGCGGAAGTAATGAAACTTAAAGGTGAAATTTTTTTGAAGATGGGCGCATATAAAGCGGCGGCCGAATTTTATGACAATATGCTGCTTAAGGGAAATATCGCCTGGGCCATGCTGGGCCGGGGCAGAATCAGCTTCTTGACCGGTCAATACCGGGAAGCAAAAAAAATTTTTGAAGACATTATCGCCATGAACAATAAGATAATGGCTGCTCACGACTATCTCGCCCAAACATTGCTGAAAATGAATAATTCCCAGGATGCGCAGGATATTTTGACGAAAGCAATCAGCATTTCTCCGCGAGCTGTCCTGCGGCAAAAAAATTTGGGAAACGTCGCCTACCGCAACGAAGATTATGCTACGGCTGAAACTGCTTACAAAGCAACAGTGGAACAGGGAAGAAATTCCTGTTTCAAAAGTCCTTCAGACTATACTAATTTGGCCAAAACCATGGTTCAGCTTGATAACCCCGAGGAAGGATTAAGTGTTCTGGAAAATGCCCGGAAAGTTTTTCCCGAAGATGACGAAGCCCGTCTGCACGTAAGCTTAACGGAAAGCTATGTTTATAAAAAATTGAACGAAGATGCTAAAGCCATGAACTTAATGGCTGAGGCGCAAAAGATACTGGAAAATTCAACGAAAGAAATTTCATCCGAATTGAAACTGGAACTGGCCAGAGCCTACTTTGCCAACGGCGAAGAAGAAAAAGGGACCGAGATAATAAAACATATTGTGCAGGAAAACCATGATAACAACCAAATGCTTGATGATATCCGCAGCGTCTTCCGGGACACCGGAATGGACGATATGGGAGAAAAAATTATTGAAGACACAAGGCAGGAAATCATCAAGCTGAATAATGACGGCGTTAAACTGGTACGGCAAGGCAAACTTGCCGAAGCTATTACCTACTTTGAAAAAGCGGCGGCTCAATTACCGGAAAATAAAATCATCAATGCTAACGCCGCCCAGGTTATTATGCTTTACATGAAAGAAAACGGCATCAATGAACGGAGTTTAAGGGATGCAAAAACTTATCTTGACAGAGTTCAAAAAATTGATGAGAGTTACCAGGATCTTCAAATGTTGAAGGCCATGTACAATGAACTCGTTCCCGGGAAATGACAGATAAGGTGGATTATGACGGATAAGATGGACTTTTCGGATATTCTGGCTTCGACGCTTCATGACACAAAAAATTCATTGGGACTCCTCTTTAATAATCTGGAAGATATAATTGCCGGCTGTCATGGAAGGAACTGCCCTTCTCACTTTGAATTTTACAAGCTGCAGTATGAAATTAAACGTTTAAATCACGGTTTAATTCGCCTTCTATCCCTTTATAAGGCGGAAAAATCACAACTGGCCATTAACATCGACTATCATTCGATCAGGGATATTCTGGAAGATACAGCAATCCAACATGAATCACTGCTTAATGCCCGGGGAATAAAAACTGAAATCGATTGCGATCCGGATCTTTTCTGGGCTCTTGACCGCAACCTTATTGCCGGCGTTCTCGATAACATCATCAACAATTCCTTCCGCTATACAAAGGAAACAGTCAAAATAAGCTCATTTGCGGAAAACGGCTACCTGGTTGTTAAAGTTGAAGATGACGGCAAAGGCTATCCGCCTTTCATGCTTCTTAATGAAAAGAATAATCCGCAGTTCAAAAAAGGAATAGATTTCCAGTCGGGCAGCACCGGACTCGGAATTTATTTTTCAACAATGGTGGCAGCCATGCATAAGAACAACGAAAAGACCGGTTTTATATCCATTGCCAACGGCGGCGCATTAAACGGAGGCGTCTTCTCCATCTATATACCTTGATGACCTCGTAAAAAGGTCGCAGGCAAGGCGCGTGAATACCGAGGAATGAGGCGTACATAGCGTACGCCGCAGGTAGCCTGCCCCGGTGAAGGCCGGGGAGGGATGAAGCGCAACGCAGCATCCGGCCTTTTTACGAGGTCGTCATACCTTAAAAAAGGAAAGCTATATGGCAGCAAATATCTCCGGCGTCCCCGAACTTTTTCGTCGCTTTCATGCATGTGAATCACTTGTCAGGCAGGGCAAAATTGCTTCATGCCTCATTTCTTTTAAAGACATTATTGACCGGATGCCGGCCATTTCCATGACCGACAAAGAGAAAAAAGAACTCCATCAGGGTATAGAAGCCTTTCTTAATAATCTTTCCACCCATAAAAAATTCAAGGAGATTTTTGGAGAATTTACCTTCGCGGACACCGATCTCACTACAAATCTGGAATTCGTTAAAAGCATGATCATTGCACAGGAACAGGAAATTGTGCAAAAAATCGAGAAGGATGAAGAGGCGGCTGAAGTTCAGAGACTTGAAATAATCAAAGCAGAAGAAGAAAAGAAAGAAGCACTCAATCAGAAAACAGAGGATGTCATTGCCATGATTGATGAAGGAAACCTGTCCGGGGCGCTCGAAATAATCGCATGCAATGAAAAAATTAAAGAAGGAGTTGTTTTGCATTATAACACGCTGGGCATACAAAATCGTGAAGCACAAAACTTCGCAGAGGCTGTCAAAAACTATTCCAAAGCAATATCCGTATCTACCCAGGATGAGCATTTACACTATAATATTGCTCGTGCTTATTTCGAAGAAGGCAAGTGGGACAAGGCGGAGGATTATCTGGGGAAGGCGCTACAATTAAATCCGGAATTCGAGGAAGGCAAAGTATTTTTTGATTATCTAGCCAGACTGGATCAAGCCAAAGAAGGCAACAGCAGCGCCGGTGAAAAAAAATCAGATGGAATTTTCAAGAAGCTTTTTGGAGCAAAATCATTAATCAAAATTAACCTTCCCGGAAGTATCAAAAAACAGCTACTGAACAGGCTGTTCAAAAAGGCTTAGAGGCAAAGCCAAAACCGAATTATAAAACTCATTGAAAATAAAGTACTTACAGAGTAACCAAGAGTAGGCCTTTTTCGTGAGCCTGCTAATAAGACCAGAATTTCCTGTTGTGCGCCTTCATATCATCAATTATTTTATTTAGCTGAAATGAAGTGATTATGCCATGTTCCACAAAATATTTACCGAATTGAGGCTGAATGGCCCGTTGCCTGGCGAGCAACAGTGATAATTGATATTTGGAAATATAACCGCGGCGCAATGCACATTCCCCGAATTTTTCACCACAGTGGCGGGATCGTAAAACATCCAGGATATCTTCGCCCTCTATCCATCCCCAGCTTGCGGCAATGGCGCCGATGGACGGCCTCTGCAATCTTTGCCAGACAATCGCCTTGATCAGAACCGAAAAAGAAATATACCCTCCATAATAAAGATACTGCCCGAGCATAAGCCTTCGCGAAGGAATTTTGCCCTGGTAAAGAGGTTCCATTTTAGGATGGGGTGGTTTGCGGCGTGATGCAGGCCTTACCGGCGGTTGTTTGCGCTCATAAACCGAACCCGTTTCATCAAGAGAATATTTCCAGGGAGCATCAAGAAATGCCTGCAGCAACTGGTAGGCCAGATTTATTTCTTTAAAACGTTTTTCCAGGAAATCCGGTTCACCATCGACGATCAGCGCCCGGTCAGGATGAGTTTCCAGCGCCCTTTTGCGATAGGCCGCCTTCACACCGGCCGGCTTCAGATAGCGAAGAAAATCAACCGACACGTCAATATCAGACCCGAATAAAGATTCACAAGCTTTGAACAAGTCTTCTTTTGTCGCTTCCAACGCTGGCAATCCAAGTCTCCTTTGTCTATTAACCGTTCTAATTTCCTATTGTTTTAATTTAACATAAAATATTTGTTAAACACAAGTAGCAAAAGTAAAAGAATATCGGTTGACTGCAAAGGTTCTGCCAAGTAAAATCGTCACGTTTTTGCTCTTTTAACAAGTCCACATTTTATCAACGCATTTTTGAAAGGAAACCAATCTTATGAAAAGCAGGCTGATGGGGTTGTTTTTTTGTTTAATGGTAATGGTTTCTGCAGCTT
>CAZWCA010000058.1:0-17549 GCA_964632255.1 uncultured Smithella sp. | reverse complement strand
TTTCGTAATACGATGCCCCGCTTTAGTCCTGAGGCCCGAAAGGCCAATCGGGCGTTAGTTGATCTTGTATTCCGGATTGCGAAACAAAAGAATTCGACACCGGCTCAAATCGCGCTTGCCTGGCTGCTTGCGCAAAAACCATGGATTGTTCCCATCCCGGGAACGACAAAACTTCATCGGCTGGAAGAAAATATTGCAGCCGCGGCAGTCGAACTTACAAGAGACGATTTAAGCGAGATCAACAGCATCACTTCGAAGATCACTGTGCAGGGAGCCAGGTACCCTGAAGCAATGCAGAGAAAAACGGGACTCTGAAAATCAAAAGGTATGCAAGGTAATATTCAAGAGAAGCGGTACCTTAAAAAATAAACCTTTCCTCACCTAATATTAGAGGATATAATAATTTATATTCACAAGTTATGCTGATCTTCCCTTGATATCATTCTCCGAACTCACAATAAAATTTAAAAATTAATAGAAAGCCGTGGATTTTTGAAAAAATGGAGGCATGCTTGATTGGATGCCCCGGTGAGGTGATTATGGATTTTAGATTTGTTGAAAAATTCGGAGGCCCGGCGATTATTCTGACTGAAAATGTTTTATCAGTCATGCAGAAATATCGGCAGCTTCATCCTTCAGCCAGGGAAGCCGGCGGACAACTTTACGCAAAATTTGAAGGAGACGATACGTTAATTTTAGAAGCAACTAAACCAAAGATTCTGGACAGAAGGACGCGTTATCGATTTAAACCAAACAGAATGTTACAGAAGTTCGAAATTTACAATAAGGACAGGAAAGGATTACATTTTGTGGGTGACTGGCATACGCATCCGGAAAAATATCCTGCTCCGACAAATAAAGATATTAATTATATGAACAATCACTTTCATTTATCTTTTCGCAATTTTCGGGCTTTTGTAATGGTTATAATTGGTACGGAACCGGAACCACAGGGCTTGCATGTTGCATTAGTTAAAGGTAAGTTTTTAATTCCCTTGGCATATGAAGCCTGATTGTCCTGACCTGCAATCTTCGGCACAATAAAATCAAATTTAGGAAAATTGAAATAATTTAGGCCCGGCTGGATGCATATTTATTCCAGCTTTCCAATAAAGAAATTCCAGGCTGCCCTGGAGCTTCCTCTATGTCTTTGACCTCATCTTTTTTCGTTTCAATGTCGGCATTTCTTACAGAATCAGAATAACCCCTCAATACCGATATAACGTTAATGTATTTCACTTTCGGCATTCGCTTCTTATTTTCCCGTGTCGGAATATTTTACAAATTATAACCTTCAACTTACTGAAAAAACAAAGAAATTTTAACAAAATCAGGGATTAAAACATTGGCATTATTTATGCTGTTTTGCGGTGATAAATAACTATTGTCCGACAATAATAGACAACAAGAAAGGAGCAGTCATGAGAAAGATTATGAAAAAAATTTATTTAATGGGACTGGTAAGCGGGCTTTTTTTACTTTGCATGGCCGGATTGGCCAATGCAACTATACAAAAATTTTATGTGGAAATTAACAGTGTAACGTTCACCGAACAAGATTTTAATTACTGGATGAATAACAGCAACTATGTTGGGCCGGCCGGCGGTGAAAAATATTATGGATTAATCCAGTATGATGCTTCAACTATTCCCGCTACTGGAGCTTATTCTCTAGGTATGACTTCCTACCACCCTAATAATAATCCGGTCAACGGATACCAGGATTGGTCTTTCCGTATGCAAAACATATTCGGATATGAAGGATCAGGTTTTGGAGATCCCATATTCAATCCGGATCCTGTACTCAGGTTTAACAACGGCAAGCTAATTGGAATTGATTGTGGTTGGACAAACGATATCTATGGCTGGGGTGGGCCTGCACTTGAATATCTGGAAGGCGATAAATTCCGTGCCTGGGGTGAACTTTTGTCGGAGCTGGTTGGCTGTAATTTTGATGTACTCGGTTCAGTACACTTTATTCCCGCCCCGGTAGCCGTACCCGAACCGGCCGCCATGCTTCTTCTCGGCCTCGGTCTGGCCGCTCTGGCGGGAATCAGGAAAAAAATGAGCTAATATGAGCATATGTAAAAGGCAGGGCAAAAAATGCGCCCTGCCTTTTAAGTTTCTCTAAAATCTTCGAATAACTATTTTAATTTGTAAAGACTTTTTTCCCTAACAAAGATGGCTTGCCCAGGATAGTCTTGAGATTTTCCAGCATTAATTCTTCAACAATTTGTTCTTTAGGTATGTTGGCATAAGAATCCTGTTTTTTTATGTCACCTGCATGGATTTTACCGTTTCGAACGGCCAGGGATTGCCGCGCATGTTGTAAGGCAATATAATCTTTAGCTAATTCATTATGAGGTAATGATAAAAGCTTTTGATAAGTCGAAATCAGCTGTTTCGGCGCGGGCAAGCCCGGCGATTCGATAACTGCTTTTAAACTCCTGGCATGTCTTTTCATTCCCTTAATTACGTGCTCTGTTTTAACAAAATTGATCCCGGACCAGCCTGCCCGAATCCATTGAAAATTGCCGCACCTGACCAGGGAAGAGCCTGATTCGACATAAACTCCTATTGAAAAAAAATTATAAATATATGATTTTACCCATCCCAGGCCCGCTTTGGCCGAACCCGGCTCGCCTGAATAATAATAATTCCAGTCATCATCTTTACCCAGTATATAACCTTTCCTGCCCACGTCGGATATTTCGATCTGTTTGGAAATGGAAATTAATGCCTGTTTTCCCTTATAATTAAGCAGGATAAGAGTTCTTTTTAAGCCATATTCATAATACACGCCCGTTGTAAGGTCAGGCGTTATGCAGTCACGTTGTAAGCCATAAATTATAATCGGTTTATCACCCGGCCCCGGCATCTTCCAACTACTTGGTAATTTGGGTAATTCTCCGGGGAGGTCAGTCCATATTGAATATCTTAGCGAAGATGGTCTTGTTAGAGCAGACGGGACTTTGCTGCTGTAAGTATATTGCAGGAAATTGGAAAAGTTCATCCTGGTGTCGAATTCATAGTATGCTCCGGTGGAATCCTGATATTTTGGAAGTTCGGCTTCTTTATGTGATTTATGTTCAATAACATAATCCAGAACGGCAGAGACTGCCTGATTATCAAGCCCTGCCCGGGGATTAACGCAGAATTGAACCAGTTTCATTGTGGCAGCCGGAACAGGGCTGGAACTTTCAGTAATAGAAACGGCAAAAGCCGGTTGAATTTGAAACATTGTGAGCATTGACACTGTCAATAAAATTAATAACCATTGAAAACTAAATGTGAAATATTTGTTATTTTTTTTCATAATTTTTAAAGTCAAGTAAACTCGCTTCTCCTAATGATGATTTTTTGTATTCGAATGTAAGTACCATGTAAAAATATCACATTCTTACACATTTCAAACTCTTTTCTTGCTTTTAAATAACACTGTAAATCTCTCAATGAACCGCACTTCAGGTATTTTCATAACAAAACATAAAGCAAAATATACTAAACCATAAGGAATAAAAATCAACAATGCCTGGACAATGGGATGATATTGATTGGTAATGATTTTAATGCCCCAGGCCACGGCTGCACCCGACCCCGCCGCAAGCCATAATTTTGCAATAAATGAAATTTCAAGACCGCTCCTGCCGATCCGCCGGCTGATATTGGAGCGCAGCAAAACAAATTCTATCCAGCCGGCCAGACCTGAAGCTATTGTGATTCCGGCAGCTCCCCAGCGGCTGTCGATGCCGATTAATGAAGGAGCATGTTGCGACAATACATACCCGAAGCAGGCTGCGAGAAAAACACGGACAATCGCAAATCGAAGAGGCGTACGGGTATCGCGCAGGGCATAAAAGGTTGACGAATAGAGTCGGCCCAGCGTTGAAGCAAGAAGTCCCACCGCCGATCCGGCGATGATTCCCCAGACATATAATGTGTCGGCATGGGTAAATTTACCACGCTGGTAGATGGCTGCAGCGGCAATGTCACCTAACGCCAGAAAAACTACGATACAGGGAACAACGAAAAAAGCAATCCGCCGCAAGCCGTCATTCAGCTGCCTTTTAAGGCGTTCGGCAACCTGGTCTTCTTTCCCTACAACTTTGGACATGGCCGGTAACTCCGCGGCCGATACGGACATACCGAAGAGGCTTACAGGCAACATGTATATAGTCTGTGCATAGCTCAAACCGGCGACTGCGCCACTGGCCAGAAAGCTTGCCAGGATCTGGTCCACATAACCGCTGATTTGTACCACGCCGCGGCTGATGAAAACAGGGATGAAGTTCCGGATCACCGTGCGCACATGGGAAATATGGTAACCTAAGCTAAGCCTTAATCTTTTAAGCAGGCCGAAAACAACCGGCAACTGGATAATAACCTGCAGCGCGCTTCCCGCAACTGAGCCCCAGGCAACCAATTGAGCAAGAAAATAAAGCTTGGTTCCAGAACCGAAAATTAACAGAGTTATAATTATAGAAAAATTCCAGATAACCGGCGCCGCGTAAGAAAGAAAGAACTTGCCATGGCTGTTCAATATTCCCAGACACCATGCCGACCAAACCAGCAGCCCCGCGCCGGGAAACAGGATCATTACTAAAAGAGTGCAAAGTTCCCTTTTCTCACCGCTAAACCCCGGTGCTATGGCATAAATCAGCCACGGTGCCGCAAGTATACCGATCACGACAATAATCGATGTCGTCAACATTAATATGGCTGCAACAGCACCCGCAACACGCCGCGCTTCTTCCTCATCATTCCTGGCTAAAAGTCCGGCATATACCGGTATAAAAGAAGCCGATAGAACCCCTTCTCCGAACAGGTTCTGCAAAAAATTAGGAATGCGGAACGCAGCATTAAAAGCATCCGCCGCGTCGCTGTTTCCGAAAAAAAATGCAAAAACGCTGACACGAATGAGTCCCGCGATACGGCTGAGCATGATACCGGCGGCAACGAGGAAGGCATGCCATCTGGTTTCTGATCCGCTTTTCGTATTTTCCTGTTTTTCTTTTTTGGGCATTCCGTCTCTTCTATTGTCCTTTATAGTAATTGAATCTGGATTAATTCCTTGGATAATTCAATTTTCGAGGAGAATAATGAATAAAACAAATGCTTATGCTTATGAGCGGAATAATGTCAACATATATCGGCAAGATGTTTCTCAACAATGGGTGAAACAATTAAAGAGGCAAGCGGAAGGAAAGGAAAGAATTAAGCCTCTTGTTTCAAATAATTACAGGAAAGCTGAAAAAGCTTCCTGGCTGTCGCCTGATTCCCGACGGCAGTTGTTTTCTTTTTTGAATTTTGTTATTTTACAAGTAAATTCAGGGATGCCATCCCTCATCCGCCAATCGGGGTGAGGGACGGCGATACTGAAAAAAATGGTTAATATTCGCCATAGCCGCCCATGTCCGGAGGCATGGAAGGCAGAGGCGTTTTTTTCTGTTTTTCTGAAATCATCGCTTCGGTGGTCAACAGAAGCGAGGCAACCGAAGCAGCATTCTGGATGGCGAAGCGGGCAACTTTTGTCGGATCGATAATCCCGGCTTCCAGCATATCCGTATACTGCTCTTTTTCTGCGTCAAAGCCTTCAGCGCCGTTTAATTCCTTCACTTTCTCTGCAACAATGGCCCCCTCATAGCCGGCGTTGGCTGCTATCTGCCGCAACGGCGACTCCAGAGCCCGACGGACAATGTCCAACCCCTGCTGTTCACCATCGGGAAGTTGGACATCGATCAGAGCATTGATGGAACGGATAAAGCCGACCCCACCGCCCGGAATTATACCCTCCTCAACTGCGGCCCTGGTTGCATGCAAAGCATCTTCCAGCCGCGCTTTCTTCTCCTTCATTTCTACTTCCGTAGCAGCACCAATCTTGATCACGGCCACGCCGCCGACCAGCTTGGCCAGCCGCTCCTGGAGCTTTTCACGGTCATAGTCGGATTTTGTTTCTCCAATTTCCGTTCGAATCTGCTTGATGCGTCCTTCAATATCAGCGGGATTACCTGCGCCATCCACAATGGTCGTATTCTCTTTATCAATAGTGATACTTTTACAAGTGCCCAGATCCTCGAGTGTAACATTTTCCAGTTTTAATCCGATATCCTCGGAGATAAGATTTCCTCCGGTCAAAACAGCGATATCCTGGAGCATGGCTTTGCGCCGGTCGCCAAAGCCGGGAGCTTTGACTGCGGCGCATTTAAGTGTCCCGTTTATCTTATTAACAACAAGCGTTGCCAGAGCTTCGCCTTCAACATCTTCAGCCACAATCAGTACAGGCTTCCCCGCCCGGGCAATCTGTTCCAGGAGGGAAATTAAATCATTCATAACACTGATCTTTTTTTCGTAGAGTAGAATATAAGGCTCTTCCAGGTTAACCACCATCTTATCCTGATCGGTGACAAAATAAGGCGAAACGTAGCCACGGTCGAACTGCATACCCTCAACGATCTCCAGTTCTGTTTCCATTCCCCTGGCTTCTTCAACCGTAATTACACCATCCTTGCCGACCTTCTCCATCGCCGCGGAAATGATTTCGCCGATAGCCGGATCGTTGTTTGCCGATATGGTCCCAATTTGAGCAATCTCCTTTTTACCACTGACTGTTTTGGACAACTTTTTCAATTCATCCACAACAAGAGCTACGCCTTTGTCGATTCCGCGTTTCAGCTCCATGGGGTTCACACCGGAAACGACAAGCTTGGATCCCTCGCGATAAATTGCCTGAGCAAGCACCGTCGCCGTCGTCGTACCGTCACCGGCTTCATCCGATGTCCTGGAGGCCACCTCTCTGACCATCTGCGCCCCCATGTTTTCGAACTTGTCTTCCAACTCAATCTCTTTGGCTACAGTAACGCCGTCTTTAGTGATCTGGGGAGGACCAAAGGATTTGTCAATAACCACATTCCGGCCTTTTGGTCCCATTGTCACTTTGACCGCATCTGCCAGCATATCAACACCCGTCATAATTTTATTACGGGCTTGCATGTCGTATTTGATTTCCTTTGCAGGCATTCTCTCTACCTCCTCATGTTATTATTCAAATACTGCGATGACATCGACTTCTTTCAATATTACGAATTCCTCGCCGTCGAGTTTAATCTCGTTGGCGCCGTATCTGTAAAATATAATCTTATCACCAACCTTGACATCCGGTGTAATATAGTTGCCTTCATTGTCTCTTTTTCCCGGACCGACGGCAATGACTTTACCTTCCTGGGGTTTTTCCTTGGCCACTTCCGGAATAATAATTCCACCTGATGTTTTTTCCTCTACTTCAACACGAGATACTAATATCCGATCATGTAACGGTTTAAACTTCATTTTTAAAACCTCCTCAAAAATTTAAGATTTATTGAAACAGGCAAAACTCCGCCCGTCTGATCCAAGATTTCAAACAAAGATTTTTGCTTTTCCCTTACATTTCCATTACTTGCTTAGCTATTGATTTTATTGCCGAATTTCGAATTCCTTAATAATAATCATGGAAAGCACATTGTCAAGACAATGAATTTCAGGTAGCTTCTTTAGAAGCACTTTCTTCAGTAATTAAATGTTTTCATATCTCACGATAACCGGTAAATTAAAAGCGTTTATCTTTCATGACTCTTTTACGGAAGAGGCGGCCGGCCGAACAGTGATAAATAAAATAATTCATTTTAAAAACCAATAGTTATAATAATTACTAACCAGATTTTTTATTGATATATGCGCAGGAAGGTGTTATTAAAATTCCATCTTCCCATAAAAAAGATAAAAATGATCCAGTGGAAGAGGACAATTGAGGACCTCTTACAATTTTAAAGATGCTTAATTACTTAAATCTTAAAACTTTAAACTTGTATTTTAACACTATTAAAAGCTTAAACTGCTAAAAAAGGTCGGGTTTAAATATGAAATATTTATTGGCCGTCATTTGTTTATTTTTTCTGATCGGTTGCGGGAACAGGGTGGAATTTACTCCTTACAGTTATTCCATGTACACACCTCGCCCCCATTCCCTTCAGGTAGAAGTATTTACGGCAAGCCCTTCGGAACCATTCATTGAATTGGGTTACCTGCAAAGCTACTTTGATTCCCGAATACGTGTACCATTTGTGAATGTGGCGATATTAAAAAAGGAAGCCGCCAACGCAGGAGCCGATGCGATCATAAATTTATCCTGCACTCCGGATGGCTTCGGATGGGGGCCGGCATTTTGTCAAGGCACCGCAATCCGTTTCGTGACCAGGTAATGCCTTTAAAAAAGTAAACTTTGAAGATTAGTTAAAATGGTTTCCAAAATAATTTTTTTTATTTTAATTGTTTTCCTGCTTACGGGATGTTTTCCGAAAAACGAAGTCATTATTCCTCCGCCGAATCACAGTTCCAACAATTCTGAAAAGAGCATTATCCAAACCAAATTGGTGGACAATTACATTTTAAAAAGGAAGTATTTCTTGAGTTATCCGGAATTCGAATCTGATCAGGAGCTGACTTTTCCCACAATCTCACATGTGTCCCTCTCACCTCTCCCTTCCGGCACAAAGCTGAAAGTTACGTGGATATATGAAGATGGGTCATTTTTATGCGAGCCCGTATCGGGAGTAAAAATAGTTAACTCACGGGCGATAAGTCCATTTCCTGCCTGCCTCGTTATCGACTCAGGTGGGAAGCTGAACGGCTTTGCCTATTGTCATCATCCGGAATATCCAATTATCCATGCGAAATTTAAGACGATTACTTTTCAAAAGACAAATATAATTAATCCTGCTCCAGTACACAGAGAGATTATCTATAACGGCAGGTCAAATACTTTAATCAAGATGCAATATCGTGAAATTAATGAAGGTTCGGCACATCCCCTTTTTTATCAGGATCTTGTTTACGATTTATCGGAATCCGGAATAATCACTTTTAAGGGAACAAAGATAGAGGTTATTGAAGCAACCGAGTCCTTAATCCGCTACCGGATTATAGAAGGGGCTGAAAATTGGAATTAAGTTAGATTACGTTTTATTTATTAATTTTTTAGGAGATGTCCATGAAAAAAGCGATTTTTTTAATAATTTTGATTTGCCTGACTGCCGTAATTCCTGCATTAGCGGCGGAAAAGCAGGTCAATCTTAAGGGGCTTTATATTGGAATGCCTGTAGAGGAAGCCAAAGATATTTTGAAAAATAACCTCGACAGCGAATGGAAAACCACGATCACCGGAAACACCGATTCGGTACTCTTGGACTATCGTCTTGGTAACGAAAGCATCTTCGGCGTAAATCGTAAAGGTGGAAATTATACCTTAGGCAGTATAATCGGTGATTATGGTTTTGCCATTCATCGTTATAACTTCTATGAAGGGTTTATCAGTGCGGATAAAAAAACAAATATGGTTATCCGCATTTCTTTAAGCGGTGAAATTATTAATGACCTCTTTAATGCGAAGCAAATAAGCGCCAATGAATTTGTAAGTAGATTTACAAAAGATTTTGATTTGCCGGATTTTAACTGGATACCTTCCGGATGGATTTATACAAGTCCACTGGGATATGTAATCACCATTAAAACTAATAAACTTATTGATATTAATGAAACAACTCCCGGCGTGACACAAAAAAATTAAACCGGAATTTTAATTGCTGAAGCTCTTTTCCCAAAGAAAGGAAAGCAAAAATGAAGACCATCCTGTTAATTTTCACAATAATTGCCTTTTCTCTCTCCACCTTAGCAATTGCTGAAGAACTTAAGATTAAGATCAAGCCCCAACCGCAAACAAAAATAGTCAGAACAAACAAGCAAAAGCCCGATGAAAAAAAGGCAACGCCTGACAAAGGCCCGTTGAGACTTCCCCTTAAGCATTTTAAATAATTTCCATCCGGAAAAGGCTCTTTTCCGCTCCCGAGTAGAAAAGTTTTATCCGAACTAATGCTTTGATCAGATTGCGCTCTGTCCTTGATTAAAGATTTACCGGGACTGCATGATATTTGATGATCGATGCAAGGAAAAGATTAAAAAAGAGTCCGCTTAAGGAATGAGAGAACAGCGGAGGTGAAAATATCATTGCGATCTCCGGCAATCATATGGCCAGCCTCATGAACATCGATGTATTCGGCACTGGGAACAATCCGGCGAAAGGCTTTCGCACCTTCTTCATTTACTATTTCACTCATCCGGCCGCGGACAAGCATCATCGGGACATCAACAGCCTGTGCAGCCCGCTCAAATCTCTCGGGATCATAAGCCTCGTCGCTGATCCGGCCTGTCATAAGCGCGGGATCCCAATGCCAATGATACCGGCCGTCGGAGGCAAGGCGAAGATTCTTCGCCAGGCCGCTGATATCAGCCGGCCGGGGACGGTGAGGGATGTACTGAGCTACGGCATCAGCCGCTTCTTCTATTGATGCGAAGCCGTCGGGATGGCTGCACATAAACTCGATGATGCGATCCCGGCCTTCGAGATCTATTTGCGGCACCACATCGACCAAAACAAGCGCCGAACAGGAAATGCGCGGCTCTTCTCCTGCCGCCAGCAGTGACAAAAGACCGCCCAGCGAGGCTCCGACCAACGCAGCCGGCCTGCCGATCATCTTTAATACGGAACGTAAGTCCTGGGCATAGGCATCGATGGAGTAATCGCCGTCAGGCGCCCAGCTGCTGCTGCCATGACCACGCAGATCCAGGTTAATTACCAGAAATCCGGAATCAGCCAGGTCATGCATAGTCCCTCCCCAGGCATGCCTTGTTTGACCGCCGCCATGAAGAAGCAGGACTAAAGGACCACTCCAATTCCCCTCAATATCAGCAATAAGCTCGATTGATTTTTCAACTCGAAAACGTATAGTCATTTTTCTCTTTCAGGAATATGAACAGCCCCTATCAACCAAAAATTTAGTTTAAATAAGTGACAAAAAATTTCAGTATTTTATTGCCGCCGGCTGTTTCTATCCCTCTCGAAGCAGTTTTAATTTCTTCTTCTTTAATTATGGATTTATTGTCAAGAACTTTGTCTTTTTCTATGGAAAGTGTAAAACTAATTTTCGTCCAATCGTCTTGGGCCAAGAGGAAATCGCTGAATAAGATGGCGTTGACATTCTCATTGACATGCGGGGGGAACTTTCCTATATTTCCGTTGCCCCCGATTTATCAGGATGATAAAATTAAATGAAGAATTAGGAGTTTTTATGCCGATTTATGAATATAAATGCAAAAAATGCGGAACTGTTAACGAGTTCCTTGTATTGGGCAAGGATGAAGTGCTGCAGTGTAAATCCTGCAACAGCAAGAATTTAACAAAACTGATGTCTGCACACAATACCGTTACATCATCGCCTTCCTTGCCGGCTTTCGGCTGCAGCGGCTCGCCTGAAACATGTGGTGCGGCGGGTTCCTGTGCCGCTATGCGGGGAGGCTGTTGCGGAGAGTTCTAAACGCCGTATCGAAGACATTTTGTAATAATAAAGTGAGCAATAGTCATGAAATACGAAGGAAATATCTATAGACCGCCCAGTGAGGCGGGCAGTTTGCTGATTCAGGTAACGGTTTCCTGTTCCCACAACCGCTGCACTTTTTGCGCCGCCTACAAAGGCGTAAAATTCCGCATCAAAAGCAGGGAAGAAATCGAAGAAGATATTCTCGAAGCCGGCCAGTACAGCCGGCATCACCCCATCAAAAAGATATTTCTTTGCGATGCCGATGCCCTGATCATACCTCAGAAAAGACTGGTGGAGATTCTTGAGCTTATCCGCGATAACATCCGTGGAGTCCAGCGCGTGGGAATTTTCGGGAACACCAAAAGCATTCTGCGCAAATCAGTCGACGAACTTCGGCAATTGAAGGAACTGGGTCTGGGCATCGTGTACCTGGGAGTGGAGTCGGGAAACGATGCCATTTTGGAAGCCACCCGCAAGGGAACCACTTATGAAAAGACGCTCGAAGCGGGACGGCGTGTCAAGGAGGCGGGCATTGCCCTGTCGGCAATGGTTCTTCTTGGACTTGGAGGAGTGGAAAAGAGCATGGACCATGCCCTAGACACCGCACGCATTCTCACCGCGATTGATCCCGACTACGTCGGAGCATTGACTCTGATGGTCTATCCCGGAACGCCGCTTGGCGATGAATACGAAGCCGGACGCTTTAAAATTCCCGATACCTTCGAATTTCTCCGGGAACTGGGCGTTATCATTGCCAACAGCAATTTTACCAACTGTTTCTTTACGTCCAATCATGCATCGAATTACCTTCCCATTCGCGCAAGAATGCCTGAACAAAAAGAAGAAACCATAGCCGCGATCCAGCGTGTTATTGAAGAAGCCGATAAAAAGAAGCTGCGTCCGGAATATATGCGTCGTTTCTAGCAGAGCAGTTGACCGGAAGCGCATAACCATCCTTTTACTTAACTACCGTATTGATCGATTGCGATGTAGTTTGGCTCTATAAGATGGCTGAGGGGCAAGGACTCGAACCTCGATAAACAGGGCCAGAACCTGTTGTCCTACCTTTAGACGACCCCTCAGTGCTATTTTTAATTAGATAATGTAACCGGCTAATAAAAAAATTTTAATTCAAGTTCAGCTAGAACACAATAGCAAAAAATGAGCCAATAAATCATTTCATATTTTCATAAAAAATTCATTGACTTGGAAAATCTTATTCTTTTTCAGCTATACATTTTTGTTCATTAAAAAAAAATGGGACACTATTGTACGATAATTAACAAAAGCATTATAAATAAAGTCACCGGTTTCCCTGATCTATTCCAGGATATTGATTAACCAAAGGTCAAGCTTTGCAGGCACCCTCTCGCGGGCTAAGAGCAATTTCAAAATAACTGCTGAATAAAAAAATTTATCAATTTTTAAATTGTCTCTTCTTTTTTATGGTCCAGTCGCGGCCTTTTTCTCGGTTTCCTGCGACGCCCGGGTCGCGGCCCCGCCTGCTGTTCCGGAACAGGAGCAGGTTGAACGGGCGGCGCGTGCAATGTCTGCTGATAATAATCATCAAGCAGCATGGCGATCAAAGCCAGTTCATCTTCGGACTGGGTCAAACTTCTGGCGAGCGGAACGAAGCGCTGCATGCGCTCGATTTCCAGATTATCACGGGAACGCAGGCGGGCTTCCAAAAGCGCCGTTATTCTTTCTGCCAGCACTTTTTCCATTTCTTCATCATCAGGCAGAGCGCGTTCTTCCATGGTTATGTTATAAAAGCGGGCAATACTCTGCAATTTAAATTTTTCCATTTCCGCCACCAGGGAAATGGCTTCGCCGCCGGAACCCATCCTCCCGGTACGGCCCGCCCGGTGAATATAAGCTTCCGGATCCTCCGGCGGTTCATATTGAATAACATGGGATAAATCGGGAATATCTATACCGCGGGCCGCTACATCAGTGGCAACGAGGAACCGCAGGGCGCCGCGCCTTACCCGCGCCATAACCTTCTCTCTGGCACTCTGAGCGAGATCGGAAGAAAGCTCGTCCGCATCATACCCAAAGCGTTTAAGAACAACGGATAAGTAATGAACGGTATCCTTCGTATTGCAGAAAATTATCGCGGAGGAGGGATTTTCCATTTCAATTATGCGGACAAGCGATCTTTCTTTGCGCATCCCCGGCACGACATAATAAACATGCTCAATTTCGGCAATGTGCACCTGGTCGCCGCTTAAGCTTAACAATTCCGGCTTCTTAAGAAACTGCGAGGCAAGCCTGATTACCTGAGGAGGGAAAGTTGCGGAAAACATGCAGCTGACTATATCCGCCGAAGGAATATATTTACGAATTTTTACCATATCCGGATAAAATCCCATGGATAACATCCGGTCGGCCTCATCAAAAATCAACATCTTCAAGTAATCTAATGATAAAGCGTCTTTTAAAAGATGATCCAGAATGCGGCCCGGCGTACCGACCACCAGTTGGGCTCCATTACGAAAAGCTTCGAGTTGAGCGGCATAACCGACTCCGCCATAAACCACGGCAATCCGCAAATCCATTCCGGCAGCCAGCATTTGGGCTTCCCGGGAAACCTGCAGGGCCAGTTCCCGGGTGGGAACAAGCACCAAAGCCTGAGCTGCATTTAGCTTCAGATCAATTTTTTGTAAAATGGGTAAAATATAGGCTCCGGTTTTGCCGCTGCCGGTGCGCGACTGGATCATCATATCGCGGCCCGCGAGAATATAGGGAATGGATTTGGCCTGAACCGGCACCAAACTTTTCCATCCGGCATTTTCACAGGCCCGGCGCAGCTCCTGCGGCAGATCGTACAGAGAAATATCGGCAAGAGTATCGGCTGGTTCAGTATTTGTTTCTTCGCTTTTCGTTGTCTCGTTCATACAAAAAATATCATCTCCTAAGGAAAATAGATTAATTATTGAAAATTATTAGTTTATTGTAATTAAGGAATCAAGAGGAAATTTAACTTTATTTGAATTTTGAATATGAAAATTTCATTTGCAGCATTATTTATAAAATCTATTGACAGATATCGGGTGATGTTATAGGCTTACTAACAATCCATAAAGAAGTCTTTTTAGGCTCTGTCCTTTGGAGTGTTTCGAATATCCTGATAAACAAGCCGATATTAATCCGTGACTGTAGTAAAAATCGTGATTCAGTATATCCAATTGCATCCTTTGCGTAATAATGCAGCAACAAACTGAATATCCGTCTCATCAGGATAAATTCTATCTGTCCATAATCTAAACAAGGAAATATTTATGCACATTGAAGACATTAAAAGGTTGCCAATAAGTGAACTTAACAATTTGGCCAAAGATTTAACTGTACCCGGTGCCAGCAGCATGCGCCGCCAGGATTTAATTTTTGCCATTCTTCAGACGCAGGCGGAAAAAAATGGCGTCATTTCCGGTTCAGGCGTACTGGAAATCCTGCCGGACGGCTTCGGTTTTTTACGTGCCGTCGACTACAATTATCTGCCCAGCCCGGATGATATCTATATCTCGCCTTCGCAAATAAGAAGGTTCAATTTAAAAACCGGTGATACAATTTCCGGCGAGGTTCGGCCCCCGAAAGAAGGGGAAAAATATTTTGCCCTCCTGAAAGTTGATTCAGTCAATTTTGAAAGCCCCGAAGCATCCCGTGATAAAATTCTCTTTGATAATTTAACACCCCTTTATCCGTTGGAAAAATTAAATCTGGAGTTTGATCCGGAAAATTATTCCACGCGGGTGATGGATTTATTTACGCCGATCGGTAAGGGACAAAGGGGATTGATTGTTTCTCCGCCCCGCGCCGGTAAAACAGTGCTGCTTAAGGATATTGCCCACAGTATTACCTCTAACCATAAAGAAGTGGTGCTGATGGTGCTGTTAATTGATGAACGGCCGGAAGAAGTCACCGATATGCAGCGCAGCGTCGCCGGCGAAGTAATTTCATCGACATTTGACGAACCGGCCTCCCGTCACGTCCAGGTAGCGGAAATGGTCATTGAAAAAGCAAAGCGCCTGGTCGAGCACAAAAAAGATGTTGTTATTCTGCTGGATAGTATTACCAGGCTTGCCCGGGCATATAATACGGTTGTCCCACCCAGCGGCAAGGTATTGTCCGGCGGTGTGGATTCCAATGCGTTACATAAACCCAAGCGTTTCTTCGGCGCGGCCCGTAACATTGAAAACGGCGGCAGCCTGACCATAATTTCTACAGCCCTGATTGATACCGGAAGCCGGATGGACGAAGTTATTTTTGAAGAGTTCAAAGGAACGGGCAACATGGAGCTGCATCTGGACCGTCGCATTGCTGACCGCCGTGTATTCCCCGCCTTTGATTTAATCCGTTCCGGAACCAGAAAAGAAGAACTGCTGATCGCCAAAAACAATCTGAACCGTATCTGGATACTGCGCAGACTTCTTCAGGAAATGAATCCTGTGGATGCAATGGAATTTATTATCGGCAAGATCAGGAAAACGGAAACGAACAGGGATTTCCTGGATTCGATGAATTCATAGCCTTGCCAAAATTCGTTCAGTTATTTAATTATCTTGAATTTTTATTGCAGATATTATAAGGCACCCGAACTGCTTTATAAATTACCTGGAAAAATTGAATTGTTGTTTGAAGATAAAGGAGGAGAAGTAAGAAGAAATGAAAGAAGGAATTCATCCCGACTATAAAGAAACTACCATAACATGCGTTTGCGGCAATGTCATTCCAACAAGATCAACGAAGAAGGATATTAAGGTTGAAATTTGTTCCAATTGCCATCCCTTCATGACCGGCAAACAGAAGATTATGGATACGGCCGGCCGCGTGGAAAGATTCAGGAAAAAGTACGAAGCCAAAGAAACAAAACCGCAACCCAAGAAGAAAACTGCAAAATAAATATTTGCATAATTTTGCTTTACGAAAGCTGAAGATACCGGAATCTCTCCTTATGCTGATGAACATTACTCATCATTCACATTATTTGTAGGTGCGTCTCCGACAGGACGGGGCACCTGCAAATGCGTCTTTTTTTACTGACCAAGCACTACCAACTTAATTTAAAGAACCGACATGGATATTATATTAGATAAGCTACGCGATATTGAACTTCGTTATCAGGAACTCGAAGGCCAGCTCAGCGACCCGCAAATAGTCGCCAAACCCAATCTTTATCAAAAATACGCCAAAGAGCATGCCGATTTAAGTGAACTTGTGGATGCCATCCGTAAATATGAGAAAATTAGGACTGGTATCGAAGATTGCCAGGGATTACTCAATGGCGACGATGCGGAATTAAGGGATATGGCTAAAGAAGAATTGCCGCAGCTGCAGCAGGATAAAGCTGATCTGGAAGAAAAGATAAAAATCATGCTGTTGCCGAAAGATCCCAACGACGATAAAAACGTCTTTTTGGAAATTCGTGCGGGTACGGGCGGTGAAGAAGCGGGGCTTTTTGTCGGCGATTTATTCAGGATGTACGCCCGCTATGCCGAGTCCCTGGGCTGGAAGGTGGAAGTGGTAAGCAGCTCGCCTGCCGGCGGCATGGGAGGATTCAAGGAAATAATTGCTCAAATCGAAGGCACGGGCGCTTATAGCAGGCTGAAGTATGAAAGCGGGACTCATCGTGTGCAGCGCGTGCCGGTTACGGAAGCGCAGGGCCGCATTCACACTTCAGCGGTAACGGTAGCCATTATGCCGGAAGCAGAAGAGGTGGAACTCACGATTGATCCCAATGAACTGCGAATCGATGTTTATCGTTCCACCGGACACGGCGGCCAAAGTGTCAATACGACCGATTCCGCCGTCCGTATTACCCATTTGCCAACAGGACTGGTTGTCACCTGCCAGGATGAAAAATCTCAATTAAAAAATAAAATCAAAGCAATGAAAGTTTTGCGGGCCCGCCTATTGGATGCCATGACGCAAAAGCAAAATGCGGAAATTTCGGAAGCGCGTAAAAACCAGGTAGGTTCCGGTGATCGTTCGGAGCGTATACGCACCTATAATTTTCCCCAGGGCCGCGTTACTGATCATCGTATCGGCCTGACCCGTTATGATCTGGATAATTTCATTAATGGTGATATCGGTGAAATGATCGATGCACTGGCAACGCATCACCAGGCGGAATTGTTAAATA
>CAZWCA010000057.1:0-17902 GCA_964632255.1 uncultured Smithella sp. | reverse complement strand
AAATATCGTTTTTATTTGAAAACAGGCATTGAAAAAGCCTTCAATATGGAAATAGCGAATGCCAATAGTTATTTACAGAAAGCTGTGAAGCTGGATCCGGAAAATCCAACCGGTTATGCCTTTCTGGCAGTTCTTAATGTATTTGCTTATGAAATGAGTTATGATGAAAGCATATCCAGGAGCCATCAGGATTCCATGCTGCACTATGTTGATCAAGCTATTAATCGCGGAGAAAAAAAGATTGATAAAAATCCAAAAGACGGCGAGGCCTGTCTGGCTATGGCCATGGCCAGGACCGCCAGATTGAACTGGTCAATCCGGCATAAAGAATATTTCTCTCTGGTCCATGAAACCTCAGTGACATGGAAATTAATTGAAAAAGCTCAAGAATATGATCCGCAAAATTACGATGTTTATTTTTTAACCGGCTTATTTCGCTATCACATTGATCATTTTCCCGGTCTGTCCCGCTTCTTTGTTTCATTGATGATCACTCCCGGAGATAGAAAAAAAGGGCTGCAGGAATTGGAACTGGCTGCTCAAAAAGGTGATCTCCTGAAATTGCCGGCCCTCTCGGAGCTTTCCTCCATTTATTCCAATTTTGAAAAGCAACCTGCACAAGCTTTACCGCTCATCAGTAAACTAAAGGAAATGTTCCCCAATAATTATAATTTTTTCTTTGCCCTGGCCAATGTCTTTTCCGACCTTCACCGGTTTGACGATGCCTTTAATATTGCCCGGGAGATTGAAAGAAAAATCCTGGCGGGCATACCTCCCTTTGTCCCTCAGCTTCAGCCGCGTTATGATCAATTGCTGGGAAGAATATTTTTTACTCGGGGAAATTATACCAAAGCTGAAGAATACCTGCAGAAAGCAATTAAAAATAGGACTCGCTTTAATGCACGGGTTCGGGCATGGGCATATGTACGGCTGGGAATGATCAATGACGCCCGCGGGGAAAGGGAAAAAGCTAAAGATTATTATTCCAAAGCGCTGAATGTTAAAGAAGAAAAAGGTTTAGCCCAAATTGAAGCCCGGAAATATCTGAAAAAAACATATGTTCCTCCAGCGAAAAAGGAGGAGGCGACTCAAGCAGCGAAAAAGCCGCTAAACGGCAATGGCAGCAGCGGAAACCAGGAAAAATAATCATAACCAGGTCTGAAATACGCTGCTTGATTATTTTGATTTAATATTTTTGAGCTTATTAAATGCATCTTCAATCATTTTAAATCTGTTATCTACCTTGCGGACGCCACTCCCCATGGTAAATCCTTTTTCCGGCAATTCTTTAAAAGCAATATCGTCTTTTAGTTGTTTTCCCCTGGCAAGAAGAAATGTAGCTTCGCCGGGTGATCGAAGCGTAGCGTATCCACCCGATAATTGGTCGAACCACTGTACTTGATCCACCATACTCATCGCTTTAAAATTGACCAGGAATGCAAAAGGCTTGACCCTAAATTTGTATTAGTGTTAATTATATAAGAAATTCTGATAATTGAATAAAGAAGATTTAGTCCATCCGTTAACTTATGAAGAAACAATATTTAAGAACTCTTATCCCTTTCCTTCTCACCATCATTCTTTTATTCACCAATTATGCGGGAACGGCAAACGCTCAATCCAAGTCCGACAAATTTCTTTCTTATCTGAAAATTGGAATTGAAAAAACTTTCAACATGGAATTCCATCAGGCCAATGACTATTTGCAGAAAGCTGTGGAGTTGGATCCGGAAAATCCGATGAGCTACGCTTTCCTGACTTCACTTAATTTGTTTATTTATGAAATGAGTTTTGATGAAAATGTCCGCAAAAGCCATTTGACAGCCATGCTGCGCTATGTTGATGAAACCATTGCCCGGGGAGAAAGAAAATTGGTTAAAAATCCTAAAGACGGCAAGTCATATCTGGCTATGGCTTTGGCCCGGTCAGCCCGGCTAAATTGGTACACCCATTCCAAACGTTATCTCTTTATGGCCCATGAAGCCTCAACCATCTGGAAATATCTGGAAAAAGCCAAAGAATATGATCCGCAAAATTATGACACATATTTTATGACAGGCGTATTTCTTTATCATACGGATCATCTCCAAGGGTTGACCCGTTTTTTTTCTTCGATGTTAATCACTTCCGGGGATAGGCAGAAAGGATTGCAGGAACTGGAGCTTGCCGCTCAAAAAGGTAATTTGCTCAAAGACCTAGCGCTCTCCGAGCTCTCCGCCGATTATATGACCTTTGAAAAACAACCGGCGCGGGCACTGCCGATCATCCAGAAATTAAAGGAAACCTTTCCCAATAATTATAACTACACCTTTGCCCTGGCGGACAACCTTTCCGATCTTCACCGTTTTGATGATGCGTTTAACATTGCCCGTGATATTGAAAAAAAAATCCGGCTGGGCATTCCTCCCTATATACCTCAACTCCAGCCACGTTATGAACAACTTATGGGAAGAATTCTTCTTACTCAGGGAAACTATGTCAAAGCCGAGGAATACCTGCAGAAAGCACTCAAAGATACAACCCCGTATAATGCCCGGGTGCGGGCCTGGGCATATCTGCAGATGGGAATGATCAACGATGCCCGCGGGGAAAGGGCAAAGGCTGAAGATTATTACTTCAAAACTCTGAACGTTAAATCAGGGGAAGGCGCAGCCCAGATTCAGGCCAGGAAGTACCTGAAAAAACCTTACGCAACCCCGGTTAAAAAGTTAGTAAAAAACGAACAATAGCAATACATGGTAATGAACAAGCACTAAATAATAGTAACCGGAAAAGTAACAAAGGTTGTCTAAAACATATTATGCGACAGCCACCCGCCATCCCTGCCACCGCAGATGTAGAAAGTCATGAAATCTGTCATTTGCTCTCTTTTCAAAGAAGTCATCCATGATGACCCTGCGGGTTACAACGAAAAATGAAAATGAGTTGATTATAACTTGTAGGGGAGATGCCCGAATAGGCAAAGTTTGGCTTCATGGCCTCCGCTGGCGGAGGTGTCGCAAAGCGACGGAGGTGGATTAGACGTAGATATTGCAGCGACTGTCCTTCACACCCGAATCATTTTCAAACGGAGCGTACAATCCTCCCCCTGGCCCCCTCCAAAGGGGGACAAGAGAAGCCGTGTATTTTGGAATATTTTTAAGTGCCCATAATTAAAGCATTTTAATGTTTTTATAATCTACTTTTCAAAGACAGGGCGAGTCATAAAAAATTATCCGATGAAAACTAATTGCGGGACAGCAAATGTTGAACCGCCTTGTCCAACCCATCCAGTGTCAGCTCATACATCGGGAATATTCGCCTGATATTTTGAATTGTCCAGTCATATTCCCAGTTATTTTGCGTTAGTGGATTCAGCCAGACAGCATGCCGGAAAGTATTGGCCAGAACTTTCAGATACTCAATACTTGGATATTCATTTTTCTGGTTAAAATATATTGCACCGTTACGATTCATCAGTTCGGAAGGCGCCATAGAGGCGTCGCCAACGATAATGAGGCGGGTTTCCGGATCGCTGCGCGCAAAATCCAGCACCGCGTGCGGTTTTCTCTGACGTGGCGGGTCCAGCCAGACATCATTATAAATCGTGTTATGAAAGTAATAGATTTCCAGTTCCTTGAACTGGGCTGTGGCATAATGGAAAAGAACCTGGACCAGTTCAACAAAGGGTTCCATCGACCAGCCGCCATTGTCGATCATCAATTTAACCTTCAGGCGGTCAGCCAGCCGGCGGTCAAAAACAATTTCAATTTCACCGGCGTTTTTCAAGGTCTGTCTGATTGTCTCATCAATATTGACAATATCCAGCGGACCGGATGGCTTTAGATTCTTCAGCCTCTTCATCGCTTCGCCCATTTGGGAAAGCGTGATTGGCCCTTCCTGGGAATAATCGCGGTACCGGTGGTCGAGCGCCACTTTTACTGCCGATTTGTTATGTGATGTGCCGCCGATACGCATGCCGCCGGGATGGAAGCCGGAATGGCCCACAGGTGAGGTACCCTTTGTTCCGATCCACTTGTTGCCGCCATGATGAGCTTCCGTCTGTTCCTTAAGCCGTTCCCGGAAATAATCCATCAGTTCATCAAGTGACATCTGTTTCAAAGCTTCTTCCCGCACACCCAGCGCTTCGGCAACACCCTCCGGATCTTTTAACCATTCGTCCAGGAGCATTCTGGCTACTTCATCGATTTCTTCCTCTGTGGGGTCTATCTCGGCAACACCACGAAATTGATTAGCAAAAACAGTGTCATAAAGGTCGAAATAGCGCTCGCTTTTGATTAATAATGTACGGGCGCCGGTATAAAAATCTTCCAGCGACCGGATCAGCCCCATACTCAAAGCCTTTTGCAAAAGCAGGAATGACTTGGGAGAAACGGGAACTCCTTTATCGCGCAGTTTATAGAAAAAATTTACAAACATAATTACCCTGTCTTACTTGGATTGGCGGGAAGCCAGATAAAAATCATTGCTTTTCTTGAAGAGAACGCCAAGATAAGGAACCCTGCCCGCTTTCAAACTCTTTAGCTGGAAATCCGAATCGGCCTGCAAGGCGCGAATCCAGTTAATCAGCTCCCGGGTAGCCGGTTTTTTCTCAACTCCGCGGACTTCCCGCAGCCGGTAAAAAGTATCCAGGCAAGCCGTAGCCAGATCATTATTTAAATTCGGAAAATGAACTCCGATTATCCGGCGCATTAGGTCATGGTCGGGAAAGGCGATATGATGGAAATTGCAGCGGCCCAGGAAGGGATCGGATAGGTCCTTCTTGGCATTGGAAGTGATTATTATTACCGGCCGGTGCCTGGCTGAAATTGTTTTGTCCGTCTCGATAATGTCAAACTGCATCTGATCGAGAATGTCCAGCATGTCATCCTGAAAATCGGTATCGGCCTTGTCAATTTCGTCAATCAACAAAACTACCTTCTTGTCGGCGACGAAAGCCTGACCGATTTTTCCCATCTTCAGATATTCTTCTATATTGCTCACATCGCGCTTGGAATCGCCGAAACGGCTGTCATTGAGGCGGGTTAATGTGTCGTATTGATAAAGCGCATCCACCAGCTTCATACTGGATTTAACATTGAGAACAATTAACGGCATATGCAAACTTTCCGTAATTGCGTGCGCGAGCATTGTTTTCCCTGTACCCGGCTCTCCCTTGAGCAACAGCGGCATTTCCAATGCCATGGAAATATTGACAATTTTTGCCAATTCATCATCGAGGACGTAACGCGAAGCGCCCTGGAATTTTGCAGGTTGGTGATCTGATGCCATAAAGATACTCCTTAATTTATTTTCTAAGAACTTAGATTTAAACATATTGCGTAAGCTTTTTATTTTTTACTTTTATATATCTACAAAACTTTGTCAATGGCGGATATGTATTTTTCCCAAAATCGACTCAGCTTTTATGAAAAAGCTTGACAAAAAAATCCTCAAATGTTGTTACAAACACAAAAAAAGTAACACTAAGGTTGGCCATGGAAAAATTGCACAAGTCGATTATGGGGTTTCTATTCGCAGTAATATTGTTCATTCCCACAGCATCCCGGGCAGCGCACCCTTTGATTACCGATGATGCGGGAACTCAGGGTAAAGGAAAGTTTCAATTGGAATTGAACGGCCAATCCGACTCGGATAAAGAGAATGTGAATGGCACCGCTACTAATTCCACAGGTGGGCAGGCGACAGCGATCTTAACCTATGGAGTAGTCGAAAATACCGATCTGGTTTTGACCCTTCCTTATCAATGGGGAAGAGTCGAAGAAAATGAATTAGCAATATATGATGAAAAAGGAATTTCCGACGCAGTATTAGAGGTAAAGTGGCGGTTTTTCGAAGGTAATGGTTATAGTCTCGCCCTGAAACCGGGCATCCGTCTTCCAACCGGTAATGATGAAAAAGGACTGGGAGCCGGAAGAGTCGGCGGTCAACTTTACCTGATCGGTTCAAAGGAACTGGGACCGTGGGCGTTTCACGCCAACCTTGGCTATATTCGCAATGAAAACAAGGTCGATGAACGGTATAATCTTTTACATGCCTCTCTGGCAACGACCTGGGAAGTAATCAAGAATTTGAAGCTCGTTACCAATATAGGCATAGAACGTAATGCTGCTGAAAATGCCAAGGACGATCCTGCCTTTCTTATCGGAGGAATTATTTATTCTGTAATTCCAAATTTTGATCTCGACTGCGGCATTAAATACGGTTTGACTTCATCTGATACTGATGTGTCCCTGATGGCCGGAATCACCGTCAGATTTTAAGAGACAAGAAAGGCACTCTCATGCACATGGCAGACGCTTTACTTTCCCCGGCAGTAGGGGCGACAATGTGGGCCGGATCACTGGCAACCCTGGGGTATGCATCAAAAAAGCTAAAGAAAACAGCCGACAATAAGACTATTCCTTTAATGGGAGTCATGGGCGCTTTTATTTTTGCTGCGCAGATGATTAATTTCACCATTCCCGGGACAGGTTCAAGCGGACACCTGGGTGGAGGCATGATCCTTGCCGCGGTTCTCGGGCCTTATGCGGCTTTTTTAACTATAGCCTCTGTTCTGACCGTACAGGCGCTCTTCTTTGCCGATGGCGGACTACTCGCCCTGGGCTGCAACATCTGGAATCTGGGCATCTACCCCTGTTTCCTTGCCTACCCGCTGATTTACAAACCAATTGCCGGAGATGGAACAAGCAGCGGTCGCCTGGCCGCAGCAGCGGTCATAAGCGCATTGATTGCGCTGCAACTGGGTGCTTTTTCCGTTATTTTGGAGACACTTCTGTCCGGCAAGAGCGAATTGCCTTTTGGTTCTTTCGTTCTGCTCATGCAGCCGATTCATCTGGCTATCGGCCTCGTGGAGGGATTTGTAACAGCCGGAATTATAAGCTACATAAAAAAAGTCAGACCGGAGATTATCCAAAGTAATATTTCAAACCGGCGTCCGGCTTACGGTGCCCCAATTAAAAATATTATAGTTACCTTTGCACTTCTGGCTGTTATAACGGGCGGCGCGCTTTCCTGGTTTGCTTCAACCTATCCGGATGGTCTGGAATGGTCCATCGAAAAGCTTACCGGAAAAGGAGAACTGCCTGAACAGGAACAAGGTATTCCCGCCGCCCTGAAGACGGTTCAGGAAAAGACGGCATTTTTGCCGGACTATAACTTCAAGTCTGTGAATAGAGAAAAGCCGGAAACAGAAAAAAGCACCGCCTGGCCCGGAATTGAAACAGGAATATCGGTAGCGGGCATCCTGGGAGGGGCGATTGTCCTGGGTATGATCGTGTTGATCGGATTCGCACTGAAAGTATTTAAGAAGCGGCAAAATTAATTCCATCGCCGCTTACAAGATTTTTACGGAAACACTTTGATGACCTTTGACGAACAATATTACAATATCGGGTATCTGGATCGCCTCTCTTATCAAAAAACTTTTGTACATCGTCTTGATCCCCGGATTAAACTGATCACTACCCTGCTTTTCCTTTTTACGGTAATTTCCTTTCCGAAGTACGAAGTAGCGGCGCTTTTTCCTTTCTTCCTTTTCCCGGTAATTCTGCTTACCGCGGGCGGGATTCCCGCCGGGCTTATTCTCAAGAAGGTAGCCATTGTTTCACCCTTCGCCATTTTTATCGGCATCTTTAATCCTTTATTGGATACGGCACAGGTAGTGATATTACCGGGATTCACCATTGCTGAGGGCTGGTTCTCTTTTTTCTCCATCCTTATTAAATTTATTCTCACTGTTAGTACGGCATTGCTCCTTATTGCCACGACTTCCTTCCCGACGGTTTGTCATGGCCTTCGCCGGCTCGGAGTGCCTTCCATCTTCGTGTCACAGCTTTTATTTTTATACCGTTATATTTTTGTGCTTACCGAAGAAGCCATGCGCATCATTCGGGCACGAGACATGAGGTCGTTTGGACGCAAAGGCACGGGCATGAAAATTTTTGTCCGCATCGCCGGAGTTCTTTTTCTCCGAACCGTCGAACGGGCCGAAAGGATCTACTATGCCATGCTCGCCCGCGGTTTTGAGGGGGATATGCCCACCAGTAAAAAATATCGCATCGTAACGCAGGATATTGTATTTGCCGGTGCGGTTATCATCTACTTATACATTTTCCGGTTTTATCCTGTTTCCGAAATTTTGGGCCGCTTTTTTCAGGAGTTGTTCTCATGAGTCATCATATTATCGATTTTAAAAATGTTTTTTTCCGCTACCCGGACGGGACGGAAGCCTTGCGTGATATTTCCTTCCGGATTACTCACGGCGAAGCTGTCGGCCTCATTGGAGGAAACGGTGCCGGTAAATCTACCCTGCTTTTGCATGTAAACGGCCATCTCCTTCCCGCATCAGGAACGGTAACAATCGGCGATCTGCATCTGACGGCCAATACCCGCCGGGAAATCCGTAAAAAGGTCGGCATGGTTTTCCAGAATCCCGACGATCAACTGTTCATGCCGACTGTTTACGATGATATCGCCTTCGGTCCGCTCAACCTCGGTCTGGAGGAAGAAGATGTTGAACGGCGGGTGCAAGAGGCCCTGAATCTGGTGAACTGCTCTTCTTTGCGGGATAAACCGCCGCACCACCTTTCCTGCGGGCAGAAAAGCGCGGTAGCTATCGCTACGGTCATGGCCATGGAACCGGACATCCTGGCGATGGATGAACCCGCCGCCAACCTCGATCCGAAATCACGGCGCCTGCTTATCAACCTGCTTAAAACTTTCTCGCATTCGCGAATCATCGCCTCGCATGACCTTGATCTGATTCTGGATGTTTGCTCGCGCTGTATTGTGATTAAAGAAGGAAAGGTTGCCGCAGACGGGCCGGTGCGGGAAATATTGACAAACAAAGTACTACTGGAAGAAAATAATTTAGAATTGCCTTTGTCGCTGCAGCGGCCCTGAACAGACTTTGGAAGCCTGCCGCAATTGTTGAATTTTCCCGTTTTTCTTTGCATATGGACTTGTGCTCCCAACAACCTGATCTTACTTCATAATATATTTAAATTTAAAGAAATTTCCATAATCACCGGCTTATTGATTGAAAAAAGGTTTCATCCTTGCCCTGCCGTTTCAGATTATGTTATAGGACGCAAAATATCCGCAGGAGAAACACCATAAATGATCTACAATGAAGATTACGAAACGATGCCCAGGGAAGCCCTGGAAGCATTGCAATTAAAGAGACTGCAGCAGGTTGTTAATAAGGTTTATAACAGTGTAGATTTTTACAGAAAATCGTTTGACAAAGCGGGTGTGACGCCCGACAATCTGAAAACCCTTGACGATTTGAGGCGGTTCCCCTTCGTCACCAAGCAGGATTTGCGGGATAACTATCCTTTTGGTTTGTTCGCCGTCCCCATGAGCAATGTTGTTCGCCTGCATGCATCTTCGGGAACGACCGGCCGTTCGACCGTAGTCGGCTATACGAAGCGCGATATTGAAACCTGGGCGGAATTGATAGCACGTTGTCTTGTCGCCGCCGGCGTCACCAAAAATGATATTATTCATAATGCTTATGGCTACGGCCTCTTTACAGGCGCACTGGGTATTCATTACGGTGCGGAAAAGCTGGGAGCCAGCGTTATTCCCATATCGGGCGGTAATACAAAACGGCAGATTATGATTCTTCAGGACTTCGGTCCGACAGCGATCTGCTGCACCCCTTCTTATGCGCTTAATCTTGCCGAGCAGGGGCAAGCCATCGGCATCGATATGCGCTCCCTGAAGCTGCGTGTCGGTATTTTCGGTGCCGAGCCCTGGAGTGAAGAAATGCGCCGGCAAATTGAAAAAGCCTTTGATATCAGGGCAATGAATATTTACGGCCTTTCTGAAATTATGGGACCAGGTGTCGCCATGGAGTGCAGCGAAGTGCGGGAAGGCATGCATGTGTTTGAAGATCATTTTCTGGTGGAAACCATTAATCCCGACACGGGAGAAGTTCTTCCTCCCGGAGAACAGGGTGAACTGGTCTTTACAACCCTGACAAAAGAGGCCGTCCCCCTGATCCGTTACCGGACACGGGATATTTCGCGTTTGCTTACCGCGCCCTGCCGCTGCGGACGAACATCCTACCGCATGGACCGCGTTATGGGAAGAAGCGATGACATGCTTATTATTCGTGGCGTCAATGTTTTTCCCTCCCAGATCGAGGCCATTCTGGTGTCTGTCGAAGGAATCGAACCTCATTATCAGCTTATCGTTGACCGCGCCGGCAATCTCGATACTTTAGAGGTGCAGGTTGAAGTTACCGAAAGCCTGTTTGCCAACGCCGACGAAGTAAAAACATTGCAAAAAATCGAAAAACGTATCTCCGACAATATGAAAGATTATCTTGGAGTTACAGCAAAAGTTAAGCTGGTGGAACCAAAATCACTTACACGTTTTGAAGGCAAGGCCAACCGGGTCATTGATAAACGAAAATTTTAATAATTTGCTTATCGATATCAATCGCATGCTAAAGATATCGGCAGCGGAACTTCGATACCCTATTTTCAAATCTAAGATGGTGAATATTAAAATTGTAAGAGTTGAAAGAGCCTCTTTTCCCTGACTCCCTGAAATGGATAAAAACGATGAATAGATACTGGAGTAAAGCTGTAAAAAACATCACTCCCTACACTCCCGGCGAACAGCCGCGGGACCGCAAATACATTAAATTAAACACGAATGAAAACCCCTATCCTCCTTCTCCACGGGTGCTGGAGGCAATTCGGCTGGCAGCCGATGACACTTTGCGGCTTTATCCTGATCCAACCTGTGACGAACTGCGGGCGACAATTGCAGAACATTACAATCTTGGAAAAGAACAGGTCTTTGTCGGCAATGGTTCCGATGAATTACTGGCCTTTTCCTTTCCGGCGTTTTTTGAACCGGCAGGCAAACCGATCCTTTTCGCTGAAGTAACTTACAGTTTTTATCCTGTTTATGCCGCTTTTTTTAATACCAATTACCGGCTCATTCCCGTAGATGATGAATTTAACGTGTCCGAAGAAGGATATTTTCAGGATAACGGCGGAATTATCATCGCCAACCCCAATGCGCCCAGTGGAAAAGGGATTGCGCTCACAAAAATTGAGCAGATTCTCAAGCACAATGAAAACAGTGTAGTCATCGTCGATGAGGCTTACGTAGACTTCGGCGGCAATTCCTCAGTACCGCTCATAGACAATTATCCGAATTTGCTGGTTATTAAAACCATGTCCAAATCACGCTCACTTGCGGGATTACGGGTCGGATATGCTCTGGGCAACGAAGGGCTGATCGAGGCATTAACCCGGGTTAGAGATTCAATAAACTCCTATACTGTTGACCGTCTGGCGCTGGCCGGAGCCAGAGAAGCAATTAAGGACGATGCTTACTTTCAGGAAACAAGAGCAAAAATCATCCATACCCGGGAGCGGATATCAGCACAGCTCACCAAAATGAACATCAAGGTTATTCCTTCCCAGGCAAATTTTATTTTTATCGCGAGCAGCAAATGCCCTGGCGGCACTCTCTTTCAACGCCTGCGCGAAAAGGGCATTTTAGTGCGGTATTTCAATAAACCGAAAATCGATAGCTACCTTCGGGTCACCATCGGAACAGATCAGGAAATGGATTTGTTTATCGAAGCCATAGCGGATATCTGTGGGTAAATAAGAAAGACAAATTGGTGCGGTTCAACTCTGCGATAATAGAACCAAAGAAGTAAATTAAGTTGGAAATGCTGCAAATGTTTATCATTTTAACCGCAGGATGCGGACTTTTATTTAAATCAGGCCATAAAAAAGCCTGGATTTACGCAGTAACTGTCGTATTTATTTTGTTTTTTCAAACCCTTTCTTTTGCGCAATACGAAGATATCAAAGGCGTTAAATTTAAAGATGGGAGCATTACTTATGGTAAAGTCATAAAAATGAATGCCGATGGTATTCAAATCGAAACGAATGACGGCAAAATAATATCAAGTAATTTTGGTGAAGTGGATAATTTCATAAAAATTAATGATTTGCAGGGGCTTCGGCTTAAAAATGGCGACACTATACATGGCGTAATTATTGAAATGAATGTTGACAAGGTAGTCATGGTGACGAAGGATAATAACACAGTTAACAGAAAGTCTGACGACATCGCCTCTTTAATCAGCAAATATGACACAGAAGAAGATCAGGGAAAGCAAGAAATATTTCGTATTGCCTTTGGCGCGGAAAGAATGTCCGGACATACAACTTATCAAATTGGTTATCCCTGGACTGCTCCGGACGGTACAAGGCAAGAGGGATACTTCCCGTTCAGTCAACTGGAATGGCCTCTGGATGTATGGCTGGCAAGAATTGATACTAAATTGCATATAGGTAAATCATGGCGGATTACAGGAATTCTCAAAAAGAATTTCAGTAATCCGCATAGCAACATGAAAGATTCAGACTGGGAGACGGACTCTAATCCGGAGAGGCTGGATATCTACTCCGAATCCAGTATTTCCAAATTTGATGCGTGGATTTTTGATGCTGATGTTGAATGGCTCTTCTTAAAAAAGCAATCGTGGTCTCTCCACGCCGGTCTTGGTTACCAGTATCAAAAGTTTAACTATGAAGCCAAGTTGATCCACCAATATTCACCTTCGGGGCTATCCGGTAACGAATATTTTGGAGATGGCCGTGTCGGAATAACTTATGATATTACTTACAAGATGCCCTACATGAAAATCGGCGCCGATTTCAAGATTAAAGATAATTTTACCTTGGACGGCAGTTTTTCCTGGTCTCCGCTGGTTAAGGCTAAAGACGAAGATCATCATCTCTTAAGAGAGAATGGCGGTAAAATCTGTACAGGTGACATGGATGGCTATGCAGTAATGATCAACGCATCCGCAAAGTATAACTTTACTCCTTCCTGGTTCCTGAAGGGCGGGTTTAATTATACCGGAATTCATGTTAGCGGCGATCAAAACCAGGTTTACGGTAATGGCATGCAACTAGGGACGGTAAAAGAAGAATCGGACAGCACCCAAATTTCCGGATATTTGACGGTTGGTTACACCTTCTGAAATATGTTCGCAAGCAAGATTGAACAGGCAAGAAGAAAAATCAGGACAAAAAAAGCTGAAAAATGCTTATTCACTTAAAACACACACATAAAAAAGCCATATTCTTTTTTGTTGCTGTCTGCCTGATTTCGACACTGGCTGTTGCATTTCATCATCACAACGATGAAAATCCGCATTTCGATTGTCCGGTATGCGTTGCGGGAAATTCATTTTCCAGTGCAGTTATTGAAGGTAGTACCTCCTTTGTTTTTCATTCAATAGTCACCGGTTTTCAAAAACCGGAAGAAACTCTTTTCAAAGTTTTATCCATATTTTTTACATATCCCAACCGGGCACCTCCTTTCTCAACTCCAGCAGTTGAAAAACTTGTCTAATCAGGCTGATAGATGGTTCAAAACAAGGCGGAAAAAAGCCGAATCATGAAGCGTATGTAGTAAGTAATACGTTCCAATGATAAGGTTTACCGTTTAATGTTCCTCTGCAAATGGCCTTCATAAACAGCCTGTACTCCAATCAAACAACTTTAATAAATTTAAGGCCTTTCATGGCTTAAAGGAGGAGACTTAATGAAAAAATGGTCCTTTTTTATTTTTATTTTTTCTTTCCTCTCGATATCAAGTCAGGTGTTTGCGGAAAGCAATATAGAAGCAAGGATCCATTCTCTGGAGGAAATGTTAAAAAGGCAGGAAGAGACGATAAAAGCGCAACAAACAATGATTAATGAATTAAAGCAACAAATTAAAAAGGAAGAAATTGCATCAACCGCGGAAGCAAATGAAGGTCAAAAAACGACCGAAGCTCAACCGCCGGCAAAACCTGCGGGACTATTCGGCGGTTCGGCCTTGTCCAACCCGAACATTTCTCTTGTGTTAAATACCTATGCCTATTCATCAAATTTGACAACGGATGAGGTCAGGAATCGAAGTATTCCGTGGTATACAACAACGGGATTGGAGAGACGAAACGGTTTCAACCTCGACGCGGCGGAATTGGCTATATACGCTCCGGTAGATCCGTATTTTAATCTTTACGCGACGATTCCCGTCACCGAGGATGGCACCACCATTGAAGAAGCCTACTTTGTCACAACCGCTCTTCCGGCGGGACATCAAATCAAGGGAGGCAAGTTCAAAAGCGGATTCGGCAGACTCAACTCGCAGCATGCCCACGTTTGGGATTTTGTGGACGCGCCGCTGCCCTACCGGGCGTTCATCGGTGATGAAGGATTCAGCGAAAAAGGCGTCCAGTATACCTACATTCCGCCTCTGCCTTTCTACACAATTCTGGGAATAGAAGCCCTGCAGGGAGAAAGCGATAAATTGTTCGGCGCCGATGCAGCAAGTGGTCCTCATGCTTATACGGGTTTCATCAAAGCTTCTCTTGACGTCAGCGACAATGCCACCATTCTTTTTGGCCCATCCGTAGTAACGGGCAAGACAAAGACGTCCACCGCGGCTGATAATTCCGATTTCACCGGAGATACAACATTATACGGCCTGGAATTTACGTATAAATGGAAACCCACCAAGTACGAGGGATTCAAGGTGCAAAGTGAATATCTTTATCGAACCCAGGCCGGCAATCTGACCGATCTGGGCAACGGAATTGTCCAACGCCTGGATAGAAATCAGGATGGACTTTATGTTCAGGGAGTTTACATGCAGAACCGCTGGGAATTTGGAGCCAGATACGACACTCTCGGTCTTTTTAAAAATGATTATATCCTTACCGGAGAAAAACAGGATCAGGGCCGCAGGCCATGGCGGGCGACAGGCATGATCGACTATAACTTTTCCGAGTTCAGTCTGATGAGGCTTCAATATACTCATGATGAATCGGACATTAACGGCAGACCCAATGATGAATTGTTCCTGCAATTGATTTTCTCTATCGGCGCTCATGCCGCCCATAAATTCTGAGGAGGTATAAAATGAAAAAACTGCTGTTTGTTCTTTGTCTTATTTTGACCTTTACCACACCGGCCATGGCCAAAATAAATATCGTAGCCACACTTCCCTGGATAGGCAGTCTGGCCGGCGACCTGGGAAAAGATAAGGTAAGTATTAAAACCCTTGTGAAGTCCAATCAGGACCCCCATCAGATTGAAGCAAAACCCAGCATGGTTATGGCTGCCCGTAGTGCTGATCTGCTTATCTATAACGGACTCGACCTGGAAATCGGCTATCTCCCGTTGATCATTGAGTCTTCACGAAATCCCCGCATTCAATCCGGCCGGAAAGGCAATCTCGACTGTTCACAATTCATAAATGTGATCGAAAAGCACGGGATAACGGACAGGTCGATGGGAGATGTGCATCCTCTGGGAAATCCGCACTACCACCTTTCCGCGCAAAATATCCTGCGCATCGCCCGCGGCATAACCCGGGCATTGGTGAGTTTAGATCATGAAAATAGCGCCTTTTACAGTTCAAACCTGGCGGTATTTGAAAAAAAATTAACCGAAAGGCAGAAACAGTGGTCTCAAATTCAGTTACGAGGGAAAAAGTTTGTCGCCTACCATCGCTTCTTTGAATATCTGGCTTTGGAAAAGGGCTTTCAGATCGTAGGGTATGTTGAAGAAAAACCGGGGATACCGCCTTCCGCCGGATATGTGGAGAAACTCATGGAATACATGAAAAAAGTCAAACCGGACGGGATCATTACGACCGCCTACTACGGCAGAAGGGAAGTCGATGCTCTGGCGAAAAAGAATAGTATAAAAAGCATCGTAGTTCCGCATGATGTCGGCTCGGCCCCGGATACGGCGGACTGGTTTTCTTTAATGGATAAGGTTTTAAGATCTTTGCAGTAAAATAACTGTGGCAAAAACAGTTTTGGCTGCAGGGAAAGTAAATAAACCTGCAGCCAAATTCCAAAAAAATTATACGGAGCTTAACATGGAAACATTTACCTTCTTTATATACCCGCTGAGTGCCTGCATTCTCCTTATTCTTATTCATGCCTATTTCGGCATTCATATTCTGGAACGGGGGATAATTTTTGTTGATCTCTCACTTGCCCAGTTCATCGGTGTCGGTCTTGCCTGCTCATTTCTAGTCAGTCATGACAATTTATTAAAATATGTTTTAGCGATTTCTTTTTCCGTCCTGGGCGCGTTGATTCTTGCCTTTTCCCGTAAAATAGCAAAATTTACCAACATTGAGGCCTTCATCGGTGTCTTATACATCTTTTCTTTCTCCATGAGCATACTGATACTTGACCGTACGCCGCACGGCACTGAAGAATTCAAGGCTATTCTCAATGGAAATATTATCTGGGTTGATGGGCATGATGTTTTTTATACCTTCCTTGTCTATGCCGTAATCGGCATTTTTCACTTTATTTTCAGGAAAAAGTTCTTCCTGCTCTCCAGGGAAGGCAAAGGCAGCTACTGGTGGGAATTCCTCTTTTTTCTCAGTTTTGCCATCGTGTTGGTCAAATCCGTGCAAATGGCGGGGATACTGCAGGTATTCGCTTTTCTTATCATTCCGGCACTTATCGGCAAATTATTTACCGGGAAGTTATCTTTGGTCTTGATTGGCGGCTGGCTGCTTGGTTTCATTTCCAGCTCCATCGGATTGCTGGTATCTTACAAATGGGATATACCGACCGCGCCGCTGATTATAGCATCGTTAAGTTTCTTCTATTTCTTAATGTTAGGGATAAAAGCATTGACATGCGGGAAAACTGAAACCGTTAATAAGTACATAAAATAGCTTGACATTTATGAGCATATGCCTATAAACAGATCACGAGGTTTATAAAATGTCCCGACCCAAATGCAACCGCCTGATTTGCGGCATTCCTGATAAAAATTATTTCAAGCCAAGAGGAATACCTTCCTCTGAGCTTACTGAAATCGTGCTGACCCTGGACGAATACGAAGCAATCCGTCTGGCCGATCACGAACAGCTTTACCAGGAAGAGGCTGCAGGCCGAATGAATATTTCCCGCCAAACATTCGGCCGGATAATCGAATCGGCTCATAAAAAAATTGCCGATGTCCTGATCAATGGGAAAGCACTGAAAATTGAAGGCGGGAAAGTATCTCTTAATGAAACAGAAGCACTGATTCAGAGTAAAGAATACGGAAATTCCGGCAGTTGTCAAAAAAATACTATAAAGGAGAAGTAAAAAAATAATGAGTGATAAAAATTGCAGTACATGCGACAGCACCACTTGCCCGATAAAAAAGGATATAAAAGATGAAAGTCCGCAAGAAACTGCGAATCGTAAATTGCAGTTCACCCTTTGCAATATTCAAAATAAAATCGTTGTATTATCCGGTAAAGGCGGTGTCGGCAAAAGCACGGTTGCGGTTAACCTGGCCACCGCTCTTATGCTCGCCGGTTTTCGTGTGGGATTGCTCGATGTTGATATTCACGGCCCCAGTATTCCAACCATGCTTGGTTTGGAAAATGAAACCCTCCAGGGAATCGAGGGTGCCGTATTTCCGGTTGAACTGGGAAATTTGAAGATCATGTCCTTAGGATTTTTTTTGAAAAATCCGGATGATGCCGTTATCTGGCGGGGACCGATGAAAACAAGTTTAATCAAGCAGTTTCTAACTGATGTAGTCTGGGGCGATTTGGATTATCTCATTGTCGATGCTCCTCCGGGAACGGGCGACGTACCGCTCTCCTTATGCCAGATCATCAAGCCGGATGGCGCGGTCATCGTTACCACGCCGCAGAGAGTTGCTGCGGTCGATGTGCGCAAATCCATCAGTTTCTGCAGACAGGTATCGGTGCCGGTGCTGGGTGTAATTGAAAACATGAGCGGCTTTGCCTGTCCAAAATGCGGCGAGGTTACGCAAATATTTCCGGCAGGCGGCGGAAAGAAAATTGCAGATGACATGAAAGTGCCTTATCT
>CAZWCA010000056.1:0-18000 GCA_964632255.1 uncultured Smithella sp. | reverse complement strand
ATCGAACCAGGGACCTACCGGTTATGAGCCGGTGGCTCTACCAATTGAGCTATGGGCCCCGCCATTTCCTTTGTCAACCTGCAACAGGGGAAGCTTTGATATACCCAAACCAGTTGTTTGTCAACACTATTTTGCCACCCGCTTTCTCGCTTCTTTCTTTATCTTTTTCATTTCCGGCAACTCTTCAGCTTCAGGTTCCGGAGATAATGCTTCCATTAAGCCAGTAGGCATACTGCCGTCATCCTCATCCATAGTGCCCAATCTGTCGCTGATTCCAAAACGCATACGCAATACTTTTTCTTCCCGCGGAGTCAATGTATTTAATATTTTCCGCGTTTGGTCGGCCAAATCCATGTTTATTGTTGCTTCCGATGGGGACATGACTTTTTTATCTTCGATAAAATCACCAAGATGGCTGTCTTCTTCTTCACCAATCGGTGTTTCCAGAGAAATCGGCTCCTTGGCAATTTTAAGTACTTTGCGAACTTTTTCCAGCGGATACTCCATCTTATTGGCAATTTCTTCCGGGGTCGGTTCACGTCCCAATTCCTGAACAAGATATCGTGATGTACGGATCAGCTTATTAATTGTCTCGATCATGTGCACCGGAATTCTGATTGTTCTTGCCTGGTCGGCGATGGCGCGGGTAATTGCCTGTCTGATCCACCAGGTGGCATAAGTAGAAAATTTATAACCACGTTGGTACTCAAATTTATCCACGGCTTTCATCAATCCGATATTCCCTTCCTGAATTAAATCCAGAAACTGTAAACCACGGTTTGTATATTTTTTTGCAATGCTTACGACTAAACGCAGATTGGCTTCGACCAATTTTCTTTTAGCTATTTCCGCTTTGCCTTCTCCCTCTTCAATGGACTCCACAATCGTCTTTAAAACGGATGTGGGAATACCTACTTCCCGGGCAATGTGTTTTATATTTTTTTGTGCTTCATTAATATCTACCTGACTATTTTTCAATAATTCAACAGGGATATTCGCTTCTTTCGCCGCCCGCTTTTCGTCGAGCTTGGATATTTTCATTTTTGCCCAAATTTTTTCTAACTGGGACAACGAAAGATTTGTTTCTTTTTTATATTGCTGGATAACTTTTTCCGCTTTTTCGATTTCATCAACGTAAGAACGTAAACGGGCTACAAAACGATGAATCTGTTTTTTACTGAAACGAATCTTCCGGCATAGAGAAATAATGCTCTTTGTATTTTTTTCCAGTTCTGCTGTGAACAATTCACTTTGCTTGGGACGCATTGATTTCGATTTGAGCTTTTCCTGCAACGCTTTGTTGCGATCATTAAGAAGCTTGATCTTTCCGATCAGTTTTAAAACTCTTTCCTTTTGTTCGTCTTCTTCAACAAAGCCTTCTTCATCCTCGACATTGTCCACAACATTCTTAATTTTAATTTCACCGGAAACTAATTTTTCGCCGATATTGATTACTTCATTTATGGAAACGGAAAGCTTGAAAATTGCCGACATTGTTTCGCGGGCACCTTCTTCTATTCTTTTAGCGATTTCCACCTCTCCTTCCCTGCTCAGAAGTGAAACCATACCCATCTCACGTAAATACATTTTCACCGGATCACCGGTTTTGCCCCCTGAAGACAAAGATAAAGTTTCCGGAAACTTCACAGCAGTGACATCTTCCGGTGTTTTTTTCATAATCAGTTTTTCGCCCTGTTCAGTATCAATAATATCAATATTTTTTTCTCCAAAAAGCATGATAATATCATCGATTTGATCAGAAGAAGTTACGTCGGATGGCAACATATCGTTAACATCATCATATGTGAGAAAGCCTTTCTCTTCACCTAATGAAATTAACTTCTTAAATTCATCTGATTGTATGTCTTTAGCCATTTGGCATCTCCCAATAATTTTTTGTTAATTTAATTCTTTTTCTCTGATAAGCAACCCTTCTTTTTCCTTGAGCAGCTTATTCAATAGATCATAGTCCCCTTTTTCCTGCGCTTGTCTCAGTTCAAACCTGATCCGGCTGTGCTGGTTTTTAAACCATTTCTTTTTGATCTGCCGTATATTATCGCCGAGAATCTTATCCAACATTGCATTTTCGGATGGCCTAGCTTCCATCATTAATCGAAATAATTTCTCACGCAATGGAGCATTTTCATCTTCAGGAAGAATTATACTCAGATCAACAAAACCCAATAGTCCATAAGTATCGATTATTTTTTCCGCTAATGCTTTCAATTGCGGTTGAAGAAAAAAATCCGGGATATTTTCATTCTTTGCCTGTATTGTCTTTTGCGGAAATTCGAGTAAAAGCTGAATTAGATGTAACTCCATAATATCATCGTTAATATTAAGACGCGGCTTATCTTTTTCTGATTTTGATTTTACAGGTATTTTCTTTTCGTAAATTTCTTTTCCCAGCAACGCCTGGTCAATGCCTGTTTTTTCCGCTACACGTTTAATAAAAAGGTCTTTTTCCTTCCTGTCACCTATTTTATTGATAAATTCCATGGCGGTTCTAACCATTTCCCTTTTATCTTCAAAGGTTTTACCACTGCCCAGGACACTTTCAATATAATAGTCGCTAAGCGGCTCGGCGTTGGCGATCAATTCGCTGAGTTTTTCCGCGCCATTTTTTTTTACATAGTCATCAGGATCGAGACCGTCCGGCAAAACAAGCACCCGTGCCCGCATATCCATGGAGAGAAATAGTTCCAAACTACGGTCCAGTGCTTTTCTTCCTGCCTCATCCGGATCAAAAAGCGCCACCACTTCTGTCGTATAACGGCGCAATAATTCAAGATGTTCCCGGGTCAGGGCCGTACCCAGCGATGCAACCACATTTCCGATACCGGCATTCCACAATGAAATCAAATCAAAATAGCCTTCGACAATGAGCGCAAAACCTTTATTACGTATTTCTTCCCTGGTCCTGTTCAGGCCATATAAATTTTTGCCTTTGACGTATACCGGCGATTCCGGGGAATTCAAATACTTCGGCTCCCCCTTCTCAATAATTCTGCCGCCAAAAGCAATAATTTCGCCGGCTACATTTTCAATGGGAAAAATCAGGCGTCCGCGAAAGCGGTCATAATAACCACCATCTTTCCCGGCAATGACCAAACCTGCCTGTTCGGCTATTTCTAAAGACAAACCACTTCTCTCAATATTATTCGCCAGAAAACGCCAGGAATCTTCTGCAAAGCCAAGCCGGAACTGTTTTACCGTTTCCGGCTTGATTCCACGGGCATTTAAATAATTCTGTGCCACTTTACCTGGGGAAGAATGTAAACTCCGGGTATACTGCTGAGCTGCTTTTAAATTTAGATCAACAATTTTTTGCCGCAAGGAATCATTTCGCCGGCCTTCTTTTGCATCCTGCCATGACGGCAATATAACTCCGGTTTTGTCCGCCAGCTCTTTGATTGCTTCAGGAAATGTCTTATTGGCAATCTTCATCAGAAAAGTAATGGCATTTCCGCCCTCGCCACAACCAAAACAATAGAATATCTGTTTTTCCCGGTTAACTGTAAAGGAAGGGGTTTTTTCCTGATGAAAAGGACACAGTCCTAAGTAATTCTTGCCGGCTTTTTTCAAAGTCATGTATTCGGCAGCAAGCTCGACAATATCTACCCTGCTTTTGATTTCTTCAATTTTACTGTTATCAAAACGCACTTAAATACTATTACCCGCCCTGAACTTAATTCAGTTCAGTTATTTGTACAGAAAAAATTAAGACAACAAAGCCTTAACCTTATCTCCCACTGCCTTGCCATCGGCACGGCCTGCCAATTGCGGCATCAGTGCTTTCATCACCTTGCCCAAATCTTTAATTGACGTAGCACCGATTTCCATCATCGTTTTTTTAATGAGTGATTCCACCTCTTCATCCGACATCTGGGCGGGCATGAATTCCTGCACAACTTTTAGTTCTGCTGTTTCTTTTTCCACCAAGTCAGTTCTGCCACCCTGCATAAACTGCTCAATGGAATCTCTCCTTTGCTTAGCAAGCGCGGATAATACCTGCAAAGTTTCGGGTTCAGTCAACGGTCTCATTAAATCAATTTCTTTGTTATGAAGGGCCGTTTTCAACATCCGTATCGTCGAAAGCCTTATTTTATCTTTGGCTTTGGCGGCGGCTATCATTTCTGCATTTAATTTTGCATTTATATCCATAAATTCACCTCCGAAATGAATTAGCCCGGTTTCCGTCCGGAAAAGGCTCTTTTTCGCTCCTGCCGTGTCGATCTGCGGTATTGCTCGTACGGTATTTATAACCGCCTCCATACAATGCCTTGATCTCCTTGCCGGTACGAAAAACATCCTTTCCGGTTCAGAAAGATTAGTTTTAATGAACTCATAAGAAAGTTGTAAAAAAAATGACAATTTTCAGACGATCTTGTATTAAGGTCGAAGGCAAGGCATGAACTGAGTTTGCCTGTTCACGCACACTGGCAATGACTTATCTGTTTATCACATTCCATAATCTCTGAGCTCGGTAGAACACTTTCAGAGCTACGGCAAATTCCCCTCGGTCACCTTCTCCGAGAGGGGGGCCGGGCATACTTGAAGCACACCGCAGCAAACCTGCCCCATGCTGTCACGGGTAGGGATGAAGTGCAACGCAGCATCCGGCCTTTTTATGAGATCGTCGGTTTTGTCATTCAAACTTCCGGATGAGCTCTAGCCTAATTGATCCTCCAACTTTCTACCACCAAGAACATGCATATGCAGATGAAAAATGACCTGCCCGCCATCGGCATTGCAATTAATTGCTATGCGAAAACCTCTTTCAGCAATCCCCTTGATTCTGGCAACTTCCTGAGCGGCGGAAATTAAATTACCGGCAATGCCCATGTTTTGTGAATCGATATCCATGAGTGTCGATATATGTTTTTTGGGAATTATTACAACATGCACCGGCGCCATGGGCTGGATATCATCGAAAGCTAAAACTTGATCATCTTCATAGACTTTTTTGCAGGGAATTTCACCTCTGGCTATTTTACAAAACAGACAATCGGACATAATCTCACCTCCTCAGTTTTTGAGAATTAAGAAACGTTCCTGCTTTTTTCAATAGCTTCTTCCAGTGAAATTGCTCCGGTATAGAGTGCACGACCAATGATCACGCCATAAATTGAACAATCCTTAATCGCCAGCAGTCTTTCTACATCGGTAATTTTTGCCACTCCGCCTGACGCTATAACCGGAATATTCACTTCTTTGGCCAGGGCTACTGTAGCTTCAACATTAACACCGGTTTCCATACCATCGCGTTTTATGTCGGTATAAACGATTGCTTTCAGGCCACAGCCTTCATAACGCTTCGCCAGATTTACAGCAGTTTCCTTTGTTGTTTGCGTCCAGCCGTGAATTGCCACCATCCCATCTAAAGCATCAATCCCCAGGATTATTTTTCCGGGATGAATACTTCCCGCGGTCCTGACAAATTGTTCGTCCTGAAGAGCCGCTGTACCCAAGATCACACTGGAGACGCCGCCGGTCAAATAAAAATCAATTGTCTCCATATTTCTTATACCGCCGCCAACCTGAATCGGAACCTGAATTTTTTTGCTTATTTCCAAAATTTTTTCAGCATTATACGGCACACCGGCGACAGATGCATCCAGATCAACTATATGAATACGTTCGGCACCTTTTTGAGCCCAGGCGCGAGCCATATCCAACGGATCATCGGCATACACAGTTACCCGATTAAAATCACCCTGAGCAAGCCGTACACATTTACCATCTTTAATATCAATTGCCGGAATAATGATCAAAATGTTTCTCCATATTGAAATCATTCGGAAATTTTGATTAATGAAGATTCCGAATGAAAAAAGACCTTTAAACTTCTAACGTAACGATTCAGGATAAGTTTTAAAAACTTGATGCATACCCTGCTTAGCCAGTTCACGGGCAGTCAGCCACTTACCACCGCCTTTGTAAAATGAGGCTATTTGTAAAACATCTTCCATTAATGATTTCTGAGTCTTATCAAAAGAACCCTTCCAAATTATCCTGCCGTTTTTAGGATTGATAAAACTGATTTCAAAGGCAACTGAAGCAGGCTTTTCAGCGGAATAATCATAGCCGATTCTTTCCACATAACGAAAAATATATCCCACGGCTACCACGTCCGCTTCCAATTCCTTTCCGGTCTTGCAAATAATTTTCGGTAAAGTCATCTTTAATGATTCTGTGCTAACGCGCTTATAAATTCCATCCACTTTTTCCTGCGGGAGTATTTCTATTTCTTTGATATCTTTCAGCTTCTCAAGAAATAATGCCTCGACGACTTTTTCTCCGCCTTCTGCAATTTTCCCGCCAAAATAAACAGCGCCGCAAAGCGGACATGTGACGGTACCTGACTCTGTATTTGTTTCAATTGCCTGAAAGGGAAGTACGGCAACCCGTACCGGCTGTCGGGCCTTATCAGTTCCTTCTGCAGCATAAGAAGCAATTACTGCAAACAGGGTCAAAGCCAATACAAGAACTGCAGCAAAACCGCTTTTTTTCCTGAAAGAATTCAAGATTTTATCCTCACTTTTTTAGAGACTACCCTTTGTTGAAAGCACTCCTTCGATCTTTTCATTTATCGCTACGGCATCTCTCAAAGCACGGGCAAATGCTTTAAATACGGCTTCTATAATATGATGACTATTGCTTCCATACTCCAGGTTAATGTGTAATGTTATGCCGCTATGATCAGTAAACGCCTTAAAAAATTCTTTGACCAGCGCCGGGTCAAAGCCGCCGATTTTCCGGCGTTCGAATTTTACTCTATAAATCAAATACGGCCTGCCGCAAATATCCAGATCAACCCGGCATAAACATTCATCCATTGGCACGGAAGCCGTTCCGTAACGATTAATCCCCGCTTTTTTTCCCAAAGCCTGCGCTACAGCCTTGCCGAGACAAATACCAAGATCTTCCACCAGGTGATGATCATCGATTTGCGTATCGCCCTTGCTTTTGACAATAAGTTTTAAAAAGCCATGCCGGGCAAAAATCTCAAGCATGTGGTTAAAAAACGGAATCGAAGTATCAATTTTACTTGACGCCGTACTGTCTAAATCAATCTCCAGTGCAATGTCTGTTTCCGACGTTTTACGAACTATCTTTGCTTTTCGGGCCATGTAATTTCTTTCTTATATAACTTTGTTCAGGGGATATTCGATTATACCCTCGGCACCTGCTTCTAAAAGTTTGGGAATCAAATCACGAACCTTCCCCGCGTCCGCAACAGTTTCGATGGCAAACCATTCTTCAGAATATAAACTTGATACCGTCGGTGCTTTAAGTGAAGGCAAAAGCGACATTACTTGCGCCAGATTTTCTTTGGAAACATTCATTTTCAGACCGACTTTACCCATTGCCAGTAGCGATCCCATCAGCAACGTCTTTATCTGCTCGATTTTTTTCCGCTTCCACGGATCATTCCAGGCTGCGCGGTTGGCAATCAACTGTGTATTCGTTTTCATGAGCTCATGAATGATCCGCAGTTTATTGGCTCTGATCGTGGAGCCGGTTTCCGTCACTTCAACAACCGCATCAACCAATCCTTCCACTACCTTGGCTTCTGTTGCACCCCATGAAAATTCAACATGGACATCGATTTTTTTATCCGCGAAATATTTTTTCGTGAAGGCTACCAACTCGGTTGATATTTTCTTGCCCCGCATATCCTCTATTGACTGGTAGGGTGAATCATCCCGAACGACGAGCACCCAGCGCGCCTGGCGCGTCGAAACCTTTGAGTAAACCAAATCCTGCACGGCAACCACATCGGATGAATTTTCCAAAATCCAGTCAATTCCGGTCAGCCCCAAATCCAGATGGCCGTCCTCGACATAGCGCGACATTTCCTGCGCCCTGACCAGCGAGCAGGAAATTTCAGGGTCGTCGATATCGGGGAAATAACTGCGGCTGTCATACGTAATCCGCCACCCTGCTCTTTTAAACAAATCTACCGTAGAGTTTTCCAAACTTCCTTTGGGAATGCCTAATTTCAAAATGCTCATTTATACACTTCCTTGGGGTCGAAAATCTTTTGTCCGACAACAACACAATCCCCGTCTTTAACTTTTCTATAAAAGCAAGATCTATAACCTGTGTGGCAAGCGGCTCCTCCTAATTGTTCAACCTGCAATAAAATCGTGTCATCATCGCAATCGATAAAAATATCTTTAACCAACTGGACATGACCCGATGATTCACCCTTTAACCACAGTGAATTGCGGGACCTGCTCCAGTAAGTAGCTTTACCTGTTTTCAGGGTTTCTTCCCATGCCTCGCGATTCATGTATGCCAGCATGAGAACTTCTTTTGTTTCGGCATCCTGAGCAATGACCGGGATAAGCCCGTTGCCTTTATTAAAATCCGGTTTAATCATTTTTATTCCTATATTTATTATTTAGTTAAATGATATTATTTAATTGATAGCTTCTTTTAAATCAAGTAATATTTCCTTAAGATAACTCATTTATAACGTATTTCCAACTTGCCTAAATCCAATTTTCATGATAAAAATTCGCTACATTGCAAATATTACCTAATCAGATTTGTATTTGTTCGGGGGTTCAATAATATGTCCTTGTTAATAGGCGGAGCCATCTTTGCTGTTATTGGATTGATCGGCCTGATTTTCTGGTGGTCCGATTTTATGACTATTATCCGCGGTGCGTTTCCAATCAGCCTTCTTTTAGGTGGCGCACTGGCCATTTATGTCGGAATTGACGAAATACAGGATAAACTTCATGAGGAAAGACAAAGACAGGATGAAAAACTGGAGCAGGCAAAAGAGGAGATAGAGCAGGTAAGAGCCGAGGCCGAACGCTACAAAGAAGAACTGGAAAAATTAAAGCACATAAACAATTAACTGAACTGTATTAAAGAAAAAACCGCTTTACACTCCCGAGGATTACAAAACACGATCGGAGGCCAGAGCCAGTCTATTTGATTATCGAGCTCTTTTATAATCGCAAACGCAGGCATTCTGCGTTAAAGTACAGAAGTCCCCAGGCATTTGAAATCGCCGGGGGTGTCCCCTAACCAGGTGTCCGTTTTTCTGGAGGAAGATCAGTTCTATTTTCTTTCTTTCCTTCTTCATGATGCTCTCTCCAAGTCCTTTAAATCTTCTTCGTCCATTCTTGCCGCCCTCCCTGGGCTATCTGCTCAGGCGTAAAGCAGTTAACCACTTAGAACCAGTTGTTTGTTTCCGATGGTGGTTCCCAAGAAAAATAACCGCTGCATTTGTCAAAAATCCACTACTCTATAAAAAATACCCGTTCCAAATTTATCAAGACCCGATCACCTCTTTTGAGCTGATAGACACCGCGCCATTTTCCTTTTGCCAGAGGACTTGTTTGAGAGTTTTGCTTCCCGGTATAGGTAACCCAGCTTCTGTAATTTTTTGTCAGTACTTTTTTCGTATTAACGACTATGCTTTTATCGGGTGCAATCAAGGTGAAGTGTTCTCTATCGCCCTTCAATACGCCAAATAAATGGACCCAGAAAACCAAAGCGGGCAATGCGGTTGAATCTGCTTTTGTTGCTGAGAATTCTCCCTGCCATAGTTCAGTCTGCGTCGGCACTTTTGGTGCAAATCCTGCACGAATTAAACCTGTCGGCACATAACCCAGTGATTGCTCCCAGAGAGGATGACGGGATGCATTGCAGTCCGCAGCAGTTGTTAGACCGACAAAAGGGTCAACAATTTTTCCAAAATAACGGATTGTAAAATGAAGATGAGGGAAGGATGACAGTCCTGACATGCCTACCATTCCCAAAAAGGTGCCTTTATCTACGAGTGTTCCTGGTTTGACCACAATGCTGTGATTGCGCAGATGGCAGTATTGTGTTTGCGAGCCATTACGATGATCAATAATTACGCCATTGCCGCATTCCATATTATTTACATATGTGCGCTGTGTCTGATCGGTGATCATCCGGTCGGGAACGTTATCCCGTATTTTCGTTACCATACCGCCAGCTGCTGCTACTACGGATACACCTCTTTTCATTGCTTGCATATCCGCTATACCAAAATCAGTTCCGTTATGATTTGGATAGGTTTGCCGCCCGCAGCCAAAATCCACTTCTTTACTACCCGTATTTAGGTCAACATAATGCATGATATAGCAGTCGTTTCCTAATGTGCATTTGATCGGCAGTGCAAAGGTTGGCGCTCTTGATGGTTCCGCGCTTTCAATGGGTGAAGATGAGTATATGCTTAAGATGGCAATCAAGAAAACATAAAATAGGTATTTGCATGTTGAGGATAACATCATTATTGCCTCGCAGAAAGTCTCCTGCCTTTTGTACCGGCCTGGCATCGACCGGATTTTTCTCCAGCCTGAAGTTTTGCAAAAAAATGCACTGGATTACCCGGTCCCAAGACTGTGTCGCAATTGATCTTTTGTCATCTCGTTCAAGCAATGCGCGATGTGAAATTCAGTATTTTCAATAACTTCTTGATTCCCGCCTTCGCGGGAATGACTATTATTGAGCTGACTTTGCTATTACAACACAGTCTCCCGGCCGGGTAATGGCAGAAATACACTTATATGCAAGATTGTGCCGTAAAATAGTGTTTCTGCATATTCCTGTTGTTCAAAGATTAAATTGAAAATTTCTTCTTTTCATCCGTAGTCAATCAAAGCCTCGGTAAAGCGAAGATACGATAAAGCATACTCAACTTATGATATCGCCAAGTTTCTTTATTCTCTCGATAACAGAAGGCTTGACGTATATTTTCCTGGTTTACTGTATCTTCGTATTCATGTTGCCAGCTGCCTTTCCGGGAGCAGCTATTTCGATAACTCCGTTGGCAGTCTCATACCGCCGGATAAGATTACCCAGGGTTACAGCCATGAGTTTGGCTGTTTTCAGAGAAACCGCTACTTTTGATTCAATGCGTACTGTGTTCGGTTCTATCGATGGATTGCCGAAAATGAACACTACTTCTTCACTGCCGAATCCGATATTGAACACTCCGGCATAGTTGGTTTTGACCCCGTCTTCGATGAAGCGGATTTGTCTTTGCCGGGTAGAGCGGTTGCCGCTGGCCTGGCCTGCATCCTGTATTTTTTGTTCATCCTGAATTTTGTCGCTGTCCGCCATGTGATAATCTTCCTTTTTATTTTTATATTTATAATCATCTGTGGAAAAAAATATTGAAGCTGATTAATCGCGCATCATTTCTTGAATTCCACGGTCAAGCCGCGGAATGACAACAAAGTATCATATGGCAATTGCCAACACTTACCTCACCTTCAGCCCTTCATCCAAATAACGGATAATGGGGAAGAGAAAAAACTCTATGACTCTTCGTTTGCCCACATTTACTTCGGCCGTCACGGACATTCCCGGCTTAACTTTATACACATCGCCATTTTTGGTCTTTAATATCTCCGATTGCATTTTCATCCGCACAGGGTATCCGCCGGATTCAGTCTCTGCTTCACTGTTTTTAGATTTCTCTTTATCTTTACCTTCATCAACACTATAAGGATTAACAACCTCGACCTTTCCCTCGATTGTTCCGTATTTCTGGAAATCGTATGTATCAACCTTGATGACGCATTTCTGCCCTTCTTTAACGTAGCCGATATCCTTGTTCATTATAACGGCATTGACTTCCAATGGAGTTTCCTCGGGTACAATACCTACCACTGGCTGGGCGGTGGTTACCACGGCGCCGACCGTCTTCACCGGCAGTAAATGAATATAGCCGGCAACCGGTGCAATGATAAATCTTTTTCCCTGCTTGAATTTCAGGCTGCTTACTTCCGCCTCCAGGGAGTTTCTGCTTTGGACATTTGTGGAAAAATCGGCAAGAAGCCTTTCCCGGAGTTGTTCCATCTGCCCCAATTTTGAATCCCGTTCTCTCTCCAGATTCATTCTTTCTTTAACTTTATCGCGATAGCGATTGTCAGCAACAGCGCCGATTTCTACCAGCGCTTTTTGCCTCTTCTCATCTTCCGTCATGATATCCAGTACCTTATTCAGGGTGGCAATTTCTTCTTTTAAAGACTTCATCGCACTTTTTTGGGCCTGAAAATGTGCTCTCTGCGCTTCCACTACTTCTGAAGAATGCCGCCCTCCGGGATTAAATTCTCCTTCAGCCAGAACAGAATTAATTCTTGCCAGAGACATTTGCGAATACCGGAGATTCCTTTCCTTACCTGCGAGATCGGCTGTGTCTACAGAGGGATCGATTTCCAGCAGGATCGATCCTTTCTTTACGTAATCACCTTCCTTTACGTGAATCTTGGTTATCACGCCTGTTTCCAGCGGCTGGATAATTTTGACATCTCCGACAGGAACGATCTTGCCGCGGCCGGTCACAACGACGTCGATCTTCACAAATATCAGCCCCAGCACCGTCACCGACATCAGGGCAATGATCGACCATAAAAAGAACGTTCCCAGCGGATTGACCGGACGTTCCTCAATCTCGGTAATTATCGGTTTAAAATCGTGGTAGTCATTTTTCATCGAAGGCGGTTTTCCTCCTGCTGTTTACATAGATAGGCATACAAGCCATTCTGCTGCATTAATGATGTATGCGTGCCGGTCTCGACAATTTTCCCTTTATCTAAAACAATAACCAGATCGCAATCACGCATCACGGCAAGACGATGAGCAATGAAAATCACCGTTCTTCCCTGGCGGATCAAATTCAGATTTTGCTGGATAACTTTTTCCGATTCATAATCCAGGGCGCTGGTGGCTTCATCAAAAATCAATACATTGGGATTCATGATCAAGGCGCGGGCAATGGCTATTCTTTGCTTTTGACCGCCGGATAAGGACGAGCCACGTTCTTCAACATAGGTATCGTAGCCCAGCGGCATCTGTGAAATGAAATCATACGCGCCGGCTATACGTGATACCTGGATAATCCTTTCCATACTTGCATTGGGAGCAGCCATGGCGATATTATCCCGGATTGTGCCGCTGAAAAGAAAGCATTCCTGCAAAACTACACCGGTACGATAGCGGAGAAACAACGGGTCCATATGCCGGATATCCACGCCATCGATCATTATTGTCCCTTCCACCGGCAGATAAAGCCGCTGTATCAATTTGGCTATCGTACTTTTTCCTGAGCCGCTGCGTCCGACGATACCGATCATCATCCCGGCGTTAAACTTGAAGCTGACGCCATCCAATACCAGAGGGCTGTCCGGTGCATAGCGGAATGAAACATTATCCGCGACAATTTCTCCTTTTAACTGTTTCACGGTAATTGCTCCGCCCACTACTTCCGACGGTGTGTTGATGATGTCGCCGATTCGGTCGAGAGAAAGTTTGGCCTGCTGAAAATCCTGCCACATATGCACAAGGCGCAGGATCGGCCCGCTCAACTGGGAAGCGAACATTTGAAAAGCAATGAGTTGCCCGACACTCATGCTTTTATCAAATACCAGACTGACGCCGAAGTAAATTACCGCAAGCGACATCGCTTTCTGGAGTGTCTGCGACGATGTAACGGCTACATTGCCGAGATTGGACAATTTGAATGCCGACATAATGTAATCGCCCAAACTCTTTTCCCATTCTTTAATCATCTTGCCTTCGATGGCCAGTGATTTAACGGTTTGAATGCCGGTAATCGATTCCACGAGAAAGGACTGATTAGCAGCGCCCTTTTGAAACTTCTCATCGAGCCGGGTTTTAATCATCGGTGTCGCCACAAAGGAAATAAGCGCAATTGCCAGAATAAACCCCAGAACAATCATGGTCAGATAACCGCTGTAGACCGCCATGATGGCGATAAAAACAACAGAGAAAATTGTATCGAGTAAAACGGTCAAAGAAATATTGGTCATGAATTGCCGGAGATTTTCCAGCTCGCGTACACGGGCAATGATATTGCCGACCTTTCTGACTTCAAAATACCGGAAAGGCAGTGAAAGCAGATGACGGTAAACCTTCGCTCCGAGGCTTGCGTCAACCTTGTTTGCCGTATGGTAGAGAAGATAGTTGCGCATGAGATTCATTATTGTGTCAAAAAGCAGAACAGCCAGAAAAGCACCGGCAACAACTTCCAGCGTGGTCAGTGCATGGTGGGCAAGAACCTTATCAATAATGACCTGGATAAAAAGCGGCGTTACCAGACCAAAAAGCTGAATAAAAAACGATGCGGTAATAACCGCCGAAAATGACTGCTTATGTTTGAAGAACTCCTTGAACAGCCATTTCATGTTAAGAAATAATTCTGTTTTAGTAAACCGGGGATAGACGGCAATTGCCTGGCCACCCCAAAAGTTGCTCAATTCATCCTCTGTTACCTGACAGGGCTTTTTCTCTTTGCAGTCAAAAATAAAATACTTATCTTCTTTTTTACCGATAAGAATGTGAAATTCTTTTTCCGGAGAAATAACTATCAACGGCATTGGATATTTTAGCAACTCGGCAATTGTCTTAAGCTTCTTCAGGCGGGAACGGATACCATGATCCTGCAAAATTCGCAGCACCTCGGCGCTCGTTAATTCACCTTCAACAAAATAGCGCCTTTTGACGGCTTCCATATCGATACTGACACTATGAATCTTCGCTACTACTTCAATACTTACAAGACCAGTCTCCATCATGCTCTCTCATAAATTGTTTATAGTCCATCTCCAGCATCAATTGTTTTTCATAAACGGCAAGTGAGTTTGCAGCCGCTTTAAAATCACGCTCAACGCCAAGCGCGTCTTTTTCCAGATCCATAATATCCAGATTGCTTCGTTCACCCCAAAAATAAGCTTTTCGGGCGATTGTCATTAATTTCTCATACTGCTCATTCAATCTTCGAAAATGGTTGTAGGTTTTATTAAGTTCATTTAAACCGGCCTGAAGTGTTTTGATATCTTTATTCTTTTCAGCAAAAGCCGCCCAGGCGCTTTCTTCCTGTTTGCGTATTTCATGAATATTCCTTTGCCGCTCCCATTTACGGACACCGCCGTCAAAAAGCGGTATGCTGATTAAAAGTCCGGCGCTGTATCCCACCTGCCGCACATCATTAAAAGTTGCATTAAAGTCAGGAGTTGCATTGTAAAGATCATAACGGCCATATAGTGAAATGTCCGGCCAGAAATTATTGGCTGCTGCTTTTTCTCTGGAGCGGGCAGCTTCAAGTTCGCGGCGGCGCGCCAGATATTCGGGGGTTGCCAGAACCACTTTCTTTTCATCTGTAACGGGAAACCAGCCTTGCGGCGTCAGGTGTGCAATTTCTGTTTCTTCCGAATAGTTATTTCCTGTATAAATGCCGAGACGGGCAAGATACTCTTTTAGTTCTTTCCTGATTTGGATAATTTCCTTTTCCATGCTGAGAGCATCAGATTGAGCCTTGAGAACGTCCTCATAAGAATATTGTCCCAGAGTGGAAGCCTGCTTCTTGATTTTAGCAATATTTTCAAGCCTGCTTAGAATTTCGATCCCGTATTTTAACTTAATTTTTCCTTCGGCAATTCCCCCGAAAATATCCGTTACATCCCTGATCGTCTTTTTAGCCGATGACTCACATTCATGAACATTCACATCCCGCATTTTTTCATAATATTGAACTTCATAGCGTTTCTTGTACCAGTGGGAAAAAAAGTATTGCCCGGACAACGACAGCGATGCTCTCCATGCGGTCTGGTTTCCACCGACGACTTCGTTGCCGATTGTATCCAGGATTTGATTATTGCGATTGTCCAGATTTTCGTATCTCTCAGTGCGGCCATTGACATTGATAGAAGGATACAACTCGGCAAAGCTTCCCCGGTATTGGGCATTGGCAATCCGGACATCTTCCATTTTCACCCGCAGGCCGGCCGAGCTGTTGATGCTGTCTTTGATTGCATTTTGATAGGTAAGCATTTCGGCTAATGCTGAATAATCGAAGCAAAACAACAGACAGAATACCAAAAAACAAATTATTAATTTACTCTTTAATACTTTCAATTTACGTTTCTCTACTACAGACTTCTTCAAATTGTGTTTATCCATTTCAGATGCCTGGGCAAGAGCGTGGCCAGATCGTAGTTATTCAAGATTGTCTCTCTTGCCATCTTTCGGAGATGAAGCATCTGATCGGCGTTATCGAGAGCTTCTTCAACACGCACAGCTATTTCCTGCGGTGAAAAAAAATCAACCCAAATGCCATTGACATTATCCTGGATAACTTCAGTTACCGGTGGAGTATTGGAAGCCACAATCAGGCATCCGGTAGACATAGCTTCGAGCATCGACCAGGACAGGACAAAAGGGCGGGTGAGATATATATGCACGGATGACGCCTGCAAGACCTGAAGATATTGGTGGTAAGGTAACCTTCCGGTGAAGTACAGCCGGGATAAGTCCAAATCCAGTTTCTCCAGCATTAGTTGTTTGAAGGTTTTCCCGTCGGGAAGACGGCGTCCATAGGCAACTCTGTCTTCGCCCACAACTACAACATGACATGTTTTTCTCTTCTTCAGCAGCAAAGATACCGCTTCCATAAATTGTGGAAATCCCCGGTAAGGTTCCATGCCGCGGCTTACATATGTTACGATCTCTTTCGCATCGGATAAATCCAGGCCAATTGAAGGCAAAGTTAATTTGGCGTCTTGTTGAGGCGAAAAGTAATTCGTGTCAATACCATCATGAAGGACATTAATCCTTTCTCTGAATTCTTTTGGAAATTGCTGCGCCTGCCAGGATGTTGGACATAAACCGGCGTCGCAACTGTAAAGATCCGTCAGAATAGGCGCATTCTTCATGCGAATGCGTAATCTGTCATCGGGTGTTACAGGCTCAGCCGGATCAAAACCGACATCTGCGCCGTATGCATTATAGAACCATTCAAAGTAGCACAGCAGCTTTGCCTGCGGAAAGATGTCCTTAATGAACAATGTCGGTCCCCAGCCGGAATGGCCATAGACGACGTCCGGAATAAAACCGCTTGCCTTCAGCTTATCCAACATACGATACACAGCTTGCCCATGAAGTACGGCATCTTCCAAAGGCCGCAGGTAATGGTGGGTTTCTTTACTCGGCTTTCGTAACGGGGTATAGATCAGTTTTTGGACTCCGGCCATTTGACCTTCTTGCCGGGTGGTTCCAAAGATTACCTGATTATTCAAATCTTGTGCCAGAGCCGCCGCCAGATGTCGAAATTGTGCCGGAAAATTTGGATGCAAAAATAGTATGTTCATAAGTAGTTCTCTTAAGAGATGCCCAACCCAACCGCTGATTCAACCAATTATTGATAAGCCGTTTTATGTTAGTCAGCTCATTTTGTCTTTCCCGCTTTCTACTTTCTCTACTGTATCATTCCCGCTCCCTATTTTGTCATTCCCGTTCTCTATTTTGTCTTTACTACGAAAATGAACCAAACTTCATGTCCACTTTGTTTCACACGGGACATGATGGTTTTCCGTAGCGAAAAGTTGTCATTCCCGCATGCTTCTGGCGGGAATCCAGTAAATTGCAGTTTACGAGACTGGATGCCCTGCAAAAGATTTCGGGCATGACAAAAAGTGGCATTACCATGAAAATGAAAAATAATTTTCATGCCCACGTGGTGTCACGCGGGACATGAATGGTTCCCGCGAAGGCGGGAATCCAGTAAAAACGAATTGGTTCTCCGCCTTCAACTGTATAACGAATAGACGACTCAAAATAAGCTAACCATCGTCGGAATCAGTCTTGACCTGCTTCTGGGATGATCATTTTTCATAATTGAGGTTTACGATTAATATTACGAAGCAATTCATATGATTGCTCCAGTCCAAAAAAAGTTAACAAACAACGAATTTTATCCTGGCCGGGTCTTGGCGACCCGGCCGTTTTCTTCCGTCATTACCGGGCTGGAACTCCGGCGTATGCCGGATAACCCGGTAATCCAGTCTTACTGATGCCAGCTTGCCGCCAGTATGTTCTGGTACTGCTGATCGGCCATCATGGCGGTGTATTTCTGCATGACATCCATGCCGGAATTGTTGTTGATGGCGCTCATGGTATCGACTATGTTCAGAATGTCATTTC
>CAZWCA010000055.1:0-18265 GCA_964632255.1 uncultured Smithella sp. | reverse complement strand
TGTAGTAAGTACCAGTTGTTGGGACTGTATGGTGACAACGGCAACTTCGGGAATTGGATTGGCTCCGCTTTTAATCTTTTGCCCGCAGCCAATCAGCAGTAATACCCCGATTAAAATTTCCACAATGATTATTCGTGTGGCTCTGTTAATATTTAGCATCTAATACCTCTTCAATTTCATTGACATATAGAAAATGTAAATGACAACTTATTAACTTTCGGACTGCAGCCAGCAGTTATAATCCACGAGTCCGAATTGTTTCAGCACATCAGCCATATAGATACCCCAATATGTTCCCTTGTCTTTGCCTTCCAGCGTCGGCGACAAAATAATAAGGGCAAGATCACCGGGAATGGAAGCGTGAACATAGAAAGCAGCTTCCGACAAATCGTGCTTTTTGACTATACGGCAAAATTTTCTCATATATTTTTTTGCATCTTTCTCATAAAGGCCCGACGTTCTCAGCGATACAATTTCCAACTGTTTCATGTTGTTTTGTACTCCTTTTCGCCTCTCTACTTGCTTAAAACATGCCAAAAATAATATTTAATAAATACAATTGGATAACAAACATCCCGACAAATAACTATTTTATTCAACATAAATAAATATTGTATTGCACACTTATTGTAATAAATAGTGAAATAAGATATGTAAAATATTACTAAAGATATAAGAAGCCATCATGGTTGATGAAAAATATTTTTTCCGCGAAGCCACGTTGCGGATTTGTGGCAGCCTGGAAATTGACAAGGCGCTATGGGACTGTTTGATGTACATCCGCCAGCACATCCCCGCCGATCTGATCATGATTTGTACCTATGATCCAAATATTGTAGTCGCTGAAGTTATCGCCAAGGCGGATGTGGGAGGTGGTCAGGTCATTTCCCATAAAATGACGGCCCCACAGGACGTGCACAAAGCACTTATGAAAATTATAAACAATGGGCATAACAGGCCAACGATAATTACGGCGGAACGCGTGGGCGATCACCCTATAATGCGGTCGTTATTACAAGTCGGCGTTACGCCTGATGCGGCAGCTATGACCATTGGCCCCAAGCCGGAGTGGAACATGTTCGGCGGCATCGCTATCGTGAATTATGCTGGTGAAAAATATACTGAAGAGCATAAGTATCTTCTCTCATTGCTCAATGAACCTTTTGCCATTGCCTTTATTAATTACATCCGGTACCGGGAAGTATTACGTCTCAAGGATTTGCTGACCGACGACAACCGTTATTTGCAGGATGAACTGCGCCAGCAGGCAGGCGAGGAAATTGTCGGCGCCAACTTCGGTCTAAAACAAGTCATGGAAATGGTATGTCAGGTAGCGCCGCTCAACAGTCCCGTCCTGCTGCTCGGCGAAACGGGAACAGGCAAGGAGGTAATGGCCGGTGCTATTCATAATCTTTCGCCACGCCGTAATGGTCCATTTATCAAAGTTAATTGCGGGGCTGTACCGGAATCACTGATGGACAGCGAACTTTTCGGTCATGAAAAAGGGGCGTTTACCGGAGCACTGTTTCAGAAACGCGGGCGTTTCGAACGGGCTCATGGAGGAACCATATTTCTTGATGAAATCGGCGAGCTGACACCGGGAGCGCAAATACGGTTGCTGCGGGTTATCCAGGAAAAAGAGATCGAACGTGTAGGAGGGACAGAAGTTCTTCCTGTAGATATCCGGGTAATTGCAGCCACTCACCGGAACCTGGAAGACATGCTGGCAGACGGCAAGTTCCGGGAAGATCTTTATTTTCGTCTGAAGATTTTTCCTATAATAATTCCTCCTTTGCGCGAGAGACGCGCCGATATCCCCGCACTCGTTTCACATTTCATGATGAAAAAATCCCGCGAGATGGGATTGGTAAATGTTCCCATTCTGGCCCCAGATTCCCTCGATAAATTGATGGGGTACGATTGGCCGGGCAATGTCCGGGAATTGCAGAATGCTGTGGAACGAGCCCTGATCCTGAGCGGAGGTAAACCATTAGTATTCGATGACATTGGAGAACACCGAAACATATCCCCAGCCGCCGTTTTTTCTTCCGGTGCAGAGTTACAGGGTCTTGAGGAAGCCGTAATAAAGTACATCAAGCAGGCATTGGAAATGACAGACGGCCGTGTCGGAGGTGAAAAAGGAGCAGCAAAATTACTCAAAATTAATCCATCCACACTGAGGACGAAAATGAGAAAACTGGGTATTCCCTTTGGCAGAAAAAGGATCAAGTCATAACTTGATTTTATTTGTTGCGCAGGATAAAAGCCGTCTATGGAAAAATTGACCGCTGAAGAGAAGAAGGTAGCCCGGATAATTCAAATCGATATACCAGCCGTTGCACGTCCTTTTCAGGAAACAGGCAGGGAGTGTGACCTGCCCGAAGAGGAAGTTCTGAAAATAACAAGATCTCTCCTGCAAAAAGGTTATATCCGCCGGTTCGGCGCGATCTTGCGTCATCAAAAAGTGGGCTTTATCAGAAATGCTTTGGTAATTTGGTCCATTCCACCGGAGAAAATTGAAAAAGCAGGAAGAACTCTGGCAGCCTTTTCGTTTATCTCGCATTGCTATGAAAGGAGCCCTGCTTTTCAAAACAAATACAATCTTTTCACGATGCTGCATGCACAAGACAATAATATTGCAGCGATTATCGATAAATTAGCGGAGGCAATAGACTATTACGATTTTTTAATTCTGGAAAGCCTTGAGGAATATAAAAAAATTTCACCGGAGTATTTTGAAAATGACTGAAAAAAAATTAAACCAGTTTACCAAAGCCAGACAAGTTATTGTTGGCGGAGTCAACTCGCCCGTCCGCGCCTGGAAATCGGTTGGCGGTGATCCTCTTTTCGTAAGCCGCGCTTCAGGCAGTAAAATATATGATGCCGAAGACAGGGAGTATACCGATTTTGTGCTTTCCTGGGGACCAATGATTTTGGGGCATGCGCACCCGGACGTGGTTGATGCCATCTGCCGCACTGCCCAAAAGGGAACCAGTTTCGGTGCGCCGACAGAAGCGGAAACAAAGATTGCAGAGTTAATTAGTGCGGCGATACCTTCCATGGAACTTGTGCGCATGACCAGTTCGGGAACGGAAGCAACCATGACCGCAATCCGGCTGGCCCGCGGTTACACAAAACGGAACATGATCATTAAATTTGACGGCTGCTATCACGGTCATGCCGACTCCCTACTGGTAAAAGCAGGATCGGGTGTGGCCACACTGGGAATTCCCGGTTCCCCCGGCATTCCGCAGCCCCTGGCTGAACTGACCATGAGCCTGCCTTACAACAACATTGAGGCCGTTCAGGAAGCCATTGAACGTTATGGATCCCAATTGGCGGCAATTATTGTTGAACCGGTGGCGGGTAATATGGGTGTTGTTGAACCGAAAGACGGGTTTTTGGCCAGTCTTAGGGAACTTACAGCTAAAAATGGCATTATTTTAATATTTGATGAAGTCATTACCGGTTTTCGTTTTACTTTTGGAGGTTATCAAAATTTAATCGGAATTAAACCCGATTTGACCTGCCTCGGTAAAATAATCGGCGGCGGTCTCCCTGTAGGTGCTTTAGGCGGAAAAAAAGAAATAATGGAAGCTCTCGCTCCCGTAGGCGATGTTTATCAGGCGGGAACTTTATCGGGTAATCCCCTGGCCATGAGCGCAGGACTGGCCACCCTTCATCAACTCAGAGCTAAGGCAGATTCTTACCCTGAACTGGAAACAAAAGCGGGCAACCTCTGCCGGGATGTGGAAAAATTATTTTCCGCAAAAGGTATTTCCATTTGTATAAACAGATTCAAATCCATGTTTACATTATTTTTTCAACCGGGACCTGTTGATGATTTCATCACCGCATTGAAATCCGATACCAGTTTATTTGCAAAATTTTTCCACGGTATGATTAAACAAGGCGTTTGGATTGCACCTTCCCAGTTTGAAGCAAACTTCCTTTCGTTTGCCCATACCGACACCGACATCGAACATTTTCTCCATGCCTGCGACAAGACATTGAAAAATATCTGAGCAGCTAATTTTAATTGCTATCATTATATAAATGGCGAGGCCTCTATATGAAAAAAGCTCTAATAACCGGCATTACCGGACAGGATGGTTCCTATCTGGCGGAATTACTACTCTCTAAAGGCTATGAAGTTCACGGTTTAATCCGCCGATCCAGTTCCTTTAACACCGCTCGTATTGATCATCTCTACCGCGATTTACATGATCCCGAAGCCAGAATCTTTTTACATTTCGGTGACTTAAGCGTTTCCGCCCAGCTAATGGATTTACTGCATTCCATCAAACCGGAAGAAATTTACCACCTGGGCGCACAAAGCCATGTCCGGGTAAGTTTTGACATGCCGGAGTATACAGGGGATATCACCGGTCTGGGAACTTTGCGCATTCTGGAAGCAATTCGAAAAACAGGAATTAAAACAAAGTTTTATCAGGCGTCATCCAGCGAAATGTTCGGCGCCGCTCCGCCGCCGCAAAAAGAAGATACTCTTTTTCAACCGCAAAGTCCGTATGCAGCGGCCAAAGTTTATGCTTATTATATTGCCCGTAATTACCGTAACGCATATAAAATTTTTGCCACAAACGGAATTCTTTTCAATCATGAATCACCGAGGCGGGGTGAAACATTCGTTACCCGGAAAATAACCAGAGCTGCCACACAGATAAAAGTCGGTCTAAAAGATAAACTTTACCTTGGCAATCTGGAAGCAAAAAGAGACTGGGGTTTTGCCGGAGATTATGTGGAAGCAATGTGGCTTATGCTCCAGCAGGAAAAACCTGATGACTATGTTATCGCCACAGGTGAAACTCATTCTGTTCGCGAATTCGTTGAAAAAGTATTCAGTAAGCTGGATCTTGATTACGCAAAGCACGTTGAAGTCGATCCGCAATATTTCCGGCCGACCGAAGTAGATGTACTTTTGGGTGATTCATCCAAAGCTCAAAAGATACTGGGCTGGAAACCCAAAGTAAGCTTTGATCAGCTCATTGATATGATGATAGCATCCGATCTGGAACTGGCCAAAAAAGAAAAAACGCTTGTAGACGCCGGTTTTTCCTGCCCAAATAGTGAAAATATGGTATAAATTGCTTGGAGGCTCTTTAATGTTTACTAATCAACGCATCACAATTACCGGCGGTAAAGGCTTTTTGGGAAGCCATCTTGTCAGGTATTTGGAAAACCGCGGCTGCCGGAATATTGAAATAGCCGATCTTCCCGAATATAATCTAACAAATCTAATTGATGTCCGGCGGATGTACGAACAAACTAAGCCGGAAATTGTTATCCATCTTGCAGCCAAAGTCGGAGGAATCGGTTTTAATCAGGAAAAACCGGCTGAGCTTTTTTATGATAACCTGATAATGGGAGCGCAATTACTCCATGAAGCATATGTTCGAAAGATCGAAAAATTTGTTGCTTTGGGTACGATCTGCGCTTATCCCAAATTCACTCCCGTTCCGTTCAAAGAGGATGATCTCTGGAACGGCTATCCTGAAGAAACAAACGCGCCTTACGGACTTGCCAAAAAAATGATGCTGGTTCAGTCTCAGGCTTATCGCCAACAATACGGTTTTAATTCCGTTTTTTTATTGCCGGTAAACCTTTACGGACCCGGTGACAATTTTAATCCTCATTCCTCTCACGTAATTCCGGCATTAATTAAAAAATGTATTGACGCCATGGACAAATCCGCGGAAACGATCGAAGTCTGGGGAACAGGATCGGCAACCCGTGAATTTTTTTATGTGGAAGATGCCGCCGAAGCAATAAGTCTCGCCACTGAATTTTATAACAAAAGCGAACCTGTCAATATTGGTGCGGGCTTTGAAATATCCATCAGGGAACTGGCTGAATTAATCGTGCAAATAACAGGATTTCAAGGGGAAATTATCTGGGACAAAACCAAACCCGACGGTCAGCCCCGCAGAATGCTCGACACTGATAAAGCAGCAAAAGAGTTCGGATTTAAAGCAAAAACCGATCTTAAAACAGGACTTGCCAAAACAGTGGAATGGTATAAAAACAATCGTCATTTAAACCGTTAATAAATGAACGGCGACTGGTGTTTTTAATTGACTTTGCTTCCCATTAATGCTAAAGAGCCGAGCGTCCCGATGAATAAAGATCTAAGAAATTCCATCATGCAAATGGCCGCAGTCAGCAGCATCGGCATTGCAATGGCTATAGCGATTTTCGGATGTCTTTATCTGGGAATTTTTTTAGACCGGAAATTTAATACAGGAAACTTTTTTACCGTCGTTTTTCTTTTACTGGGAATTGCTTCCGGGTTTCGCAACCTGTATGTTTTAATAAAGAGATACTTTCCAAACGAAGAACCGATTATAAAGAGCTTAAAAAGTGAACCCCATCGAAAAAGACCTGATCCAGAAAAAAATTGAAATAGCCAACTGGGTTTTTTTGGCTCTTCTTTTCATTCCTTCCCTGATTTTTGCTCCTTTTAAATTTGCTTTGGGTGTATTGCTGGGCGGATTTATCAGTATTATCAATTTTCACTGGCTCGTCAGAGGCCTACGAAAAGCTTTTCAAAATCTTGGCGATGAAGGCAACATCAAGACTCCTATAATGATAAAATATGCTATCCGTCTGGTTATTACAGGAATTGTTTTATATTTATTGATCAGCGGGGGCACGGTTAATGTTGTCGGCCTGGTTATCGGACTTTCGGTGGTGGTAATTAACATTATCATTACCTTGATCATTAGTACTTTTTCAAAAAAAAATTGTCTTGAGGAGGTTAGATAAGATATGGAGCCCTTGTTATTTTTGGAAAACCATTATGTTCCCGTACAAACAACGTATATGTTGTTTATAGCTATCGCCTTATGTTTATTGTCTTTTTTAGCTACGAGGCGTCTGGAGATTTATCCGGGGGGGCTGCAGAACGTCATGGAGACACTTATCGGCGGCTTTGATTCTTTAATCAATGACACCATGGGTCATCACGGCCGGACATATTTTCCGCTGATCGCCACTATCGGCCTTTTCATATTAACCAGCAACTTAATTGGAATAATCCCCGGTTTTGAATCACCGACGGCAAATATTAATACAAACGCTTCCATGGCTTTGGTCGTTTTCTTTTCCACACACGCAGTGGGCGTTAAGACGCACGGCATAAAATATTTTAAACAATTCCTGGGACCGGTCTGGTGGTTGATTCCGCTCATGATGCCCATTGAAATCATCAGCCATTTATCCCGCGTTCTTTCACTTACTTTCCGACTCTTCGGTAATATTAAGGGTGAAGATATCGTTCTGGCGGTTATACTCGGACTCGTTCCTTATTTTGTTCCACTACCTGTTTTCGTTCTGATGATCTTTACATCCGTAGTTCAGACCCTGGTATTCATGCTGCTGTCCATGATGTACATAGGCGGAGCTCTGGAAGAAGGTCATTAATATTGCTTAATTAAACACTGCCCAGGGGAACGGTAATTAAAATACCGCCCCTGGGCAGTTTTATTTTTTTCTCATCCTTTAATTTTTCCCAATATTTTCCATAAAATCAATTATTTATCTGGTTGCCTCAATATTACATCGGCATCTTGTCACTTGACGTCAAAGTTCAATCGTAATATTATTAATAAGTTGCACATTTAGGAACGGCATTATCAAATGAGGATTCACTATTACCTTTTCATGTTTAACATAAAAATGCTAATTCATACATCACCGGGCCTGTGATGCTTCGGGTAGAAAGGAGATAAATAATTTATAAAAAGTAAACTTAGCCTGTAAGGCCGATATCAATGTCATTGACTTAAGTGCTACAGCCCCCTCTTTTCTAAAGAGGGGATGGGGGAGATTTTGCAAAGTGTAATAAAAATCCCCCTGTATCCCCCTTTACGAAAGGGGGAATTGGAAGGCAAATTTCTTAATTCAACGACATTGAGGCCGATATAACAGATTAAAAAAAATGACTGACTGATTGTTTATTCACATTCATTTTATATTTAGGAGAATTTTTCATGCTTAGCCTTGGGATTAATATCGGCTCCTCAAATGTTAAAGTGACCATGACTGAAGAACAAAACATTCTTTGGAGCAAAGTTGAACCTCACGAAGGAAATTTTCTCGATACTCTTAAAGAAATATTATTAGAGAGAAAAGTTACTGCCGGTGTTCCTGCCTTGGTTACCGGCACGGAAGGAAGGCATCTTTTAAATATCAACAGTGTCATTGAGCCGTTATGCATTGAAGAGGCGCTCAAACACCTGGAATACGAAGTAGACGCCGTAGTTTCGTTAGGCGGTGAAGATTTAGCCGTTTATACGGTCGACAAAAATACCAGGAAAATAACGGCGCGTTTTTCAGGCAGTAAATGTGCTTCGGGCACCGGCGAATTTTTTAAACAACAGTTGGCCAGAATGAATATGAGGCTCGCTGATATTGATAATATTCCCCGCCATTGTTCAGTACTTAAACTTTCTTCACGCTGTTCGGTTTTCATGAAAAGCGACTGTACCCACCGTTTAAATAAAGGTGAAGCCAACAAAGGAGATATCGTCCTGTCTCTTTCCGATATAATGGCCTCAAAAGTTATTGATTTCCTTAAAAGAGCCAGAATATGCGAAGGAAAAGTCCTCCTGGCCGGCGGCGTGACCCGTAATCAATACATCCTCCGTTTTATACGGGAGCGAATGCCCCAAATCGATTTTATTGTTCCCGAAGAGGCGGTATACTTTGAAGCCTATGGAGCGGCGCTCCTGGTTAAAAATTCCGGAAGCCCCCTACCCCCGCTGGATAAATTGTTTAAACCGGGGAAAATACAATTTAAACGATTTAAAAATTTAATGACTGCGGCAGACAGGGTAACCTATCTTTCCTCTCCTAAAGGAAAAGTTGTTGCCAGCCGGGAATACATTCTGGGTGTTGACGGCGGATCAACGACAACCAAAGCCTGTTTAATCGATATGGAAACCAGCGAAATCACCGCATCCTTCTATGGCCGTACACATGGCGACCCGGTGAAGGCCCTCAAGAATTGCCTTACGGAAATAAAAAAACAAATTAAGAATGATATCGGCGAAGGCGAAATCAGAATAACGCTCGCATCGACTACCGGATCTTCCAGGGAAATTCTCGGTGTATTTTTGGAAACACCCGCAGTCTATAATGAAATAATAGCACATGCCGTAGGTACTACATTTTACAGAGAAGATATAGATACAATCTTTGAAATTGGCGGTCAGGACGCCAAGTATGTCTTTTTGAAAAATAAGGTGCCGATTGATTACGCAATGAACGAAGCCTGCTCGGCCGGTACCGGCTCCTTCCTCGAAGAATCGGCGCAAGGTGATTTGAATATTAACCATGCCCGGGAAATAGGCGATATCGCCATTCAGGCAAGTGATCCTTTAAAGTTCGGTGAACACTGTTCCGCCTTCATCAACTCCGATATTCGCAATGCCATTCTGCAGGGAGCATCCCGCGAAGATATCACGGCAGGTATCGTTACATCCATTGTTTCAAATTATCTCAACCGCGTCGTCGGCAACAGGACACTTGGTAAAAACATAGTCCTGCAAGGCGGTGTGGCTAAAAACAAAGCAATTCCTCTGGCCTTCGCGATGCTTTTAAATAAACATATTTTAGTTCCGCCTGATCCAGAAATGATGGGCTGCTTTGGTGTCGGCATATTGGCCGGACAAAAATTCAATGATGGGTTCTTAACCAAATCCTCCTATGATATTGATAAAATTCTGGAAACAGAAATAATTTATAAAAAGGAATTTCAATGCAAGGCTTGCGACAACTATTGCCCGATTCGCGTTCTTTCCGTAAATAACAATAAATACATGTTCGGCGGCCGCTGCAACAAGTATGCTAATATTCTAAAGAAAAAAACCATTAACGAAGCTGAAGTCTTTGATTATATCGCTGAGCGCAATAATCTTCTTTTCCATGAGTGCGCTCCTGACCGCGAGGAGTTCATAAAAAGTAAAGATTTGGTAGTCGGCATACCGCACTGCTTTTCCGTTTATACTCACTGGCCTTTGTATTCCTGGTTTTTCCATGCGTTAGGTATAGAGGCCTTTCTTTCGGAAAAGATATCTCCTGAAGGAGCCGCGCGGGTGGAAAGCAACTACTGTTTTCCGGCTGAAATTGCCCACGGTGCAGTTCAGGATGCTTTTAACCGCAATCCCGATTACATTTTTTTGCCCCATTTTAAAGACATGGAAAGTTATGAAAAAGATACGCCGGCCAACTTCTGTCCCATAATGCAGGCTGTCCCCTATTATATTAAGAAGGCCTTTCCGGAGATTCCGGAAGACAAATATTTAATGCCCGTTATCAGCTTCAAAGATGGTATGGCAAGGGCTCGTGAATCTTTTATTGAGATAGGGATCACTCTCGGCTGCAGCGCAAAGGAATCCGGCAGGGCTTTTGATATCGCTCATGAAAAACAGATTGAATATTTCAACCGGGCACGGGAATTGGGAAAAACGGCATTGGCTTCGGCTAGAATCGCCAAGCGCCCGGTAATTGCGCTTTTGGGCAAGCCCTATAACGCTTTCGCTAGTGACGCCAATATGGGGGTACCGCGGAAATTCGCGACCCGTGGTTATTCGGTAATTCCCTTTGACATTCTGCCTTTTGAAGATGAGCCGATCTTTCCGAATATGTACTGGTATTACGGCCAGCAGGACATGAAAACAAGCAAGCTCGTCAAAAAAGAGGATAATATCTACGCCACTTATATTACAAATTTTTCCTGCGCTCCTGATTCTTTTATGCTGCATTATCTGAAATGGACAATGGGCACCAAACCATTTCTTGTTCTGGAAATGGATTCGCACACCGCCGACGCCGGTGTAGATACCCGTATTGAAGCTTTTCTGGATATTATTGAAGGATATAAATCAAAAATCGAAGCCATCAACGAAGCCAGATACGACAATGGTTTACGCTTCATCAACAATCCGGGCGAAGAAATCCACATCAAAAATAATTTTACCGGAGAAAAGATACCGATAAAACACAACCCGCGGGTTAAACTGCTGCTCTCCAATATGGGCCGGCTTTCCGTAGAACTGATTGCCGCAACAATCCGTGGATTGGGCATCAATACCGAAGCCATGCCCGTGCCGGATGTGCATACGCTGCAACTGGCGCGCAATCATACTTCTGGCAAGGAATGCCTGCCCTCGCACCTTGTTTTAGGCAGTGCGCTAAAGTATTTTTCATCCGAAAAGTACAGGAAGGATGAAATATACATTCTGTTCGTCCCTTCAACCAGGGGCCCCTGCAGGACGGGCCAGTATTATATCTTCTTTGAAAATCTTTTCCGTGATTTACGTCTGGAAAATGTGGTTGTTTTTACCTTGGATTCGGAAAATTCATATAATGAACTGGGCACTGAATTTTCCAAATATGCCTGGTGGTCAATAATTGTCAGTGATCATATGAAAGACATAGAAACAACTTTGCGAACCTGCGCCGCCGATCCGGCAGCGGCAATGGTAACATATAACAGACTCTGGGCTAGAATGATCGGCGTTGCTGAAAAAAACATTACGCAGGTGCAGCCGGTTTTGAAGGAAATATCCAATGAAATCGCCCTGATTCCGCTTAAGAAAAAAATGGAAGATTGCCCGAAGGTGCTCATTGTCGGCGAGATCTATGTACGGCGTGATGATTTTTCCGTGGATGAATTGATCACCCACTTCAGCCGGCGCGGCATAATTGCCAAAGTATCGGACGTCGCCGAGTGGGTTCACTACTGTGATTTTGTCAGAAAATATGAACTGAAAAAGAAACTGAAATCGATTCCCTGGTATCGCCTGGCTTTCGCCGATGAGATAAAGGACTTGTTCAATTGGAACATCGAACATACTTACAAACATAACGTAGTAAAAAAAGTCGGTAATATCCTTGGAGCAACTCAACTGATACCGAAAACTCCGCATAACACATCAGAAATTATGAAAAATACTGAAAAATATTTTGTTCACCCGGAGCTTTTCTCGGAATTGAGCATCTCCAGCGGTGTGGCGGCTACGGCAATGCTGGATGGATATTCCGGCATTGTCAATATTTCTCCTTTTGCCTGCCTTATCGGCCGCATAATAGAAGGCCTGATTACTCCTTGGGCGCGGGAGCGCAAATATCCGATTATTTCCATTGAAATCGACGGCAATCTCCTGCCGCCCAATGTTCTAAATAAACTGGAAATATTTATGCTCAACGTCTTGCGCTTCCGCGGCAATCCGGATATAGAAACTATGATTGAACGCGAAGAACTGGTTCTTTAAACAAAGATTAATTGCTGATCATTCAGCGCCTTGAGAAAGAAAAGATCTTCTATGAAGAAATATAAAAGCCGAATTATTATCATTGAGCTAATTATAACTATTTTACTGTCTTCAATGGCCGGAACCGCGTTTGGCTGGTATGACAACACCCATCTTGCCATTGCCAAGGCTGCCGGATATAAAAAGTGGTACAATGCCGCCGGTCCCGACATCGCTAAAATTAAAGCAGGTAACATTGAGGCCTTCAACCACTGGTATAACAACAACAGTGGATCTGAAGTTACAAGCCAGATGGTAATGGAGCAGATTAACAGATATAATAAGGCGGATCTATCTGATGCCGAAGGACATCTCTACGGGGCAATCATTGCATCACTGCGGGAATATGAGGCTTATTTAAAATCGGGCAAATTCCCTGAATACCACATTGCGTATTGTGCCCACTATATCGGCGATCTGTCCATGCCCCTCCATAACGTACCATACGATGAATTCAATAAAAACCGTCATAATATTATTGAGGAAAACGTTGATAAAGTTGTAATGGGGAATTCCGACAATATTACACGGTATATGTATGGCATCATCTTAAGGGATGACCATTTTGAAGAGGACTTATCCCGGGAAATTACTCGGATAGCCAATATTTCCCGTCTGCTGGGCCAAAAAATACGCGCCGAAAATCGTGACCTGACACCGCAGGAAGCCTATATCCAGCTTGGACACAGCGCCTCCCTTCTAAGAGCTGTACTGTTGCATTATAAAAAACTGTAAACATTAACGGCCAGCAACTCTCGGCTCAAAAACGAAGAAGAAACCTCTTGGAATAATTATCGCCAGCCTGCGTAAAACCTCGACATACCCAATGAAAGGGATTAGGTCCTTTATATTGCAAACTAAAGGCAGATAAAATCTCTGCCTTTGCTATCAAAATCCAAAAACAGCAGTAAATTTATCCGCACGTATGCGAGGCATTATAGCCCCCTTTTCTTTTGATAAAGAAATAATACCATACCTTTCCATAGTTCTAAGAGTCCTTGAAAGATTTCCAGGTTTTCTTCCAGATGTTATTGCAAGTTCAGATAGCGACTTTGGTTTTTTCTCTTTAATCATTCTTAATAGTTCTTGATTTCTAGTGCTAAGTATTTGTGCCATCGATTCAACAGATTCAAACCATATCTTTGGGACATCTTCTTTAGGACGAATTTTACCTTTTGCAATGTCAATAGTGTATTGTTTAAAGTCTTCTTTTGCCATAATACCTATCTTCATTAGGTGTGCCATATTCACCTCTTTATATGTATTCCTCAACTGTTTTCCAAAAATCCTCAATTAACTGAGCCGCAGAATTAAATTCGTAATGCCGAACCTTATCTTCTCTGTGTACATGATCCCATGTAACAATCTTTGCCCTATATTTGTGTTTTTTGGGTTTGTAATTATGGGCATTATCATAGCCAATAATTCTATTGTTATTTTTATCATGCAGCGTTAATGAATATCTAATGCCGTGTGGAATGTGTTCTGTTATAGCTACTTCACATGCTTCAAATTTTACCCAATACCCGCGATCAAAAAATCTGTAACCATTTAGCGACAAAAGGGTTTCAAGTCCGTCATCATCTTTGGCATGTGTTTTCATTTTTTATATAATTATCATCGGGTGATAACAATGTCAATAGACTGCTTTATCCTACCTGAATCTGGATATTCCGAAATGCTTTAATTGTTATTTTATTTCTTCTGTGAACAGGGAGTGCAGACCAGACATCCGTCTTTCAACTTCACCATTTTCGCCGCCATTGTCATTTCCCCGCAAAGCGCACAAGGTTCAGAGCGGTCAAGCTGCGCATAGAGGGGTTCATTAAAGGGCACTTCCGCTATGGTAAATATTTCCTCGAAAGGACGTGTGAGCAAATCATCTACCTTCATGCTTCTTAGCTTTCGTTTTTCATCTTCAGACGCAGTTCCGTCAGACATAGCCTTATCCAGCCGGTCAAACTCACTTTTGTCCTCGCCCTTGTATTTATAGCTGGTCTTTCGTGAAAATCGATAGGCCTGCCGCCGGGAACGGCTCAGAACCGTATAGGCATTTTTTCCGTAATCTTTGATGATAAGATTGCCCTTCCCCGCCACCGTACCCAGCAAGACCTGGAGGGCGTCAACGGCGCATGAGTCATTTTCGCAAATGGCGACCACTTCCTCATCAACGGCTCGCCCGATATCCATCAGCCTCATTGCTTCTTTGGCAACCCGGAATCCATAGATCAGACCGGGACAGATATGACCATGAAATTCCACACATTTTTTCAAATCATCAGACATCTTGTATTTACTTTCTTTGTCGGAATAAAAATTTATTTGGAAGCCCCCTCAATAAGCCAGGCAGCTTCCATACAGCCTGGCTTTATAGAGTATCAGATTCCATAGCAGGCCACAACCTCGCCAAAATAAAGGGTATGATAATCCTTTTGCGGGTAAAGAGAGGAATCATAATCTTTGGCAAGAAAGGCCGGATCCATGGCGGATTTATAAACTATCTTACACTCATAATGATATGCGTGAGCTTTAATAATCGGTGAAACGACCTTTTGGCTTTTGTCTATTTCAAGATTGCTTTCTTTGAATTTGTCTACATCCCGGCCGGAACTTGAGCCGCAATATTCAAGTTCATTTCTCATATCGCTCAATGGCAATGTCACAGTGAAATCGGCCGCTTTTTCCATGATTCCAAAGGTATGCCGTGAAGATCGCACCATCACCATCATAATCGGCTTTTGCCACATAAATCCGAAAGAGACCCAACCAATTGTCATAACGTTGAGCTGATCTCCGGCTTTTACGGTCAAAAATGCTCCTCTTTTGATTCTCCTGACAACTTCATCGGCAATGTTCATATAATCCAACTCTTTCATATCAACCTCCTTTTCAATAAAACGTTGTCATTCACACGTAACATTATTGCTTTTCAACCTTCCCGACTTTCACCTCTCCCTGCCCCATTCAGAGGGGAACAATACAATCATTGATCAGTTATTCTTGAATATAAGTTAAATGCGGTTACCTGCCCCTTTCTTTCAATATCCAGAAGGACAAAGCGACCAAAACTACTGCGGCAACCGCGCTGGTCCAGGGAGGAATTTCGAATCCCGCAGCAACCACCTCGATTCTCATAATAAAACGACATAAATGAAAAATGGCTAGTACAAGAAAAAAAATACCTGCTACAAATGACGCGGGTCGATTCATTATACCTCTCCTGCAAATTCTTGTTCGCTCAGGATTTAAAATATCTATGGAGAAAAAAACTTCCTCATTCACCGCTGTCGTAACATCATTCTGAGTCGAAAGATGAAAATCGCCTTTTAATCTGATAAAAATTTTAAAATAATTATATCAGAAAAAAGTATTGTCCAACAGATTCAACGTAATAAAAAATCAAATTTCAAGATACCCGAGAAGCAGAAAGTAACAAATGGATTGGTTCTCCGCTTTTGCGGGGACGGCGCCTGGATTCCGGGACATCCGGTATGAGCCGGAGTTCCAGCCCGGAATAACAAAAAGAAGAATGTTGTAAGGGCATCAGATTATTCAAAAAACCTGCCATTAACTTTGTCGATTCGAAATGTAAAAATTCAGACTTGATTATAAGTACTATTTAGACCAGCTCGAATAAGGCCGCTCAGCCAGATTGGAATTGAAGTATCGGGAATCTGCGGTAACTTCCGTGCCGAGCCATTCCGGCCTCGTAAAGGTTTGCTCCTCGTCTTCAAGCTCTATCTCGGCTATTACCAGGCCTTCGTTTACTCCGTGAAACTCATCAATTTCCCAGGTCATATCAGCATGATCAACCTTATACCTGGTCTTTTCAATTAATGATCCCTCACAAATCTTCAGCAATTGCTCGGCATCGGCAACCGGGATTTCATACTCGAACTCTTGCCGTGTCGTCCCGGTATTAAGGCCCTTGACCGTAAGAAAAGCATTCTCCCCGGCGATGCGCACACGGACAGTCCGTTCCTTGTCGCGGTTGAGATAGCCCTGACTGATCCATACACCGTGATCTATTTTCCAGTCATTGCCTTTTACCAGAAATTTGCGTTCGATTTCCAAAGGCATGGATTTCCTCGTTATTCGTAAAATTAATTAAGTTATGAAACTATTAGAAACGATTTATTTTTCGAAAGTTGAAATATCAATATCAGATTCACGCTGCTTTGAAACCAAGTTACCTATCTATTTTGCTCTTTTTTTATTGTCACAAATTGCGCACACAGTTCTGATGATCCTGGCTGGTATTCCCGGCAAATTTTCGGTCTGGTCTCGTAAATGGAGCAGAGCCATTTATTTCCGTCATTATAAAGAAAAGAACATTCTTTGGGAGAGTTGCCGGTTTCCGAAGAAATCAATCTATCTCCCGCCCAGACAAGATGGTGGCGTTCAATGGCATCCAGGATATCCTGCCTTTTTTCGGCGTACCAGCGGTCAAAATCACTTTGCTCGGCATACGCCGCCATATCAACGAAACAACACCTCCCGCATTGCTGACAGGAAATAGGTTCTTTCATAATTTGGCTCCTTCACCCGTCTTTTGATTTTAGTTAATATATACCATAGTCTAGTATTTTGAGCAGCAGCAAATGAAGAAATCAAAGTGAATAAGGGTTAAAAGGAAGGTAAAATATAACATTTTGATTTTATATAATATATTTTAGGAATATGACACGAATTATACATAGGATTCGTTTCCGGCGAGGAAATTGCACGAACAAGATCAAGGAATATGGAATATATTCATTTCTTTGGAAACAATACTCGCAAATAAAATTTTAATTCCCCTCACAACTTTGAATTGTCACATTTCCTGGAAACAAGTCCTTTTACTCTCGCCGTTTTTTAGCGATGAACCTGCTATTTTTCTTTTAAATTTATTAATTGACAAACATTCCATGCTTTTTCATATTATAATTCTACACTTATTAGGAGGTACTACCGTGAAATACTTATCATTCTTTATCAATCGGCTGTTGAAAGTTGTGGTTTTCAGTCTTCTTGTCTTTAGTTACCAGTCTACGATCTGGGCTGAAGCGCTTATGATCAAAACTCAAGCACCGGGCTACTACCACCTTATGATCGGAGCATTTGAGGTGACAGCACTTTACGATGGCTATGTAGACCTGGATACGAAACTCATGAAGAATATCTCTGAAAATGAGCTTCAAAAACTATCGGCCCGCATGTTTCTCAACAGCGAGAAAATGCAGGCCAGCGTGAATACCTATCTGATCAATACCGGATCGAAGCTGGTGTTAGTCGATACAGGTACCGGCACACTGTTTGGTCCGAACCTTGAGAAAACGATGCAGAACCTTAAAGCATCGGGTTATGAGCCGGCTCAGGTTGACGCCATCATAATTACCCACATGCATGGTGATCACGTCGGTGGAATGCTGAATGCAGAAGGCAAACCGGCATTTCCGAATGCCGTTGTCTATGTTGCCAAGGCGGAAAGTGATTTCTGGCTTAACCCCGCATCAGAAGAGAAAGCACCGGCCGATTTTAAAAAGTACTTCCAAATGGCCCGGAATCTTGCCACGCCGTTTGTGAAGGCAGGAAAATGGAAGACTTTTAAAGATGGGGCAAGTCCAATAGCGGGAATCAAGGCTGTGTCTATCCATGGACATACGCCCGGACATACAGCCTATGAAGTGAGCAACGGCAATGAATCGCTTCTTATTACCGGCGACATGGTTCACTTTACGGCCGTACAATTTACACATCCCGAAGTGTCGGTGGGTTTCGATACTAGCCAGAAAGAGGCCATTGCCAACCGGTTGGCAATATTCAAGAACGTAGCTGAACGTAAGTCATTGATTGCCGGCATGCACTTGCCTTTCCCCGGCATCGGCCACATCCGGGCAGAAAGTAAAAACAGCTACACATTTGTTCCGGTCGAGTATTCTCCGATA
>CAZWCA010000054.1:10916-18948 GCA_964632255.1 uncultured Smithella sp. | reverse complement strand
TATCTCGTTCCCATGCTCCGCGTGGGAACGGTGTTCTACATAGAAATGGCTCGGACTATGGAAAGCAGCCCCTGTAATATTGGCTCCTGATCCACTCAGTTGCTTCGCTATATCTCCGCCTGCGAGAGAACATGAAGCAGCGCTAAGGATTATTCAGGAAATACGAAATTCCCCTTGCATTTCCGGCTGGCGGAGAATAACTTTTCAAAAAATAAAGAAAAACTACGGAACCCCAAAGGAGTTTCTCCATGAGCCTTGATTTTTCATCACTTGCAAATGCGATTCGACAACTGGAAAAAAGCATCAGTTTTGCAAAATCTGATATGGCGCAACAAAATGATGATCTGTTTGAGCAATTACGCAACTCAGTCATACAGTGTTTTGAATTTACCTACGAGTTGAGTTGGAAAATGCTCAAACGGTATCTGGAGAAAACCGCGGCAAACCCTGAAGAAATTGATACCACTGCTTTCCAAAACCTGATACGCATGGGTAATGAGCAAGGCCTGTTACGTTCGGACTGGTTACGATGGAAAATGTATCGTCAAGCACGCACAAACAGCAGTCATGCCTACGATGCAGACAAAGCCGAGAAAGTATACGAAATAGCACCGGATTTTTTGGAAGAAGCCCAGTATCTCTATAATCAACTGGTAAAAAAAGATCAAACAACATGAACGACCTGCGCGATATTCCTCCGATTACCCTCAGTCAGCACGATTGGAGTGAGCTTTGCCGGATTCTTTCGCATTATCTCCCTGAATTTACAGTCTGGGCGTTTGGCTCTCGTGTTGAGGGTAATGCAAAGCCCTTTTCTGACCTTGATCTGGTAATTCAGACAGATCAACCGTTAACACTTGAGCGTATAGCGACGATCAAAGATGCCTTTGATGAATCTGATTTGACCATTCGGGTAGATGTTGTTGATTGGGCAGCGACCACTGATGCATTTCGAAAAATCATACAACAAAAGTATGTGGTAATTCAGCAGCCGGGAGCTAATACATGAAATCTTATAATTGGCGAAAGGAAAAGCGCTAATGCAATCTAAAAGAACTCCAGATAATCTTTCTGCAGCAAAACGAACCAAGACCGCAGGCGGCAAGCCGGTTCGTTCGAAAATATCCAGAACTCATAAACCCGATAATCTCGACCTGGAAGAATGGCAGCGCCGGCTCAGACAACAGTACGGGGAGCAGCAGCGGTATTATCTGGAAAACAGAGGCGATCATCCTATTTTTTCCGATTTCCTGCTAACAAATCCTCAGTCGCAGAAAACCTATAAAATCGCCATCCGTGGGAAAGAACCCGGCGACAATTACTGCTCCTGCCCCGATTTCAGCATTAACAACCTGGGAATATGCAAGCACATCGCCTTCACCCTGTCGCAATTGATGAAAATCAGAGGAGCGGAAAAAACCTTTCAAAATGGTTGCCGACTTCCCTATTCCGAAATCTTTTTAAACTACGGACTCAAGAAAGAGGTACGTTTCCGGGCGGGAAATGGAGTTCCTGCAGAATTGTCTGCACAGGCTGAGCAGTACTTTGACGAAAGGGGCTTTCTGCGGGAAGAACATATTCTGGATTTCCCTCGATTCTTGAGCAGTATTCCTCAACAAAACGATCATGAAGTACGCTGCTACGATGATGTCATGGCCTATATCGCTGAGTGCCAGGATGCCGAATACCGGCGAAGGGTTGTGAAGACCCGTCTCCAGGGCGGCAGCGACAGCCCGGTCTTTCAAACAATCTTAAAAACAACGCTTTATTCGTATCAGCGGGAAGGCGCATTCTTTGCGGTCAGAGCCGGACGCTGTCTTATCGGCGATGATATGGGACTGGGAAAGACTATTCAAGCCCTGGCGGCGGCGGAATTGATGGCACACCTCTTTCACATCAAGAAGGTTCTTATCGTCTCTCCAACTTCCCTCAAATATCAGTGGAAAGATGAAATTGAAAAATTCACCAGCCGGGAAGGAACTGTAATTGAAGGAGTCACCGAGCACCGCCGTAACTTATACAAAAATGACAGCTTCTATAAGATGGTTAATTATGAGCTGGTCTGGCGCGATATGGATTTGATTCGGGAATGGCAGCCGGATTTGATTATTCTGGATGAGGCGCAACGGATCAAGAACTGGAAAACCCGCACCGCCAAATATATTAAACAATTGGAATCCACTTTTGCCATTGTCTTGACAGGGACGCCTATTGAAAACCGCATTGAAGAACTCCACTCCATTATGGAGTTTATCGACCGGCATCATTTCGGTCCTTTATATCGTTTCGTCCACCAACACCGGGTTCTCGACGAAGCCGGCAAGGTAGTGGGCTACCGGGAACTGGAATCAGTGAGACGCTCTCTGGAAGATGTCATGATTCGCCGGAAGAAGGATGACGTTCTGAAGGAGCTGCCGGAGCGCGTCGATAAACATTTTTTTGTTCCCATGACCAGGGAGCAACAGGCTATCCATGATGATAATTACGAAATTGTGGTCAGGATAGTAGCCAAATGGCGGCGTTATAAATTCCTGTCGGAAGCGGATCAGCGGCGGATGCAAATCGCGCTGGGCATGATGCGCATGGCGGCTGATAATACGTACCTTGTGGACAAGAAAACAGTTCACGGTCCCAAGATAGACGAGTTGGCAATCATTCTTCAGGAGCTGATTATTGAAGGGGGAGAGAAGGCGGTAATCTTCAGTCAATGGATGCGCATGACGGAGTTGGTGGAAAAGGTTCTTCAGGACAATGGTATTGCGTATGTCCATCTCAACGGTATGGTGCCTTCCCGGCAGCGCAAAAAGCTTATGACGCAGTTTCGGGATGATCCCGCCTGCAAAGTATTCCTTTCCACAGACGCAGGCGGTGTCGGATTGAATCTTCAAAGCGGGTCGGTAGTTATTAATATGGACATTCCCTGGAATCCCGCCGTCCTGGAGCAGCGTATCGGAAGAGTTCACCGTATGGGTCAGCGCCGGATGGTGAGAGTTATTAACTTCGTCACGAAGGCCTCGATTGAGGAACGAATCCTGAGCCTTCTTCGGTTTAAGAAATCTCTGTTTACCGGTGCTCTCGATGAGGGCGGTAAAGATGTCGTAATGATCGGGGAGAGCCAGCTCAAGAAGTTCATGCAATCCGTGGAAACCGTGACCGATCATCTGGATGGACCGGATCCGGCGCTGGAACTTCAAGAACAGGCCGAAGTCAGGCGGGATGAGCTCCTCACGGACATAAAAGAAGCAAAAGACGATGAGAAGACGGTTGCAGAAGGGAAGCGGGGCATTGTTTCGAGAAGCCAAACGGAAATGCTTCCGCTGGATCAGCTTTTAATCAAGGGCGCGGAATTCTTGACAAATCTCAGTCAGACTCTAGCACAAGATAACCAGACGCCGCAGGAAGCGATCGAAAAACAAATGCAAACCCTGATCGGCAAGGACGAGACCACCGGAAAAACATATCTGAAAATCCCCATGCCAGAGCCGGAAGTAATTCAAGGCGTATTTTCCGCCCTGGGAGGCCTGCTGGCTAACTTTATGCGAACGAAATAAAAAAGATTCGCTTTTAACCCTTAAATGTCCTCCGCCGGCGGAGGTGGATTGAAGAAGTTCTATGTTCTAAGTTAGCAGGGGATGGTATATAAAATCATTGCATTACAAAGACGCTGCAAAGGCTGGTCAGTATTCTGCGTTCTAAAAATCTTTTCCTTGCTCCCTCTTTTCTAAAGAGTCGTCCATGACCCTGCGGGTCACAACGAAACGTGAAAATGGATTGATTATCGCCATGTATTGGTCATGTTCAAGGGGCCACAAGCCATTTAATGACTTCCAGTTGTTCCACTTGCCATCCTCTTTCTGCTTCTTTTTGTTATTTCTTCGTCGCCCAATTCGGGATGCAATGACCTTTCCGACGCCATAACCTGTGCTAAAGCCATTTCCCACATTTCAAAAACAATGCGCAGCCTTTCGCTGCCGATCATGCACCGGTAAATTTCAATTTGTTTTCTCGCGCCTTCTTGCGGATTCATAAGTAACTCAACTTTCCTGTGTTTTCAGTTTAAGACATTACATGGCATCTTTCGACTTGGCGGCCTGAAGGCAAAGATATAGTCGATTTCGCCGAAGATTTTCAGCGGGGACAAATACTGCGCGACGTTTTTGCTTCGGTATCGGCACTCATAGCCGAGCCGATGCATGATAGCTTCCACCTTATCCGCATCGTCCCGAAGCACAAGGAAATCGATATCCACCGTGGCCCGGCCGACCCCCCATCTACTTACTTAGGATATTGATGATCCTTCCGATTGATTCCGTACTGTGTCTTTGGGTTGCGGTCAGATTAAAAAAAAGAAAAGGTATGACAACGACATCATTTATAAATTTTTTAGAAATTCTTCAAGGCCGACACCGGAACCTTTAATTATCTGATGCAATGTTCCTTTTTTGATGTTTTTTGTATGAAATGGAATTGTGACTTGAAAGTTATCTTTTACATAAATTTTATGGCTGCCTTTCTGCCGATAACAAGTAAATCCCATATGCTCCAAGGCAGAAGCCACTTGTTTCGGAGTGAGTGACGGGATGATGCCGGTCATAAACTGACCCGCATTTCCGCAAAATGCACCGAATCCGGCGGGATTGTTTCACCACGATCACGGCGGACTTCCAAATAGAGTTCCATTGCTTCACGAATATTATCAAGTGTTTCTTCGTATGTTTCGCCCTGTGAAACACATCCGGGCAAACCAGGAACATAAGCGGTAAATCCGCCTTCCGTTTGCTGTTCTATAACAACTTTATAAAAGTATTCTGACATATATACATTCCTTTAATAAACTGGAAATATTAATAATTTTACATTGTCACAGTACGGCCATTTTGTCAAACGCCTATCGTTTTTATATATAATCTGGAAACGAATTCCATAGCATGGATCAACTATCAGCATCAGCTATCAACTTGTCGCAATCCTTATGTTCATCAAGGTGTTTTTACCAATTACTATAGCCTATAACCTATTACCCATAACCTATTACCTATTACCTAGAGCACCGCATCGCAATACCTTCCGCCGCTATTATGCCGGAGATGGCCGCGCCCACGATGCCGCGGCTTTTTCCTGTACCGTCGCCGGCTACGAAAATCCCTTCAACGTTCGTCTCCAGATTTCTATCTGTCGGGAAGTGCGTATCAAAGAATTTGATTTCAGGAGCATAAAGCAGCGTGGACGGATGAAGGATGCCCGGAACGATTTTATCGAGCATCTTCATGGATTCCCAGAGATTGTCAACAATACGTGCAGGCAATCCGAGTGTAATGTCTCCCGGCGTGGCATTGGCGGTTGCCTTGCAACAATCGAAATGGCGGGTTGGGCTGTCAAAGGTTGATTGTGAACTCCTCCTTCCTTCCCTGAAGTCACCAACTCGCTGCACGATCGGCCTGCCGCCGCCCAGCAGGTGAAATTGCCGGGCGATCATCTGTCCAAACTCGGTTGTATCGGAAAAGGGCGTGGTCAAAGCCACCGTGTTAATCAGGGCGAAGTTGGTGTTCAACGTCTTGCGGTTGAATAGGGCATCACCGTTCACCAGTTTGAAATTACCGTAGTTTTCGAAACGGACTCTCCCGCCCGGATTGGTGCAAAATGTTCTGACTCTATCCCCATGACGTATGGTTTTAAAAATAAATTTCGGGTCATACACAAGGTTCGTGATTTGATCGTAGAATTTTCTATTCAGCTCAACCCTGATTCCCACATCGATTGGGCCAAAGTTATGGAATATCCCCAGCTTATCTGCGGTATCCCTGAACCAGTAAGCACCGCTTCGACCCGGAGCAGCAAGAATAACCGGAGATTCAATCCGGAGCTTTTCTCCTTTTCTTTTGGCCAGGATGCAATATGTATGGCCACCGCCTTCTTCAATGGAGCCGACTTCCGTATCCAAAAGGAAGGCAGTCTTTTTCAGATAACTTCTGAGATAGTCTACAACTGCTTTGCCGTTATCGGTGCCCCAGTGCCATTGCTCCGCGGCAATGAATTGAACTCCATGCTCACGTGCAATATTCGTTAATACGTCGATTTTTTCATTTTTTTCGACGGAAGTCACTTGGCGGCAACGGGGAAAACTGACAAATATCTGTTTTATTTTATCAAGATAGTGTTGCGCCGTGACAACATCGATCTGGAGTTCGTCAAGGTCAATTCCGATTCGATGATCGAAATTAAGTTTGCCGTCGTTCAGGAGTCCTCCGGCTGTATAGGATGTGCGGTCAATGACGGCAATACTTCCAAAATCCATATGTTCAAGTTGAATAGCCGCAAACAGACCAGCGGGACCTGATCCAATGATCAACACGTCATAGGATTCCATAAACTATCGCCCCTTACCGGATCACTGACTTATCACCGATCTTTATGTCATATGTTAATTTAGAGCTAAGTTCATCTCCAATAATGCCTGCATGGCCTTGCTTCCCGGAAATTCAGGGGGCTTTTTATCGCCCCCTTGAAAGTATGCACATGTCATTTCTTGGTCAGGCGTATTTATTTTTCCAAACGCTTTATCAGCTCCTCGACAAGGGCTCGCCTTTTTTTAAGAAATTGACGAAATTCTCTGTGCTCCAGATCAGTCTTGGCTATTGACCGATCCAGGACCGGAATAGCTTCACTTAGCATTGCAATACTTTCCTTCGCCTCCTCATCGGACAATTCAAGAGTCAAAGATTTATCAAGGTTTGTCATTAATTTATCAACAAAATCTCTTCTTTTTTTAAGAAACTGACGCCACTCTCGATGTCCCAGATCAGTCCTGGCTATTGACCATTCCAGCGGCTCAATAACTGCCTTCAGCAATTCATGTGTTTCCGCCGCTTCCTCTTTTGTGAATTCAATGGTCACCATACATACCTCCTTTTCTCCTGAGTTGAAAGTTACTGTTCATTTACCTGATTCCAACAAATTTTCCGGCTTTCCCCTAATCATGCACACAAAGGAAAATTACCTGTTTCGCTGTACTTGATATTTATGTCCATAAAAAAGCCAAAAGGCATTGGGATCACTTTTTTTAATTTTACCATACTTGTTTAATTATTATCGAATGCGAACATCTATATTTAATTACGATTCCTCATTCCTCAACGATAGCTACCGGCCTGCACCAGCCGGCGGACGCCCTTTTGATCTTGACGGGAAAACAGCAGACGGTGAAGCCATGGGGGCGGCCGATGGCATCAAGATTGGCCATCTTTTCCATATGGCAGTATCCGGCTTCAATCCCGGCAAAATGGGCTTCCCAGATGATTCCGGGGTCGCCTTTTTCCAAAAATTCCCGGGCGAGGAAGGGCAGGGGGCGATCCCAGCTCCAGGCATCGATGCCGACTACTTTCACACCCCGGTCCGTTAGGAAAAGCGTGCTTTCCCGCGTCATACCGGGGCCACGGACCAGATAATCGGGAGTGCCCCAAGCGGCGTCGGCGCCGGTTTCAATAAGAACGATATCAAAAGGTTTGAGTTTGTACCGGATTCTTTCCAACTCCCGCTCGACATCCGCCGCGGTGATCCGCTCACCGTCCTTTTTGTGACGGAAATCAAGCAAAACACCGTCACTCATGCACCATTCCAGAGGAATTTCGTCAATCGTCAGCGCATTTTTCCCTTTGTCCTGAGTGGGATGGTAGTGATAAGGGGCGTCGAGGTGAGTTCCGCTGTGGGTGGTGAGCTTCATAAATTCAAGAGCCCAACCCAGCCCGCCGGGAAGTTGTTCCTGTAGCATACCGGGAAAGAAGTCGATCATTTGCTTCGCTCCCGACAAATGACCAACATATTCAATATTGGGAATCATCATCGGTGGATCACAAGGCAGATTGGCCTCAATGGCAATGCTCAAATCGATAAATCGTTTTCCCATATTTATCTCCTGATTTTGTTGAATGCCGTTAAACTGGAAAAGAACGCAGAGCGTTCACCCTGTGCATTCCCACGCAGAGCATGGGGATGGGATAAGGTAAGAAAGCCATTTTATGATACCGCTTTTGTC
>CAZWCA010000054.1:5793-10816 GCA_964632255.1 uncultured Smithella sp. | reverse complement strand
CAGAGCATGGGGATGGGATAAGGTAAGAAAGCCATTTTATGATACCGCTTTTGTCAACTCTTTAGCAAATACGTTCCGTAGCTTTTTTGTCCCTCTGGAGAGAGTGCCCAGGGGAGGTCTGCTTTGCTCAAACTCGCCGTGCTTTGGGCGAACACTCAGGTCCGCCCCTTGTATATTAGCTTTCATAGTTTTAAATAAAAAAATTTGGTAACTGGGAAAGGTGAATCTGTTTCGCCCCTTGTATCCTCAAATCGGGTAAACCTTTTGACCCTGATTTCAAACCTAATTTGGCTTGACATGGAAAACAGCATCTACATGAAAAATACCTGCAAATTCATAATTAACCCATTTTCATGCATCGTTGTGTCAATTTGGTTTAGAAATTAACCTTATCCATGCCCTTTAAGCCGAGGATTTGACGCGCCTCCGCGGGAGTTGCCGGATCAATGCCGAATTCGCGGGCTATCCGAATAATCTTGGTTACCTGCTCGGCGTTGCTTTTTGCTAATCGTCCCTTTTCGAGGAAAAGATTATCTTCCAGACCGACGCGGGCATGTCCTCCCATCAGCAAAGATGTTGTGCAGAGGCTGAACTGGGCGCGGCCGGCGGCACAAACGGAGAACTGAAAATCGCCGATGGCTTTTCGGGCGCTCTCCAGAAGCATAACTAAATTCTCAATTGTCGCCGGGATGCCGCCCAGGATTCCCAGGACAAACTGAAGATAAACAGGTTTGGCGATATGGCCCTTTTCAATGAGGAAGGCCAGATTGTTGATCATGCCGAAATCATAGATTTCAAACTCCGGCTTGGTTTGTTGATCCCTGAATTTTTCCAGAAATTGGCGCATTGTCAAAAAGGTGTTGGGAAAGATGAAGTCTTCCGTTGCCGCAAGGTATTCTTTTTCCCAGTTGTGGACCCAGTTTTGATAGTTGTCGGCAATGTGGAAAAGCGCGAAATTGAGGGAACCGGCATTGAGGGTGGCCAGTTCCGGTGACAGACTGGTGACAACCTTTCCCCGGTTTTCCACGGAATCTCCGAGACGGCCGCCTGTTGTGCAACAAACAATCATGTCGCAGCGTTTTTTGATGCCTTCGGCAACGGTTCGGAAGATATCCTGATCGGCACAGGGAAGTCCGGTCTGCGGGTCCCGTACATGGACGTGGGCAACGGCTGCTCCGGCCGCACAGGCTTCCACAGCCTGATCGATAAGTTCTTGCGGGGTAACGGGAAGGTAGGGAGACATGCCGGGAGTGTGGATGGATCCGGTTAAGGCGGCGGTAAAGATTCTCTTCGTCATAATTTGTCCTATGTTTAAGTTTTAGTCAATTGTGTATGAAAACAAAAACACTATAGAAGCCCGTAAATGATTTTTCTCTATAACTTGTCCTTCCTATTCAGATTCTATTGTTTTGATTTAAGAAACTTACCGTTTACAGGTCCCCCTTTCGTAAAGGGGGATACAGGGGGATTTTTTATACATTTTGTAAAATCTCCCCCAACTCCTCTTTAAAAAAGAGGGGAGTTATTGTGAATGACCATGGAGTACAGGCTAATTTTGAACAATCAATACATATTTTGTAAAAAGCGCAACTGTTGCTCCAGCATGGCTACTTTTTTCATATCGAAGCCCGCTTTTAACGCAGTTTTAACAGGATTCGTATAAATGGCTGCAATTTCCATGGGACGTTGGGCATCAAAATCGAGTTTCATACTGGGTGCATAGGGTGTCATCGCATCGGTAAATTTCATCATGGTCTCGACAAAGTCTTCCCCTATTTGAGCATTACAGCAACCGGCGGCGGTTATCACCTCCATCATCAAATCCCGAACCAACCGGCGTGAGTTTTCATTCTTCATCAGACGGTCGGTAGTGGTGTTCAGCACAACGGTCAGACCGTTATATGGAACATTCCATACCAGTTTCTGCCAGCGGGCCTGATTGAGATCCGGCACCATTTCCATCGTTATACCGGCCCGGGTGAAGTCATTACTGATTTGCTCTCCTATTTCATCATTATTTCTTTGATGAAAGCCGATTCTTAGGCTTCCGTAGTCGTAATGGGCGATGTGTCCATCGCCTATCTTTGAAGAGCAGATAAAGGCCATGCCTCCGGCTATCGAATGCTGCGGGAAATGTTCAGCCAATTCCTGTTCTATTCCCAGTCCGTTCTGCATTAAAATAATTACCGAGTCTTTATGCAGAAGAGGCGGCAGCAAGTCTTTCAATAAGTAATTGTTCATGGTTTTCAGGCAAACCAGAATAACATCGCAAACCGGCATATGACTCGTGGAGTTGTATGCATTTACCGGTTTGATGAGAAAATCGCCGTTTACGGAATCAACCCGCAGTCCGTTTTCCCTTACAAATTCATAATCTCTGTGAAATAAGAAGTGAACATTCTGACCGGATTTCGCCAGCATTCCGCCGTAGTAGCCACCCAGAGCGCCGGTGCCGATGACCGCATAATTGAGTTTTTTAGAAAAAGAGGTCAAAATTAAATTTCCTGTTTATGTAGTATTGGATTATTTGAGGAACAGGCAGAATAAAGTAATATTTATAATTTCTCTTAATATGCCAATGTTCACTCAAAATAAAGTCGCGCAAATTATAAATAATTATCTCTTTTTCCGAAAGAAGATTTTTAAGGGCACCTGGTCAAAACCAAAGTTTTCGCGGATTTGATTCATCAGGTATCGCTCGTAAGAAAAATGGATGCCTTTGACATTGCTGACGAAAAAAACGAAGGTAGGCGGTTTGACGCTTATTTGTGTGGCGTAATAGATATGCTGCTCACGGCCTTGATAGCGGGCGAGTGGAGTACGCTGCAATGATTTTTCCACCAGAGCATTCAACTGGGATGTGCTTATTCTTTTTGTGTATTGTTCGTAAACTTTATTAATAAGATCAAAGATTTTCGGCGCTCGCTGACCTGTCACCGCGGAGATGAAAATAATCGGGGCGAAGTCCATAAACTTCAGTTTGTCTTTGATGTCTTCGACAAACTTGCCGACCGTTGCATTGTCTTTTTCAATTTTATCCCATTTATTGACAACAATAATGCAGGCTTTGCCGCGCTCATAGGCCAGCCCGGCGATCTTCGTGTCCTGATCGGTCATTCCTTCTTCAGCGTCAATGAGAACCAGCGCGATGTCACAACGATTGATCGTCTTGAGCGCCTGGACGACACTGTATTTTTCCAGAGTCAGGCTGATTTTATTTTTTTTGCGGATTCCCGCCGTATCAATCAATAAATAATTTTTGCCGTGAACTTTAACGGGCTGATCGATGGCGTCGCGGGTTGTACCGGGAGTCGGGTTGGCGATGCTTCTCTCTTTGCCCAGGATGCGGTTGACCAGTGATGACTTGCCGACGTTGGGTTTACCGACAATAGCAACTTTAATTAACTCATCCTGATCTTCGCCGGTTTCTTTGACCTCCGGGAAGTCTTTTGTCGCAGCGGCCATGAGTTCGTCTATTCCCAAACCGTGCTGAGCGGAAATCGGATAGAATTCGTCGATGCCCAGCCGGTAGAATTCGTTAAGTAAATCCGTATGCCGTTCGCCGTCGACTTTGTTTGCCGCATAAAAAACATTCTTGGTTTTGCCGCGCAGCAGTCTGGCGATTTCTATGTCCGATGGCGTGAGCCCTTCTTTCCCATCCATCATAAAAATAATGACGTTTGCCTCTTCAATAGCCAGATTGCTTTGCTCACGCATTTGCACAAGAATTCTTTCTTCGGAAGCAGGTTCAAAGCCGCCGGTGTCGATCAGCGTGAATCCCTTATCCTGCCAGACGCAATCCATGTAATTGCGGTCACGGGTAGCGCCCGGCTCATCAATGACAATGGCTTTTTGCTTTCCGGCAATGCGGTTAAACAGGGTTGATTTACCGACGTTGGGCCGGCCGACGATGGCGATAACGGGTTTTGTCTGCATTTCCTTCCTTAGCTTTAGCGATACATAATCTCCGCCTGGAACAAGGGGTTGCAACCCCTTGTTTACGAGACTGTTGTTAATTTTTTATCAGGCCGAATTCCTTGAGCATTTTATCCGAACTGGTCCAGTCTTTCTTCACCCGGACAAAGAGCTCCAGAAAGACTTTGGAGCCGAAAAATTTTTCCATTTCCAGCCTGGCCTGGGTGCCGATTTTTTTTAACATGGCTCCCTTTTTTCCGATCATGATTGCTTTTTGCGATTCCTTTTCCACGGTTATCGTGGCACTGATTCGTATTAAATTCTTCTTTTCATCTTCTTTAAAAGAATCGATTTCGACCGCCGTAACATAAGGCACCTCCTGAGCTGTAAGCTGCATGATTTTCTCCCGGATAAACTCAGCGGCAATAAATCTTTGCGAGGCATCGGTAAATTCATCCTCAGCAAAATATTGCGGCCCTTCAGGAAGATAATTTTTTATTGTTTCCAATAAGTCATCAACGCCGTCGCCTTTAACGGCGGAAACGGGAATAATTTCCTTGAAGTCGTAAATATTGCGGAATTTGTCAATCAGCGGCAGAAGCAACTGCTTTTCGATCAGGTCAATTTTATTGATGATCAGAAAGACCGGAATCTTGATTTCAGCCAGCGACTCGATCAGAAAAAGATCCTGCGGATGGACTTCGGCACCGGCTTCGACCAGCATAAGAAGTATGTCAGCATCGTTGAAAGTTTCCCTTGCCGTCTGCACCATGGCCCGATTCAGGGGCGTTTTGGCTTTGTGAATTCCCGGCGTATCCAGAAAGATCAATTGAGCATCGGGTAAATTTTTAATGCCCGTGATTTTGTTCCTGGTTGTCTGCGGTTTATCAACGATTATCGAAATCTTTTCACCGATTATCGCATTGAATAATGTCGATTTGCCGACATTAGGCCGGCCGATTATACCGATATACCCGGATTTAAACACGCTGTTTTTTCTCCTTAATTATGTGGAATATTTAATTTATTCCGGAAATTGCAGTGTTTAGAGTGTATCCCTGATCAGTGGAAACCGAAATTAATCCACGTTTTTGTTCCGGCGCTGCTA
>CAZWCA010000054.1:0-5693 GCA_964632255.1 uncultured Smithella sp. | reverse complement strand
TATCCCTGATCAGTGGAAACCGAAATTAATCCACGTTTTTGTTCCGGCGCTGCTATTACCTTAATAAGTGCCTGCGGGTAAAGCTTTTTTATTAAAGCGATGTTGCCGTTCCGCCGACCGCGGAAATTGGATACATCCTGATTATTTAATTTAAAATGAATTTCCCTTGTCTCGGCCGGCAATTGTTCCAGAAGCTTTCCGGTTTGATCACGATAGACTTCCTCCAGAACCAGGCTGCCGAATGCCGGATGCAGCGGCCCGGCGAGCACTGCGCCGGAATCTTCCATTTCTTTTGTTATGTGCAGTCCGGTGCGAATGATGCGGATTCCCGCGGCCGACAGTCTTTTCCACGCAAGGGCGCAAAAACTCACGGCTTCCGATAAAGACAGGGGCTGATAATTTCCGCTTTTAAATTCCGAAGCCAAGGCCGTGCCGCTGAAAACAATAACGGGATGAATGCGCGCCGCGTCCGGTTGCAGTTCGATTGTCTTTTCCAGAGAATAAATAAATCCGTCTTCAGTATCGCGGGGCAAACCGGCCATTAAATGCAGGCTGGTTTGAAAATTCTCTTCTTTTAAAAGACGAACGGCGTTTATTATATCGCGGGCGGTATGACCCCGCCGGGCAAATTGCAGAACTTCATCATTAAAGGACTGTGCGCCTATTTCCACGGTAGCCACATTGTATTTTTTCAGGCGTGCCAGGATTTGAGCATCGATATAATCAGGCCGCGTGGAGATCCGGATGGAATGAACAAGACCTTTTCTAACATAGGATTGCGTCCAGGAGAGGATTTCCTCCTGATAAGCTTCATCTATTCCCGTAAAGCTGCCGCCGTAGAAGGCTATTTCGACAGGCCGGGATTTATCCTTGTTCCAGCCGAGATAGGAATTTACTTCTCTTTCCAGGTATTCCTTATCAATTTTCTGCGGATAATCGCCCGCTGTAATCTTCTGGTTACAAAAGATACACCGGTGAGGACAGCCGCTGTTCATAATGAATATCGGGATGATCAAAGGCGAGCGGAAAGTTTTATTTAAATAATTATTCTTCTCTTTCATTGTGCAGTTCCTGCCACGCCTTTTGTGCCGCCTGCTTTTCGGCTTCTTTTTTACTTTTACCGCTGCCTGAATAGGTTATCCTTCCGGCAATAATTACTTCCACATCGAAGGTTTTTGCATGGTCGGGGCCGCAGGAATCAACAATCCGGTAAACGGGTGCGGTCTTATATGCCTTTTGGCAAAACTCCTGCAGCGCGGTTTTGTAGTCAAAATGTTGGAAATGCTCGCCGTCGTCATCCAAAAGAGAACCCAGCAATTCTTTTAAAATTGATTTCGTTGCACTGAATCCGGCGTCGAGATATATGGCGGCGATGACCGCTTCGAAGGCATTGGCCAGGAGTGAATCTTTCGAGCGGCCGCCGGAGAGTTCCTCTCCTTTTCCCAAAAGCAGCAAGCCGCCGATCCCCAGCCTGGAGGCCAGTTCGGCCAGCGGTTTTTCATTGACAATAGCCGCCCGGATTTTAGAGAGCGTCCCTTCCGTAAAATTAGCGTACTTTTTAACGAGCAGGTCACTTACGCAAAGGCCCAGAACGGAGTCTCCAAGAAACTCGTACCTTTCATTATCCGTAATGGCCAGTTGCGGATTTTCATTAACATAGGAACGATGGGTGAGAGCGGTTTCCAAATAAGTTATTTCATTGAATTTGTAAGAGAGCCTTCTTTCCAGCTCGGCCAGAGCCTCTATTCTCTTATTATCAGGTAATGATTTTTCCATAAAATTTTCCGGAAATATATTCTTCCGCCCGCACTGTCACAATTTTATTTACCGAAGAGGTAAAACTTTCATCCAGCAAAAACGGCAGATAGTTTTGGGAAAATCCTTTCCATAGCCCCGTTTTTTTATCTTTCGTACTTTCTACCAATACATTGAGAGGTTTTCCCACAAAACGCAATGCAAATTTTTCCCATTTCTGCGCACTTAATTTCCTTAAAATTTGCGCCCGTTCTTTTTTTATATTTCCCGGTATCTGGGGCTTAATTTTTTGTGCCTCTGTTCCCGGCCTTGCGGAATAGGGAAAAACATGAAGGTAGGCAACCGGTAAATTTTCAAGCAAATTCAAAGTATTTTTAAATTGTTCTTCACTTTCGGAAGGAAATCCTACCATGACATCCACGCCAATTGCAATATTGCCGATTGTGGAATGTATTTTTTCAATCAGGTTCCGGAAAAAACGGCTGTCATAATTTCTTCGCATCAACTGCAGAACTTTGTCATCGCCGCTTTGCAGGGGAATATGCAAGTGCGGACAAATTAATTCGCTGTTTTTGATTATGTTCAACAAATCGGTGGTTACTTCTCCCGGTTCAATGGAACTAAGCCGGATTCTTGTATCCCATCTATGATTACAAATCTGACGCAGAATATAAGAGATGTTGGTTGCCGGTTCAAGATCATGTCCGTACATGCCCAGGTGGATTCCCGTAAGAACTATTTCCTTATAGCCTTCCTGATCCAACCTGGTCAAAGCTGAAAATACTTCCGCCGCCGGCATGCTGCGGCTCATGCCGCGGGCAAAAGGAACGATACAATAGCTGCAAAAGGAGTTGCAGCCATCCTGAATTTTCAAAAATGCCCTTGTCCGGTCACCGAATGCGGCAAGCGGCATGTTATAGAATTCCTTTTGCCGGAAGATATCACCGGTAAAAATGTGTGGGGTAGAGCTTAGATCGTTTTCCAGCAGTTCGGGTATTTCATTCTTCCGGTCATTGCCGATGACTATGCTCACTCCCTCCATTGCTGCAATATTACTGGCAGCAATTTGCGCATAACAGCCGGTAACCAGAATTTTAGCCTGTGGATTCATTTTATGCGCCCGGCGGATCAATTGGCGGGCCTGAAAATCGGCAAGGGCGGTTACTGTACAGGTATTGATTATATAAACATCGGCCGGCGTATTAAACGGAACCAACAGAAAATTTTTCTTTTGCAGACTTTCTTCCAGAGCTGCCGATTCATAACGGTTTACCTTGCAGCCCAAAGTGGCAATTGCTGCTTTACGAAGCGGCTGTGTGGGTAAATCCGCGGTGATTGATAACTTATCAGATATTTTATTCAATATTGGCTCGATGAAATTTTCGCCGGAATTTAATCGGCAGGCCAAGGTTTGTCAAGTTAAACAAAATATGGCTTTTAGAATAAATTTAAGTTAGATTAATTTGAAGAAAAAAGAAAAGGAGAGGAATTTTCATGGAGATGATTACCGGGTTTTTTACAGAACACCCGATGGTTTTTAAAGTAATGGTCATCTTTTTTATTATCTTTGTTGCCTATTTAATTTTTAAACAATTTCTAAAAATATCGCTGGCTCTACTGCTGATCGCTCTGGCCGGCGCCGGTTACCACTATTACAACAAACCACAGAATATTTCTGAAGATGTTCACAAAATTAAAAATATATATAAGGATTCTAAAAATCTGGCCAATAAAGCTACCAGCTTGCCGGGGGAGGTCAATAAATTATTAAAAGGTGCCGATAACGAATCAGGAGATAAAACAAAGAGTAAGACTGAAAAATAAGATTTTAAATGATATTTAATAGTGTTCATCGGAAACTATGGATGACAAATTCATTGTTTTCTAAGGCTGGAAGCCCTTTCCGGGCTGACTGAATGACTTTTCGAAATCTCTATATGCCAAACCTGTCCCACATGATCAGTTGGAAATCCCTTATTCTTCTTGTGCTTTTAATAATATTAGCCGTATTTTTTTTGCGTGAACCTAAAACCTGTCAGGAAACTATAACTTATCGCATCGGCAAGGTTGATGAAAGATTTGGCCTTTCGCGCCAGGAGTTTGCCCAGGCGGTGAATTTAGCCGCAGCTATGTGGCAAAAGCCGATGAGCAGGGAGCTTTTCCGGGAAGATACCCAAGGAGTAATTGAGATTAACCTCGTTTATGATTACCGGCAGGAAGCCTCGGAAAAGTTAAAAAAACTTAACTATAAAATAGATAATACGAAAGCGTCTTATGATGATTTGAAGGCCCGCCTGGAAAATCTGAAGACGGAATATAGTCAAAAAAGTTCCACACTGGCGAATGATTTCAAGCTTTATAACTCACGTGTCAATGCTCTAAATGCAAATATGGAACATTGGAACAGACGGGGAGGGGCACCGGAAAATATATATAGAAGATTAATACAGGAAAAGGATGAATTGGATTCCTGGAAGGAAAAGCTGAAATTACAGCAGGATGACTTACAAAGATCAGCGGATATGATTAACAGCATGACTGTCGTAATCAATGAAATCGCTACCAATATTAACATTGATTCAGCCGATTATAAGAATACCGGCGATACCCTCGGTCACGAATTTTGTGAAGGATATTATGAAATAAAAAACGGCAAACAAACAATTAATATTTATCAGTTTGATAATGATTACCGGCTGGTTCGCGTCCTCGCCCATGAACTGGGCCATGCTTTGGGATTAAAGCACAGCGCCGATCCCAATGCCGTTATGTACAGGTTGATTCGATCGGATGTAATTGATCTTTCCTCGGATGATGTTGCTGCGCTGCGGAAAAGATGTAATGCCGATTCACATTAAATCGCTAACCCGACTTGTCAATCATTAAACATCCATCCCTTTCCCCGCAATCCGATTTTTTACGAAGTTGCAATGGAAGTAAGCGGATAAATTTTCAGACCGCAGACGCCGGTTATGGCATCGAAGTCCCGGTCGTTATGAAGGAGTTGGACATCGTGTTCTATGGCAGTTTGGGCAATAAGGAGATCAACGGTACTTCTGATAGTATAACCTTTTTTCCGGCAAGCCCGATAAAGATCGGCTGCCGCCAGGTATGATTCCGTTCCCTTGAGGGCCAGGCAGGGAAATGCCAAAAGCGATGCTTTTACATCCTGGTGTTCCCGGTCGTCTCTAATACCCTGTAAAATTTCCGTTAGCGTGATCCGGGCCATGGCCACATCTGCATTGCTTGTGATTAGTTGCTCTACGGATCGGTCTATGGAAGAGCCCGTTCGATTCAGAAATTCGATCATAGCGCTGGTATCAATGAGTATCAATGCGTTCCCTCCGCATTTCTTCCAGGTCACCCTCCCAAAGCCCCTGACGGCGCAGATCCAATAATTTACGACGTCGATACTGTTTCACCAACTCATGGAGGGCAAAATTCACCACATCTTTTTTAGACTTTAATGCCGTCAACTCCTGCGCCTCTTTAATGAGGTCCGTATCAAGCATTATATTTGTTCGCGTTACCATATCCATCACCTCTTTGCTCATAATTATAACAATTAATGTGCTCAACATCAATTAATTAATGTGTATAAATAATGCAAATTTTGGTGTAAATAATGATAAAAATAGTAAAACCATTTTTCACAAATCGCTATACCGATATGTAATTATTCATTATCTCTAATATTTTTTGGATATCCATCGATTACTCAAAAGGTTCGGGTTTCACAAGAAAGGGGAACAAAGATTGGAACTTGATTTTGTAATGATTAATTCCAATTCCAAATCAAGCGCTACCTTTGTCGGCTTCCTTAACGTATTATTAATACACCTCGCCGCCGCGATATCATCTATAATTTGGAAATGGAATAAGGCTATTTGGAAAACAATCGTTCAATTCTGCGCCGGTCGACTTTACCGGTCGCCGTC
>CAZWCA010000053.1:9942-19156 GCA_964632255.1 uncultured Smithella sp. | reverse complement strand
TTACAGGCGTGAGCCATTTCCATTTCACAGTTGGTGCCGTTGCCGGTTAATACAATTGCTTTTACTTTGCGGTTCATATATTTATTCCTGTCTAAAAATCGAGCGGCTTTTGCCAGGCTTTTTTAAATTTACTTATTTTTTCATTAATGAGTAAGCGGCCGTTTATTCCGGTAATCTGAAACGAATCATTACCTGTGACAAAACCGATTTCACTGATGATATTTTCGGCCATGATATCTTCAAATTTATTTTTGACTTTCGGATGGACGGTCACAATAAAGCGGCTGGCCGACTCGGAAAACAAAATATAATCATTTCTCTTTTTACCGCGATAGGGGACGTAGTTTAAATCAATATTCATGCCCAGGCCGCCCGCAAAGGCCGTTTCAATCAGAGCTATGGCCAGACCGCCGTCTGAGCAGTCATGGCAGGAAGCAACGAGGCCGGCTTTGATTGCTTTCTGGAGCGACCGGTACATTTTCATCGCTGCTACGGCGTTAACTTTGGGAACATTCTTACCGATCATGTTGTACAGGGCAAACCATTCCGAACCGCCAAGTTCATCTTTGGTTTCGCCAAGAATATAAACCAGATCCTGCGGTCGCTTGGCATCCATTGTTACGGCTTTACGAACATCTTTTATTTTTCCGATGACCGAATAAAGCAGTGCCGGTGGAATAGATATCTTGGTGCGGCCGATCGAATAATCATTTTTCATGCTGTCCTTGCCGGAGATACAGGGGACACCGTAGGCGGTGGTATAGTCAAAAATGGCCATATTGGCGCGCACCAGTTGGGCAAGCTTGTATTCGCCATCCGGTGTTTTGGCGGATTTTACCGGATCACACCAGCAGAAGTTATCTAAACCGGCGAGATTGTCCAGATCGACGCCCACGGCCACGGCGTTGCGCACAGCTTCATCGATAGCGCAGGCCGTCATATGATAAGTATCGATATCGCTGTATCGCGGGCAAATCCCATGCGCCACAACAACCCCTTCCATTGAATCCAGCAGCGGCCTGATGACGGCGGCATCCGATGGTCCGTCATTGGCGGCGCCGACCAGCGGTTTAATTACGGAGCCTGCCTGAACCTCATGATCATATTGGCGCACCACGGATTCTTTCGAGCAAATATTTAATCGCGAGAGCATCTTTGCCAGAGCCTTTCCGTAGTTTGCCGGCTCAGGAAAATTTGGTTCCGCGTTTTTCGGCGGTCGCCATCGCGCATTAAGTTCCAATTGCGGGACTCCGTCATGCATAAATTTCATGTCGAGATAGGCGACAGTATTTTTGCCGTAGCGAACATGAAATTTCCCCGAAGCGGTAAATTTGCCGAGCACCGTAGCTTCGACATCCATCTTTTTGGCGAGCGCCACAAACTGTTTGACTTTTCGGGGGTCAACGGCCAGTGTCATGCGTTCCTGGGCTTCGGAGATAAGAATCTCCCAGGGCTGCAAACCGGGATATTTCAAGGGTGCAACCGCCAGATCAATGTCACAGCCGCCGCTGTAAGTGGCCATTTCGCCGACCGAAGAGGAAAGCCCACCGGCGCCGTTGTCGGTCAGAGCGCGGTATAGTCCCCGATTCCGGGCCACCAGCAGAAAATCGGTCATTTTTTTCTGGGTGATCGGATCGCCGATTTGTACAGCGGTGACAGGTGACCCTTCATGCAGCTCTTCCGATGAGAAGGTGGCTCCGTGGATTCCATCTTTACCGATGCGTCCTCCCGTCATAATAATAACGTCGCCCGGTTTTATTTCTTTTGTATGAGTTGGTTTGCCGTTGAGCTGGGCGGGCATGATGCCGCCGGTGCCGCAATAAACCAGCGGTTTGCCCAGAAAGCGGTCATCAAAAACAATACTGCCGTTTACCGTAGGAATACCGCTCTTATTGCCGCCGTGTTCGACACCTTCCCGCACGCCTTCGTAAATACGGCGCGGATGCAGAATTCGGGGCGGCAGTTTCTTTTTATAAAAGGGCGAGGCAAAACAGAAAACATCGGTATTGAAAATGAGTTTAGCGCCGATTCCGGTACCGAAAGGATCGCGGTTGACACCGACAATTCCCGTAAGCGCGCCACCGTAAGGATCAAGCGCCGACGGCGAATTATGCGTCTCGACTTTAAAAACCAGGTTATAATCATCGTTGAATTTGATTACTCCGGCATTATCGACAAACACGGAAAGACAGAAATCTTTTTTGCCTTTGGCCTTCCGGATTTGCGCCGTAGAACCCTTGATGTATGTTTTGAAAAGAGAATCAATATCGAGTTTTTCACGGGAAGCATTGTATTTGATCCGCGCGTTGAATATTTTGTGTTTGCAGTGTTCGGACCAGGTCTGCGCCAGACATTCCAGTTCAACATCCGTAATATTTTCGGAAAGCCCGGTTTTTTTTCGTTCTGCAATTATATTTTGCTGCTGAAAATACTGCTGCATGGCTTTCATCTCTTCGAGATTCAGCGCCAGCAATCTTTCCTGGCTGAGATTCAATAATTGACTGTCATTGAATCCGGCAAGATTTATCTCTTCTACGGTTGGCTTATTTTCACCGAGAACCTGTGGAACATAAGCAGGCATACCCTCGTTAAAATCAAAGTCATTTGCCGATACGACCTGGTAACGTTCGATGAGGTCATTGGCCAGGACACCGGCGGCGATCTTATCGGCATCGGCTTTTGATATTCGCCCCTCAATCAGGTACTGGCGGGATGTGTAAATGTTGATTTTCCGGTCCTTGAGCCTGTCGCCAAGCAACAGCACAATAGCTTCGCGGGCGGTTTTACCGACATTGTCCGTGACACCGGGCCGGAAGCCGACCTCGATAAGCCAGTTGAAATTTTTTGCCAGCGGCTGATTAACAGAGTATTCCTGAATAACCGGATCGGAGAGCGGACCTGCGGCAGCTTCTTTTAATTCTGCGTTATCCAGTCCTCCGGTAACTGTGTATACTTCAATTGTGGAAATTTTCATAATCGGCATTGCCAGATTATCAATAATCCGCCTTCTGGTCTTTTCGCCCAGGGCATCGCGAATGCCTTCCTTAAACCCGACTTCGATTCTATCCGCCATGTTTTCCTTTATTATTATAAAATTTAATCTTTTTGTCTGACAGGCTTTTGAAAAAGGCTCTTTTTGTGCTTCGCAATTCGATTTTTGCGATGCCTTGCATCTGAACCTTTTAGATGAGCTTAAAACAGTGGCTTTAAAACGCTGTCCAATACAGACGGAGCGTTTATACCTAAAAGTAATGAATTATGCAACTATTCCAATTCTAAATCGGTAAACGAAAAGCGTTTTGTTCTGTACTCCGGGCTTTTCCCGGTGTTCAAGTTCTGTCAACAATGATCAGCGTTTGCCACCGGAAAAGACAGTTATAATTTTTTAAACCATATAGATGCTTATAAATCAGTGATTCAATATACTGGATTATTTTGGCTGTCGAAATTAGTTATGCTTGACATTTCAGCCATTTAGTCACTAGTATACCGCCATTTACAAGAGTAAGGAGGAAACCGTGATGGAACAGTATTTAAGTTTAAAAAAAATTGTCATAGCAATTTCCTTAATCCTTTTTTTATTCGGCTGTGCTTCAAGCACCAAGGTAACCATGAGCTCCGATAAATATTCACCTTCTTTCCGCGCCGGCGACGCAGGCCGGGTGAAAGGGAAAAGATTAATTCTTTCATCATTTTACAACCAGGCGCAAAATACTAAAAGCTGGAGTTACTTTAGCGCTGACAAAAAGTACATGTATGAAGGCAATGCTCACCTGGAAACATATTTCTGGAACTGTTTTTACAAAGCCTTCAAGCAGGCCGGCGTAAAGCTGGTTGATTATTCCTATGGTGATTACAGGGGGCCGCATCCCTGGTGGTGGGGCGCTCCTCCTCCCCGTGCCTATCAAAACAAGGGCGTTCCCGAATTCCAATTAATCCTGACATCATTGACTGATCAGGAATTCAAATTCAAGGCAATGCTGTTTAAAGACGGCCAGACAAAATTTGAAAAAGAATATACCGTAACAATGGAGGCGGCACAAACGGAAAAGCCTGCTGACCTGGAAAAAAGAGCCTATCGTCTTGTTGATTCAGCTTTCACAACAATTGTGAAGGACCGTGAATTTCAAAAAGCATTTTGATATCGATCGATTACAATGTCATTGACTTAAGCGTTATAGCCCGCTCTTTTTAAAGAGGGGATGGGGGAGATTTTACTAAACGTAATAAAAATCCCCCTATATCTCCCTTTACGAAAGGGAGACTTGGAAGGTAATTTTCTTAATTCAATGACATGGGATCAATTAATATAGAAAGTAACACTCAAAAATAATGGATGTAATCCTGATTTTAATTTTAACTCTCATTGCCGTTGTTATCGTGCTGCAACTTTGGCTGGTCAGGCGAAGCTCAGTTAATCTTTTCCCGCTTACCGGCAAACTGGAGGCATTACTAAATCAACAGGAGAGAACAGACCGGTTGATCCGGGAGGAAATCAGTAATTTTCGCATAGAAATGCAAACTCAAGCCCGCGGGGAAAGAGCGGAATTAAAAGAATCACTGAAATCCTTCGGCGACTCCATTCAGGCGCACATGACGGAAATCGCCGGTCTGCAGCGCGGTCAACTGGAAGCTTTTACCGCCCAGTTATCCCTGCTCACAACTTCAAATGAACAGAAGCTGGATGCTGTCCGGTGTATTGTCGATGAAAAACTCAAGCAGATTCAGGAGGACAATGCCCGCCAGCTTGACCGGATGCGCGAAACTGTTGATGAAAAATTACAGGGTACTTTGGAAAAAAGGCTGGGCGATTCCTTCCGGCAGGTCTCGGAACGTCTGGAACTTGTTCATCAGGGCCTGGGTGATATGCGTAATCTGGCCGCCGGGGTCGGTGATTTAAAGAAGGTGCTCACCAATATCAAAACACGCGGCACCTGGGGAGAGGTTCAGCTCGGCGCTTTGCTTGCGGAAATTCTCGCTCCCGACCAATATGCTCAAAATGTGAGAATCCATGAACATGCAGGCGATGTTGTGGAATTCGCCATTAAACTTCCCGGTAATGGTGATTTGCAGGCCGGTCATGTATTGATTCCGGTTGATGCAAAATTTCCGGTGGAAGATTACACACGTCTGATTGATGCTCAGGAAAAGGCAGACACGGAAGCCGCAGAAATTGCATCCCGCCTTCTGGAAACCAGAATTAAAAATGAAGCCAAAGATATCTGCAAAAAATATTTAGCACCACCCAGAACAACGGATTTCGGGATTATGTTCCTGCCTTCGGAAGGTCTTTATGCCGAGGTAATTCACCGGACCGACTTAGTGCAATTTTTACAAAGGGAGCATCATATCGTTGTATCCGGTCCTTCAACCTTTGCCGCTTTCCTCAATAGTCTGCAAATGGGTTTCCGCAGTTTGGCGATTCAAAAGCGTTCCGGTGAAGTCCGGCAAATATTGGGCGAAGTCAAGACTGAGTTTGACAAGTTCGGGCTTACCTTGGATGCGGTATGCAAAAAGCTGGAACAGGCGAGCAATTCTATGGATGATGTACGAAAAAAATCACGCACCATTCAGAGAAAATTACGTTCAGTTCAGGATTTGCCTGAAAGTCCCTCTGAAAAAATGATTGAAGAATAAGAAATTAATTAAAATTTGTAACGGTACCTGAAGCCACTGATAATTTAATCCCTGCTTGATAAAGGTATATTGGATGAAAGATGAGAATAAAGGACAGTCATCATCAAAATCTACAAATTTAATTCGACAAGATATTGAAACAAAAAAACCGGGAAACAAGCGTAAAAGAACGGACAAAGCGCTGCTTGCATCGGAGAACTTCTACAAAGCTGTCTTCGAGAATACCGGAACCGCAACAGTTATTCTTGAGGAAGATGATACCATATTGCTGGCAAGCAGAAAATTCGAGAAACTTAGCGGGTACACAAGGGAGGAAGTTGAGGGAAGGAAAAAGTGGATGGAATTCGTTTTCCGCAAAGATGACCTGGAGCGGATAAAAGAATATCACCGCCTGCGCCGCCTCGCTCCATCGTCTGCTCCCCGGACCTGTGAGTTTCAGTTTGTCGACCGGGAAGGACAGATAAAAGATATCATTTTAAATGCGGCGGCAATGCCCGGCGGAAAACGGATTATGTCGTCATTGCTGGATATCACCGACCGCAAGCGGATGGAAGTTAATCTGCAGGAATCGGAAAGACGGCTTGCCGATATTATTGATTTCCTGCCTGATGCGACATTTGCCATTGACCTTGAAGGAAAAGTTATTGCCTGGAATCGGGCCATCGAGGAAATGACGGGTATCAGGGCCGGGGACATGTTGGGAAAGGGTAACTATGAATATGTCCTTCCTTTTTACGGTGTTCGCAGGCCGATATTGATTGATCTGGCTCGTGGGTTTACCGGAAATATCGAAAAGAAATATAGCTTTGTCAGGAAAGAGGGAGATGTTTTATTAACCGAGGCAGACGTAATTTTAAGAGGAGCAGTCCGTGTACTTTGGGCGAAAGCCAGTCCATTGTATGACAGCCACGGTAAAGCCGTGGGTGCAATTGAATCTGTCCGTGACATTACCGAACAGAGAAAAATGGAAGAAACAATCCGCCGGTCTCAAAAAATGCAGGCAATAGGAACGTTGGCGGGCGGTATTGCGCATGATTTCAATAATATTCTTGGGGCGATTATGGGATATGCCGAGATGGCAAAAGATGAATCGCCCACTGGAAGTAAAGTTATTGAATATATTAATGAATTGCTTTCGGCCAGTGAAAGGGCCAAATTTCTTGTCCAACAAATATTAGCTTTTAGCCGTCAGGCGGAAAACCAGGTTAAACCTCTACTCGTGGCGCCGATTGTCAAGGAGGTTGTTAAACTGCTAAGCCATACAATGCCGTCGACTATTCATTTAAAACAAAATATTAATGCCAAAAATACAATAATCCTGGCCGATCCGACACAAATTCATCAGGTTTTAATGAATTTATGCACAAATGCCGGACATGCAATGCGCAAACGTGGCGGCATATTAACAATCAATTTGAATGAGATTGAGATTTCACCCGGCAATAAACGGGTAAATGTATCGTTGGATGCAGGCATATATCTGGAGCTTAAAGTAGCCGATACCGGTCATGGTATTGCCCCGGAGATCATCGACAAGATATTTGATCCCTTTTTTACTACTAAGAAAAAGGGTGAAGGTAGCGGCATGGGGCTGGCGGTGGTTCATGGAATTGTCAATGGCTATGGAGGACATATTAATGTCGTAAGCGAAGCAGGTTCAGGAACGACATTTACCATTTATTTTCCTGTTATAAATGAACATCTAAAATTGCAAAAGGCAAAAGCTCAAAAAGCACCGGCCCGGGGCCATGAAAGGATCATGATTGTCGATGATCAGGAGTATATATTAAAAATGATGCACCGTATCCTTTCCTATTTGGGATATGCGGTTATTTCCGAGCAAAGCTCTCTGAAGGCATTGGCTCTTTTCCAGCATGACCCATTCGCTCTGGATATGATTATTACGGATCAAACCATGCCCGATTTGACCGGCGCCGCCATGGCAAAAAAAATATTAAGTATCAGGCCGGATATTCCGATAATCTTATGCACAGGATTTAGCGACCTGGTTTCACCGGAAGATGCGAAAGCCATCGGAATCCGGGAATATTTAATGAAACCGATTTCAATTACCGAGATTGCTCAAACAATTAGAAATGTCTTTGATAAAAAAGATGACACCGGGTGAATAAACTGAATTCAGGTTGGTATGGCGAACGTTCTGATAGTGGATGACGATACAAATATCTGCAAAATGATGGCTGCTAAAATCCGGTCAATGGGACATGATGTACAATATGCCCTGACATTGGATGAAGGGATGAGTAAAACCTGCTCCGGCGCTTTCGATGCTGTTTATCTTGATGTAAATCTTCCTGATGGCAGCGGATTACAGGGGTTGACCAAGATGAAGGAAGTGGCGCCGGATACTGAAATAATTATTATCACCGGAATCGGCAGGTACGACGACGCGGAACTGGCAATCAATAACGGGGCATGGGATTATATTGAGAAACCATCGACCATCAACCTGATGATCAATCCTCTTCTCAAGATATTGCAGTACAAAGAATCTCATCCTTCCGATAAATCAACTATTTCCATAAAAAGGGACGGCATTATCGGCAACAGTGCGGCCATAAACGGCAGCCTGCGCGAGACGGCTCAGGCGGCAAAAACGGATACCAACGTGTTGATTACGGGAGAGACTGGAACGGGCAAAGAACTTTTCGCCTGGGCGATTCATCAAAACTCGGCAAGAGCAGCGAAAAATTTTATTATTGTAGATTGCACGATACTTACGGAAACCCTGGTGGAAGGGATGCTCTTCGGCCATGAAAAAGGTGCCTTTACCAGTGCTGATAAAATGAGGGAAGGGTTGATTGAACAGGCAAACGGCGGAACACTGTTTTTGGATGAAATAGGCGAGCTTCCTTATTCAATTCAAAAATCATTCCTGCGGGTCCTGCAGGAGCGTAAATTCCGTCCATTAGGAAGTAAGCATGAGCTGTCCAGTGATTTTAGATTGATCGCCGCAACCAACCGTGATCTGGATAAAATGGTTGAAAGAGGTCAGTTCCGGGAAGATCTTCTTTTCCGGTTGCAGTCTTTTGTTATCAAATTACCTCCCTTACGGGAAAGACTTGAAGATATCGGTGAACTTGTCTCGTACAAATTAAAAACCAATTATGATCGTCTCGGTACCAACAGAATAGAAGTATCCCCTGAATATATTGATGCACTGAGGTCCTATAGCTGGCCCGGCAATGTTCGTGAACTGTTCAATGCCGTTGAGCGGACGTTGATTGTGGCAAAAAACAGTTCGGTTTTGTTTCCCCGTGATTTGCCTGATAATATCCGGATTAAGCTTTCCCAGTCACATATTGAAAAGCATAAAAACGACCCGCCGAAGAAATCAAGGGAAGAAAATCTTTATTTAAACACAGCAAAAAAAACTGAGATGGCGACATTGCAGATAGTTCGCGATGAAGCCCTGACCGGAATAGAAAGAGACTATTTGCACGATTTAAAAGAATTCACCGGTTGTGATGTTGAAAAAGCATGTCAAATATCCGGTCTTTCCCGTTCCCGCCTGTATGCCCTTTTGCAGAAGCATAGTATTAAATTTAAATAGTTT
>CAZWCA010000053.1:0-9842 GCA_964632255.1 uncultured Smithella sp. | reverse complement strand
CCGTTCCCGCCTGTATGCCCTTTTGCAGAAGCATAGTATTAAATTTAAATAGTTTCCGTCCGGAAAGGTCTCTTTTTTCCGCTGCCATCAGCTTGATTGCTTCTATGAGCATGTCAAGATATTATGCCGCTTGCTCTCTTCGGCTGTGCGGGGGAACAATCAAAGTCTGCACTCAACCCTTCGGTCTTCAGCCTTCAGCCTAAACCAAGAACTGAGCATGCCAGAAAAAAGTTGAACCAGCCGATGTTTCAGGATATCAAAACAGAATTCCAATTTAGGCTGAAGAGGGTTTCATGAAAATCTATTTTGCCGGCTCGATCCGGGCGGGACGCGGTGACTCTGCAATCTACGAGGCGATGATTACGTGGTTGCGTTCTTTTGGAGAAGTGCTGACCGAGCATGTCGGTGATCCTGATCTGCCGCAAGCAGGAAACGACGGACCAACCGACCGCTATATCCATGACCGGGACATGAAATGGCTTTTCTCCTGCGATCTTGTAATTGCTGAAGTCACATCGCCTTCTCTTGGCGTCGGATACGAGCTGGGATGGGCCACGTCATTGAAAAAGCCGGTTTTATGCCTTTACTGGGCCATAGCAGGAAAAACTCTGTCCGCGATGATCGCCGGCAGTCCCGGTATACAAACGGCCGTTTATTCCTCCCTGGATGAAGCAAAAACAATCATGGACAAATTTATTGGCAAGACATACGGCATGAAAAACTCTTCGGGGAATACTTAAGTGGCAACAGCATTGGAATTACTGGCACCGGCAGGCAATGCCGATATCGGCATTGCCGCTGTTAATCACGGCGCGGATGCCGTATATATCGGCGCTCCCAGATTCAGCGCAAGGGCCGAAGCGGGAGTGGATATTGCCGACATTGCCCGCTTAGTCCGGCATGCACATCTTTATTATGCCAGAGTCTACGTGGCGCTGAATACCATTCTTACAGACCGGGAACTTGAAGAAGCCGGCGGCATTATCCGCAGTGTATATGAGGAAGGTGCCGACGGACTGATTATCCAGGATGCAGGACTGCTGGAGCTCGATCTTCCACCGATTCCCCTTATCGCCAGCACACAAATGCACAACAACACCGTTGAAAAGGTTAAGTTCCTGGAGGACGTGGGATTCCAGCGCGTGATTTTGGCCAGAGAGCTGACACTTGAAGAAATTACTGATATTCGCCGGAAAACCCGCATCGAGTTGGAGGCCTTTGTTTACGGGGCATTGTGTGTTTCCTACAGCGGCCAGTGTTATATGAGTCAGGCTGTGGCGGGTAGAAGCGGCAATCGCGGAGTCTGCGCCCAGCCCTGCCGGTCATGCTATACACTGATTGACGGCAATGGTAAGGAAATCATAAAAAACAGGTTTCTCCTTTCTCTTAAAGACCTGAATCTGATCAACAAAATACCGGACCTCATTGCCGCCGGGGTTACCTCTTTTAAAATCGAAGGCAGATACAAAAGTATTGAGTACGTGAAAAATATAACGGCCGCCTGCCGCCAGGCCATCGACCGTTTCATCGAAGGGCAATCAGGTCATCGGAGGAGCAGTTCCGGAATAAGCTCACTTACCTTCACACCGGACCCGGAAAGAACTTTCAATCGCGGCTATACACGATATTTTTTTTCCGGCGGAAAAGAAAAGATCGCCTCTCTGTACACGCAGAAATCAATCGGACAATATTTGGGTGAAATTACCAGGGTCGGGAATGATTTTTTTGTTATGGTCCGCCGTGATCTGCAAAATGGCGATGGGCTTTGCTTTTTCAACACAAGAAATGAGCTGGTCGGCTTCCGGGTGGATAGGGTGAATAAAGAGAAAATTTACCCTAACAGCATGAAAGGTTTAAAGATTGGCCTTCCCCTCTATCGCAACCATGACATGGCCTTTACCGGAATCCTGAAAAAATCGTCAGGAAATCGACGTATTGCCATAACAATGGATTTCCGGCAGGAGGATGCGCAAATTTGCCTGATGGTTAAAGATGAAGATGGAAACAGGGCTGAAGAGATCAGGAATGTTTTATTTGAGCTTCCGCGGGATCCGGCCCGGGCCGTGAAGCAAATCGAGGAACACCTTACCAGTACCGGCAATACTCCCTATCGGGTAGCGGATCTGAAAATTCAACCGGATGAACCGGGTTTTCTTCCGGCCGGTACATTGAACGGCATCCGGCGGCATGCCCTGGAAAAACTGACAGCAATAAGATTGGAAGCATATCCGCAGCAAAAGATCCCCTTTGCCCGCAACAATATTCCTTACCCGATAAAGAAGCTTGATTTCCATGCCAATGTTTTCAATGCGCACGCCCGGCGATTTTACGAACGCCATGGAGCGGTCGTTACTCAACCAGCTTTTGAAACCCTTCCCGACCCAACCGGGAAAAATGTTATGACCTGCCGGTACTGTATCAGGCGTCAATTGGATATGTGTCCGAAAATGACCCGTTCCGGCAGCCCCATCCGGGAGCCGCTCCGCATCCGGGATGCTCATCATACCTATCGTCTGGAATTTGATTGCCGCACGTGCAGGATGTTTCTAATTCTGGAGGATAAGTAGTGAATATATCAAATAGTACTCTTCGGTTGATGAATTTTAAAAAACATGCAAGATAAAATCAAAACAGCTTAAGTTTGGGATATTACCTTATATTGCACAGGAGGAAAAGCAATGATGGAGGAAAAGAATGCAGATCAAGTGATTATAGTTACAGATGATGTTATCAGGATTCTTTGCAGCTCTGTTCAATCGGTTCTTTCGGATACAATCAAAAATACAATTTGTATCTCGCCGATGGTAAAGGAGATAGAAAATACATGCCTTAGACCTGATATCGGTTGTTTTGTTCTTTTCCAGGGCGACTTTTCCGGATTGATCATCATCAATTTTACAAAGGAGGCGGCCATGGAAATTTACCGGAAGTACATGGTCGGAATGGGCATGCCTGAGGATGACTTGGCCCGAAACCACACTGCGGATGAAGTAGCCAACAGCCTTGGCGAATTGTTGAATCAATGCGTCGGTAAGTTTCGAGGCGATCTGGAATACCAAACCGGTATTTATGTAAGTCAAAATCAACCTAAAATGCTGGTGGTCAACGAGTCGGTACAAATTGCCATAGAAACGGGAATTGAGAGGAAGCAATTGCGGCAGATTTCTTTCAAGACGGTTAGCGGCAATCGTTTTTACCTTGAGGTGGCTTTGGCGGAAATTAAGTTTTATTCACTTTTTGATTTCAAAAAAACAGAAGCTCCCGATATTGAAGAAATGTTGGCCCGGGAAACAAACCGGCTATAATTTTTTTGTTTAAGTGATTTTATTCTCTGCTTCTTTTCTCATTGCTTGATTTTATATGAAAATAATTTTTCTGGGTACAAACGGCTGGTATGATACAAACACAGGGAATACTATTTGTATTCTCCTCAGGACGGAAAAATTCGACGTCGTTTTTGACGCCGGAATGGGGTTATCCAAATTAGACCGGTACATCCTCAATCAGAATGAAAAACCGGTTTATCTTTTTTTAAGCCATCTGCACCTTGACCATGTTTACGGCCTGCATACGCTCACAAAATTTCGCTTCCGCCGTGGAATGACGGTTTGCTTGCCCCACGGGACGAAATCCGCTTTTGATACGCTTGTAAACACGCCTTATACAGTTCCGGTCGCCGATCTCCCCTATCCCGTCAACGTAATTGAATTGCCTGAAGAAGCCGGCAAACTCCCGTTTAAGGCGACAGCCGAGGCGCTTGTGCATAAATCCATCACCTTCGGCTACCGGGTTGAAATAGATGGTTTAGTCATCAGTTACTGTCCTGATACAGGTTATTGCGAAAATGCTGTTAAATTATCATGGGGAGCGGATCTTCTCATTGCGGAATGCGCCTTTAAAAGCGGGCAGTCCAATGAAGACTGGCCGCACCTGAATCCGGAGACGGCGGCAAGAATTGCCAATGAGGCAGGGGCCGCATCTCTGGCCCTAGTTCATTTCGATGCCGCAATGTATCCGGCCCTGTCCGACCGTAAAGATTCCGAAGAAGCGGCAAAACGGGTATTCAAAAACACAACCGCCGCTGTAGATGGTATGGAAATCGATTTATAAGAACAAAAGTATGCGGAAACCGGATAAACTTTTTTATTTCTGGCAGTTAGGGCAATAATAAGTGCTTCTGCCTCCCTGTTTGATCCTGACGATCGTTCCACCGCACCGGAAACATTCTTTACCTTCCCGTCCGTAAACTCTCAGTACGAACTGGTTTTCTCCTTCCTGATTATAGAGATCACGCCAGTCGGAAATTGATGTTCCTCTCTTCTCGATAGCTTTTTTAAGAATACTCCTGCTTTTACTGAATATTGTTTTCCATTCTTTGCCGGTTAAAGAGGCCGCTGTCCTCTCCGGATTGATGCAGGCTGCGTGCAGAATTTCACAAGCATAAATATTACCGATTCCGGCAACTGCTTTTTGATCCATGAGCAGGTTCTTTATATTGATTTTGCGCTGGCCGTGCTTGGCGATAAAAGTCTTTTCATCAAAATCCCGCATAATATCAACTGCGGCTGGAATTGAATTTGTCGGCAAAATCTTAATCGTCCCGAATCTGCGGGGATCAACCAGGTAAAGATTACTGTCGGAAAGAGAAAGGCGCCAGCGGCTATACTTGGGCTGGTCCAATTCTTTCTGCAACAGTAGTTTGCCGGACATTCGTAAATGGATTAAAACAGAGTTGCCATCGTTGAGAATTATCTCAATAGCCTTACCGTTGCGTTTTACTTCAACAATTGTGCTGCCTGCCAGATTTTTTACATGAGCCAGTTTAGGATCGTAATTTTCCGAACCGGTAATTTTCTTTCCGGCAATCTTTTTTTGCAATTGGCGGCACAGTGCTTCGACTTCAGGCAGTTCAGGCATTTTTATACCTCATTATTTAATTATATCGGAATAACGTAAAGCTACTAAATTTTGTACTTCTTGCCTACTAGTTTTGATTGTTGCAATTGATATAATCAGGTATGGCAAAGATGAAATTTTCAGCTACACTTTTAATCAGGAGGATGACAACGTGCTAAAGCCAATCGTTTTATTGTTTTTTTCCAATTTATTTATGACTTTTGCCTGGTACGGACATTTAAAAAGTATGAATAATAAACCTCTTTTTATTGTCATTGCTTTGAGCTGGGGCATTGCTTTTTTTGAATATGTTCTACAAGTGCCGGCAAACCGGATGGGGTTTCAATATTACAATTTGGGACAGTTAAAAGTTATTCAGGAAGTCATTACAATGGTCGTTTTTGCCGGATTTGCTTTCCTTTACATGAAACAGCCGCTCAAGCTGGATTATCTCTGGGCCGCTCTTTGTCTTGTCGGTGCTGTTTACTTTATGTTTAGAGAAGGAGTGTCGCAAGTTTAATAATGAAAATTAATCGGAACATTCTCCCGTGGAGAATGCAGCATGCGCGCAGAAGCCCGAAAGTTGCAGTTGCCTTCAGGAAACCTCCGGATAATCTTCTGCTGGCGAAAAGCTGAAATTATGGTAAAAATGTAATAACATCATTGATTATTTTAGGTTTTGGTTTTCTGGATTTACTGTAATTTATTATCCTGACTGCGATTGACGCTTCCCTTAAAACCCTTGCAATTTTCCCGATAATCCGCTACAGCTCTCACCGCATTTATACCGATATTTTATTTAACCCGGAGGGTTGATTAATGCGCTTCTTTCCTAAAGAAGAACAATTTTTCGATTTGTTTGAAGAATTAGCCAATAAAATAGAAGAAGGCAGCCGCTTTTTCCTGGATATGACGGAAAGGCATGATTTTTCGGAAGCAAAAATCGCCAAACTCAAAGAGCTGGAACATGAAGCGGATGTAATCACTCATCGAACTTATGAAAAAATGCACAAGACGTTTTTAACGCCTCTTGATCGCGAAGATATCTACGCTTTAGTCAATAAAATGGACAGCGTTCTGGACATAATTGAGGCCGCCGCCGTCCGGATCAAGCTCTACAAAGTGAAAAAGCCGGCCGATGAAATAATCAAGCAGGCGAAAATTTTAGTGGAAGCGGTCAGCAAAATAAAGATCATGGTTCATGCCTTGCGCGATATGAAAAATGCTAAAATGATTCTGGATGCCTGTGTCGAGATCAACACGCTGGAAAACGCCGGCGACGTAGTTTTGCGAACCATAATTGCCGATCTCTTCGAAAAAGAAGAAGATGCTATCGAGCTTATGAAATGGAAAGAAATCTTTGAACGCATCGAAGAATCCTTGGATGTGTGTGAAGACGTATCCAACATTGCGGAGGGAATCGTCTTAAAACATGCTTGATTCCATGGGGTTTGTAATTTTTCTGGTTGCTGTTGCCCTGGTATTTGACTTTATTAATGGCTTTCATGATTCTTCCAATGCCATCTCCACCATTGTTTCCACCCGCGTACTCGCCCCCCAGCATGCCGTGCTTTGGGCTGCTTTTTTCAATTTTGTCGCCGCCTTTTTTATTGGAACACAGGTTGCTCATACCATCGGACAGGGAATTGTCCATCGGGATATTATAAGTAATGGATTAATCTTCGCTGCTTTGGGCGGAGCTATAATCTGGAATCTGATTACCTGGTATTACGGCCTTCCCAGCAGTTCTTCCCACGCCTTGATCGGCGGCCTGATCGGAGCCGGTATAGCCAAAGCCGGCACAAGTGTGCTGGTCTGGGCCGGCATTACCAAAACAATGGCTTTTATTGTCCTTTCACCGGCGATTGGTTTGATTCTGGGTTATGTTTTTATGGTGATTTCCTTAAACCTCAATCGCAATTCCAATGTAGCACGTTCAGACAAAATCTATCGCAAGCTGCAATTTGTTTCTTCGGCCATTTATTCTCTCGGCCATGGAATGAATGACGCCCAGAAGACCATCGGCATCATCGCTATTCTCCTGTACAGTAAAGGTCTTATCGACTCCAGCTTTAACATTCCCTACTGGATAATTATCATGTGCTATTCCGTCATTGCTTTCGGCACGATGTTCGGCGGATGGCGCATTGTTAAAACTATGGGGACAAAGATTACCAAGCTGCAGCCCATCGGCGGTTTCAGCGCTGAAGCAGCCGCCGCCTGCTCCATCATCGGAGCATCTTTTGGCGGAATTCCGGTCAGCACTACCCATACCATTACCGGAGCTATTGTCGGAGTTGGTGCTACCAAAAGGCTCAGCGCCGTTCGCTGGGGTGTGGCGGGCAATATTATCTGGGCCTGGATATTAACCATTCCCATTTCCGCACTTATTTCCGCACTTATTTACCTTGCATTAAAATATTTTTGCGGTTAGCATACCGCCCTAAATTAAACCGAAGGGTGTAAATATGGACATCTACGGGAAAATAATGCAAAAATCTTTTGATTTTTATTGCCGGTGTTTTATAGAAACTATGGCTTTAATTACTTATGGATACCATTTCTGCAAATTGGCTGAAAAAATTGTAATTCCATTTCCAAATCATCGATAATTCCGCGGCGGTGAGGAGGAGGCGACGAGGCGTATTATACATACGCTGAGGAAGCCGACGACCCCGGCCTGCACCGGGGCAGGCTGTGCCGACAAAGGTAACGCTTGATTTGGAATTGGAATAAGTTCTCGATAAAAGGAGCTATACGATGGCGGGGAAAGAACTGCCCTTTACTAAAAAACAACTGGAAAAGATTATTGAAAAATATCCTACGCCGTTCCATATCTACGATGAAAAGGCTATCCGGAAAAACGCACGCGAATTTAAAAATGCTTTTTCCTGGAATGAAGGGTTTAAGGAATATTTTGCAGTTAAAGCCGCTCCTAATCCATATCTCATGAAAATTCTGCACAAGGAAGGATTCGGTGCAGATTGCAGTTCGCTTGCGGAACTGATCATGGCCGAGAAGACCGGCATTACCGGCGATGAGATCATGTTTACATCCAATGACACACCGGCGGAGGAATTTCTCAAAGCAAAAGAACTGGGGGCGATAATTAATCTGGATGATGTAAGCCATATTAAATATCTGGAACAATATGCCGGTTTGCCGGACTTGATCTGTTTCCGCTACAACCCCGGCCGCCTGAAAAAAGGAAACGTGATTATCGGTCATCCCGAGGATGCCAAGTACGGTTTCACTCACAAGCAGCTTCTGGAAGGTTATAAATTATGTAAAGATAAAGGCGTTAAGCGCTTCGGCATTCATACCATGGTTGCATCCAACGAGCTTGATGCCGGTTATTTTGTGGAAACGGCGGAGATACTGTTTCACCTTATTGTTGAATTAAGCCACAAACTGAATATTCGTTTTGAATTTGTCAATATCGGCGGCGGTATAGGTATTCCCTATCGTCCCGAACAGGAACGCATTGATCTTCAGGCCGTGAGTCGGGGCATCGAAGAAAAATATGACAAAATAATTGTAGCGGGCGGCCTTGATCCCCTTAAACTTTACACGGAATGCGGCCGTTACATAACCGGCCCTTACGGGTACCTTATAACCCGCGTTTTGCATATTAAAAACACTTACAAAAAGTTCGCCGGCCTGGATGCCTGCATGGCCAATCTGATGCGTCCCGCGCTTTACGGCGCTTACCATCACATTACCGTTCTCGGCAAAGAGAAAAAACCGCATGATGTTATTTATGATGTAACGGGCTCGCTTTGCGAAAACAACGATAAATTCGCCATCGACCGGGTTTTGCCGGAACTGCAGCGAGATGATATTATCGCCATCCATGATGCAGGAGCGCATGGCTATGCCATGGGATTTAATTATAACGGCAAACTCCGCTCGGCGGAACTGCTGCTGCGGGAAAACGGCGAAGTGATTCCCATCCGCCGTTCGGAGACAGTGGATGACTATTTCGCTACTTTAGATTTTGCCCAGTTGCCGCTTTTTCCGGTTTAACATTAAATAAATGTAAAATGGAGGGGCAGACCCAATGTCATTGAATTAAGAAATGTACCTTCCAAGTCCCCCTTTCGTAAAGGGGGATTTAGGGGGATTTTTAGAAAAGTGAGAAGCTGTAGGGCTTAAGTCAATGACATTGGGGGTAGACCTGTGTGTCTGCCCAAACCGGCTCCCCACAAAGATATGTTTTGCAATAATCGGTCTTCAGTCCTGAATTTCCCATCCTAAAGTTTAACTAAATCGATAAATACTTTTGCAAGCAAAGTTTAACGGTCATGTTTTTTATAGCCGGACCATACCCAGAATGCACCCCAGGCGGCAACTGCAGGACCTAAAGCGATATAAAGAAAGGCAATTGCGTTGCTGCTCTTCCACGGCTGCAGATAGGCTGCCCATCCGGCGATCCAGAAAACTGTGACCAGGATAGCAAGCCGCATCCATCCCGTGAGGGCCGACATCAGTCCGTCATTGCGAACGGAGGCCGGTGCGGGCATTCGGCTTGTCAGCCGGGGAAGGAAAAAAAGCGCAAGAGCAATTACCGCAATAACAAGAAATTCTTGCATGTAACACCTTTTCAGTAAATCAGCAGATTACCCGTGGTTTTCAAGTAATCAAGCTGACTCGCTATAACACATATTTATGAATAATCCTATTGTTCTAATTCCAAATCAAGCGCTGCCACTATTATTAATCCTTCGACAGGCCGAGGACAGACTTAAAGTGAACAATCATTATGGTGAGCTTGTCGAACCACGCCCGGCCGCCGTATTATCATCAATTATAAAGACTTGAAAATAGAAGCCGTCCGGGGATTCCGGGATAATGCCGATTTCTTTATGGGCAGCAAAGAATCGGTCTTTTTAATCAGCGCGTCATCCAGGAACGTGAACGCACGGTCATTGCAGCAAAGGGAAATA
>CAZWCA010000052.1:6882-19158 GCA_964632255.1 uncultured Smithella sp. | reverse complement strand
ATACTGGTTATATGTTACGCTTTTTCATATAAAGCTACCAAACGCATAAAATGACGCTGACTCCATTTGATGGAGGATTCTTCGCCTGCCAGTCGAATCTTTACTGATACGCTTTCTGCCAGTGAGCCATTTTTCTTGAATATTTCGATTACATTATCAAGGCCTTCCAGGAATTCAACGCTCGCATGCTTGAATTTGGCCATGGTATCAGCACTGACGCAAAGCATATTGCCAGCGTCATTAAGATAATCGGCATTCACATATGAAAGCAGACTGCAAGCCTCGAAATAGTTCTCTGCCTTACCGTCCGAATTTCTGGATGCCTTTGGGAAAGTTATTCCCGTTATCTGGCAACGGCCATTGTATTGTTCGTAAAGAAATTGGCGTGCTTCTACATTTGATGGGGAATCCCTCAGGGGAGAAAACGTGATTTTACGAATGGTTGAACGATGTTCTTCAATTCCTTTTCCTACTTGTTTGTATAGCTTTTCTTGATAACGTTCAGGATTACCCACAGGGTGGCTTTCATTCTCGTTATGCTCGATCACTCCTCGTTGCAGACGGCTAAGTTTTTTCAAGCCATCTTTGAAAGAAGGTGCTGGTTCAGACGGGGTTTCACGGGGGATTATCTTGAGCATTTTTTCTTGCTCGTTATCCGATGCAGATAGAAACCGCTCAAGCCGCATCTTAAGATCAGGGTCGCCCCCTGTTACAACTTCTAGAGCGTGTTCACGCTCAGGTTGTTTCATGCCAAGTAGCTGTGAGAGAGCTTTGGCACGCGGTGTATCTTTCTCGAATTCAGTTGTTAGATCATTCAATGAGAGTGGCTCGGGTTTTGAAAAACTACCATTCGGGCTTGGCAACCAAGCAGTATCACTTAATAAACGCCCAAATTTAGAAACGTGAGTTTCCTTTTTGCTATTCTCGTATGTTTTTTTACTTGATTTCTCGACAACTCCTCGAATGCAACCCATATATTGTACTGCTATGGTGTTCCATATGAACGCACTTCTCTTAGTTGTCGGATTTCTTATGGCATATTCAAATCCATCAACAGTAATATCTGGATCGTACCCATCAAGCCCCCTTCTATGATTACTATGTGATCCTGAAATTTTCACAGATCCATTATTATCCGCATTTCTTTTCGTAACCTTGGGCCGTTCGTTAACTCCAAGTTCATGGAACAGTGATAACAATTCATCTGGATAATCGTCACAGATAAACCAGGCTTCGGGATTGTCCTGAAAATAGTCATGTAATTCAGGCATGTTTTTGTATATATCTTTAGGAGATTTATATTCGGTTTTTCGGCCATTCGAAGCTTTCAGAAATCTGATAGAAGGAAGTACCATCTTTAATAAAATTGGAATGAGTTTTCCTATTTCGACCTTAGAACAAGCATCTTCCAATGATGAAAGTCCCAATTTACCTAATAAAATTCTTAACTTCGGCAGCGAACTCGATGAGCTGCCTTGAAATGGCTCGTCCAACAGCTTTTTAATCTTTTTGAGATCATCAATATTTTCTTCATAACTTACTACAATTCCATCTTCAGTGTATTTCGGTAACATGAATTCAATGATACCAGCGAATAAATCAGGCTCTATTATTCCAAGCTTTTTCAAAAAATCCGCAGCAGCCTCATCTTCAAAAATGCTTTTTTTTATTGTTGGGAATTTGGTCGCTACTAAAGATGGAAGATATGCATTCGGCGTTCCGTCGTTCTTAAATGGAACTACATGAGAGTCGTCCTCCAAACGTATAATTTTTTTCTTTCTCAAAGATGCATCTGGCTTTTTCCAGAGTTCCTCTCTTTCCTTAGAAAAATAAGAGTAAAAATCTATGATCCATCTGTCATTTTGATTTTCTAAAAAATCATCTGTCAGCAATTCGACAAATTTCTCAGGCCTAATTTCCTCAACCCCTAGTTGATTCATTATATATCTTCTCAGGCTGGGGGTGAGATCTCGTGTTATCTCTGCAGATAACCATTTGATTGTCTGATTCGATTTGAACAGTGAGCGAAGTTGTTCTTCCTTCAACAATGACCTCAATTCCGACCCACGCGCCAATTTAGCACATTCTGCTTTTACAAAGGCGCCGTCATTCGTTGGAAGCAAATCTTCCTTCATGAGTGCGTCGTAAACGGCAGTGACAATCGGATAAAGCATATTTTTTTATCTTCGGCAAGTTCATTTAACTTACTTGTGAAAACTTCTAGGAAATCAATCGTTAAAAGTCCTTTTTCCTTCAAAAGTGGTAATGCAATTTTGACCAGTTCCGCAGCACATTTCATTAACCAACGATTCCAAGAAACATCCTGAATATCCTCACGAGTACTTGGCAATATAAAATCTGCGTTGATTAGAAAAGGTAAGCCAGTGCCTGAACGTACCGGCAGATAGGCAAAAATCCTTCCTGATTTTTCACAATTTTTGTTTATGGGAAATGCAATGGACACTTCACGATTTTCTATTCCTTCACGCTTCTCATGATTAATCTCTTTCGGCTTCTCAAAAACTCTTGTGCATAACAAAAATTCATCCACATATGAGACAGACTCACCTTCTCTTTTACCCTCAACTAAAATTTGTACAAAAGGCATTTTGTGAGTGTCTTTTATGATCGTAAGACGATTTCCAATATCTGATTCAATCTTAATTTCTTTAAGCTTAGATAAAAATAGGGTGGTTTCTGGACGAATATCGTTCAGCATTTCGTGAATTTTTTCATAATTGAAATCAGTTCTATCAAGCGGCAGGATAATGACAGTTTTATAATTGGACATATTGCTTGGTAGTTCTGGAATCCATTGCGGTACAATATAGCCAAGACCTGATTCTTTGTCATGCTCCGGCAGGCAAAATCTATAGCCATTGGAATAAATGGACGGGTTTGAAGTGACCCGGAAAACCGATTTGAAACCGATTCCTTTTTCGCCGATATATCCTTGAATTTTTTTCTTGGTTGACCTGCCTACGGCACAAATGGCATCCACATTTTCCGGAGAAAAACCGACTTCATTATTTTGAACAATAAGTACGTCAGTTGAGCCTTCGGATGCATTGCGATCATTGTGTATCAACTGAAAGGAAAGAAAAGGTTCTACTGCTCCATAAGCATTGTCTTCTGCATTCTGAATTAACTCGAATATAAAATGAGTGTCTTTGCTATAAAGGTCTTTTGCAAGTGCTTGAATGGCATTATTGAAGCTGTCTTTAACACGCTGGCTTGCCTGAAAATCGGCTCGGATATTCTGAATATGCTCTCGTCTACTATCAATCATCTTGTTCACCAAAACCAACTTGTAGAATTCCATACGCAACCGGTTCAGCAGTAAGATCCGCTCTCTCCAGGGCAATATCCAAGTCTTGTATTCGCCGCGCAAAATCCGCTTCAGCTGCTGTGATCTGTGACTGACGCATTCTTTGAATTTTTTCATCGCTTGCCTGTTTGAGCTGTTCCTCAAGAAGCGCTATCCGTGCCCGGTGGCTCGTTGATAGGCTCTCTCTGCGGTACTCTGCTAGTTTTTGCGTCCGTTGTTGATGCTTCGCGCGAGCTTCAGACCACAGTTTATAGTGCTGCGCGTCTAATTTGTTCCACACAGGGGAAACACTGCTTTCTTGGTCATTAACCGCGGCATCCACTGCCTTTTCGAGAAGGCAGCCAAGATATGGTGTAACCGCATCTGATGAGGCAATTGGCCGGAGAACCAAGTCCTCCCTAACACCATGGAACCGCCATTGGTAAATGGCAAATTCATATTTGCCCGCAGGGACTTCGTTGGCCTGCACCTTTAGTTTGGTGACCACTCGTTGCTTTGCATCGAACGACATCGCGGCCTGCTTGACCAAAGGGTGAAGGGGCATAATGAATGACGCCTCAGAATGTTGTGTCGCACAGTCCGCTTCGAAGGTTATAAGTAGGTGAGGATTTCCCCCTTTTAGCCAGTTCTCCCACTCCCGATAGGCATTATTATTTTGCCTGGTGAGCTGCTGAAAGTCGCGCAACAGGCCGTTTCGCGCATCCTGTGAAAGGCGGAGCGTTTTCAAGGGTTTTTCGCCGAGGATGAAGTCTTGCTCTTTCCCGCATATCCGCTGCAAATAGAGCGTGACAAGTCTGCGTATTGATACAGGAGACAACCAGAAGCTCGATGCATCTTCAATCTCATTCTTCATCTGATCCTCAGGGATCCGGATACCAAAAAGCTCCATCTGCCGCTGTTCGAGTTCTTCCTGTTCTTGTATCAACCGAATCTTGTTATCCGCCAACTGCTGAAACTTTGATTTTCGATCTTCTTCGCTCAATGAATAGTTTTCAGCAATATTCCTAATCTCTCTGGCGATTTCACCGAGTATCTCTTCGCCGCCACCCAGAGCGCTATTGAACACACCTATGCGGACAAGGCAACGCTCATAGATGTCCGCATCGACGGTACCCGGCGTGATCAGATTAATAATTGCTACACACTCACTTTTCTGCCCATTTCTGTCAATGCGGCCTATCCGTTGCTCGACACGCATCGGATTCCAGGGGAGGTCATAATTTACAATGCAATCACAGAACTGGTAATCCAAACCTTCGCAACCGACTTCTGAGAATAGCAGAAGGTCGAGACTCTTCCCATCCTCTCTCGGCTTCTCAAAACGACTCCGAAGTTCGACGCGTTCTTCATCCGGCGTTCCGCCGTGAATCATTCCAACGCGGAAACCATCTGCACTGAGATGGTTGTAAAGATAGCGAAGGGTATGTCGAAAGCTGCTGAACAGCATCACCTTGTTGTTGGGTAGGCTTTGCTTGTCGCGGATGATATTGCGAAGAGCCTCAAACTTCGGATCGTGGGGATCAAGAGATCGTGCACTCTCAAGGATATTTTGGATTTGTGATCGGATTAGGCCGATGTCCTCATCCTGTGGAACTTGTTCCGAATCATCAGCTTCCTCCCAAGCCAATTCGTCAAGGTGCCGGCTCAGGATATCCTCAAGGAAGGGGGCAAGTCCGTAGAGGCAACTCGCCGCTTGGCGTCTGATCGTCGTCATCATAAATTTGACGTTGATAACTCCATGAAGCCTGCTGAATATATCCGCCTGCACCCGGAGGAGTTCGTCGTGTAGATGCTGTTGGGCTGAGGTAAACGTTATGACCACTGTCTCCGGCTTTCGTATCGTGAACTCCCCAATATCTCGACGGCGTGTTCTGTTTATGATACCTGCAAAAGTGTGCATGGCCTCAATGTCTGTAATAACCTGTACACGCTCTTCATTTGTGACATTACCTTCTTCAAGCATGAAACGTATCCTAATGAAGTCGGGATTGTGCCTTAGAATGGCTTGGCCCCAGGCGGTAGCCGCCGCCTGGTTGAGAACCTCAAATGTCCGAGCAGGCCATTCGGGTTCTTGTGCACGCACCAAGGATACTGCCTGATTAATGAACGAATTTGGTTCCGCCATGTGCTCGAAACTCTCCGGATCGATTACAAGATCGGGGCGTAGTGTATTAAGAAGAACAAAAAGGTCATGACCTCCAAGCTGGATTGGTGTCGCCGTCAAGAAGACAACAGCTTCGGCGTGGTCACAGAAGAACCTCACCGCCTTATAGCTGAAAGTGTCCTGATTTCGGATATGATGCGGCTCGTCTACGATAACAAAATCAAAACGTGGAGGTGGATCCAGGTCCAGAAGACCTTTTTTCCGTTTTCGCTTGCCATTCGACCCAGAACCGTAAAGGAGATTCTCGTCGAACAAGGAATAGGGAACAATCACCCTTTGGTACTGTTCGGGCCACACACCCTCCAGATCCATCTCGTTGATGCAGTACCGTAAAGTGCCGCCATCAAGATGAGTAAAACGCTCCTCAAAACGTTTCATCTCATTTTGCCATTTGCGCTCGGTAACCAGCGGACGTGGGCATATGATTAGAATGGAACGGATGTCACGCCTTGCCTGCAGCTCACGAAGGATGAGCCCCGCTTCAATAGTTTTGCCCACGCCCACACCGTCGGCGATCAGTAGTCGCGGGCGGTCCGACCTGATGAATTTCAGCACGGGTCTGAACTGATAAGGAATGAAATCAACACGGGCGGCATTGAGTGAATAGAGCGTTGATAGTCCGGGATACCTGATTTGCAGGGCGGTGAGGTAGGAATGAAACTGTTCGCAGGGCAAAAACTCGGCCTTGTCGTTCCCAATATCTTCAGCCTGTAATTGAGTCGCATAGTATGTCTGAACCTCGCCGGCCACGAAAACCTTGAAGCGGTTCTCCGGCTTTCCCGGTAGGATTGAAATCACTGCACCTCGGATGGCTGGATTTGACTTGAAAGAAACGATCTGCCCAGGTTCAAACTCAGTGCCATTCTCGTTAGCGACCTGAGAAGGTTCGGGAGCAATGTCTTTACCTTTGGTGGATGATTCCAATTCTTTAGCGAGAATGTACGTCTTTGAGGATCGCACCTCTTGAACCAAAGCATCATCGGCCCCGATGACAGTAACAAGTCGTTGCAGGGTGTCCAGATCACGATACACATCATTGATTGGAAAACCTTCGGTGGTCGCATGCGCCCACCTGTTGCGGATTGTCTGCATCTCCTTGACGAAATGGCGTGCCTCCGATGTCAGGCCCCATTTGTTGGATATCCGGTACCAGTTCTGGTCGAGTACTCGAAGTAGCGCGGCAAGGTCTAGTGCAGCCAAGGAATGAGTCGCTCCATCTTTAATCCGTCGTTGCTGTTGAAATGAGAGTACATTGACTACGGTCTCATTCCACCAATCGGGGGACAATGATGGCAATATCTTCTCTAAATATGCAGCCAAACTAATAGCTGCTTTTGGCAATAGGTTGTTCAGATTTATCTCCATCCTTTTTCCTTCAATAATTCAGACCAGTTTTGTTCTTGCACATTTCTTATAGCTGGTTCAATCATGCTGATTGAACCATCCACTTTTATACTCTGTAAAAGCCCTTCTTACTGCATCTTGAACTGATCCCCGTAAAACCCTGTCCTGTCCCGCACCCACGACTTCGGCGCGCCGAAGTCGGTTATACGCATGTTATTATTAAGCAATCAACCGAGCAGCCTTTCATTTTCATGCTAATTTCTTTTTTGGTGGCGTCGGCGCATTTGCGATGGTTTGTTCCAAAAGATTTTTCAGGGTTGTCATTGTCTCCAAAATGGATGTCAAATCGCTCGCTGACAGGGCATTCATATCCAGAGCTTCGACTTTTTGCTCAGTTACTTCCAATGTGGCTATCAGGGATTCTGTGGGCGGGCGCTTCGTTCGCGTGGCAGGTGCGGCCGCTTTGGCCTGGGCCTCCCTGTACTTATGATAGGCCGTCAACATGCTCCGCTGCTGTTTGTTCCGCGCAATTTTCACTAATACCTTCTTGGGTACCGTGGGATCATTACGGCATTCGTCCCGAATCTCTTGAGGAAGCCTGGTAAGAGAAATAGCTTCGGAGACGGTAACTACGGATTTGCCGATGATTTTGGCCAGATCAGCCTGGGTGTAGTTCTTGCCCTTGATGAGAGCGTCGTAGGCCTCCGCCTCCTCGATAGGATCAAGACCCTGGCGCAGGATGTTCTCGATTACGGCATATTCCGCATGATTCGGGCTGTCGACAAGGATTCCGGGAACCTCGGTCAGACCGGCTTTGCGAGCGGCCGCGCACCGGCGTTCACCCGCTACAATGTAAAGGAGCTTTGTGTCCGGCGCCTCACGAAAAAGGATCGGCTCCAGAACACCGTGCTGGGCGATGGAGGCGGTCAGTTCATCAAGGGCTGCGGGGTCCAGATATTTCCTGGGTTGGGCCGGGTCGGACTGAAGCAATGCGAGGGGGACTAAATAGAGCTGGTTTCGGACGTACTGAGGTTCAGCTATTGTTACCATAAGTTTCTCCCTTCTCTACGGAAAGTAAAAACATATCAGTACTGCAGGTTTCTAACCTTCAAACAAAATTTTCCGATTATTTATACGCCTCGCGAATAATACAGTATCAAAAAAAGAATGCAAGAAAAAACATGCAGTTGCAGCTAAATGACAACGTGCTTCACTCATTGCGCCTTTTGCAATGACAGCCGAGAATGATCTGTTTTCCGGATGCCCGTCTGCTGAACTTTTGCATAACGGCAAATATCGCCCTTTCCTTCCTCCGCCAACACACCGGTTCGGCATATGCATGTGAGATGTCACCCGGCATGATCCGGACGTGCTCCATGACGGGGTCGATATTGCATGAAAGATTCTTGAGCGATACGGAGTGTGGCTTTGAGCATTCAATGTTCGGGAAAAATTAGGGGTACCCGGTGCGGTAAATTATGTAAAAAGTATGAACGAATATGAATATTTACCTTTGCGGGCGGAAATTAGACAACTTAGATTGATTCCAATTTACCCCGCTTCTTGAGCGTATGCCACCTTTGGCGTACCGCAGCGGTTTTTACACCCAGGTCTGACGCTATTTCCGCATGGGTATACCCGCGCCGCCGGAGCCTGATTACGTCCTTTTCAAATTTTTCACCAAGCTTGTTGGCGCGGACTTGAACGCTATAAGGTAAATTTTTCCATATCTTTTCATATCTTTTTTTGAATTTCTCGTTGGCGGCGGCATACTTGAGGAATGTTTGACTGTGCGGCATATCTTTATCCCGCCCGACTTCCGCCAATGTCCGTCCGGAGGCGACGCGGCGTAGAAATTCTTCAAAATTTTCCGCCTTCCATTTTTCTTTCCGCCCATGCAGTTTTAGTAATTTGTCGAGGCTGTCGTTGCGTGAAGCTTCAACAAACGGACGGCGCTTCCTGGACATTTTTTTCAGTTCATTAATGTGCTCCGGCGACGGCGCATACGGGACCTTGCCGGCTTTTCGCAACTTCGTGAGACGTCTTGATGATATATTGCGAAATCTTTTTCCCGCCAATCCATATGTCCAGGGTATTCCAAACCGCTGTCTGTAATCATCCGTCGTTATGCCGTGGCCGCTGGAAACATGGTTGCCTAAATTACTGAAATCCCTGCCGCAAAGAAGACAGGTCAGCCTGTCTTCGTCGAAATATTCCTTCAACTCTTTAAATGAAGAAAATCTGCCGGACCACGGAAATCCGGGCAGTGGTTGAATATGGCATTTGTGCCGATACCAGGAACCGGATCTTTCACTGTATGTGTTTTGCGACATTGATATTCACACCTCATATCTTTTCAATATTACGTTCATCAACGAATATTGTTTCCTAAACGCAAAAAATGTTAATGACAAGGGCAAAGTCCAAATCCTTGCATGGTTCGCCGGGCCGCTTATTGCAAAGGATTAACCTTCAAGTCCTCCTTGTCAGGTGGCGATATTGAAGGAGCCGGAACCTGACCTTGAGCAGGAGGAACCGGAGGAATACCCGGCGTAATTGGTACGGCCGGCATAGGAATGGCCGGTTCGATCGCCTCACCTCCGTGTTTTTGACACGGTATTAAAGGCTGAGTTCCCATAACGTAGAACTCTCTCCGCTTAGTGGGGCATAAAGATGTTGCAAGCTGATTTGTTGCCGGATCAATGAGAGCGGAAATAACAGTTTCAGGCTGTGAAAAGTCGACAACCGGTTTGGCTGCCAAAGCACCGCGCATAAAACGTCCCCAGATAGGGGCGCAGATGGCGCCGCCTGTAAACCCCGGCCCTCCCGGCCTGGGCCTGTCATATCCCACCCAAACTCCTGTTATAATTTGCGGAGTATAACCGATAAACCAGGTATCGCGGTAATCGTCGGTGGTACCGGTCTTTCCGGCCGCCTGCCGTTTAAGACTGAAACTTTTCAGAGACCTGGCCGTACCATAGGTTAGGACATCCCGGAGCATTTGCGTCGTCACATAAGCCGTGGCCGGGGAAAGAACGGAGGTAACAACGGGTGGTGTTTCCGTCCAGGCCCGGCGATTACGATCATATACTCGAAGGATCATTCTGGACTGGGGCCGCATACCGCCATTGGCGAACGAGGAATAGACCGAAACAAGATCGTGTAAAGTTACTTCTTCAGTGCCCAGGGCCAAGGAAAGATAATTGGGAGAACGTAAAGGTAAGCCAATCCGGTTTGCAAAATCGACAAAATAGGGAACTCCAATATCATTCAGGAGCTTCACGGCAATGACGTTGTTCGAGTAGGCAAGAGCCTGCCGCAAACTCAAATCACCGTATTGATCTCCCCCATAATTATGGGGTGACCACATTTGGCCGTTACCCCAATCATAGGATACCGGTGCATCATTAAAGATTGTACTGGCCGTAAAACCCTTTTCAAGGGCGGCGGCATAAATCAGAGGTTTAATTGCTGATCCCGGCTGACGCTTGGCAAAGAAAGTCCGGTCATAAGGATTCCTGGCAAAATCAACTCCTCCAACGGCGGCAAGAATATCTCCCGTATTCGGATCAAGAGCCAGCAGAGCTCCCTGAAGCTGGGGTGAAATAGCCCGAACCCCATTTTGCAGGGTTTTTTCCGCCAGCCGCTGCATCGGCAAATTCATGGCAGTAATAACGTCCAGGCCGCCCTGTTCAACAATATCCTTTCCATAGCGTTCGATCAGCTTGTAACGAACATGGGACAGATAAGACGGTGCTTCTCCTGTTTTAGTAACCGAACCGCGCGTTGCGCGAAGCTTTTTTGCCTGCCTTGAAGTTATCATGTTCAACTTCGTCATTCGCTCAAGAATCAGGTTTTTACGCTTGCCGATCATCGCCGCTTTTCCTAAAGGATTATAAACATTCGGAGACTTGGGAACAGCGGCCAGAAGGACGCATTCATTTTCATTTAACTCCCGGGGATTCTTATCAAAATAGAGGCGTGCCGCCTGAGCGATGCCCCAGGCCCCGTTCCCGAAATAGACTTCGTTGAAATACATTTCCAGAATCTGTTTCTTTGTATATTTCTGTTCGTATTCTATAGCCAGAAGCCCTTCCTGGACCTTGCGCGAAATAGTCTTTTCCGCTTTGGTATATTTATTTTTAATGAGCTGCTGGGTAATGGTCGAGCCTCCTTCGGCCATTCTCCTTTTCATTACATCATGCACCAAAGCCCGTGCAATTCCACGCATATCAATCCCGCCATGCTCATAGAAACGGGCATCCTCGACGGCAATGAGGGCGTTTTGCAGAAAAACAGGAATTTGATCGATAGTAACCCAGTATCTATTTGCCGTTAGAATGCGGCCAACGAAGCTTCCCTGACTGTCGAAGACTCTGATTGATGAATAATTCGGCGGCAAAATAGGATATGCAGCAATATTCTCCTCGGCAAAGACCGGAGAACCGATAATCAGAGCCAAAAGAAGCCCCAGAATAAAAAACAAAACCTGCCGGAATTTAATCAATGTAATTTCACTCCTTTTTCCATTTATCGTAATGAATATCTTCACATAATTTAATTTTTGGCGAAAACAATACCATTAAATACAAAAGCAGACAAGATACCGCAAATGGTAAAAAACATACCACTGCTTGCTGATAAATCAATCGATCACAAAATGAATCACTAATTATTTCTTTGATTTTTCCTGAACTTCAAAAGGAATATAAAGAATTTATCAGTGCGGGAAAGTGCCTTCTTAACCGCATAAGCAGGTTAGCATTTCCTGCCGGCAACGTAATTCCAGTGATTCACGGCCGATCCGAATTCCGGCAAGATAATCTTCCAATGTGATTTCGTTAAAACCTATTTTTTTTCATTACCGGTACCAGTCATACTAAGGGCACAGTGTTGAATACCCTTGATAGATTTCAGGGAATCAGCGAGTTTCATAACCTTTTTTACGCGGCCTTTGACGGCGACAATCTCCAGGCAATGATTATGATCCAAATGAATATGCTGGGTAGAGATGATCAGATCCTGGCTGTCGTGTTGTATGTCAGTAATTTTACTTAATAATTCCCTTGTATGATGATCGTAGATATATGTAATGGCGCCGGCCACGTCACCGCCTGCCTCCCATTCCTGTTTCAGCAGTTCCTGGCGAATCATGTCCCGGAGCGCCTCCGAACGGTTGGTATATTTGCGTTGATGAATCAGGTCGTCGAATCTCTCCAGAAGCCCCTTTTCCAGCGATACCCCGAAGCGGACAAGTTCCGACATATTATTTCCTCCTGTTGAATTAAAATTAAGTGAATATATAGAAGATACAATCTGCAGGTCAAGAGTGATTTACATAAGTTTTTTATGTACCCCGTTGACGAAAGTTACTAATGGCTGAAAGGAGTTTAACCAAAATTGGACATAAATTTCAGCTATATCAGGCTGGGAATTGATA
>CAZWCA010000052.1:3582-6782 GCA_964632255.1 uncultured Smithella sp. | reverse complement strand
TAAAAATGTATACTGGAAATCGCATAAACTGAGCCATGAACCCTACTAACACAGTTGTCCTTTTCGACAGCCTGCCTGAGAAGTTTAATAAATTTCGAAATTATAAAGGAGACGTGTATGGATTTAAAAAAATATGAGGTACCCGTAGAAAAGCTGCGCTGGGAATGTGATCCCAAGCTGTTTGACTTCGCGTGCACCAAAGACCTGTCGCCGCTTCGGGAGTTTATCGGACAGGACCGCGCAATAAGAGCTGTAGAGATGGGATTAAATATAACCAATTCCGGATATAATATATATGTAGCCGGTCTTACCGGAACCGGTAAGACATCAATGGTTAAGACTTACATTGAAAAACTTATTAAGGAAAAGGAGGCACGGGGCGAAATATTCCATTTGGAAGACTGGTGCTACATTTACAATTTTAAGGATCCGGACAATCCTTATATAGTCAGTCTGGCGCAGGGAAAGGGCAAGGTATTCCGGGATGAAATTGCCGAATTGCTCAATAAAGTCCGGCAGGGGCTGGGTCAGACCTTCTCCAGCGAAGAATACAAAAACCAGCGGCAAAAAATTATTGATGAAACTCAGTCAGAACAACAGAAATTATTTGAGAATGTGTCCAGTGAGGCTCTTCGCCAGGGCTTCACCCTTCAGATGACTCCCGCCGGTATCGTTTTTATCCCCATGAAGGGGGATCGCCCAATGCAGCAACAGGAATTTCTGTCTCTGGATGAGCCAACCAGAAATGAACTTGAGTCAAAACAGGCCGAGCTGCGTAAGAAATTGCAGGCCAACCTGGAAGCGGCCAGCAACATTCAAATAGAGGTTATGGATCGGTTGGAAAAATCGGATAAAGAAATAGGAGATTATACTGTCTCCGGTAAGTTCAATCCTTTGTTTGCAGAATATGCTCAATGTCCGAAGATAATACAGTATCTAAGCGATCTTAAAACCTATATTCTTGATAAACTCGAAATCTTTAAAAGTACTGAAGAACCTATACACCCGATATTTAAGGTTCCGGTAAGCCAGGTTATGGGAGGCAAAAACCCGTTTATTCAGTTCGATGTAAACGTATTTGTTGATAACAGCGAAATGAAGAGAGCTCCGGTGATTATCGAGAGTAATCCGAATTTCGGCAATATTTTCGGGAAGATTGAAAGAAAGTTTCTACTCGGCGGTTATATCAGCGATCATACGATGCTTAAGGCTGGAGCCCTGGAAAAAGCCAATGGCGGTTATTTGCTTCTCAACGCTATGGATGTGTTGATGAATCCCGGAGTCTGGCCGGCGCTGAAGCGAGCCATAAAAAATAAAGAGGCCCGAATAGAAGATCCGTATGAGCAGTTCGGTCTCATTGCGCCTCAGGGCTTAAAAGCAGAACCGATGCCGCTCAAAGTCAAGGTCATTCTGACCGGGGACGCCATACTTTATCAACTGCTTTCCGTTTATGATGAAGATTTTTGGGAAATATTCAAGATAAAAGCCGATTTTAACCACGAAATAGAAAAAACAACGGATAACATACTAGCCTACGCCGCCTTTCTCGGCGGTTGCTGTGAAGAGTGCGAAGCCAAACACTTCGACGCCAGCGGTGTTGCCAAAATTATTGAATACTCATCCAGAATGGTAGCCGACCAGGAACGATTATCATCAAGATTCGCTCTGGTCAAAGACTGGATTGAAGAAGCCAATTACTGGGCAGGGCAGGAAAATGCCGAATATATTTCCGCCAGCCACGTTCAAAAAGCAATCGATGAAAGACTATTCAGGCATAACCTGGCCGATGAGCAAATGCTGGAAATGATAACTCGCGGCGCAATCATGATTGACGTTGACGGCGCTGTCGTCGGGCAGCTTAACGGCTTGAGCATTTATTCCATCGGCGACATTATGTTCGGCAAGCCATCAAGGATAACTGCAAAAACCTTCCTGGGACGCGGGGGTGTTATCAATATTGAGCGGGAGTCGGAGCTCAGCGGACCGATCCACAACAAAGGCGTTATGATTCTTGGCGGCTATCTCGGCTGGAAATATGCTCAGGACAAACCTCTGTCTCTCTCCGCCAGCCTTTGTTTTGAGCAGTCCTACGGAGGCGTGGAAGGAGACAGCGCTTCATCCACCGAGTTATACGCCATTCTTTCCAGCCTTTCCGATATTCCGATAAAACAAAACCTGGCAGTCACCGGATCGGTAAATCAAAAAGGTGAAATTCAGCCGATCGGCGGCGTTAACCAGAAAATTGAAGGTTTCTTCAAAGTCTGCCAGACGAGAGGATTGACCGGTGACCAGGGCGTACTAATTCCGCATCAAAATGTTGTAAACCTCATGCTCCGTGAAGAGGTTGTGGAAAATGTCCGTAAAGGGCTGTTTCATATTTACTCGGCGAAAACTATTGATGAGGGAATTGAAATATTAACCGGTGTTCCTGCAGGCGAGAGACAGAAGGACGGTACTTATCCTGAGGGCTCAGTTAATTTCCTGGTCGACAAGCAACTCAAGGAAATGGCGGTACGTCTTAAGGAATTTTATGCCGAGGAGAAAAAGGATGAGAAGAAAAAATAATGCATCAGCAAGGATGATAAACAAATTTTAAACTGCACTGAAAAAGGTCGAAGGCGAGGCGTGCAATGTGCACGCCTGCCGGCGCACTGGAAATAATTCAATTATTTTGTGCGCCCCTTTATCCTCCCTCTCATTACTCAATTCAGTTTTCCTGAAAACGTTGTAAAATTAACATTGAATTTTTGGCAAAAAATGAACCGCAAATGGCGATTATTCAATTCGGATAATAAGAAACCTAGCGAAAAACTTAAAAATTTAACATTTGGTATATTTTACCTGCCGGTTTGCTTATTTTTTCTTCTCATTGTCTGCTTTCAAAATTAAATATAAATCAGAATAAAATTTTTTCATTCCCAAACCATTTGGGGGGAAATTTTAAAAAGCGATAGCAATGAGGTAGATAAAAAATCATGACATCAATAACTTGTATATATTGCGGAGTTGAGGGCATATTAAAAATGCCTGGGTTGGAAAATAACGGTTCCTTGAAAATATTCAAACAGGTCGGCCGCAATCATGTTTCCGGCCAGTTACATTATCAGTGTCCCGCTTGCAAGATCGTTCTCCTTGTTGACCCTGTTCTTATCCGTGAAAAGAAACATATATTTAGCTATTAAGGATAAGCCTGTTCCGGG